>QAKV01000022.1 GCA_003343625.1 Clostridiales bacterium
AAGGCAAACGAAGTCCTTTCCAAAAAGTCTGCAAGACTTATGAAAAAATATTATCCGGAAACAAGGATCGTGTGTTTTAAGGGCAGTGCCCATTGTTATACAATGATATATCAGCCAGAGCAGTGGATAGAATGTGTGGAGATGTTTTTGCAGGAGTAAAGGAGTCGGCACAATGGAGTTTGGGTGGATAAACGGAATTAATCTGACAGTTGTCATACTGCTTATCTTAATCAATATTGTGGCCTTTAAGACGGGAGCTGCTGAAGGATTTAGCAGTAAATTTCAAATCATTAATGTTCTTGAACAGATTGGCAGATACGGATGCATGATTTTTATGGTACTTCCGATTTGGATAAAGAACTGGAAGTTTGGTTTTCAATCTGTTGGTGAAATGCTTTTGTGGATTGCTTCTACTGTTATTTTTCTTCTGCTATATGGCTTCCTCTGGATTAAAAAGCGTAGGGGCGGGATCAGCACTTTGTACGGATTGGGCATTATTCCAGTTGTTTTGTTTCTGATGAATGGCATTTTGCTGCGGCATTATGCCTTGATTGCTGCTTCGCTTTTATTTGGTGTATGCCATTTGATGATTGTTCGGGAAAATCAGAATTGAATATCCCCGCAGGGGGGTGTTCAAAGGGGTGTGGGGAGGTGTTCATTTCCAAAATGAAAAAATGTGATTGTATCAACACACTTTTTATAATCGGCAAGATAGGGATTTACGGCGCGGGGGACCCTATGCTATAATCAAAAGGATCTTTTAGCAAATTAAAGCATGAAACAGCCCGGCAGGGAGACAGGAGGATGTATGTATTCTTTGGATGAAGTGAGGAAAGTGGATCCGGAAATCGCTGACGCCATCGTGGCGGAAGAAGAGCGGCAGAACAGCCATATCGAGCTGATCGCTTCGGAAAACTGGGTGAGCAAGGCTGTCATGGCTGCCATGGGAAGTATTCTGACCAACAAATATGCGGAAGGATATCCCGGTAAACGGTATTACGGCGGCTGCCAGTGCGTGGACGCGGTGGAGAATCTGGCCATCGAACGCGCCAAAAAGCTGTTCGGCTGCGATTATGCCAACGTACAGCCTCACTCCGGCGCTCAGGCGAATATGGCGGTGCAGTTCGCGGTGCTCAATCCGGGAGATACGATCATGGGGATGAATCTGGATCACGGCGGACATCTCACCCACGGCAGCCCGGTAAACCTGTCCGGGAAATATTTCCACGTGGTTCCCTATGGCGTGGATGATGACGGATTTCTGGATTATGATGAGATGCGCCGTCTGGCTTTGGAATGCAGGCCGAAAATGATCATCGCGGGGGCTTCCGCTTATGCCAGAACCATCGACTGGAAGAAGTTCCGGGAAGTGGCGGATGAGGTGGACGCCTGCCTGATGGTGGATATGGCGCACATCGCCGGCCTGGTGGCGGCGGGACTGCATCCCAGCCCGATCCCCTATGCGGATGTGGTCACCACCACCACCCACAAGACGCTGAGGGGCCCCAGAGGCGGCCTGATTCTGGCCAATGAGGCGGCCGCTAAGAAATACAATTTCAATAAGGCGATTTTCCCCGGCACCCAGGGCGGCCCGCTGATGCACGTGATCGCGGCGAAAGCGGTGTGTTTCCAGGAGGCGCTGGGAGACGAATTCAAAGAATATCAGAAAAACATACTTAAGAACGCGAAAGCCCTCTGCGAAGGGTTGATGAAACGCGGGATCCGGATCGTTTCCGGCGGCACGGACAATCACCTGATGCTGGTGGATCTGACCGATTTCGGCCTGACGGGAAAAGCGGTGGAAAAGCTTTTGGACGAAGCGAATATCACTGCGAATAAGAACACGATTCCCAACGATCCCCAGTCGCCCTTCGTGACCAGCGGTATTCGTCTGGGCACGCCGGCGGTCACGTCCAGGGGGATGGACGAAGCGGATATGGATCGGATCGCAGAGGCTATTGCGGCGGTGATCAAACAGGGAGAAGCAGGTTTGGAGCAGGCGCGCGGCATCGTGAAGGAACTGACCGAAAAATACCCGCTGGAAGTATGAGGGGGATCGAAAGAACCGGCGTGTCGGACGGGGATACCTTCCGATCCGCCGGGATTTCTGCCGATGCGTTGAAGTGGATCGCGCTGCTGACCATGCTGTGCGATCACGTGGGAGCGGTGCTGTTGCCGCAGTATCCGATTCTGCGCCTGATCGGGCGAACGGCGTTTCCTCTGTTCGTCTGGCTCCTGGTGGAGGGATTTTCGCATACTTCCAGCAGGAAAAGATATCTGGGACGGATGGCGGCTTTCGCGATCCTTTCGGAACTTCCTTTCGATCTGGCGCTGTATGGGCGGCCGGATTGGCAAAGCCAGAATGTCTTTGTCACCCTGTCCATCGGCCTACTGATGTTGATTTTTCTGGAGCGGGCCATGGATGAGTGGGACCGGAGGCGGGAGGCGGGAGAGAATGCCTTTTGGCAGGCGGCGGAGGCGTGCGGGATTGCGGCCGCCGCTATGGTTGCTGCCGAACTGCTTCGGGTGGATTACGGCGGCAGCGGACCTTTGCTGGCTGCACTATTTTACTGTTATGCGCGCAAAAAAAAGCCCGGTCTGGTGTTTTCCTTTTTGCTTTTCTGCCTGTCCATGGGGCTTCTGAGCGCGCTGGTGGAAGTTTTCGGGATCGTCTCAGTCCCCCTCATCGCCAGATATAACGGGATTCGGAAACGAAAGAAAAAAGGCCGTCTGTTCTATCTTTTTTATCCGGTGCATTTGCTGATTTTGTATCTGATCCATGAGTTGTGGAAAAATGTGCTTGCCTGATCTGATAGGTTGTGCTAAAATATCCCCCGACGACGCACAAGTGTATGCAGTAAAAATACAAAAGGGAAAGAGAAGATGGCAGAGCCTACCAGGTATTATGTGGTGAAAAAAAAAGCGGTGCCCGAGGTTCTTTTGAAGGTGGTGGAAGCCAAACGGCTTCTGGAATCTGAAAAAGTGGCGACGATCCAGGATGCGGTGGATGCAGTGGGGATCAGCAGGAGTTCGTTTTATAAATATAAGGACGACATATTCCCGTTTCACGACAACTCGCAGGGAAGGACGATCACCCTTTCCCTGCAGATCGAAGATGAACCGGGCCTTTTGTCGGATGTGCTCAAGGTGATCGCGCAGTTTGGCGCGAACATCCTGACGATCCATCAGAGCATTCCCATCAACGGGATCGCGTCTTTAAGCGTGAGCGTGCAGGTGCTGCAGACCACGAAGGACATCTCCGGAATGCTGGGGGAGATGGAGCGGCAAAGCGGGGTGCACAGCGTGAAGATACTGGCGAAAGAATAGAGAGAATCGGAGCAGGAAACGAGGAAAAGAATGGTAAAAATAGCGGTTTTGGGATATGGTACTGTGGGAAGCGGCGTGGTGGAAGTCATCGAGCGCAACCGTGAACTGATCGAAAAGAGGGCCGGAAAGCGACTGGAAGTGAAGTATATTCTGGACATCCGGGATTTCCCGGGGGATCCTTACGAAGACAGGATTGTCCACGACGTGGAGAGGATTCTGGAAGATCCGGAAGTAGAGATCATCTGCGAAACCATGGGAGGCATGGAACCCGCCTACACGCTTTCCAGGCGGGCGCTGGAGGCGGGAAAGAGCGTTTGCACCTCCAACAAGGAGCTGGTGGCTGCCCACGGCGCCCGGCTGATCGCCCTGGCGGAAGAGCATCGCTGCAATTATCTGTTCGAAGCCAGCGTAGGTGGAGGAATTCCCATCATTCGCCCTTTAAACTGCGCTCTGACGGCGGAGAGAGTGGTGGAAATTGTCGGAATTTTAAACGGGACTACCAACTATATATTAACCAGGATGGAAAAGGACGGCGCCGATTTCGGGACAGTGCTCAAAGAAGCCCAGCAGAAGGGATATGCGGAACGTAACCCGGAAGCGGATGTGGAAGGGTATGACGCCTGCCGCAAGATCGCGATTCTGACTTCGCTGATCGCCGGCCATACTGTGGATTTTCACGAGATCCACACGGAAGGGATCACAGGGATCACGCCGGAGGATTTCGAATACGCCAAAGCGATGGATATGACGATCAAGCTGCTGGCTGCGAGCCGGGAGGAAGAAGGCAGCTATCTGGCTTCGGTAGTGCCCTGTATGCTCAAAAAGGAGATGCCCCTGGCGCTGGTGAGCGGGGTGTTCAATGCCATTTCCGTGCGGGGAAATACGCTGGGAGAATCCATGTTTTACGGGAAAGGGGCCGGAAAGCTGCCCACGGCCAGTGCAGTGGTCTCCGATGTGGTGGACTGCGCCAGACATCCGGGAGAGCATATGACGTGTATTTGGGAAGAGGAGCCCGTGCATCTGAAGCCTTTTGAAGACGGAATCAGCCGCTTTTTTGTGCGCGTTGCAACGGCGGGAGAAGAGGAAGCTGATGCCGTTTTCGGGCCGGTGGAAAAGATCCGTTTGGAGGAGCTGCCCGAAGAATATGGCTTCCTGACAGAACGGATGACGGAACGGGAATTCTCCCAAAAACAGAGGAAGGTTTCCGGCCTTATCGCCCGGATTCGCGTCAGGGACTGAAGGATATGCAAAAAGCGATGAAGGAGGAAGCGTTCCGATGAAATACGTGATTGTTCTGGGGGATGGTATGGCGGATGAGCCGCTGCAGGAACTGGGATGGAAGACTCCGCTTTCCTGTGCCAGGACCCCGGCTCTGGATTCGCTGTCAAAAAAATCCCGGATCGGAATGGTGCGCACTGTGCCGGAAGGTATGGCGCCGGGATCGGATACGGCGAACCTGTCCGTGTTGGGTTACGATCCGAAACTATATTATACCGGCAGATCCCCGCTGGAAGCGCTTTCCATCGGCGTGCCCATGAGGGATACGGATGTGTCGCTGCGCTGCAACTTCGTCACGATTTCCGAAGACGGGTTGCCTTTTGAGGAAAAGATTATTCTGGATCACAGCTCCGGAGAGATTTCCACAGAAGACTGTGCGGTTTTGCTGGATGCGGTGAAAAAGGAGCTCGAGCGCGGACCCTGGCGCTTTTATGCGGGCACCAGCTACCGGCACTGCCTGATCTGGGAAAATGGCAGGGTCGTGGATCTGACGGCGCCCCACGATGTGTTGGGACAGGTGATCGGCCCCCACCTGCCAAAAGAGGGAGAGCTGCGGGAGATGATGAAAAGAAGCCATGAGATCCTGCGGGATCATCCCATCAATCGGGAGCGCAGGGCGAAAGGGCTTCATCCTGCGAACTGTTGCTGGTTTTGGGGGGCGGGTACAAAGCCATCTCTCACCTCTTTCTTGCAAAAATTCGGGAAAAGGGGTATTATGATCTCTGCCGTGGATTTGCTCAAGGGAATTGCGGTGGGCGCCGGAATGGATGTGGCCCGGGTAGAAGGGGCCAACGGCGGGCTGGATACCAACTACGAAGGAAAAATGCAGGCCGCTTTTGAGGCGCTGACTTCGGGCGGCTATGATTTCGCCTATATCCATGTGGAGGCGCCGGATGAAATGGGGCATCAGGGAAGCGTGGAGAAAAAGATCCGCGCCATCGAATATCTGGATCAGAGGATCATAGGCCCTTTGGCGCAGAGCCTGACCCGGGAAAAAGTGGATTTCAGGATGCTGGTTCTTCCGGATCATCCCACGCCCATCCGCCTGCGCACCCATACATCCAGGGAAGTGCCCTGGCTTTTGTACGACAGCACGATGCAGGAACAGCATGAGTGGAATTATAATGAAGCGGAAGCGATTCTGAGCGGGAATTATGTGGCGCGCGGTCATGAACTGATGCGGTATTTTCTGCAGGAAACGAGTGAGATTGGAGAAACAGTGATATGAAAAAAGTTGTGAAATTCGGCGGAAGTTCTCTGGCCAACGCGGAGCAGTTTCGGAAAGTGGGAGAGATCATCTCCTCCGAAACTTCCAGACGTTTTGTGATTCCCAGCGCGCCCGGAAAGCGCAGCCGTAACGATACGAAGGTGACGGATATGCTCTATGCCTGCTACGGTCTGGCAGAAGAGGGAAGGGACTTTTCTCACGAGTTGCGCCTGATCCGGGAACGGTACGACGAGATCGTCGACGGCCTGTCCCTGGATCTGTCTCTGGATGATGAATTCGCCGTCATCGAGCAGAACTTCAAAGTCCGCGCGGGCAGGGACTACGCTGCCTCCCGCGGAGAATATCTGAACGGAATCGTGATGGCGCGTTACCTGAACTTCGAATTTATAGACGCGGCGGAAGTAGTGTTCTTTAAAGAAAATGGGGAATTCGATGCGGCGCGGACCAATGACGTCATGGAAGAACGCCTGAGAAACCTGCCCAATGCCGTGATTCCGGGATTTTACGGTTCCAATCCGGACGGCTCCATCCGCACGTTTTCCAGAGGGGGATCCGACATCACAGGCTCCATCGTGGCGAAGGCGGCTCATGCGGACGTCTACGAGAACTGGACGGATGTATCCGGTTTTCTCATCGCGGATCCCAATATCATTCCCAATCCGGAAAAGATCGAAACGATTACATATCGGGAGCTTCGCGAGCTGTCCTATATGGGCGCATCCGTCCTGCATGAAGAGTCCATCTTCCCGGTGAGAAGCGAGGGGATTCCGATCAACATCCGCAATACCAACGAGCCGGATGACAGCGGCACCTGGATCGTGGAGAGCACCTGCCAGAAATCCAAATTCGTCATCACCGGCATCGCCGGGAAAAAGGGTTTCTGCTCCGTCAATATCGAAAAGGATATGATGAATTCCGAGATCGGATTCGGCCGTAAGGTGTTGCAGGTGTTCGAGGACAACGGGATCTCTTTCGAGCACGTGCCCTCCGGCATCGACACGATGACGGTTTTCGCCCATCAGGATGAATTCATGGATAAGGAACAGAATGTGGTTTCCGCACTGCACCGGATGGTGAAGCCGGACATGGTGGAAATCGAAGGGGATATCGCCCTGATCGCGGTGGTGGGCCGCGGTATGAGATCCACCAGGGGGACTGCGGGCCGCATCTTCGCGGCGCTGGCCCACGCCAATATCAACGTCCGTATGATCGATCAGGGTTCCAGCGAGCTCAACATCATCATCGGCGTGCGGGACGACGACTTCGAAAAGGCGATTCGCGCCATCTACAATATGTTCGTCCTGGTGCAGCTGTAAAACAAACGCAAAAAAGAGGGACTGCTTTGAAAATGTAACTCAGGGCAGTCCCGTTTCTATTTCTTCTATCTTCGCTTTTTAAACGTATCATACAGCAAGTCTTTTTGTAATTCCGTCAAAACCATACTAAATCAACTCGGGGAGGAATTTGTTTTCGAACGGAGGAAAACTTAAAATAATCTTAATGATTTCGTCAGGTAAATATGATATACTGACCTATATTGTGGAAAGGAATCGAAAGCTATGGCCGAAGCGAGAGAACCGGTGATTCAGGTAAAGGATCTGTATAAGATCTACCGGGTGGGCGATACCAGAGTACGGGCCTTAAACGGGGTGGATTTCACCATCTATAAAGGGGAGTTCTGCTCCATCGTGGGGACTTCCGGGTCAGGGAAATCCACGCTGCTGAATATGCTGGCAGGTCTGGAGAAACCCACGAAGGGAGAGATTGTGATCGCCGGAGAACATATCGAAAACAAGACGGAGAATCAGCTGGTGCGGTTCCGCAGGGAGCACATAGGTTTCATTTTTCAATCTTTTAACCTGATGCCTACGATGACGGCAGTGGAGAATGTAGCGCTTCCGCTGACCTTCCAGGGCGTGAGCAGGGACGTTCGGATGAAGAAAGCGGCGGCACTCCTGGATCTGGTGGGATTGAAGAAGTATAAAAGCCACAGGCCGACCCAGATGTCAGGCGGACAGCAGCAGCGTGTGGGCGTGGCGAGAGCCCTGGTGGTGAGCCCTCAGATCGTCTTCGCGGACGAGCCTACCGGAAATCTGGACTCCAATACGTCCAGAGAAGTGATGGAGCTGATGCAGAAGGTGGTTCGGGAAAAGAAGCAGACGCTGGTAATGGTCACCCATGACAACCATCTGGCCGGGTTCGCGGATCGGATTTTTCATATCATGGACGGAAAGATCGTACAGATCGAAGAAAACGCTGGACACAGGGACGCGGCGGACATTTATGGATGACCGCGCAGAATACGACATATGAAGGGGAAAAGCGATGAACAGAATTGGAAGACGCATACTGGTAACGGGATTGGCATTCTGCCTGGCGGCGCCTGTGCTGCCGGGGACGATGATGGTGCGGGCGACGGAGCCGGCGGCTACGACAGAAGCGGCGCCATCAGAGGAAGAAATAAACGCTGCTAAAGAAAAGCTGATGGAACTCTTGGATAAATATTCTGGAGAAAAGATAAAGCAATTAGTCAGTGATGCAATTAAGAAGATTAATCAGAAAGACGATATCACTACGACTTGGTTGGACGACCTGATAGCCGATACGGAGGAACAGGCAAAGATTTGGGGGGCGCAGACAGCTCCGACCACTCCGCCCTCCACTGACAGTTCCTCAGGCAATTCTTCCGGCAGTTCCTCTTCCGGATCATCCGACAGCGATGAGGACGACTATATCGATGACGATATGCGGGAAGACGCTTATGTGGAGCTGATCAACTACAAGGATTCCCTGATCGCCCGGGAGAATCCGGAACAATACATTCTGGATGAGCTGGATGACATTTTCTACAGTGCCAATGTCTATATCGCCAACTCCGAAACCCTGACGGAAGAGCAGTTGTGGGCTTATGTGGGGACCATCAAGGGCCAGATGGATGCGGCTGTGGAAAAGAGCGGCTCCGTCACCACCACCACGGAATTTCTGACTCTGGCGGATAACTGGCAGACCCCTGTGGTCTCCTATGGGCAGCAGGTCAACATTGTCCTGCCTTTGATCAACCTGGGAGAGGAATGGCTGACGGATCTTCTGGTCGAGCCTGAGGTTTCCAACGATGTGAACGAATGGCCTTTTAAGCCGGATAGCACCGGCTACACCCAAAATTTCAACGAAATTCCGGGCTGCGCCACGAAACTTTATGAGGAAGCGGTGTTTAACCGCAGGGAACTGACCTGGACTTTTACGGCCAGGGAGGATGTGCTGACGGGATACTATCCGCTGAAATTCAAGGTATGGTATTCCAAAGACGGTATCCGCTGCGAGGAGCCGGCTGAGGTTTCCGTCTACGTCTACTGTCAGGGCAAGCCGGGGAGCGGCCGCATCGGCATGAGCGAACAGACCAATGTTTCTCAGCCCAGAATCGTGGTGACGGGATTTGAAACGGATCCCGCAGAAGTGTATGCAGGGGATACTTTTATGCTCAACATCCACGTGAAGAATACCTCCCCCGATACAGCGGTGAACAACGTGCTCTTCGATCTGGAAGCCGTGGAAGGCGGAACCGAGAGCAGCAGCGGCACCGTGACCAACAGCTATGCAGCGTTTCTGCCCACTTCCGGCTCCAGCTCCATCTATATCGACAGGATGCCGGCGGGCAGCACCAGCGACCTGAAAATCGAAATGCAGGCCAAAGCGGATCTGTCCCAGAAGCCCTATGTGGTGACGGTGAAAATGAAATACGACACGGATCTGAAAGCGGATCTGACGGATGAGGCGAAGGTGTCCATTCCGGTGAAACAGGAATCCAAATATGATTCCAGCACCCCGGAAATTAACCCTTCCAATATCATGGTGGGCGAACAGTCCAACGTCATGTTCCAGATTTATAATACCGGCAAAACGACTCTGTACAACGTGCAGGTGAAGTTCGAAGCGGATAGCGTGGAGGGCGGGGATACCTTTATCGGAAATCTGCAGCCCGGGGCCACCGGCAACGTGGACGCAATGGTCACCGGAATCGCGGCCACCATGGATGATGGCACGGTTAAAGCCGTGATCACCTATGAGGATGAAGCCGGGAATCAGACCAGGGAAGAAAAGAATATCACGATTTTCGTCTCTGACATCCCCGTGGATGATGGCATGATGATGGATCCGATGCCTATGGAAGAAGAGAAGACCGGCCCCGGCATGGGCGTTGTCATCGCCATCGCTCTGGGCATTGTGGTCGTCGCAGCGGCGGCTGTCGTGGCGATGCTCAGGATCCGGAAAAAGAAAAAGGCCGCGAAGCAGCTGGCGGAGGATCTGATGGATCTGGATAAGGACGAAACGTTATGAGGATTCTGGACTTGCTGCGGATGAGTTCCAGCAGCCTGTGGAAAAGAAAATTCAGGACAGTGCTCACCGTATTGGGCGTGGTCATCGGTACGGCGTCTATCGTGGTGATGATTTCCCTGGGGCTGGGCCTGAACCGGGCGACTATGGAGCAGATCGAGCAGTCCGGCGGCCTGACTACGATACAGGTCATGGAAGGCTACGGAGGATCGAGCGCTTCCGGAGGTGCAGTGTCTGTGATGATCTCAGGCACTTCCTCTTCGGATGATCAGGTCAACCGGTTGGACGACTCCGTGGTGGAAATGTTGAAAGGGCTGGAGCATGTGGAGAGCGTAGTACCGATCCTGCAGGTCAGCGCCATCGGTAAATACGGTCCCTATGAGGCTTACTTAAACATTCAGGGGATGCCTGCGGAAGGGCTGAAGGAACTGAATATCCAAGTGGGCGAGGGACATCTCCCCACGGATTCCTCCGAACTGGAATTCTTTTACGGAAATCAGGTGGCAGCGGATTTTTACAATCCCAAAACGTATGAATACCCCTATTATGAAACCGGGGAATACGCGGTGGATTTCATGAAGGATACGGTGTTCATCATTTTCGACCAGCAGGCCTACTATGCCAGCCAGAATCAGAATCAAAATCCGGGACAGGACAGCGGTACGTCGGTGCAGCCGCCCAAAAAATACCTCATTCCCACGGCTGGTGTGGAAAAGCCAAATGACGAAAATACCTGGAGCTCTTACGGCTATCGGGTGCTGTGCGATCTGGATGCGCTCAAGACCACGCTGAAGAGGGTCTTCCGCAACAAAGCCATTCCGGGACAACCCACCACTTCCAGCGGAAAGCCCTATAAGGATATTTATTACAGCGAAGTGGACGTGAACGTGGACGACATCGACCACGTAAAAGAAGTGCAGGAGCTGATCCAGAGTATGGGATATCAAACCTACAGCAACGCGGAATGGGTGCAGTCCACCCAGCAGCAGTACGCCAACATTCAGGCGATGCTCGGCGGAATCGGCGCGGTCTCCCTTCTGGTGGCTGCCATCGGTATCACCAATACGATGATGATGTCCATCTATGAGCGGACGAAGGAGATCGGCGTCATGAAGGTGCTGGGCTGCGATATGCGCAACATCCAGGCCATGTTTCTGATCGAGGCAGCCTATATCGGATTCATCGGAGGCGTAGTGGGCCTGGGCCTGAGTTATGGAATTTCGGCGATCATCAACAAAGCCGTGGCGGCCAGCGGGAATATGACGAACCTCTCTTATATCCCGATCTGGCTTGCGGGAGCGGCTGTCATTTTCGCGGTGATCATCGGTATGGTGGCGGGATTTTTCCCTTCCAGACGGGCGATGAAGCTGAGCCCTCTGGCCGCAATTCGAAACGAATAGAAAGAAAAAAGAGGGGCAAGATGAAGAAAAAGCCTTTCGTGGGTATCCTTTTGGCCGTGGGGATTTTGAGCGGCTGCGGCGGCGTTTCGGCAGAGACGCTCGCAACGGAGGAATCCGTTCCGCAGACCGGACAGACCGTCGCTGCGGCTTTGGAAACGGAAATCGAGACAAAATCTGCCGGGGAGGCGGAATCGGAATCCGTGGCGGACTCCGCCGGGGAAACGGACTCTGCGGTTACAGCGGCGGAAAAAGACGAAGTTTCAACCGTGGTGGAAAGGCAGGACGCCCAGTCCATTCCGGACGGAATGGCTGTTTGGAACAATCTCCCCTTTTTCTGGAATGATGCGGAATGGGAACTGGTCACCTGCGTGACTCAGGAGGCGGTGGCCACGGGAGAGTTCGCGCCCGACGACAGCTGCCGTTTCCTCATCAAGGCTGTTTCCCCGGAAGGGGAATATTGCCTGTTCGACGAACAGGTACAGTTGGGAACGCCCGCGGCGGATGTGTGGACGGATCAACAGAATCGTCTGCATATTGTGATCAGGGATTCCAGAACCGCCCGGTATCGGATCACGGATTTTTCGTTCGACGAACGGGAGAGCGCATTTTATGGCGTCACAGAGATGGATTACGACGGGATCAATTACTGGGGCAGCCTGGAGTTTTGAGAGTTCGAACCGGGTTGCCATGTTCCCGGATCAGGCGAAGCAGATCCTGCGTCCGGAGAACGATGGTAGCCGTGTTGTCGTTGGGATGGATGCCGATCAGCCCGGGATCCTTCAAAAACGATTCATCGAGGAAGAGCTCCGCCTTTCTGTCCGTATCGTTGAGCAGACCGAAAGGGCTGACAGCTCCTCTCGACAAATGTAAAATCTCCATCAGTTCTTCTTCTGAGGCAAAAGACAATGCTCTTGTATTGTTCTTTTGCCTCAACTCTTTTAAATTCACCTTTTGGTCGCCCTTGACGGAGACCAGATAATAGTGCAGCTTTTTGTCATCCCGCAGGAAGAGATTTTTCGCCTCAGCTTCCGGATGGGACAAATTGACCTCGGAGAGCTCATCCATGTGAAATACAGCTGGATGCTCTGTGACTTCAAATTCGATCCCATGGGAACGCAAATATGCGTAAATTTCCTGCTTATCCATTTTTTCCCCTACTATAAGAAATCCTCTACCTGTCTGGGTTCGGAACAGTTGGCTTCCAGCCAGGCTTTGGTCTCATCCGCATGGAAAGAGCGGGCTTTGGAAGGACAGACGAAGCTACAGCGCATGCAGTTGATGCATTTGTCCGTATCGATAGAGAGAGTTTCCCGATCGATGGCGCCGGTGGGACAGGAAGAAGCGCACAGCCCACAGCCGGTGCAAAGGGATTTATCCAGAAACTTGGGCACATCTTTTTGGGGCTTGGCGTCCGGAGCCGGGTTGCCGGGCACGTCTGCAATTTCGAAACGGTCATATTCGAATTTTGCCTTCAGCGCGTTCGCAAATCCGGAAATGGCGCTCAGATCGGCCACGTTCGGCCTGCCAGCGCCGACCTTTTCGGAGAAGACATGGGGGATAACACAGGCGATGGCGCCCACCGGAAGGAAACCCTGTCGGATCATGAGAGCCTTCAGCTGTGCCAGAGCATCCTCGTAGTCGCGATTGCCGTAACATGCGAGAAGAACACAGGGAGTCTGATTGCCGTGCAGGTTTTCGAACAGTTCTTTCACAGGAGGAAGCTGACCTCCGTAAACGGGCGCGCCCGCGATGACGAGATCGCTGTCGGAAAAATAATGTTGAATTTCCCGGGCAGAGGGAAAGGTGAGGTCGAGTTTTTGGATTTTTTCGCTGGCGATATTTAAACTCAGCTGTTCTGCCAGAATGCTGGCCGCATGGGCGGTGCCATAGGTAGGGCTGAAAATCGCCTTATAAATGGTATAGGATCTGAAATTATGCATAATTACGCCTCCTGAGTAAAACTTGTCGCACAAATGTTCATGAAATAAGGCTATCCCTGATCGGCGGTCTAAAAGCCCAGCTCCTGGCCGACCAAAAAGACCTTGATTCGTCCGGCGTGGCGGGAACGTCGGGTCACTACGATCTGGTTGCAGAAACAGCCCGGAGAAAGGCAGTCCGCGCAGGTTCCGGTGACAGCGCATGGAGTGTTCATGTTCAACCGGATCGCGTTGGCCGGACAGGCTTGAGTGCGGATTCGCTTGACGGCGCAGTCCAGATCTTTGACTACTTTATTCATCCCCACGAGCAGCATGACATGCTGCGGCCCGTGAATCAGACAGGCGACACGGTTCCCGTTTCCGTCGATATTGACCAGCTCTCCGTCCAGGGTGAGGGCGTTAGTGCTGCAAAAATAGAAATCGCTCATCACGGTTTTCGCGTAGACCTCCCGCCGCTCCTGATCGCTCTGCGCAGTTGACCGGTCGATCAGCGTATACTTTCCCTTCTGAATCGCATCCATCATCCCGGACTCTGAGAGGCTGGCACTGCCGCCCCAGGACAGGACGCTCCCTTCCGGCATCATGGAAAGAATGGCTTTGACCATCGATGCGCAATCTTCGAAATAATATCCTTCCATGCCGCGCTTCTCCAGATTTTTGATGATCCCGGGAGCGGCCTTCGCGAAAGCCTGCTGCTTGTAATTCATAAAAACCTCCATTCCGGAGCGTCAGCGACGGGGCATGCCATCATAGCTATTTGTGACGCTCCGGCACAAATAGCCGTGTGAAAAATAAGCTATCAGGCTTATTTTTCACACTATACCTCCCTGCTAAAGTTGTTGATAAAAAATAGTATAGCACAGAAATGAATAAATGGAATAGAAAAGAAATTATCAGAAAATTCAAAATAATTTAAATAAATTGCTGTAAAATATATATGATATATTGTACAAAACAGAAAAAAGTATAATATATGAAGAAAAATCAGAAATTGTATTGACAGAAGTACAATCCTCCACTATAATAAAACCATAAACAAGAGAGAAGAGAAAACGACACAATAAAAAAAGAAAAGGAGGTAATTCCGCCGAAAGCATAATCTTATCCACCCTTTGAAAACCGGTTATCCTGACAGAGAAAGAAAAGATGGAACCGAAGGTACAAGAAGCCTGAGGCGAGAAGTCGAAACAGATCTGAAAAGCCGCCGGAAAGGATAAGGGTACAAGCCAAAACTTCATAAAGAGTCTTTAAAGGGAATGAGAAGTTCCAGTACTTTAAAGAATTATCCAAGAAATATTACAGAAGTTATCGAGTACACAGAAAAAAGTAACGCAAGGAAAGAGATATTTTAGGACGACAGGGAAACACGATGGAACGGAAAAGTCGTTGTAGGATGTCAGAAAATCGTTACAGTACGTAAGTACAAGTCAAGAAGGTTGGAAAGATACAGTAAAGTGGAGGTTTAGACCATTGGATAGCGTAGCATAGAAGCGGGTATTGATCAAAAAGATGATTGATACCCGCTTCTGATTGTGTTAGTCTATTGATAAATCAGTAGAAAAAGGGAAATGGAGCGGGTTTTCTTTCATGTCGGGAAGAGATTCAAACAGAGAATACAGGAGAAAAAGGAGGATACGCAGCCAGATCATCTCATATAGCGTGATGGCGGTTGTGCTGATTGCGGTGATCGCCGGATGCGCGGTGGGAATCCGCGCGGCTGCAGGGATGATTCGGGAGAAAAGAGAGGCCAAAGAAGCGTCCATTCAGGCGGCGGAGGAGTCGGCCAGAGCGGAAGAATCTGCACAGGCGCAGTCCGCCGTGGAGGAGCTTCTTGGAATGGAAAGCACCGAGGCGGAGACAGCCGTGGAATATACGCCCGAAGATGCTCTCAATGAGATGGTGGAAGAGAGCGTTGCGGGGATGACGCTGGAGCAGAAAGTCGCGGGGCTGTTTTTTGTGACCCCGGAACAGCTGACCGGAGTGGGACAGGCAGTGCAGGCCGGAGAGGGTACGCAGGAGGCGCTCGCCACATGGCCGGTGGGCGGACTGGTTTATTTCAAACAGAATATTCAATCCGAAGAACAGCTGAGAGAGATGTTGGCCAATACCGCTTCCTATTCCACTTTCCCGATTTTTCTGGGAGTGGATGAGGAAGGCGGAAGAGTCGCCAGAGTGGCTGATGCCCTGGGACTGGAAAATGTAGGCCCTATGGCGGACATCGGAAGCACCGGCGACGTACAGGCGGCCTATACGGCGAATCAAACTATCGGTACCTACCTTGCGTCCTATGGATTCAATGTGGATTTCGCGCCTGTGGCGGATGTCCTGACCAATGAAGATAACGCTGTGATCGGGGATCGGGCTTTTTCGGGCGACCCGCAGACGGTGGCGGATATGGTGGCTGGCGCTGTGGAAGGGCTCCAGTCCGCCGGAGTCAGCGCATGCCTGAAGCATTTCCCGGGACACGGCGACACCGCAGGGGATTCCCATACCGGCGCTGCGGAAACAGACCGGACGAAGGAAGAGATGGACGCGGCGGAATTTTTGCCGTTTCGATCCGGAATCGAGACGGGAGCAGATATGGTGATGGTCGGGCATATCAGCGCTCCTTCTCTGACCGATGGGGAGAAAATCCCTGCCAGCCTTTCGGAAGAAATCATCACGGGGATCCTGCGGGAAGAACTGGGGTATGACGGCATCGTCATAACGGACGCCATGAACATGGCGGCAGTGACGGATTACTATGAGGCGGATGTGGCCGCCATTATGGCGTTGAAGGCCGGAGCGGACATGATCCTCATGCCCGAGGATTTCCAGCAGGCTTACGAAGGGGTGCTGCAGGCAGTACAGGACGGAACCATCAGCCAGGAGAGGGTGGATGATTCGCTGAAACGGATTTACCGCGTGAAACTGCGGGATAAGATTTCCTGAAAAAGCAGTTGACAAATCGCCTGAAAATGTGTATTATAATACCTGTCCATCGGTGCGATGGACGAATGCGACAGTAGTACAGTTGGTAGTACGCCACCTTGCCAAGGTGGAGGTCGCGGGTTCGAGCCCCGTCTGTCGCTTTCTTATAGAGTTAGTATCTGAGCGGATTCCGGGAGTCGGAAGCCGCTTTTTTTATACGATAGGAAATTTCATTTCCTATCGTATAAAAAAAGACGCTCCGCTGAGGATGCGCACTCGCGCGAAAAGTAGGGTGTTGCCTGGAATTTTCCCTGCCATTTTCGCAGTCAAAAAACCTGAAAACCTTTCCGAACAGCATAAAAATCATTCGATTTTCCCAGAATAACAACAGAATGGAAGTGTCCGAAAAAGGAGGAACGCATGTTGAAAATCGGATTTCGTGCCGCTGTGGCGTGCATATGCGCCGCAGCGATTCTAAGCGGGCTGTTGGGGGGCTGTTCGCGGGAAAAAGATATTTCGGAGGAGGGGTATCGGGAGGACGTATCCGCGCAGGACTTGCAGGAGGCCGTGGCGGAAGAGTTGGGGGAGGAATACTGGCCGAATGCGGAAATCCCTGCGGAAACCCTAAAGGAGGTCTACGGGATTTCGGAAGAACTATATGAGGAAGCTTCAGCCCGGATGCCGCTGATTTCCGCGCATGTGGATACGCTGATTATCCTGAGGGCAAAGGAGGGGAAGGAAGAGATGATCCGGGAGGCGTTGGAAGCTTATCGCGCCTACCAGGCCGAGTCCGCCGTTCAATATCCGATGAATCTGGGAAAGATACAGGCTGCGGAGGTGAAGCGATTCGGGAGATACGTGTGCTTCGTCCAGTTGGGCGGGGATATCGCGGAGCCTTCGGAGGAGAGCGATGAAGCGGTGATCGCACACTGCCGGGAGGAAAACGCCAGAGCGCTGGCAGTGATCGAAGACATGCTGGCGAAATAGGCTCGTCCTGTAAAAAAATGGAGGAAGACGATGGTATTTTCCAGCTTGTTTTTCCTGTTTCGGTTTCTGCCGGTATTTTGGCTCGTCTATCTGGCAGCTCCTGCCAGGGGAAAAAACCTGGTGCTTTTTCTGGGAAGTCTGTTCTTTTATGCCTGGGGGGAACCGGCTTTTGTATTGTTGTTGCTCTTCTCTGCGGTTTCCGACTATTGTTGCGGCAGGCTCATCGGTCGCTGGAGACGGGAGAAAAAGGGGAGGCTGTCACGGATGGCATTGTTCCTTTCCCTGGCTGTAAATCTGGGCTCTCTGGGATTTTTCAAATATGCGGATTTTTTCATCGAAACGGTGAACGCGCTGGCCGGGACGAAGTGGAGGATGTTGGACCTTCCGCTGCCCGTGGGGATTTCTTTTTACACATTTCAGACCATGTCCTACACCATAGACGTTTATCGCGGGAAAGTGCGGCCCCAGAAAAACCTGATCGATTTCGGCGCGTTCGTGACGATGTTTCCGCAGCTGGTGGCGGGGCCAATCGTTTCCTACCGGGATGTGGAGGGCGAACTGAAATGCAGGACAATCACCCTGGCGGGGCTGGGAGAAGGCTGGCGACGTTTCGTGGTCGGACTCGCCAAAAAAGTCATTTTGGCGAACCAGGCCGGAGCGCTTTTGACGCGGTTGGCGGGCAGGGGAGAAGGGGGGCTGGGAGCGGCCTCTCTTTGGATGGCCGTGCTCTGTTTCGGATTCCAGATTTATTTCGACTTCAGCGGCTATTCGGATATGGCGGCGGGGTTGGGAAGAATGCTCGGTTTCGTTTTTCCGGAGAACTTCTGCTATCCGTATACGGCGCAGAGCGTGACGGAGTTTTGGAGGAGGTGGCATATGACCCTGTCCGGATGGTTTCGGGAATACGTTTACATTCCGCTTGGCGGGAACCGGAAAGGGGCCGGACGGAAGGTCTTCAATCTGTTCGTCGTGTGGCTTTTGACGGGAATCTGGCACGGGGCGGCCTGGAATTTCGTCCTGTGGGGAATGTGGTTTTTCGGCCTTTTGGTTTTGGAAAAATCCTGGCTGAAAGATAAGCTGGAAAGGCTGCCGGCTCCGGTTCGAAGCGCATGGACGCTGGGGGCGGTCTTCGCGGGATGGGCGCTCTTTTGCGGGCCGGATCTGGCGGCCCTGGCGAACCAGGCCGATGCGAAAATCCCGGGCGCAGGCGGCGTCGGATCTTCGGCGGGGCAGGGAACGCTGCTGGCGGTCTGGGCTGCGCTGTCCGGACGATTTGGCTGGGGCTGGGACGATTTCCTGACGTATGAGTTCCTGAGTCAGGGCGCGCTGTTGACCGCATTGGCCGTGGGTTCCACACCTCTGCCGGCGGCCGCGGGCAAAAGGATCGCACGGGGCAGAGGAGGCGCTTTCTGGGAGACGGCATTTCTGCTGGCGGTTTTCCTTGTGTCCGTAGCTTTTCTCGTGGAGGACAGCTACAATCCTTTTCTGTATTTTCGGTTTTGAGGGGATGAACGGATGAAACGGCGGAAAATAGGACGAATCGGATTTTTGACGGCGACGGCCGCCTTCTATATTGGAATCCTCGCAACGGACAGCCTGTCGGAAGACAGGCTCTTTTCAGCGCAGGAAAACAGAATTCTGGCTCAGAGGCCGGAAGCGACAAGGGAAGCATTGTTGGACGGTTCCTATGCCCGGGCATGTGAGGCGTGGGTGACGGATCAGTTTCCGTGGCGGGACGGTTGGATTGCGGCGAAGACTGCAGTCCTTCGTCTGTCCGGAAAGAAGGATGTGAACGGCGTCTATTTCGCGCCGGGAAATACGCTGGTGGAACGGCATGAGGAAGGCAGCGTGGACGGGGAAAAGGCCGGAAAGAGGGTGGAGACTCTGGCGGATCAGGCGGAAGAGATCAGCACTCTGATTTCGGGAAAGGTGACCGTCCTGTTCGTACCTTCGGCCGGAGCCGTTCAGCCCCATCGTCTGCCCGCCTTTGCGCCGGAGTTCGATCAGGCCGGATGGCTGGAGGCGGCCGGGGAACGGCTGGAGGATGCGGGGATTTCCTTTTTGAACGGAGAGCAGATCCTGGCGCCCCATGGGAGGGAAGACATTTATTACGGCACGGATCATCACTGGACGACGTTGGGCGCCTTTTTTGCCTATCAGGCATTCGAAGAGGCCATGGGCCGGGCGAAGCCGCAACTGGAGGACTATGAGCGGATTTTGGTGAAGGACGATTTCCGGGGAACTCTGCAGTCCCGGGTAAATCTTCTGACGGCGCCGGACGCCATCGAACGGTTTCAAAAAAGCGGGGAGAAAGAGCATGGAATTTCTTTTCCGGCCTCCGGGAAAAGGTCGGATTCCTGCTATTTTTATGACCGGCTGGAAACGAAGGATGCCTATGCCTTTTTCCTGAACGGAAACGATCCGCTGGCAGAGCTTTCGGGGGATGGGCCGAAAGAGAAGACCATTTTGCTCATCAGGGATTCCTACGCTAACTGTTTCGCCCCGTTTCTGACAGAAAACTACGGAACGATCTGGCTGATGGATCCCAGATATTACCGGGGAGATCCGTTGGAACTGGTGCGAAGCCTCGCTCCGCAGGATGTGCTGTATTTGTATCAGATTTTTCATTTTATTGGTCCGTAGTGCGGGCCGGGATGATATAATGATGACAGGAAAGGAGGGCTTTTATGAAACTGCAATTTATCGGAGCGGCCCACGAGGTAACGGGAAGCTGTCATTACCTGGAGGTGGACGGCAGGCATATCCTGGTGGACTGCGGCATGGAGCAGGGGGTCAACACCTTCGAAAACTGCGCCCTTCCGGTGGAAGAATCCGCCATCGATTACGTGTTTTTAACCCATGCGCACATAGACCATTCCGGAATGCTTCCGCGGCTGTATGCCAGAGGTTTTCGGGGGAGGATTTTCGCTACACAGGCGACGGCGGATCTGTGCAGCATTATGTTGAGGGACTGCGCGCACATCCAGATGCAGGAGGCGGAATGGAAGAACCGCAAAGCGAAGCGGCACGCCGGGATCGAGCCTCACGAGCCTCTCTATACCATGGAAGACGCGGTGGGAACCATCGGCCTGATCTCGGACTGCCCTTATGGGGAGATCATTTCCGTTTGTCCGGGGGTGAGGATCCGGTTTACGGATGTAGGCCATCTTCTGGGATCTGCCAGCATAGAGGTCTGGGCGCAGGAAGGGGACGTGAGCAAAAAGCTGGTCTTTTCCGGGGACATCGGAAACGTCCATCAGCCCCTGCTTCGGGATCCGCAGTTGACGGCGGAAGCGGATTATGTCATTATGGAGTCGACCTATGGGGATCGGCTGCACGGGAAAGAGCGGCCGGACTATGTGGGGGAACTGGCGCAGATTTTACAGGAGACTTTCGACCGGGGAGGCAACGTGGTCATTCCCTCTTTTGCGGTGGGAAGAACGCAGGAGATGCTCTATTTCCTTCGGATTATCAAGGAAAGGGGGCTCGTGACCGGACATGCGGATTTCCCGGTCTATGTGGACAGCCCGCTGGCCGTGGAAGCCACGGGCATCTTCACGCAAAACGAGAGCAGCTGCTTCGATGAAGAAGCGCTGACGCTGGTGCGGCAGGGAATCAATCCCATTTCCTTTAAAGGATTGCGGCTGTCCATCACCAGCGACGAATCCAGGGCTATCAACTTCGACGATACGCCCAAGGTCATCATCTCCGCTTCCGGCATGTGCGATGCGGGCCGGGTTCGCCATCACCTCAAGCACAATCTGTGGCGGCCAGAGTGTACGATTCTGTTCGTGGGCTATCAGTCCGTGGGCACGCCGGGCCGCGCGCTGGTGGAAGGGGCGCATGAAATGCGGCTGTTCGGCGAGACGGTGGATGTGCGCGCTCATATCGCGATCCTGCAGGGGATGTCGGGACATGCGGATAAAAACGGGCTCATCCGCTGGATACAGGGATTTCAGAAAAAGCCGGATCGGGTATTCGTCGTCCACGGGGAGGACAGCGTGACCATGTCTTTCGCCGCATGCCTGCACGATGAGTACGGCCTGCAGGCATATGCGCCCTACAGCGGGACGCGGTTCGACCTGGTCTCCAACCGGTTTGAATACGAAGCGCAGCCCGTCCTGCGGGAGAAGAAGGCCCGGGCGGAGGCGCCCAAAGGAGTATACGGCCGCCTGGTGGCAGCGGGACAGCGGCTCGTCGGAATCATCAGGCGCTGCGAAGGCATGGCGAATAAGGATCTGGCGAAGTTCGCGGATCAGATCAATTCCCTGTGCGACAAATGGAGTTAAAAGGACGGAAAAGAATATGAGCATGGCTGATACGATTTTTATCGAAATGTGCAGGGACATTCTGGAAAACGGAACCAGCACGGAAGGGGAAAAGGTACGGCCGCATTGGCCGGATGGTACGCCGGCCTATACGATCAAGAGATTCGGCGTGGTCAATCGGTATGACCTCTCGCGGGAGTTCCCGATTCTGACATTGCGCAGGACGGCTCTGAAGAGCGCGACGGATGAGATGCTCTGGATCTGGCAGAAGAAATCCAATAACATTCATGATCTGCACAGCCACATATGGGACGAATGGGCGGACGAGAACGGCAGCATCGGAAAGGCCTACGGTTACCAGATGGGCGTGAAGCACCAGTACAAAGAAGGGATGTTCGACCAGGTGGATCGGGTTATTTACGATCTGAAAAACAATCCCTTTTCCCGGCGGATTATGACGAACATATACGTCCATCAGGATCTGCACGAGATGAACCTCTATCCATGCGCCTACAGCATGACGTTCAACGTAACGCAGAAAAAGGGACACGACAGGCTGACGCTGAACGCGATTTTAAACCAACGCTCCCAGGATGTGCTGACGGCCAATAACTGGAATGTGGCACAGTATGCGGTGCTGGTACATATGCTGGCCCAGGTGTGCGATATGGAGGCAGGGGAGCTGGTGCATGTGATCGCGGACGCCCATATTTACGACCGGCACGTTCCGATCATCCGGGAGCTGATCGAAAGAGAGCCCTTCCCCGCGCCGAAATTCCGGCTCAATCCGGAGATAAAGGATTTCTATGAATTTACAAGAAACGATGTGAGCCTGGAAAACTATCAGGCCGGGGAGCAGATTCGGGACATCCCCGTGGCGATTTGAGGAGGATTTGAGGATGAATTTGATTGTTGCAGCGGATCGAAACTGGGGCATCGGCAATAAAGGAGACCTGTTGGTGCGCATCCCCGCCGATCACAAGATGTTCCGACAGGAGACTGTGGGGAAAGTGGTTGTTCTGGGGAGAAAGACCATGGATACTTTCCCGGGCGGACGGCCGCTAAAGGATCGTACGAACATCGTCCTGACGAGAAACCCCTCCTATCAAAACGGAGATGCCGTAATCGTGCACAGCGTAAAAGAATTGCTGGAAACGCTCAAGGCATACGACAGCGATGACGTTTACATCATCGGAGGTACCAGCGTATACGAGCAGCTGCTGCCCTATTGCGATACGGCTCACGTGACCCGGATCGATCACGTTTATGAAGCGGATTCCCGCTTCCCTGATCTGGATCGGGATCCGGAGTGGGAGATCGCGGCGGACAGCGACGAACAGTACTATTTCGACCTGACTTACCGCTTTGTGAAGTACGAGAGAAAAAAGTCTTCCCCTCCTGCGAGTTTAGAGCTATAATTACTTCTAATCAATACCGAAGTAAGGTACTAAAGTGAGGAGTGTGGACAATATGGAGAAAAAAAATCTGGATTGGGAAAATCTCGGTTTCAGTTATATGACGACGGACTATCGTTATGTAGCGGACTATAAAGATGGAGCGTGGGAGGAAGGAAGGCTGACCACGGATTCCACCGTTGCGTTGAATGAGTGCGCGGGCATCCTGCAGTATTGTCAGGAGATCTTCGAAGGGCTGAAGGCGTATACGACGGAAGAGGGCCATATCGTGACGTTTCGTCCGGACTTGAACGCTCAGAGGATGGTGGACAGCGCGAAGCGGCTGGAGATGCCCCCGTTTCCTGTGGAGAGATTTCTGGAAGCGCTGGATGAGGTAGTGAAGGCCAATGCGGCCTGGGTGCCCCCTTACGGTAGCGGCGCTACGCTTTACATCCGCCCGTATATGTTCGCCAGCAGTCCGGTCATCGGCGTCAAGCCGGCGGACGGCTATCAGTTCAGGATGTTCGTGACGCCGGTAGGCCCGTATTTCAAGGGCGGCGTGAAGCCTATCACCATCTGCGTCAGCGATTTCGACCGGGCGGCTCCTCACGGTACCGGCCATATCAAAGCGGGCTTAAACTATGCGATGAGCCTGCACGCTTATGTGACGGCTCACGGTAACGGCTATGACGAGAACATGTTTCTGGATCCCGCCACCAGAACTTATGTAGAGGAGACAGGTGGAGCGAACTTCATCTTCGTGGATCAGGACGGCGGGATCGTCATTCCCAAATCCGACAGCATCCTTCCTTCCATCACGAGAAGATCCATCGCGGTGGTGGCAAAAGACATCCTCGGCATGAAGGTAACCGAGCGCCCTGTGAAGCTGTCCGAACTCAATGACTTCGTGGAGTGCGGCGTCTGCGGCACAGCGGCGGTGATCTGCCCGGTGGGCAAGGTCGTGGATCACGGCAAAGAGATCTGTTTCGCCAGCGGCATGGAGAAAATGGGGCCCGTTACCCAGAAACTGTATGATACCCTGACCGGTATCCAGATGGGCAGGATTGAAGGGCCCGAAGGCTGGATCCGCAGAATCCTCTGATTCCGGCGAACCGAAAGCGGAAAAATAGTTCCTGTAAGCGAAGGATTGCCGCGCAAAACTGATGACAGAATATTGATACATTCTCAAGTGACTGGTCCGCGCATTTGCGCGCAGGCGATTTCGGGACTACTGGCCTGAAGCGAACGCAGAGAAATGCGAAAGGTATCAATATACTGGCAGTCGGTTTTGTGCGGCAGTTTTTTTATACGATAGGAAATTTCATTTCCTATCGTATAAAAAAAGACGCTCCGCTGAGGATGCGCACTCGCGCGAAAAGTAGAGTGTTGCCTGACGGCAACCGCGCTCGGCGCGAGTGTGCGCCGGGGCGCACACTTTTTTATATCATGTTTACAGGGGGCAATTCAAGCATTTTGGGTGTTGATTTTCTGGCGGAAATAAGAGAAGATGGAGACAGAAAGACAGGCGTAAATAAGCGAAGAGAGCGAGGAAAAAGGATGAAGAAAAAAACGGTGCACATCATTTCGCATTCCCATTGGGACAGGGAATGGTACATGCCGCTGGAGCGGCATAAGATGAAGCTGTTGGATCTGATCGACGATAGTATGGAGCTGTTCGAGAAAGATCCCGGCTTTCAGACTTTCCATTTGGATGGACAGACCATCGTGCTGGACGATTATCTGGAGATTTGCCCCGAGAAGCGGGAGCAGGTGGAGAAATATACGAAGGAAGGGAGATTTCGCGTGGGGCCCTTCTATATTCTTCAGGACGAGTTTTTAACCAGCGGAGAGGCCAATGTGAGGAACATCCAGACCGGGATCCGGGAATCGGAACGGTACGGCAACCTGACGAAAGTGGGCTATTTCCCGGACGCTTTCGGGAACGCGGGTCAAATGCCGCAGATTCTGAAACAGGCGGGTATGGAAGCCGTGGCGTTCGGGCGCGGCGTCAAGCCTGTTGGATTTAACAACGAGCTCAAGGAGGGCGGAGAGTATGAGTCCGCTTACTCCGAGATGATGTGGGAGTCGCCGGACGGATCCGCGCTGTTGGGGATTCTGTTTGCCAACTGGTACAACAACGGGATGGAGATACCGACAGAGGAGGCGGAAGCGAAGGCATATTGGGACGAACGGCTGGCGAAGGCTGAAATGTTCGCGTCCACAGACGAGCTTTTGTTCATGAACGGGTGCGACCACCAGCCGGTGCAGAAAAACCTTTCTGCGGCTATCGAAACGGCCCGCAGACTCTATCCCGACATCGAATTCAAACATTCCAACTTCGAGGATTATATCAAAAGCGTGAAGGAGGCGGTGGAAACCCGGCTTTCCACGGTGAGAGGGGAGCTGACCAGCCAGGAGACCAACGGATGGTATACTCTGGTGAATACCTGCTCTGCGCACATTTATCTCAAGCGGCTGAACCGGATCAACGAGGTGTCTCTGGAGCGCATGGCGGAGCCGCTGGCGGCGATGGCGCTGCGGGAGGGGAAAAGCTATCCCCATGACAGGCTGCAGTATGCCTGGAAGATCCTGATGCAGAATCATCCCCATGACAGCATCTGCGGATGCAGCGTGGATCAGGTCAACAAGGAAATGGAGGTGCGGTTTGACCGGAGTACGGAAGTGGCGAAAACCGTGATCGAGGATTCCGTTTCCTTCCTGACGGATCGTATCGATACATCGTCTTTTGAAAAATATGGGGAAGATGCGGTTCCCTTCGCGGTGTTCAATACTACCGGAATGAAGCGCTCCGGAACTGTGACCGCCACGCTGGACGTGAAGAGGGATTACAATAAGTGGATCTGGGACGGCCACCGGGATATGAAGGCATGGAAGTTCCCCGCCTACCGCGTGGTGGATGCCGGGGGCAACCCGGTGGCGGCACGGATCGAGGATGCGGGAGTGAAATTCGGTTACGATCTCCCGGACGATAAGTTCCGTCAGCCTTATATGGCCAGACAGGCGAAAGTGACTTTATTCGCAGAGGATCTTCCTGCCATGGGATATCGGACATATGCGCTGGTGCCGGCATCGGGGGCCGAGGCAGGGGAAGATACCCTGGTCAGGGGTGAAAAACGGATGGAAAATGAATATCTGTCCGTGGCCATCCAGGAGGACGGCACGCTGAACGTGTTGGACAAAGAAACCGGCAAGAATTATGAGAATCTGTGCTATTTCGAAGATACGCTGGATGCGGGCAACGAATACATCTATTTTTGCCCGGAGGGCAACCCGGCGATTCTGACCCGTGGCACAAAGGCGGAGGTAAAACTGGTCAGAGACCTGCCGTTTGCGGCTACCTATGAGATCGTCAATGCGATGACAGTTCCGGTTTCCGCGGACGAACAGCTCAAAGAGGAGCAGGAAGGTGTGATCGAATTTATGAAGCGCACCTGCCACAGGAGCGCGGAAACGACAGAGATCGTCCTGCATACCTTCGTGACGCTGGAGAAGGGAAGCCGCAGCATAAAGATGCGGACTGAATTCGACAACACGGCCAAAGACCACAGGATCCGGGTGATCGCGCCTACCGGTATCGAGTGCACGCATCATTATGCGGATACGGTCTTCGAGGCGGTGAGACGTCCCAACGAGCACAGCAGCCTCTGGGAGAACCCCAGTAAATGTGAACACCAGCAGTGCTTTACAGGGCTCAACGATGAAAAGGGCGGCCTTCTCATCGCCAATATCGGCCTGTATGAATACGAGATTCTTCCGCAGGAGAAAAATGCGATCGCGGTGACGATTCTGCGCAGCGTGGGCGAAATGGGCGACTGGGGCGTATTCCCGACGGAGCTCTCCCAACAGCTGCGCCATATGACGGCGGAATACGAACTGACCTTCTTCTCAGGCGACCTGGTGGAGAGCGGAAGCTATCGCGGCGCATATCAGTTCCAGGTACCGGTAATCGCGGGCCAGACAGGGGTGCATGCCGGAACGCTGCCCGCCGAAAAATCCTGGCTGGACTGGAACGGGGAGGGCGTGATGTTTTCCAACCTGAAAGCGAAGGGACAGGGGACGGACTGGATGGCCCGTTTCGTGAATCTTTCCGGAAAAGATACCATGATTCGGGTTCGTCCGGATGCCGCATTTGAAGAGATCTACCGTTCCAACGTGATCGAAGAAGAAGGCGAAGCAGTTTCGGCAGCTGCGGACGGCTGGTACGAGATCCCGATCGGAAAGTACGGGATCGTGACCATCGGGATGAGATAAGAGCGCGGAGGAAAGAATGTATCCTGACAGGAAAGAAGCACAGCGGCTTTTGGAGGAGGGACTTTCCTGCAATCCCGGCCCGTGGGGAAACCACAGCCGGGTGGCCGCTGCCTGCGCGGAAAAAATCGCTGCCGCATGTGAGGGGATGGACCCCCAAAAGGCGTATATCCTGGGGCTTTTGCACGATATCGGCAGGAAGTTCGGCGTAAAGCATTTGGGACATGTGTACGATGGCTATCGGTATATGATGGAGCTCGGTTACGACGAGGCGGCCAAAATCTGCCTGACCCATTCCTTTTCCGTTCCGGATCTGCGAACTTATATAGGGAGATTCGATATCCCGCCCGAACAGCAGGAGGAGCTGAGAGAGGCCCTGGCCGGGACGGAATACGACGACTATGACCGCCTGATCCAATTATGCGACTGTCTGGCCGGCCCGGATGGGGTGATGGAGATGGAAGCCCGCATGGAGGATGTGGCGAAGCGTTACGGTTACTATCCGGAGGAAAAAAAGAAGAAGAATCTGGAGCTTAAGGAAGCGTTTGAAGCCCGGGCGGGAAAGGAAATCTACGAACTGGTGGGACAGCCCGTTGTGAAGAAGGGCTGAATGAAGGAGGAGCGAGATGAATTTTCATGAATTTTTCGGTATGGTGAGGGAACGGTTCATCGCTGCGGATGTGAGCGGAATAGAAGGAAAGCTTGCCATCCAGATCAATCTGACAGGAGAAGCGGCGGGCGCCTTTTACATCGAAGTGAAAGATAAAAAGCTGTCCATCGAGCCCTATACTTATCATGACAGGGATGTGGCGATCACCGTGAGCGATGTGAACTTTAAAAAGCTTATGGATGGCAAGGCCGATCCCGTACTGCTGTTCACCATGGGAAAACTCAGGGTGGAAGGCGACCTGGGCAAAGCGCTGGAGCTGAAGCGATTTCTGTAGGAGAGCGGCAGGGAAGTCGATATGAAAAACAGCGTGACGTTCAGAGCTTATCGTCCGGAAGACCTGGATGAGATTTTGCAGCTGTTCTATGATACCGTGCATACGGTCAACGCGAAGGATTATACGCCCGGGCAGCTGGATGCCTGGGCGGACGGCAGGGCGGATCGGGAGGCGTGGGACCGGTCTTTTCGGGAGCACGATACGCTGGTCGCCCTGGAAGGGGATCGGATCGTGGGATTCGCGGATATGGACGGCTCCGTCGGCTATCTGGACAGGTTATATATTCATAAGGAGTATCAGGGAAGGGGGATCGCGTCCGCACTGTGCGACAGGCTGGAGCGGGAGCACCCCTCAGAGAAATATACGGTTCACGCATCCATTACGGCGCGGCCCTTCTTCGAAAAGAGGGGCTACGCCGCAGTTCGTGAGCAACGGGTGGAGCGCCATGGCATATGGCTGACCAATTATGTCATGGAGAAGGTCGTGGAAAAGGCCGGGCGGGAAGAATGATCCGGAGAGGAGGGGAGCGGCTGTGGCGGTTCTTCGGCAGGAAAGCGAAATCTGCAGGCTGAAAAAAGGAGATCGGGTGGGACTCATCGCCTGTTCGGACGCCCGGCCCGATTCGGATCGGGAGAAGATCGGAAAGCTGTGCGGGATTTTGCGGAATGCGGGGTTAAAGCCGGTATGCGGAGATCTCCTCTTCGGAGAAAACGGGCAGACTGCTCCGGCAAAGGAGCGGGCCCGGGAACTGATGGGATTTTATCGGGACCCTTCCGTCCGGGCGATCTTCGATGTCTCCGGGGGGAACCTGGCCAATGGTTTGCTTCCCTGGCTGGATTTCAGGGCGATAGCGGAAAGCGAAAAGCTGTTCTGGGGATACAGCGATCTCACCGCCCTGATCGGCGCGATCCTTTCCAGATCGGGGCGTCCGTCCGCCCTCTGGCAGATAAGAAATCTTCTGGAGGACGATCCTGCAGCCGGCGGACAGCTTCAGCGCTTCATCGGATCCGTGCTGGGAGAAGGGTGCTCTCTCTTCGCCCCCGAATGCAGGATGCTGCGCGGAGCTCGGATGGAGGGCGTGGCGGCGGGAGGGAATATCCGCTGCCTGCTGAAGTTGGCGGGCACGCCCTTCTGGCCGGATCCGTCGGGAAAAATTCTGGTGCTGGAGGCCAGAAGCGGCGGAGCGTATCTGATCGAAACCATGCTCTGCCAGCTGGCCCAGACGGGTGCGTTTTCAAGGGCGGTCGGCGTGCTGTTGGGGACTTTTACGGAGCTGGATCGGGAAGGAAAAGGAGCTTTCGCGGAAGAGATGGTGCTGGAGCTGACTCCGCCCGGCCTTCCTGTTGCCAAAACCGCGGAAGTGGGACACGGAAAGGATTCAAGGGCGATTCTCATCGGCGGCCGGGCGGTTTTGGAGAGGGAGACGGATCCTTTTTGTTCCGCCGATCGATTATTGTAAAAACTACTTGCATCCGGCAAAACACTATGCTACAATGAATAAGCTGTTTATATGCTGATGCGGACAGCAGGTCGTAAGACCGCGCGGATGAGAACGAAATGAAACAGAAAACGGGATATAGAAGAGGTGAAAGAACATGAAAGAAGGAATCCATCCTAATTACTACCAGGCGACTGTGACCTGTAACTGCGGCAACACGTTCGTGACCGGTTCCACCAAACCGGAGCTGCACGTGGAAGTTTGCTCCAAGTGCCATTCATTCTACACCGGCCAGCAGAAGGCTGCTCAGGCCCGCGGACGTATCGATAAGTTCAACAAGAAGTACGGCGTGGAAAGCAAATAGGAAAGTGAGAGAGGAGCTGTCACACGAACTGCAGTTTTTGCGACCGGAGTTTGACTTCCGGGCCTGCGTTCGTGGGGCAGCTCTTTTTGGATGTCCGGACGGGCAGCCATTTTATTTTTGATGCAGAGAGAAGGAGCCATGAAGAAGAAAAAGACAAAATGCTATTCCGGCATCGGCGGACAGGCCGTGCTGGAAGGCGTTATGATGAAGAATAAGGACAGATATGCGGTGGCTGTCCGCAAATCGGACGGACAGATCGAAGTGATGGCGGAGGATTATGAGGGGATACGCGGCGCGAAGAAGGTCTCCGGCATTCCATTCCTGCGCGGCGTTTTCAATTTCGTGGATTCGCTGGTGCTGGGAATGAAGACCCTCACCTGGTCCGCCGGTTTTTTTGAAGAAGAGGAAAGCGGGAAAGAGGAATCCGAGGCGGATCGAAAGTTCGACAAGGCCGTTGGCGACAGCGGGGAGAAGCTGGTCATGGGAGCGACGGTGCTCTTTTCCATCGTCATGGCGGTGGCCATTTTTATCGCCCTGCCCTATTTCCTGAGCCTGCTGCTTTCATCCTATGTGAGAAATACGTCGCTTCTGGCCATTTTCGAGGGGATTCTGCGCATCCTGATTTTCGTGGGTTATGTGGCGGCCATATCCGCTATGAAGGATATCCGCAGAGTGTATATGTATCACGGCGCGGAGCATAAGTGTATCAACTGCATAGAACGCGGGCGGGAGCTCACCGTGAAAAACGTGCGCAAGAGTTCCCGCCTGCACAAGCGCTGCGGTACCAGCTTTCTGCTGTTCGTGATGGTGGTCAGCGTGATTTTGTTCATGTTCATTCGGGTGGACAATCCGGCGCTCCGCCTGGTGCTTCGTTTGGCCCTGGTGCCGGTGATCGCGGGCGTTTCCTATGAGATTATCCGTCTGGCCGGACGAACCGACAACGCGTTGATCCGTATCATCTCCGCGCCGGGGATGTGGCTGCAGCGGCTGACCACGCGGGAGCCGGACGATTCCATGATCGAAGTCGCCATCGCTTCCGTGGAAGCGGTCTTTGACTGGAAGGCCTATCTGAAGGAAACTTTCGGCTATGATGTGGATGCCTGGGAGGAGCGGGAAGGATGACCTACGGGCAGCTCTATGAAATGGGGAAAAAGGAACTGGAGACTGCGGGAGTGGGGGAAGCTGCGCTGGATGCCAGACTGCTTTTGGAATTCGTCTGCCGTACGAAGCGGCATGACCTGCTGGCCCATGGAGACCGTCCGATAGCGCAGGAGGAAGAAAAACGCTATCGGGAGCTGATCGGCAGCCGGGCGTCCCGTATTCCCCTCCAGCATCTTACTGGCGTGCAGGAATTCATGGGGTTGGAGTTCCATGTCGGCCCGGAGGCGCTCATTCCCAGACAGGACACGGAAATTCTGGTGGAAGAGGTGTTGAGGGAGCTGCACGACGGATTTCGGATTCTGGATCTGTGCACCGGCTCCGGCTGCATTTTATTGAGCCTTCTGCACTATTCCAATGGCTGCGCCGGGATCGGCACCGACATTTCCGCCCGGGCGCTGGAATTGGCACAAAAAAATGCGCGGATGCTGGGAGAAGAGGAGGCGGTGTTCCTGGAGAGCGATCTGTTCGAAAAAGTCGAAGGACAGTATGAGATCATCGTTTCCAATCCGCCTTATATCAGGACGGATGTGATCCCTGCCCTGGAAGAAGAGGTGCGGCTCCACGAGCCGCTTACGGCTTTGGATGGAGGCGGTGACGGGTTATTTTTTTACCGGGAAATCATCAAAAAGAGCAGGGATTATCTGTGCGGAGGCGGCCGGCTCTATCTGGAAATCGGTTATGACCAGAAGGATGCGGTGACGGCCCTGATGCGGGAAGCCGGATTCGGGGAAGTGACGGCTGTTTCGGATTATGCGGGAAAGGACAGGGTGGTGTACGGCACCCTGTATTCCGTGCAAAAGTAAGATTGCGGAGGTAATATGTTCGATAAACTGGAAGATTTGTTGATCCGCTTTGAAGAAATCATGGGGGAGCTCAATGAGCCCAACGTGACGGAAAATCAGGAGCGGTTCCGGAAGCTGATGAAGGAGCAGAGCGATCTGACGCCGATCGTGGAAGCTTACCGGGAATATAAAAAGTGTGTACAGGACGTACAGGACAGTCTGTCCATGCTGGAAGAAGAACGCGATGAAGAGATGCGGGCCATGCTTAAGGAAGAGCTGGCAGCGGCGAGAGAGCGGACAGAGCAGCTGGAGCAGGAGCTGAAAATCCTGCTTTTGCCCAAGGATCCCAACGACGAAAAGAACGTCATCGTCGAAATTCGCGCCGGAGCGGGAGGGGACGAAGCCGCCCTGTTTGCGGCGGAGATTTACCGTATGTATGTCCGATACGCGGAACGGCAGCGCTGGAAGGTGGAGACCATGGATCTGGAAGAAATCGGTATCGGCGGCATGAAGTTCGTCAGCTTCTTGATTTCCGGACAGGGGGCCTGGTCCAGGCTGAAGTATGAAAGCGGCGTACATCGTGTGCAGCGGGTGCCGGAAACGGAAAGCGGCGGACGGATCCACACGTCTACCATTACGGTAGCCATTATGCCGGAAGTGGAGGATTTCGACGTGGAAATCGATATGAACGACTGCAAATTCGATGTGTTCCGCGCTTCCGGAAATGGCGGACAGTGCGTTAACACTACGGATTCCGCAGTTCGCCTGACCCATCTCCCCACGGGAATCGTCATTTCCTGTCAGGACGAGAAGAGCCAGCTGAAGAATAAGGAGAAGGCGCTGAAAGTTCTGCGGGCGAAACTGTACGATCTGGAGGAGCAGAAACGCCACGACGAAGAAGCGCAGCTGAGAAGGAGTCAGGTGGGAACCGGAGATCGATCCGAGAAGATCCGGACTTACAATTTCCCTCAGGGCAGGGTGACGGATCACAGGATCAAGCTGACGCTGTATAAGATCGATGCTATCATGGACGGGGATATTCAGGAGCTGATCGATCGCCTGACCGCGGCAGACCAGGCGGCGAAGCTGGCGAAGATGAACGGATAAAAAATGAGACCTGTCGCAGAAATTCGGACGGTGGAAAAGAAACAGGTGGTGTGCGCCTTCGGGCTGGTTTCCGGCTATGCTGGTCGGGGCCGGAAGGCGCACACCGCCTGTTTCGTTCAGTTATATCGGGATATCCATGGGAGTCTCACAGATCGATTTCCAGATCCCTATAGTAATATTTTCGATCCCGTTCTCCGATTTCGCGAAGGATGCGGCAGGGATTGCCCGCAGCCACCACGTTTGCGGGAATATCCTTCGTCACGATGGAACCGGCGCCGATCCAGACGTTTTCCTCTATATGAATGGGGAGGTTATACTGGGCCTGCTTATAGCGCAGTTCGGGATTGACGGGATGGGTTCCCGTGGCCAGCACCACGTTGGGGCCGATCATCACGTGATCGCCGATATAGATCTCGCAGTCGTCCACCATCATCAGGTTGAAATTGGCGTAGACGCCGTCGCCCAGGTGGACATTTTTTCCGCCCCAGTTGGCATAGAAAGGCGTTTCCAGATAGCAGCCTTCGCCCACTTCGGCGAACATCTCCCGCATCAGTCTTTTCTTCTCTTCCTGCTGGCTCGGCTTTAAGGAGTTGTAATCGTGCACCTTATCCAGACAGAGCAGCTGTTCGGCGGCCAGGGCAGGATCGTCGCAGAAGTAGAGCTTTTTTGAGCGCATGCGCCCCAGCAGTTCTTCTTTGGAAAAATTCATCGTCAGATTCCTCCGCTTTTCAGATCGATACTGTCAACGGAAAAGAAAACAAATGGGGCGTAGATTATTTCAAATATTGTTTATAAATATATAGACTAATGCGAAAACATATTATAAAATTGAAAGGAGAGGAGATTTCAGTGTGCAAAACAAACCGGATAGCCTGTTTTGTACACGGCTATTTGTGCCGGAGCGTCACAAATGGCTATGGAGGCATCAGAGAAATCGCATTCTCGATTTCTCTTCGCCTCGTCGCTGACGCTCCGGAATGGAGGTTGACATGGACTGGAAGATGGAAATGGAAGATCTGGTAAACGGTTATACGGCGTCAGGCGAATCGTGTACCTGCATTTTGTGCGGAAAGCAGTTTGAACAGGGGCGGGTCTATGAGATGGGCGGGGAACTGTATGACGCCCGGGGAGCGGTGCGATACCATATTCGGAAAAAGCATGGGAATACGGCGGATTTTCTGCTGAATCAACCGGCAGCTCTCACGGGGGTTACGGAGATTCAGAAACAGCTGCTGCAACTTCTCTCCCGGGGAATGGATGACGAGAGCATCGGAAGGAGTATGGGCATCGCACAGTCCACCGTCCGCAACCATCGTTTTAAGCTCCGGGAGAAGGAAAAACAGGCCAGGCTCTTTCTGGCGATGATGAAATCCCTGGAAAAGAAGACGCAGAGCGCTGTAGGAAAAAGCGATCAGGGGATGATGGAAGAGGTACATGCGTCCGCAACCATGCTGGATGACCGCTACAGCATCACTCCGCAGGAGCGGGAGAGGACGATCGCGGCATATATGGATGAAAACGGCGCACTGCTTCAATTTCCGGCCCGGGAGAAGAAAAAGATCATCGTTCTGCGCGAAATCGTGAAGAATTTCAAAGCGGACCGGGAGTATTCCGAAAAAGAAGTCAACCGGATTCTGGAGCGGATCTATGCCAGGGATTATCCCACCGTCCGCAGATACCTGATCGAATACGGATTTATGGATCGCTCGAAGGACGGAAGCGTCTATCGGGTGAAGGAATAATTTCGACGGGCCGCGTCTTTTGCAGAGAGACGCGGCCCGCGTATTGTTTTGGAGGAGCGTATAAAAGGCTTTGCAGGCGGGCATCCCAACAAGAGGAGTTCTGCCGCGTTTACCTAAAATAAGTTTGAACAACAGGAATATAACAACCGCCCCATCTGTCTCAGTTATCGAGCATACGGGACGGTTGTTGTTTCAAATATATTTTTTCCAATTCCGGCGGTTATACAGAATACGGCGTGCTTCCATGATGTTTCCGATCACCACATAGAAAACGGTGAAGTTCCGCACATGGATGCGGTAATACGGGTATTGACGCTCCCGTGCCGAGTGGAAAGGCTCAAAGGATTCCGCACAGGGAAGCCTTTCCAAAATGGCCGTCTCCACATCATCCACCAGGCGTTCTGCCGCAGCGGGGTTTCTCAGCCGATAGGTGATGTAATCTACGATTTCATTAAGATCATCTTCAAAAAGCGGGAGAAAACGCAGCTCATAATGCTTTTCGCTCACGAATGCGCCTCCTCATCCGACTAAAAACCTCGTCGGCAGAATAGCGGGTGTCAGAGAGGTCAGCAGCGCGATCCGCTTCATCCAACGCCAGCTCAACATTATTTGTCAGTTCTTCGTATTGCTCCAGGCTGAGCAGAACCATAGAGCCGTAACCATTTTTGGTAAGAAAAACCGGCTCACCTTTGGACAAGACATCTTCCTCAACCTCGGAAAAGCGATTGCGCAGATCCGAGACAGGCCGAATATTCAGCATGGTATCGCCTCCTTTATGGCATAATTTTATCATAATTTTATCGTGGAAGCAAGCGCTTTATACGAACTGCCAGAATGTCACAAAACTGGGAGGAATCGGAGCGGATGAACTGTTGATGATTCGGTTGTTTCTTTCCGTCAGAACATGATATGATATCTAGGATGGAAAAAAATGTAAATTCTCGACGGGAAGTATCCTATCGGGGTAAGGAGAACGGAAAATGGCAATGGATGCGATGCAGGAAAAACCGGTAGCGGAAACGATCAGGGATCATTATGCGGACATTTTTCAGGCGGAACGGAAGGTGGCGGACTATATTCTGGAAAATCCCGAAAAAGCGGTGAATGCCAATGTGGCTCAGCTGGCGACCAGCAGCGGGGTGAGCGAAGCGACGGTAATACGTCTGTGCAAACATATCGGTTATCAGGGGTACTATCAGATGAGGATCTGCCTTTCCAGGGATTTGGGAAGGAAGCAGATGGACGAGATGGATCTGCCGGAAACGAGGGAAAATACGGTGGAAAGCGTATTTCAGGCATTTTCGCAGAATCTGCTTTCCGTGGCGAAAAACATAGACGAAATCGTGTTCCAGGAATGTGTCAGGCTCATCATGCACTGCAATACCGTACATATCGCGGCGCTGGGCAATACGAGTCTGCTGGCGCAGTATGCGGGATTTCATCTCGGAAGACATGGAATCAGATGCACTTACAATATGGTGCCGGAATATTTTCTCAATCAGATCGCATTGGCGCGAGAGGATGATATCGTGCTGGCGATTTCGCAGAGGGGAATGTCGGAACCGGTCATCAAGGCGATGAACATGGCGAGAGAAAAGGGAATCAAGACAATCGCGATCACGGATTACAAATATTCCACGGTTTCGAAGCTGGCGGATTATGTTCTTTTGTCAGGTACGGAACTGGCGGAGAAAAATTACTACAAAACCTATTCCCATCTCTGTGAGATCGGGATGATCGACGCTCTCCTCCATTTCATCAATCTTTACGAAAAGGAGGAGAATTAGAGGACAGGAGGCTGTATGGAAGACTTTCGGTTTTATGCACCGACCTATTTCGTATTCGGCAAACAGAGCGAAGAGAGCACGGGCGAGATGATTCGGAAATTCGGAGGGACAAAAGCGCTGCTCCATTACGGCGGGGGTTCCGTGGTGAAAAACGGAATTCTCGGCCGGGTGAAAGCTGTTCTGGAGAGGGAGAAAATTCCGTTCGTCGAACTGGGAGGCGTTATGCCGAATCCCAGGAGCGGTCTGGTTTATGAGGGGATAGAACTGTGCAGGAGAGAAAAAGTGGATTTCATCCTGGCGGTGGGCGGAGGCAGCGTCATCGATTCGGCGAAGGCGATCGCGGCGGGAACCGTTTATGAGGGGGATTTCTGGGATTTCTATCAGTACGGATGGAAATTTCAGAAGGCCCTTCCGGTGGGGACGGTGCTCACTATCGCGGCAGCGGGAAGCGAAGGATCCGATGATGCCGTGATCACGCAGGAAAGGGGGATGCTCAAAAGAGGGGCCAACGGGGAGGCGATTCGGCCGAAGTTCTCGATTATGAATCCCGAGTTTACGTTTTCCCTTCCTCCCTATCAGACTGCCTGCGGTATTACGGACATCATGATGCATGTATGCGAGCGATATTTTACTAATACAAAGGATGTGGAGATCACCGACCGGCTATGCGAAGCGGTGCTTAAGTGCATGATTGTCACAGCGCCTGCGGTGATGAAAGATCCGAAAGATTATGAGGCCAGAGCCAACATCATGTGGGCGGGCATGGTGGCCCATAACAATCTCTGCGGCGTGGGGCGGGAGCAGGACTGGAGCAGCCATGCACTGGAACATGAGTTGTCCGCATTATACGATTGTGCCCATGGAGCGGGGCTGGCCGTGATGATGCCCGCCTGGATGAGGTATGTGATGGGACATGATATCGCTCGTTTCGCTCAGTTCGCCGTTCGCGTCTGGGGTTGTGAAATGGACTTTTCCAATCCGGAAAAGACGGCGGCGGAGGGAATCGAAAAGTTTTCTGCCTTCCTTTCTTCCATCGGGATGCCGAAGCGCATCCGGGAGCTGGGAGGCGAGGAGAAGGACATTCCAAAACTCGTCGCAACTCTGGGAGCGACTCAGGAACGCCCGGTAGGCAATTTCGTAAAGCTGACGGACAAAGACGCTGAAGCTATTTACCGGTCTGCTCTCTAATTTTCATATTGCTTTTCCGCACCAGGTATTATATGATGGATTTACATAATCCATGAAAAAAGCCCCGGATGAAGCGGGGATTCAAAAGAGAAAATGCCGGACGGAGGAGAGGTTATGAAGAAACGGGGAATATGGAAAACGGGGCTGGCGCTGGTTCTGGCGATCGGGATGCTCATCGCGCCGGCAGCCGGAATGCGGGCGCTGGCTGCGGAAGTGATCGCCACGGTATACGGGAGCGTGATGTCGGGAACTACGTCCGACCTGCTCCTTTTGTCCACCAATGAAGGGAAGATGGAGATCAAGCTGGATTCCCAGACGGATGCCAGCGCCTGCAAGGTGCTGCTTCCCGGAAGGGAGATCAGCGTCGCTGTGACAGCGGGATCGGACGGATATCTCCATGCGGCCAGGATCGGCAGCGAGCAGAAGAAGGAGACGGTGACGGTGGATACGGATTCCGCCGTGATCGTGAAAGGGGAGCTGGGCGACCGGACCACGGAGGATATGCTCTATCTCAAGACCGCCCAGGGCGACATGCAGATCAAGCTGGACGACTCCACCAGCATGCAGGGCTGTTCGGTGCTGGTGATCGGCGGGAGCTACCAGGTTTCCTGTGCCAGAGGTTCGGATGCCTATATGCATGCGGTGAGCATTTCCGATGCGAAAGACGGGACTTCCACCGCCCCTTCCTCCGGAACCGGAACGGGTAACTCCGCTTATCCGACGGTGACGGGAAAGGTGGATGACCGCACGAAGGAAAGCCTGCTGTATCTGTCTACGGACGAAGGCACGATGCAGTTCATCATCGACAACAGCGCGGACACCATGAAAGGCATGATGCTCATGCCCGACAATAAACTGACGGTCGCTTTCTATCACGGTTCCGACGGCTATCTGCACGCGGTGGGCCTGTACGGGGAAAAGAGCGGGTCTTCCGCTTCTGTGAACACTTCGTCCACGGTGACGGTGAGCGGGACTGTAAACGGCGAATCCGATGAAAACATGCTCTATCTGGATACGCCTCAGGGGCGGATGGAGTTGAAGCTGGACGCGGTTCAGAGCCTGAACAACTGCAAGGTGCTGGTGGAGGGAAAGAAGATTTCCGTGGCATGCGGCTATGGCTCGGATGCCTACCTGCATGCGGTGAACATTACGGCGCAGTGAGCGCCTCTGAAACGGATATAAATCCGGGCCGCCTGAACGATTGAGGAAAAACTGAAAAGAGAAAAAGAGGGGGCCGCCGCAGGGCGAGGTGCAGGCAGATCGGGAAATCGAAGCCGGCGCCCGCTGACTGCGACGGCTTTTGCGCGATACACCCGGCAAGCGGCTGCCGTGCTTGCACGAGCAGACATTTGCCGGGCTGTTTCGCCCGGATTATCGATTCGGTTCGAGCCTGGTTGCGGGATTTTCCGGTGATGTGATACAATAGAAAGCGATGTGTGAAGGGAGTGAATCGAATGAAGCAAAATCGCACTTATGATATGATTGTAATCGGAGCGGGCCCGGGCGGGATTTTCTGCGCATATGAGCTGATGAGGCAGCGGCCCGATTCGAGGGTTCTGCTGGTGGAAAAGGGACGTCCCATCGAGGAGCGGATCTGCCCCAAAAGGACGACCGGGGTGTGCGCAGGGTGCAAGCCGTGCTCGATCACCACTGGCTTTGCCGGTGCGGGAGCTTTTTCGGATGGGAAGCTTTCCCTGTCTCCGGATGTGGGAGGCAACCTTCCGGAAATATTGGGGTATGATGAGACGCTGCGTCTGATTCGCGAGTCGGACGGAATTTACCTTCAGTTCGGAGCGGATCGCAATGTCTACGGGATGGATAAAGAAAAAGAGATCCGCGAGATCCGCAAAAAGGCGATTCAGGCCAATCTGAAACTGGTGGAATGTCCGATCCGTCATCTGGGAACGGAAGAGGGATATAAAATTTATGCCCGGATCCAGAAGCATCTGCAGGAAGTGGGCGTAGAGATGAAGTTTCACACCATGGTGGAGGAGATCCTGGTGAAGGACGGCCGGGCAGAAGGGATCCGAACGGATCGGGGAGAGAGCTTCTATGCCTCGGAAATCGTCGCGGCCGTAGGCCGGGAAGGGGCGGACTGGTTTCAGAGCAAATGCGGGGAAATCGGAATCGAGACCACGCCGGGAACGGTGGATATCGGGGTTCGGGTGGAAGTGAGGGACGAGATCATGCAGTTCCTCAATGAAAATCTGTACGAGGCAAAGCTGATCTATCACACGCCTACTTTCGACGATAAAGTCAGGACATTTTGTACCAATCCCTCCGGCGAAGTGGCGGCGGAATACTATGAAGGCGGGCTTGCCGTGGTGAACGGGCACGCCTACAAGGCCAGGGATCATAAGACCGACAACACCAACTTCGCGTTGTTAGTGTCCAAGAACTTCACCAGTCCTTTCAAAACGCCCATCGAATACGGCAGAAAGATCGCGGAGTTGTCCAATATGCTCTGCGGCGGGAAAATCATGGTGCAGACACTGGGGGATTTCAAGCGGGGGAGGAGAACCACGGAGGAAAGGCTCTGCCGCAACAATCTGGTTCCTACCTTAAAGGACGCGGTTCCGGGGGATCTGTCCCTGGTATTCCCGCATCGGATTATGGTAGCCATTGAGGAAATGCTGGAAGCGCTGGATAGGGTGACGCCGGGGATCGCCAGCGATGAGACGCTTCTGTATGGCGTGGAAGTGAAATTTTATTCCAATCGGGTAATCGTAAACAGAGATTTTGAGACGAGCGTTCGGGGGCTGTATGCCATCGGGGACGGCGCGGGGGTGACGCGGGGGCTCCAGCAGGCTTCTGCCAATGGGCTGTCCGTGGCCAGAAGCATTCTGAATGCTGAAAGAAAAAACGGAAACGGATTGAAAGAATGATGAAGAAATGGATGAAAAAGGCCGTGGCTTTTCTCTGCCTGCTGTCCCTCCTCGCGGGTTCGGCGGCAGGATGCGGAAAGGATTTTACGGTGGTGCTGACCACCGGTTTAAAGAAAAACGAGGTCTTTCGGATCGAAAAGATGTCCTGTACCCTGCCGGAGCTTATGGTCTATCTGACCAACCTGCAGAATCGGTATGAGTCGGTATACGGGGAGAAGATATGGGAAGCGAAGGCGGAAGGAATATCTCTGGAGCAGGAGGCCCGGGAGCAGGTGCTGGCGGAGCTGGCGCAGGTGAAGACCATGGCGCTTTTGGCCCAGGAGAGGGAAGTGACCCTGGATGAAAAGGAAGAGCAGCGGGTAGCCGCTGCAGCGGCGGAATATTTCGGGTCTCTCAATGAAGACGAAGTGGCGGCTCTGGGAGTGGATGAGGAATTGATTGCCCAGATGTACCGGGAGTATGCGCTGGCAGAAAAAATTTATCGGCAGATCGTGGAGAATGTCAACCCGGAGATCAGCGATGACGAGGCCCGTACGATCACAGTCCTGGCCATCCGGATGGAAGATGAGCAGGAGGCACGGGACGTGTGCCTGCAGGCGAAGGAAGAAGGGGCGGACTTCGAAGCCCTCGCGGACGCTTACAGCGAGGACACTGTCGTCAGCTATTCTTTCGGGAAGGGGGAAATGGAGGAACCCATCGAGGCTGCGGCGTTCGATCTGGGAAAGGACGAGGTCAGCGATGTGATCACGGCCCAGGACGGCTATTATATCCTGAAATGCGTCAGCACTTTCGACGAGGCCCAGACCCAGCTCAACAAGGAAAAGATCGCGAACCAGCGCAGGAATGAGGCGTTCAATCAGGAGTACGACAGTTTTGTCAACTCCCTGGTGCGGCGCCTGAACGAGGAGCTCTGGAACAGCGTGACGATGATTCACGATGAGAACGTGACCACGGATAGTTTTTTCGCAGTATACAGCAAATATTTCCAGACAGCGTAAACTGTTAGCACTCATTTAAAATGAGTGCTAATTTTATATTGACAATTCGCCGTAACAGGGCTAAACTGTTCTTCAGAAGCGAAGAGCTGCAACACAGATCAGCCGGCGGGCTGAATGAAAAAAGAAAGGAACGTGATTTTCATGGCTGAAAAGCATGGCAATTTATCGATTAATAGCGAAAATATTTTTCCCATTATCAAGAAATGGCTCTATTCCGACCACGATATCTTCTACAGGGAGCTGATTTCCAACGGCTGCGACGCCATCACGAAGCTGAAAAAGCTGGATATGATGGGCGAGTATACCCTGCCGGAAGACTATAAGCCCAGGATTTCCGTGATCGTGAATCCGGAGGAGAAGACTCTGAAATTCATCGATAACGGCATCGGCATGACTGCGGACGAGGTTGAGGAGTATATCAATCAGATCGCTTTTTCCGGCGCTACGGATTTCATCGCGAAATATAAGGATAAGGCCAACGACGACCAGATTATCGGCCACTTCGGCCTGGGATTTTATTCCGCTTTCATGGTGGCGGATGAGGTTCATATCGATACCCTGTCCTGGCAGCCCGGCGCGAAACCGGTTCACTGGGAATGCGACGGCGGCACCGAATATCATATGGCAGAAGGCAGCTGGAACGAGATCGGCACCTGTATTACCCTGTTCCTGAACGAGGACTGCCTGCAGTTCTGCAACGAATACAAGGCGAAAGAAGTCATCGGCAAATATTGCTCCTTCATGCCTACTGAGATTTATGTCTCCCGGGAGAATACGCCGGAGACCCAGACCATTCTGGCGAGCGAGAAGCTGGACACCGACAGAGTGATCGAGGAGGTCAAGAAGGAAAAGGAGGACGATCCGGACCGGATCAAGATTGCGAAAAGGCCTGAACTGATGGCCTGAACTGATCAACGATACGCACCCCCTCTGGATGAAGAACCCCAGCGAGTGCACGAAGGAAGAGTACGTGGACTTTTACCGGAAGGTATTTCAGGATTATAAGGAGCCCCTGTTCTGGATCCACCTGAACATGGATTACCCGTTCAACTTAAAGGGAATCCTCTATTTCCCCAAGATCAACATGGAGTATGAGTCCATCGAAGGCGTGATCAAGCTGTACAACAATCAGGTGTTCATCGCCGACAATATCAAGGAAGTCATTCCGGAATTTCTGCTCCTGTTAAAGGGCGTTATCGATTGCCCTGATCTGCCCCTGAACGTGTCCAGAAGCGCCCTGCAGAACGATGGCTTCGTGAAGAAGATTTCCGACTACATCACCAAAAAGGTGGCGGATAAACTCTCCGGCATGTGCAAGACGCAGAAGGAAGAGTATGAGAAATATTGGGACGATATCGCGCCCTTCATCAAATTCGGCTGCTTAAAGGACGAGAAATTCTGCCAGAAGATGACGGATTACATCCTCTTTAAGAATCTGGACGGAAAGTATATGACTCTGCCCGAATGCCTGGAGGTCAACAAAGTGGATCCCGACGAGACCGGAGACGCGGCGGATGAAAAAGCGGTGGACGAAAACGGCGAAGCTGTGCAGGCCGAAGTTGTGGAAGAGAAGAAGGAAGAGGCCGATAAACCTGAAGAAAAGAAGGAAAAGACCATCTATTACGTCACAGACGAGCAGCAGCAGAGCCAGTACATCAATATGTTCAGGGCGGCGAAGATGGATGCGGTGATCCTGCCCGAACGCATCGACCAGCCTTTCATTTCACAGCTGGAGGCGAAGAACGAAGGGATCCATTTCGCCCGGATCGATGCGGATCTGACGGACGCATTCAGGGCAAAGACCGGTAAGAAAGCGCAGGAAGAGCTGAAGGCGCAGGCGGAGAAGATCGAAAAGCTGATGCGCAAGGCCCTGAAGAACGATAAGATCAAAGTCAGCGTGGAAAAGCTGAAGAACAAGAAGGTCTCCGCGGTGCTGACCGTTTCGGAAGAATCCAGGCGGATGCAGGATATGATGAAGATGTACGGCGGCGGTATGGATATGAGTATGTTCGGCGGAGAAGGGGAGACTCTGGTGCTCAATGCCGGCCATCCGCTGGTAGCCTATATTACGGGACACGAGGAGGACGCCAATGCGAAGATGATCTGCGAGCAGTTGTATGATCTGGCCAAAATCCAGAATGCGCCCCTGTCCCCCGATGCGATGACCAAATTCGTCGCCCGTTCCAACGAGATCATGATGCTGTTGATGAAGGAGGACTCGGGGAAGGCTGAAGCTGAACCGGAGAAAGAGGAATAAAGCGCCGGAATACAAAGTTTTGTGTAAACCCTCAAACTGATGTAAGATAGACTTACCGGTTTGGGGGTTCCTTTGTGGAGGGGAAACGGTATGGATGAATTGTTATATGACGTACAAAAACATTTTAAAAAGGTCAGACAGTTCCGTGAGTCGCAGGAAGAGATCATAACAGCGCTCTTAAGCGGCAGGTCTGTCCTGGCAAACATGCCCACCGGTTCCGGCAAATCTCTTTGCTATCAGTATCCCGCAATCAAATTGCCGGGGCTTACATTGGTGATAACCCCTCTGATCGCCCTGATTCATGACCAGACGGCAAATTTCAACCTCAACTTTCCGGATGGGATGTTCAGAGCTGCTTTTCTTGTCGGCGATATGAGCCCGGCAGAATATAAAGAACAGATGCAGGCGATCCGGTCGGGCCGATGCAAACTCCTTTATGTTTCGCCGGAACGTCTGCTCTCCCCCAAATTTATCCGTTTCGCGAAGCAACTGGAGGTAAGTATGCTCGTTGTCGACGAAGCTCACTGCATTTCCATGTGGGGGTTTAACTTCCGCCCCGCTTATCTCAACATCCCGCAGTTTATGGATATCCTTCATATACATCCTTTGATCGCTGCTTTTACCGCCACGGCCACCGACTGCATAAAAAGAGATATAGAAACATTTCTCGGAATGAAAAAAGTCTGTCGTAAAGACAGCGGCTATATGAGGAAAAATCTGACACTTTCCGTCGTCCGCTGCACGGATGAGTCTGAAAAATATGCCCGGATCCTCGATTTCCTGGAAGAACATAAAAAGAAGAATGGAATTATTTACTGTTCCACGCGGGAAAAAGCGACTGAAGTCTATAACTGCCTGACGGGCAGATATTACAAAGCAGCGCTGTATCATGGCGGTATGGAAAAAGAGAAAAGGGAAAAAGCTTACCGAAGATTCATGAGAGGCTCCTGCAGGATCATGGTCTGTACCAATGCTTTCGGAATGGGGATAGATAAGGGCAATATAAGCTTCATCCTCCATTTCGCAATGCCGCTCAATCTGGAAAGCTATTCCCAGGAGATCGGCCGTGCCGGACGCAATGGACGCGAAGCGGAATGCGTGCTGTATTATTGCGCGCAGGACAAAACGATCCTGGAAGGGGTTTTAAAACTTTCTGAAAGACCCGGGTGGTACGACGGACAAATGAGCAGGTATCTCGATGAGATGTCATATCAACGTCTGGATCAGATGGAGGAATATGGGAAAAACGGCGAAGGGCTGAGCAGCGCGATGCTCTGGCAGAAAATAGAAAGATATTTCCGCGAAACGCCGCTTCCCTGCTCCGAAGCAGAAGCGGACTGCATGCGGAATATCATCCTGAAAAAGACGAGAGAGATCCATTGCCTGTACACGAACGAGACGCGGGTCTGCGCATATATAAGGAACGGAAGCTTCAGGTGTGGCGAAACGATCCAAATCACAGTGTCCGGAAAAGGTCAGCCCGGGAAAACGCTCGCTGCGAGGATGAACAGACAGCTCACCTATTTTGATACGATGGTAGCGGATGCCGTTTATACCTTGCAGGCTTTTGGCAAAACGACATTCTATCCCCGGAATATTCTCGCGCTGCTTTCCGGGGATCCTTCTGCTGCCATGAGGCCTGAAAAGGATAGCGGTCCGGGAAAAAACAAACGTGCGCTCATCGTCGAAAGCCTTGAGAAGATGATGGCTACGGAGATAGAACTCGACCTGTCCGGATATCTTTCTTCCGGCAGCGTTCCGGAGCCGTTTATACATGGGAATTTTCTCCCGCTGGAGCGACACGGGAAAAATGGATACACGATCAGGGAGATCCCTCCGCTATATCGATATGCCGAGCTTGAAGATCACCTTTTTACCATCCCCCAGGAAATGCTCTGCACATATAAGGACGGTAACCCTGAAATCAAAATGCCCAATTCTGCGGAAAACCTCAAACTACGGCACTTTCTGGCCAGAAGAGTGCTTATGATAAAGCGGTCGAGGTCTCCCCGCGGCCACAGCCCCATCAGCGCCAGCATAAAGCTGATCCGCAAAAGGAAAGGCGAGAGGGATATGCTGGGAATCCTCGGGATGGAAATCCGGCCGGACAATCCCCAGAAAAGAAGGGTCCTGAAAAATATCTGCAAAAAAGTCATAACCGTCCTGACCTGTTTTGAAAAAGAAGGGGTGATATATGGATTCCGCCCTGTCGGGACGGATGCTGAAATAGACGATGGCATTTTTTACAATATAAAAATCCTGTTATCCCCTTCCGATGAAGTTCGGGGGGAAGATGATCTGGATGAAAAATGAGCCTGACAAAAAAGTGATTTTTTGTCAGGACTTTTTTTGTTATGCCCAGTATTTGCGCGCATATTCTGCTTTTTCTGCGGGCGGTAAAGTAAGAAGTAAAATAAAAAACAATAACAGAAACACCTATTTTGTTTTTGGTTTTACGTTTCGCTCTTTTTTTCATTTTTAGTTTATGATTTTATAATTCATATCTTTATTTCAATCCTTCACTTTTTTCTTAAAGTTTAACGTTTTTTGAATGCACCGCAAGGCGGTGCCGGGTACTTTTATGAAAAGGTAATGAATAGTTAAGCTTAATTATCAGATTGATTTACGATTTAATGTTTTAATGTGAAAATGTGAAAGGAGAATGAATTCGACATGATTCAAAATTCTAAACGATCTAAACGAAAGACTCAGCCGAAGAGAAAAGGAGCAGCCATATCGAAAATACCTCTTCAGGACAGGTTGAAACGGATTCATAGCGGATACCCCTGTGATCCTGCCTATGCGATGCACGCCATATGTACGATGGCCAATACCCGGCTTCCTGAATTTTTTGGAGATCCTTCCCTTTTGGAACAATTTACATGCGACTTATGGTTGTCGGATGCGGAAGCGAGAAATATGACTTTTAAAGAAGCCGCCTGGCGCATTTACCGGATCTGTATGGACAAAGACGAGTATAAGAAAAGGAAACACGAAGTAGAAAGCGCCATAGCGGATCTGGCAATTCCCCTGATCAGAAGCTGGGAAGAAAGGAGACACCTGTATGCAAAATCCCAAAATTCCGCTGAATGAGCGGCTGAAACTGGCAAAAAGCGGTTCCACCCCTTTTCTTTCGGCATATGAACTTACTGCCGCAGATATTTCCTCGGAAATACATAAAGTAACGGGGAACAGCCTTCTGACAGAACATTACAGAGATATCCAGAAATATACTTATGATAATGACACAAATATTCTGTACTTTCTGTCGCAGTTTTTATATACCCACACGGCTGCTGCAGTCTTCCTGGAAGAAAGCCTGAAACTGAAATATTATGGCCTGATAGAACCCTTTGCCATCTTATATGAGTATGAACTGGAACAGCAAAGAGAAAAGTACGGCAGAAGAAAGGCGACAGCCACAGAAAACGGAAAGGAGAACGATCAATGACTAATTCGCAAATGCCCGCCATCATAAAAGAAACCAGTTCCGGAACGGTATGTTACCGCATTCAGGACGCGATGTTCATGCGGAGGGAAATAACGCTGTCCGGGGAAATCACCCAGGAATCGGCCTCCGCTTGTATTATGCAGCTGCAATATCTGGCAGCACAGTCTGCCGATGAGGAGATAACGCTGTATATCAACAGTTCCGGCGGAGATGTCACTGCCGGGCTCGCCCTGTACGATGTCATGCAGGCCGTCAAATGCCCCATACATACCGTATGCATGGGTATGGCTGCGAGCATGGGAGCAATCCTTTTTACGGCCGGGGACATCAGGGATATCATGCCGCACGCTCGTATTATGATACACGACCCGCGCCTGAGCCAGGGCGTAACGGGGGATGCCATGCGCTTAAACGACATTTCCAAAGACCTTCTGGAAATGCGGCGTGTGCTCGGGCTCATTCTGGCCAGGCACACAAAAAAGAAGCTGCAGGAAATCTTCAAAGCCACACAGAAAGATACCTGGTTCAATGCCCAGGAAGCTGTTAACTTCGGACTCGCAGACAAAATTATATACGAAATGAGAGGTGCATCCAGATGAACGATAACTTCAGAAACGAAACATTCCGAATTCTTGCCGAGAACCAAACCGTCTCAAACGACACGTGGAAAACGGGGTTAAACAATAACGATCTCATCATCGGCCCCAGCGGGGCGGGAAAAACCCGCGGATATGTCCTTCCGAATATCATGCAGTGTAACGAAAGCATTATTGTCGCTGACAGCAAAAACACCCTTCGGGATAAAACGCAGAAACTGCTCCGGGAGAATGGCTACCATGTCATCAACATCAATATATCGGATCTTTCCGATGCTTCCTGCGATGGCTATAATCCGCTGGACTATATCCATTATGACAAAAAGAAAGGGCTGTACAATGAGCAGGATATCATGACCGTTTCGGCCTGTCTGGTTCCATGTCAGGACCTTCGCGAACCTTTTTGGGAATGTGCCGCGCGCATGTTCCTGGATTGCCTGATCGCCTATGTGCTGGAATGCCTGCCGGAGCAGGAGCACCATTTGGGCAGTGTGGAAACGCTGTTCTTCGAAATGGGAAACAAATATTTCCACCGCATGTTTAACGAACTCGGGGAACTCAACCCGCAGAGCTTCGCTTACCGCCGGTATAAACTGGCGATGACGCTGGCGCCCGCCGACAGGACATTCTCCTCCGTTATGGGGATCCTGGCGGAAAAGCTGAGCACGCTCCTCACCGAGGACGTCAAGGCATTATTCCAGAAACCCAGAAAAATACGTTTCCAGGATCTCGGAAGAAGAAAATCCGCCGTTTTTATCGGCGTCAGCGATACGGATCGTTCCTGCGACAGGCTCGTGACCCTCTTTTTCGCTCAGGCCCTGCATGAACTTTGCATGAGCGCTGACATGGACTACCCGTCCCACAGGCTTCCTGTCCCGGTACGCCTGATACTGGATGATTTCGCTGCAAACGGAAGTATTCCGGATCTGGATAAAATCATTTCCGTAATCCGGTCACGGGAAATTTCCGTCAGCATCATCCTGCAAAGCCTCTCACAGCTCGAGGCGCTTTACGGGGACGCGCGATGCAAAACAATCCTCAACAACTGTGATACCTGTCTGTACCTCGGGGGACAGGATGTGGATACAGCGCGTTATATCAGCGTGAAGGCCGATAAATCAATCCACAGTATCCTCAATATGCCGTTAGACAACGCATGGCTGTTCCAAAGGGGGCATATGCCCAGGTCTGTCCGCAAATATGTTCCGGAAACAGAGACAATTGCGGCGGAAAACACCAAACACAACAAAGAAAGGAAAAATGTGAAAAATGTACGATATCTATAATTCCTACCTCATGGCGCCCTGCTCTATCCCCATGGATAAAATGCTCGCCATTTATCGGAATATGATGGATGAACTCGATGATAAAGATGAAGAAGCATATGTATTCTACAGGGATATCCTGCAGGCTTCCCTGGACTACGCCAGGCTGCGCAGCCGCTGGAATCTGATGGGGCAAAAAGAACGGCTGGAATCAGATCCGGAACGAACCCGAAAACATAACCGCGTGATCCTCAGCATCAATATGCTCGCGAGGTATTTGGTCCAACGGGGGAAGAAGGCCGCCTGGCGGCAGGCCCTGGGCGATGAAAACAGAGATCCCTCTGTCAGAAAAGCGATCGGAGATTACGCCTGCTTTCTGGTATTTCTGCAGTGCCTGGACGCAAGATAAACCGCAGGCCCGGCATAAAACTGCCAGCAGGTCTCGCCTGCTGGCAGAAAATTTATATTTTCGATTGTCTGCTTATCGCCGGGATCATCCGAACAGCGAAATCGCTGCGAATAATCCGGACAGAAGCGAAGCTACCAGAGATACTACGGTGATCTGCGTGTTGATGGAAGGGCCTGCCGTATCCTTGAAGGGATCGCCTACGGTATCCCCTGTCACGGCCGCCTTGTGCGCATCGGAACCCTTGCCGCCTTCGTTCCCGGCTTCCACATATTTCTTCGCATTGTCCCACAGGCCGCCCGCGTTGGACATGAACAGGGCGAGCAGGAGACCGCTGACGATGTTGCCGAGCAGGAAACCGCCGATAGCCGAAGGGCCGCCGATGAAGCCTACGAGGATGGTGGCGATGATGGCGACGAGGCCGGCGGGAATCAGCTCTTTGAGGGCTCCGTCCGTGGCGATGCTGATACATGTATCGTAGTCCGCTTTCACGCCTTCTTTTCCTTCTTTGAGCCCCTTGATTTCCCGGAACTGACGACGGATCTCTTCGACCATGCGCTGGGCGTTCTTATCCACGCCGAGGATCAGCATGGCGGAGAACACGGCGGGAATAGCAGCGCCGACCAGGATGCCGAAGAATACGGTGGGATCCATGATGTCGAATCCGGTCAGAAGTTCTTTTCCCATGGAGGAAAGCGCTTCGTTGACCTCGGACATGTATGCGCCCAGAAGGGAGATAACGGTCAGCCCTGCGGCGCCGATAGCGAAGCCTTTCGTCACAGCTTTGACGGTATTGCCCGCGCTGTCCAGCTCGTCCGCGATGCGGATGGTCTCATCTCCGAGGCCTCCCATTTCCGCGAGGCCTCGGGCGTTATCCACGATGGGACCGTAAGCGTCATTGCTGATGATCATGCCTACGATGGAGAGCATGCCGACAGCCGCCATGGCGATTCCGAAGAGGGAATACCCTTCGCCCAGAGGAGCGCACAGCATATAAGCCGTGAGCGCTGAAATCGCGATGCCCACCATGGCCGGAAGCGCGGAGATGAATCCGTAGGAAACGCCGGAGAGGATGGTGAAAGCCGAACCGGAGCGGGAGGCGTGTGCGACTTTCTGCACGATCGGCTTACTGTCATCGGTGAAGTAGTCCGTTGTGATGCCGATGATGACGCCTACGATCAGGCCCACGGCGGAAGCGCCCCAGATCCTCCACTGGAATCCTTCCAGAAAGGCTGTGGCGATGGCGGTCAAAACCAGGAAAACCGCAGTGGTGGTATAGGTGGAAGCGTTCAGCGCGCCGGTGGGATTTCCCTTTTCCCCGACTCTGGCGCAGGCGATTCCGATAATGGAGGCGATCAGCCCGAGGGCGGCATAACAGAATACCATGGCGGTATTGGCTCCCATACCGCCGTCTAAGGCCTGGCTCATGACGAGGGCGGAGGCCATCGCTGCCACATTGGAATCGAACAGGTCGGCGCCCATGCCTGCCACATCGCCTACGTTATCGCCCACGTTGTCGGCGATGACTGCAGGATTGCGGGGATCATCTTCGGGAATGCCCAGTTCCACCTTACCGGTCAGATCCGCAGCGACGTCCGCCGTTTTGGTGAAAATGCCGCCGCCCGCTTTCGCGAACAGCGCCAGGGAGCTGGCGCCGAAAGAAAAGCCCAGGAGGATGGTGGCGTCTGCGGTGATCAGGAGGACGGCCATAACGCCCAGCAGACTGAAGCCTACGACGGCGAGACCCATTACGGAACCGCCGCGGAACCCGATCAGAAAAGCTGTTTTCAGATCCTTATTCGCGCCTTCTGCAGTGCGCCCGTTGGCGGAAGTGGCGACCAGGATTCCGATTTTTCCCGCGATGGCGGAAAGGATCGTGCCTGCCACATATGCGATGGCGATGGAGATGTGGTCCACCAGATTCCCGTTCCAGATCGGTTCGGGAAGGAAGAGGAAGATGAGGACGGCGGCCACTCCCGCAAACCTGGCGAGAATCCCGTATTCCCTTCTCATGAACGTGTTGGCGCCGGCCTGGATCAAGGCGGAGACTTCCTGAATCCGCTTATTTTCGGAAGGCTGTCTCTTCACCCAAAAATACAGATAGATCGCAAAGGCAAAAGAGATTACCACTGCGAAAAACGATAGAAGAACAACAAGCTGCATAAGTGATTCCATAAATTCACCCCTTTCTTTATTATGCTGACGGAATCATACAGCTGGCGGGTTTTGATAAGGGGAAAACCGCCTAAAAAACCCTTCCAAAACCCATTATAATACATCATTTTGCAGAATCAAACAATTTTTTCCCTCTTTTTGCAGCGAACGGATCTTTTACGGGTTCTTTTTTACGGCTCTGCAATCCGGGATACGGCAGTATAGATGCCGGAGATTTCGTACCAGGTGGGATAATCTGCGATCCCGTTTGCGGGCAAATCGAAAATCCGCTGGAAAGTTTCCACTGCCTGAGCGGTTTGTTCGCCATAAATGCCGTCTGCAGTTACGGTGGGGATCGCGGGGAAGTTTTTGGCGATTCGGTTCAACTGCTCCTGAAGCTGCCGCACTTTTGTGCCGGAAGAACCGACGGTAAGGTTGTAGCCGGGCCAGGAGGAAGGGACACCGCTGATGGCCTCCGCGGAATTGATAAACATATCGTTCCCGTAATAGTAGCGGATGATTTCGATGGCGGAATAGCCCTGATCCCCCAGATATTTGGAACCCCATTGGGAAAGGCCCTGGCAGGTGACCCGTTCCCCGTCGCAGTAGCTGGTAAAAATCGGTTGTTGCACACCGGGGCGGGAAAGATAATTGGCGAAAACAGAGTCTACCAGGCGGTCGATATCGCTGAAAATGTTTCTTCCGTAGATGAATTTCTGATCGTAAGCTGTGGAAGAAGTGATGGTGAAAGGATATCCTTTGGAGCGGTACCACTCCGTGTATACCCGGTTGAGGGTGAAGGACTGGATGGCCAGGATATTGGCGTAGATGGCGCTTTCCGGCCAGGTAGCATAGATTTCGGAAGAGGCCACATTTTTAATGTAATCTTTGTAGCGTACATAATAATTAGGAGCGCTGGAATCATTCGGGAGGCCGTCGTGAACGATCACGTATTCCGGAATGACCACGCGGTTTAAAATGATTTCCCCTGTTTCCGGGTCGGTCTTGATTTCGGCTTCCGGGATTTTGGGAGGATACTCTCCGTACAGGGTGTGATCCGGAATATTGATATCTTCCTCCTCTCCGCCTGCCTCTTCCAGAGGAGTCATGGAGATGTTCTGAAGGCTGATTTCGTCGGGAAGAAGTTCGGAGCCTATGATGCGAACCGGCTCGTATCCGGGCGCGGTCACTTCGATATCATAGTCCGTATAGGGACGCGGCTGGGAGGGCTCCATGGAATAGGCCAGATTGGGAGCGGGCAGTTCGACCGGCCGGGTCTGGCCGGATTCATTCGTGGTGAGCTGCTCGATGATTTCGCTTGGAGTATCGCTGTTGGAAATCGTCACGGTAGCGCCCGCCACGGGGAAAAATCCTACGGATGAGGTGACGTTGACCTGCAGCGTTCCGGAAAACGCGCTTCCCGACGTCTCCTGAGCGGCAAATAGGGATTTGGACATAAAAAACCTCGCGCATTTCTGTTGTGTTACAGTATATGCGCGGAGGTTGTTTCACGTGTCTGCGGAGGAGACGAAAGCGCGGGTCAGTCCAGATTCAGACATTTTCTCATGATATAATCCGATACGAAGAAAAGGATCGCAGAGAGGAAGATTTCCACAAAAAAGCTGATGATATAGATGGTTCGCATGAAAGCGGGCATGACCAGTGAGAAAAACTGCTCCGCCTCATCTGCGTGGGTGATGATCACTCCGGTCATCCCGGGCAGAATGAAGAAGGAGGAGGCGGTGGAAATCAGCGCGTTGATGCCCAGATAACACAGGATCGCTGCCAGCACTTTATGGCGGGGGAACAGCTGTCCCAGACAGACTGCGGTATAGAGCGTGATAGCGGTGAACGCGCAGTTGACGATCAGATATGGGAACAGGTAAAAGAGCGCTCCCGGTATGCTTCCTCCCAAGGTGGCCAGAAGGGACTCGGATACCATAGAGAGATCTCCGGGGTCGAAATAGGCCAGTTTGGGGAGGGCGGCCATGGTTACGGGCAGGATGAGGAGGAGCATTAGCAGATTGACGATCCACAGCCATGCCGATGCCACCAGCGCCTTCGAGGTGAGGAGCATCCACGGCTTCACCGGAAGGGTGTGCATCAGATATCCTTCGTCTGTATACAGGTTTTTGTAGAAGCGCACCCCGAGATAAACGGCGAGGATCAGGCTGACGGAGCAGATGAGCATCACGTATCCCAGGAAAAGAACCGTATTTCCCACGTTGAGCTCGACATCGGGCGCAGGGGAAGCGGCGAAATGGAAGTACAGAGCGCTGACAGCGGAAAGGGCCAGGATGATACTTGAGATCAGCGCCGGGATTTTCCAGGTCTCCAGCCATTCATGGCGCAAGAGTTTTTTTAACATGAGAACACCTCCCGAAAATAGGAATCTACGGATTTGCCGTAGGCATTGCGGATATCCTCAACGCTGGACGTGAGGGTGATTTTTCCGTCCTTCAAAAAGATCACATCGTCCAGTATGGGCTCGATATCGGAAATCAGATGGGTGGAAAGCAAGATGGATGCTTCTTCATTATAATCCTGAATAATGGTCTTTAAAATATAGTCTCTGGCGGCGGGGTCAACGCCCGCGATGGGTTCATCCAGAATATACAGCTGCGCTTTCCTGCTCATCACCATGATCAGCTGTACCTTTTCCTTCGTCCCTTTGGAGAGGGTTTTTAAAGGGCAATCCGGCGAAATCTGCAGGGAGGAGAGCATGGACAGCGCCTTTTCGGAATCGAAATCCGCATAGAAATCCGTAAAGTAGGAGAGCAGCTGTTTCACCCGGATACCGGAGGGAAGATAACTGCGCTCGGGCAGATAGGAAACGCAGGCTTTGGTCTCGGGACCGGGGAGATTCCCCGCGATGAGGATCTGTCCGCGCCCGGGGGTCAACAGCCCGTTCATCAGTTTGATGAGCGTGGTCTTTCCGCTGCCGTTGGGGCCCAACAGCCCGATGATGTGGCCCCTGGGAATGTCCAGGCTGATATCGTCCAGGGCGATGTGTTTCCCATACTTTTTGCTCAGGTTACGGATGGAAACCAGGCTGCCGGTATGCATTTCATTCATGGCTGTCCCCTCCTTTGTGCTCCGAGAGCATCGCTATGATTTCCGCTCTGTCGAAGCCGAGATTGTTCATCTGGGTCAGAAACTGGCTGATTTGTTCTTCTGCCAGTTCTCTGCGCGTTTCGTTGATCATGGCTGTATCCTCCGTAACGACGCGTCCGCTGGTACGCATCGTGATAATCAGTCCGGTTCGCTCCAGTTCGGCGAACGCCTTCTGCATCGTGTTGGGATTGACGCTGGCTGTGGCAGCCAGCTCCCGGACGCTGGGAAGCCGTCCGCCCGGCGGATAAACGCCGGAAACGATTTCAGTCTTAAGTCGCTCCACCAGCTGCGCGTAAATAGGGCGATCCGATTGCAGTGTCCATGCCATTCTCCTTGCTCCTTTCTTCAAATTTCAAATGTATTACTAACTTAGTACAATGATACTGCTGAATGAACAGAAAGTCAAGCAGCGGTTGCGCGAAAAAATAAAATAGAGTACAATAAAAAAACAGGAAACAGGTGTTTGGACGGCAGGAGGCGGTAAGATGCGGGAAATGCGGGATCGGATTCTGGCGGAGGGCTGGAGGAAGGCGGAGGGACAGCTGAATTTTTCCACAAAGCGGGTAGAGCTTGCAGGATTGCCGGATCAGAAGCTGGAAGGCTATTTCACAATCGAGAGCACTGCGGGAGGGCGGACGGAAGGTTTTCTCTCTTCTTCCGACGGACGGATGCAGTGCCTGACTCCCTTTTTTAGCGGCGGCGCAGAACAGATCGAGTACCGGTTTGATACGGTCGGCATGCAGGAGGGCGAGACGCGCAGCGGCCGCTTTTTTATTGTGTCCAACTGCGGGGAATACGAACTGCTCTGGACGGTCTCCGTTCTGGAGCGGGAGGGAGAGAGCACTCTGGGCAGGATCGGCAACCTGTCTCAATTTGCCAATTTGGCGCGCACTTCCTGGCGGGAAGCCGTCAAATTTTTCTATACTGAGGATATGCGCCGGCTCTGCCAAAAACAGGGAGAAGAGCTGTTCGCTTTGTACAGGGGATTTGGGGCCAATGCAGGCAATGAGGACAATGTAGAGCGCTTTCTGGTGGCGGTGAACAGGAAGCAGCCCATCGCCTTTGAGCCCGTCCGCCGCCAGATCGCAGTCGAAGACGTAAGGGGGCACATCAGCGAAGAGATACAGATCCTGAAAAACGGCTGGGGGCCGGTGCGGTTGTCGGTGAAGGCCCGAGGAGATTTTCTGTCCGTGGAAAGGAGCTGGATCGGAGAGGATGATTTTCTGGGGAATCTGTGCAGGGTCCCCGTCTTTCTGGAGGAGGGGAGGATGCACGCCGGACGCAATTTCGGCGAAGTCACATTCAGCTCGCTTTACGGAAGTTTCACGGTGGAGATCACAGCCGTTAAGCGGGCTCCGGGAACCGGGGAAAAGGATGGAAAAGGAAGAGCGCTGCGGGCGGCAGACGTCCGGCTGGTTCGCCTGTATGAACAGCTGCGGATGAAGCGGATGGATCCGGAAGAGTGGAGGACGAAGGCGAGGGAGTGCGTGGAGGAGATCTCCCATCTGATTCCGCAGAGCCCGATCCCCCGGCTCTTTATGGCTCAGATTCTCATGACGGAAGACAAGATGGAGGAAGCGGGCTGGATTTTGAACCGCGTGCAGCTGAAATCCAGACAGGAGGATCCGGCCGTCTTCTGCTATTACCTGTATTTGACCACTTTGTATAACAGGGAGGAAGCCTACGGACAGAAGGTGCAGCAAAAGGTGCGGGAACTGTTCGAGCAGAACCCGGGGGAGTGGAGGATAGCCTGGCTCCTTTTGTTCCTGGCACCGGAGCTCGACCGCAGTCCCGGCAGGAAGTGGGCTTTTCTGGAACGCCGGTTTTCAGAAGGGTGTACCAGCCCCCTTTTGTATCTGGAAGCGGTGCAGCTGATGAACAGCCGCCCCGTGCTTCTGAACAAGGTGGGGGGAATCGAAAAAAGAGTGCTGATGTATGGGGCCAGAAACGGGATTCTGGGCAGGGCGCTGGCCGGGCATGCGGCGGATCTGATCGGCAGGGAGAAGTATTACGATCCCGTCCTGTTCAGGATTTTGAAGCTCGCCTGGGAGAAGAAACCCGATGTGGAGGTATTGCAGGCGATATGCACCCTGCTGATCAAAGGCGGAAAGACCGGGCCGGCCTGGTATCCCTGGTACTACAGGGGAGTGAAGAAGGAGCTGCGCATCGCCCGGCTGTACGAGCATTATTTGATGAGCGTGGATCTGGAGCGGGAAGGGAAGATCCCCAGGCAGGCCCTCCTGTATTTCGCCTTTCAGAGCAACCTGGACTATGAACATGCCGCGTGGTTATATGCCGGTGTGGAAAGACACAGGGATGAGGATACGGACCTCTATCTGACTTATCGCCCTCAGATCGATCGCTTTGTGGAAGACCAACTCTCCAAAGGAAGGATCAGCAGGGATTTGGCATGGCTGTATCGCCGTGTGCTCAAACCGAGGGAACTGCCCAAAGAAGCGCTCGATCAGCTGGCTTCCCTGCTGTGCAGCGTAGAGGTGAAGGCTCCCGATAAGGCCAAAGGCAGGATAGCGGTCGTATACGCCAGGCTGAAAGGAGAAAAAATTTACGCCATGCAGGGAGGAAAAGCCTGTGTGGATCTTTACAGCCGCATGGATCAGGTGTTTTGGGAAGACGAGTCCGGGGGGCGGGAGCTGCTGAACGGGAAGGCCTCCATGACGCCGCTGTTTGCGGATCCGGGAGAGGAGTTCGAGAAGGAGATTCTGGGGCTGGCTGAGGACGTAACGGGCCTGGCCCTTGCGGTCACGGATCCCGCCGACCCGCAGGTTTGTCCGGAAAACGAGGAGGCCAGCATGACCGTGGTGGCGGAACCGTTTCTGGAAAAGGGATTCGGAAGGAAATTGCGGATCGCTCTGCTCCGGTATTTCGAAGAGCAGGATCGCCCCCGGGATTTGAGCCTCCTGCTGGGACGGCTGAACCCGGAAGATATCGAGCCCGGAGATCGGACGGAGATCGTCCGATATCTGGCGCTGCAGGGAATGTACGAGAAGGCGTATGAATGGCAGAAACAGTTGGATCCGGATAAGCAGGATCCGAGGGTGCTGCTGCGCCTGTGCAGCCGTCTTCTGGATCAGGGAAGGTATCGCGAGGAGCCGGAGATGACGCGGCTGTGCTATGCGTCCGTCGTCCACAGGAAATACGATGCCTGCATACTGAGACAGCTGACGGAGCGCTATGAGGGCAGCGTCCGGGAAATGGAAGCGTTAAAGGCGGCTGCAGAAGGCTTCGGCATCGATACTTACCCGCTGTGCGAGCGGATTATGGAGCAGCTGCTTTATACCGGCCAGGACGTGACCGAGCGGATGGATCTGCTGCGGCAGTATGTGGCGGAGGGCGGCAGGAGCGGGCTGGAAGGAGCCTTCCTGCATCGGTGCGCCTACAGCGGCGTGATGGAAGGACAGCCTGTTCACCGCTATATGATTCACGATATGCTGCGGATGGAAAAAAATGGTGAGCCCCTCACGGATCTGTGCCGGATCTCGGTTTTACAGTATTTTGCCAAGAACAGGGACGCTATGGATGCGGCCGCGGAAGAGGCGGTCAAGCGAATGGGCAGCCGTCTTTTGGAAAAAGGGATTCAGCTGCCGGCGCTGCGGGAGTTCGCCCGGCTGATTCCGGGCGCGGAATTTTTGCAGGACAAGACTTTCGTCGTCTATTACGGGGCGCCGGAAGAGGGGATTTGCCTGCACTGGCGTCTCCTGCCCGAAAAGGGCGGGGGGGCCGAATATGTGAGCGCACGGATGCCTCATCTGTACGAGGGTATCTACGCGATGTCTTTCATCCTCTTCCCCGGGGAATCCCTTCAGTACTTCATCACAGCGGAGGAGAATCCGGGGCTGAGGAAGGAGAGCGGTATTTTGAAGGCGGTTGAAAGCGACCCGGCCGAAGAAGGCCGTTACGGAATGTTGTGTGCGGTTTCTGCCCGGCAGCTGGCAGGCGGGTGGCAGGGACTGGAGCTGTTAAACCGCTACCTGTACATGGATTTTTGCGCGGACCGACTGTTCTTCCCCCTGAAAGAGGACTGAAGCGACGGAGGAAAAGAGGACGGGAGCGGAAGAAAGCGGAAGGAGAGAGAGCATGTTTCTGGGAAACAGAGAGCGGGAGATCGGATCGGGCGCTTCCGGCGCGGTGGTGGGATATGATTTCGATGGCCGGGGCGCTCAGATCAGCTATTGCCTGCCGGGATCCAAACAGCCGGAGACCGTCAGCCAGGTGGCGGGAGAAGAGCAGTTTCTGATTCCCGCGCTTTTGGCCAGGTGCACCGATCGGGATCTGTGGCTGTATGGGAAAGAGGCGGAAGAAAGCGTGGAGAGGGGGGAGGCTCTTCCCGTGACGGATCTTCTGGAAAAGGCGTCCCTGAAAGAGACGGTATTTTTGGACGGGAAATCCTATGATCCGGTGGCGTTGCTCTCCCTGTTTTTGAAGCGGACGCTGTCTTTGCTCAATCCAATCCTCCCGCTGGGCCGGATTCGCGCCTTCGTTTTCACGGTAGCAGAAGTGACCGGGCCGGTCATCGAAGCCCTGACTCAGGCGGGATCCCTGCTGGGACTGAAAGGAGCCAGGCTGTATGTGATCGGAAGAGCCGAGAGTTTTTTCTATTATAATATCAGCCAGCCGGAGGAACTGTGGATTCACGACGTCCTTTTGTGCGATTTTTCCGGATCCTCTCTGAAAACGTTTCTCTTTACGGCAAATCGGCGGACCACGCCTACGGCGGTGTTTGTGGAGGAGGCGTCGTTCCTCCATGTGCGCCGGTTGGAAGCCACCGGAAACGAAGAGGAAGAGGAACGCCGGAAGGGCAAGCTCGACCGGTACTTTGCGGATGCGGTGGGGCAGGTGCTCCGGGACAGAACCGTGTCGACGGTCTATCTGATCGGGGAAGGTTTCGAAGGGGAATGGTATCGGGAATCTTTAAAGCTGCTCTGCCAGGGCAGGAGGGTGTTTCTGGGAAACAATCTCTACAGCAAAGGCGCCTGTTACGCAGCCAGAGAGCGGCTGTCGGCTTCCAGGCTGTCTGCGGACTACGCTTTTCTGGGCAGGGACATGATCAAAGCCAACGTGGGAATGCATGTGCAGCGGCGCGGGCAGGACGCCTATTTGGCCCTTCTGGATGCGGGAACCAACTGGTATGAGGCGAAGAAGGAAGTCGAATTTTTGCTGGAGGAGGAAAACGGCTTTTCCCTGCGCGTTACCCCTTTGAACGGGCGGGAAGTGAGGGAGGTATTGATCGCGTTAAAAGGGCTGGCCAAACGCCCTGCCCGGATGACCAGGATCCGCATGCGCGTGGATATGACGGATGTGGATACGGTTCGAATCAACATGGAGGATCTGGGGTTCGGAGAGTTCTATCCGGCGACGCATCAGTTTTGGGAAGAGACGTTTTCTCTCGCCTAGGGATCGAAAGGAGAGACGATGGGACGGGTATATCTGTGTCTGGGGAAAAATGCTGAAGTGCCCTGGTATTTCGAGAGGGCCAGGGTTCATATCTGGAATGTGGAAGAACTCTGCTATTTCGTCCAGGAAAACGCGTGGCTCCTGGAGCCGGAGGTTCTGGACGAAAAGCTGGCAGCGTGGGTTGGGGAGCAGTGCGGTCTTCCGGATCTGGCCCGTCAGCTCTTTGCGGCCACCCGGGAAAAAGATCCTGTGACGGCTTTTGTCGGAGCGCTGCTCGATTATACCGGTTACTGTACGAAACAGCAGGAACAGCAGGTGGAGAAGATCCTGCGCATTAACGAAAATTCCAGTCAGGCCCAACGGGCCAAAGCCAGGGGGGATTATTTCCTGGAATGCAGGAAATTCGTTCTGGCCATCCGGGAATACGACGGGCTCGCCCGGGAATTCCGGGGAATGGATCCCGCCTTTCTGGGAAAGGTCTATCACAGCCTGGGGACAGCCTGCGCTCAGCTGTTCTGGTTTGAACGGGCTGCGGACGCCTTTTTGCAGGCGTGGAGGCTGTTGCGGACGAAGGAAAGCGCCCTTCAGTTTCTCGCCGCCAAACGGCTCGGGCTGGGAGAACAGGGATATGTGGCGTTTTTGGCGGATAACCCGGATTTCTATCAGATCTCACTGGAATTCGAGAAGCGGATGGAGGCCTGCGATCTGGCCTGGAGAGAGTCGGAAGACGCTGCGTTTATCCTGCACGCCGGGGAGGAACGCAGGGACGGCGAAGGAGAGTTGAGCCGGCGCCGCCTTGCGGAGCGGCTTTCGGCGCTGCAGAACGATTATCGCAACTGCACGGCGCAATGACGCGATTCGATGACGGCGCCGCAGCCGCGCGCAAAAGGTGGCGCGGCCGCGGCTGCGGGATCAGAGCCTGTGGAATGAGGGCCTTCTTTTTTCGAAGGTACAGTAGTAGGAAAAACCGCATTCTTTCAGCGTTTCCGCTGCCAGGGCGAAATGGCTGCCCATATCCTCCGGGCGGTGGGCGTCAGAACCCACGGTGATGATTTCCCCGCCTTTGGCGCGATAGGCCCTGAGCACGCCGTTGCAGGGATGGAATTCCTTTAGCCCCTTGCGGAAGCCGCCGGTGTTGAGCTCGATGCCCTTGCCGTTTGCGATGAGCGTCTCCAGAATCGGATCGAACAGATCCGCATATTTTTCATAGGAGTAACCCCGGTCTCTGGAGCGGCTGTAGCGGATCACGTAGTCCAGATGCCCGTAGACGTCGTAGTCGGAAAAGGAGCGGACCGAGTTGAGGATCTCCTGAAAATAAGCCCGGTAACCTTCCTCGTCCGAGATGCCGTCATAGTACTCCGGATACCCCGGATCCCTGTGATCCACCACGTGGGTGGAGGCGATGACGAAATCGAAATCGTAAGAGCGGATATAGCGGGCGTTTTCCTGTGATACCTGGGGTTGCAGCCCGAGCTCAACGCCGAAGTTGATCCGGATCCGATCCCCGTATTTTTTCCGGTATCGGAGAAGATCGTAAAGGTAGGAATCCGTGTTGACCTCGAACGTGCCCGCAGGGAGATCTTCCTGCACGGGAAAGTCCCGATCCATATGTTCCGTAAAGCACAATTCCGTATATCCGAGTTCGATAGCGCGCCGGATCATATCCTCCATGGGCGCCTCGGAATCTCCGGAAAAGTGGGAGTGAAGATGATAATCGGCTCTGATTGACATAGCGTATTCTCCTTTTGCTGAAAGTTGCGGGACAGAGGCGGGAGCCGCTCGTCCTGCGACTGTAAGTATACCATAAAAGAAAGGTAAAGTTCCCTGCGATTTCCAATAATTTTGAATTTACATCTTGATATTTGAACACAAATTAGGTAGAATAATTGTGCTGATAAAATTTTGTCAAGCACTCTGCCCAAAAGTAGGAGCAGCCTGACAAAAGAGTAAAAATCATTTTCAGGAGGAAACTAAAATGGCAGTAAAAGTAGCAATCAATGGTTTTGGCCGTATTGGTCGTCTGGCTTTCAGACAGATGTTCGGAGCAGAAGGTTTTGAGATCGTTGCGATCAACGACCTGACATCCCCTAAGATGCTGGCTCACTTACTGAAATATGACTCCACACAGGGCAGATATGCGCTGGCTGACAAGGTTACGGCCGGCGAAGATTCTATCACTGTTGATGGCAAGGAAATCAAGATCTATGCGAAGGCTAACGCAGCAGAGCTGCCCTGGGGCGAGATCGGTGTTGACGTAGTTCTGGAGTGCACCGGCTTCTACACTTCCAAAGCGAAGGCTCAGGCTCATATCGATGCGGGCGCTAAACATGTTGTGATCTCCGCTCCTGCGGGCAACGACCTTCCTACCATCGTTTACAATGTTAACCATGAAGCGCTGACCAACGAAGATACCATCATCTCCGCTGCATCCTGCACGACCAACTGCCTGGCTCCCATGGCGAAGGCTCTGAACGACTCCTTCCCGATTCAGTCCGGTATCATGTGCACCATTCACGCTTACACCGGCGATCAGATGACTCTGGACGGCCCTCAGAGAAAAGGCGATCTGAGAAGATCCCGCGCAGCAGCTGTGAACATCGTTCCCAACAGCACCGGCGCAGCTAAGGCAATCGGCCTGGTTATCCCTGAGCTCAACGGCAAGCTGATCGGTTCCGCACAGCGCGTTCCTACCCCTACGGGTTCCACCACGATCCTGACCGCTGTCGTAAAGGGCAATCCTACCAAGGAATCCATCAACGCAGCGATGAAGGCAGCTTCCAACGAGTCCTTCGGCTACAATGAGGATGAGATCGTATCCAGCGATATCATCGGCATGAGATACGGCTCCCTGTTCGACGCTACCCAGACCATGGTTCTGCCCATCGACGACGAGCTCTCCGAAGTACAGGTTGTTTCCTGGTACGACAACGAAAACTCCTATACCAGCCAGATGGTTCGCACCATCAAACACTTCGGCAAACTGCTGAACGTTTAATCCGCACTTTGTCCGAACTGTAGACACAGGCTCATTTAAGGGTCCGGTCTGATGAGGACCGGATCCTTTTTTCCACGGGGGGAAACACGCTTCCTGCCGTGATGAAGGCGTTTATTCGCACATATTCCCAAAAGTATTTTAAGGAGGATTCCAACATGGGCTTAAACAAAAAATCTGTTGATGATATCAACGTAAAGGGCAAAAGAGTCCTGGTCAGATGCGACTTCAACGTTCCGCTGAAAAACGGCGTTATCACCGATGAAACCCGTATCGTGGCGGCGCTGCCCACCATCCAGAAGCTGATCGACGACGGCGGCAAAGTCATCCTTTGCTCCCATCTGGGCAAGGTAAAGAACGGCCCCAACGAAGGCGAATCTCTCGCTCCCGTAGCGGTGAGACTGTCCGAGAAGCTGGGCAAGGAAGTGAAATTCATTCCCGACTATCATGTGACCGGCGAAGCGGCTACCGAGGCGGTTGCAGAAATGAAGGACGGAGATGTGATCCTGCTGCAGAACACCCGTTTCCGCGGCGCGGAAGAAACCAAAAACGGCGAGGAGTTCAGCAAAGAGCTGGCGGATCTGGCTGACGACTACGTGTGCGACGCATTCGGTTCCTCCCACAGAGCGCATGCATCCGTGGCCGGCGTGACCAAGTATATCTCCGCAAAAGGCGGCTCCAACGTAGTCGGCTATCTGATGCAGAAGGAGATCAACTTCCTGGGCAATGCGGTGGAGAATCCGGTAAGGCCCTTCGTGGCAATCCTGGGCGGCGCTAAAGTGGCGGATAAGCTGAATGTGATTTCCAACCTGCTGGAGAAGTGCGATACCCTGATCATCGGAGGCGGTATGGCGTTCACCTTCCTCAAGGCGAAAGGCATGGAAGTGGGTAAATCCCTGGTGGATGACACCAAGATCGATTACTGCAAAGAGATGATGGACAAGGCGGAGAAGCTGGGCAAGAAGCTGCTGCTTCCTGTTGATACCGCCATCGCTCCCGCGTTCCCGGATCCCATCGATGCGCAGATCGAAGTGAGCTATGTGGACGTGGAGAACATGCCTGCAGACCAGCTGGGCCTGGATATCGGCCCCAAGACCGCAGAATTGTATGCGGAGGCTGCAAAGACCGCGAAGACCGTGGTATGGAACGGACCTATGGGCGTATTCGAGAACCCCGTTCTGGCGAAAGGTACCATCGCGGTAGCGAAAGCGCTGGCGGAGACGGATGCGACGACCATCATCGGCGGCGGCGATTCCGCAGCGGCTGTCAACCAGTTGGGCTTTGCGGATAAGATGAGCCACATCTCCACCGGCGGCGGCGCTTCCCTGGAATTCCTGGAAGGTAAGGAACTTCCCGGCGTTGCGGCTGCTGACGACAAATAAGAGAGCATATATTTTTAATAAAGGAGGCCAGCTGAAAATGGCTAGAAAGAAAATCGTTGCCGGCAACTGGAAGATGAACATGACTCCCAGCCAGGCGGTAGAACTGTGCAGTACTTTAAAGGATCTGGTAAAGTCCGATGATGTGGACGTGGTCTACTGCGTTCCCGCCATCGATATCGTTCCCGTCGTGGAAGCGGTGAAGGGAACCAATGTGGAAGTGGGCGCCGAGAACATGTACTTTGAAGACAAAGGCGCTTATACCGGCGAAATCTCCGCTGAGATGCTGGTAGATGCCGGCGTGAAGTATGTGATCATCGGACATTCCGAGAGACGCGATTACTTCAAAGAGTGTGACTGTATGCTGAACAAGAAGGTGAAGAAGGCTCTGGAAGCGGGCCTGACCCCGATCCTGTGCTGCGGCGAATCTCTGGAGCAGAGAGAAATGGGCGTTACCATGGACTGGATCAGACTGCAGATCAAATCCGACCTGGCTGGCGTGACCGCTGATCAGGTCAAAGGAATGGTCATCGCTTACGAGCCCATCTGGGCGATCGGCACCGGCAAGACCGCTACCACAGAGCAGGCGGAAGAGGTCTGCAAAGGCATCCGCGACTGCATCGCGGAGATGTATGATACGGACACTGCGGAAGCGGTTCGCATCCAGTACGGCGGATCCGTCAATGCCGGCAACGCTGCGGAGCTGTTCGCACAGCCCGATATCGACGGCGGCCTGGTTGGCGGCGCTTCCCTGAAGGCTGACTTCGGCAAGATCGTCAACTACAAATAAAACTGGCGGGATCGAATGAAAGGGGGCTCTCCGGAAGTACGAGAAGGACTTTCGGAGAGCTTTTTTTTCAAAAGCGCTTGCATATTATGGAAGACCGTGTTATCATAAATGTGATGCTAGAATGTTACTGGAGTAAGAGTGGGTTGAAGGCCCACTCTTCTTTGTTGCATGGGGGACTTCTGCAGGTTCCCGGGCGGTGAAAAAGCTCCGGTAAAGATGCGCGTTTTGCGTTCAACAGGGAAGGTGGATGGATGTCGAGAAGAGAAACATATGAGACCAGGGCGGAAGAACTTCTGCTTCCGATCGCGGAGGAAAACGGCGTGGAAATCTACGACGTGGAATATGTAAAGGAAGGCAGCGACTGGTATTTGCGGGCATATATCGATAAGCCGGGAGGCGTGGATATCAACGACTGCGAACGGGTGAGCCGGACGCTGTCCGACCGCCTGGATGAGGAGGATTTTATCGAGGACGCCTACATTCTGGAAGTGAGTTCCCCGGGGCTGGGACGGACGCTGAAAAAGGAGAAGCATCTGCAGAAGAGCCTGGGAGAAGAAGTGGAGATCCGCCTGTACAAACCCGTTGAGAAATGCAGGGAATTTGCCGGAACATTGAAAGAATTCGATGCACAATCCGTTACGATACAGACGGCTCAGGGAGATCGGACGTTCGACAGAAAAGACGTGGCCCTGATTCGGCTTGCGCTTGACTTTTAAGAGATCTTAGCCCAAAAGAGGCGAAATGGAGGACGAAATGAACAAGGAATTGAAAGAAGCACTGGATATACTGGAGAAGGAGAAGGAGATCAGCAAGGATACGCTGTTCGAGGCCATCGAAAATTCCCTGATCACCGCCTGCAAGCAGCATTTTGGAAAAGCGGATAACGTGAAGGTGGAGATCGACCGGGATACCTGCGACTTTTTGTGTTACGCCGAAAAAGAAGTGGTTGAGACCGAGGATGATGTGGAGGACGATTGCCTGCAGATCCCTCTGGAGCAGGCCCGCGAGATCTCCAAGCAGGCGAATGTGGGAGACATCATTCATGTAGAGATCAAATCCAAAGAATTCGGCCGGATCGCCACCCAGAATGCCAAGAACGTGATCCTGCAGAAAATCCGCGAAGAGGAAAGAAGCGTCATCTACAACCAGTATTTCGAGAAGGAAAAAGACGTGGTAACCGGCGTGGTGCAGCGTTATCTGGGACACAACATCAGCATCAACCTGGGCAAGGCAGATGCGATCTTAAATGAAAGCGAGCAGGTGCGCGGCGAGGTGTTCAAACCCACGGAACGCATCAAGGTATACATCCTGGAAGTGAAAAATACTCCCAAAGGCCCCAGAATCCTGGTGAGCCGGACCCATCCCGAGCTGGTGAAGCGCCTGTTCGAAGCGGAGGTGACGGAGATTCGCGACGGTACGGTGGAGATTAAGAGCATCGCGCGGGAAGCGGGAAGCCGCACCAAGATGGCCGTTTGGTCCAATAATCCCAACGTGGATCCGGTAGGCGCCTGCGTGGGAGTCAACGGTTCCAGAGTCAACGCCATCGTAGATGAGCTGCGGGGCGAAAAGATCGACATCGTCAACTGGGATGAAAATCCCGGCAACCTGATACAGAACGCCCTTTCCCCGGCGAAGATCGTGGCGGTCTTCGCGGATCCGGAGGAGCGTACCGCAAAGGTAGTGGTGCCGGATTATCAGCTGTCTCTGGCGATCGGCAAGGAAGGACAGAATGCCCGTCTGGCAGCCCGCCTGACCGGCTATAAGATCGATATTAAGAGCGAGACCCAGGCGAAGGATGCGCCCGGTTTCCGCTATGAGGATTATCTGGATTACGATGAGGAAGACGACTATGACGAGGAGTATGACGAGGAAGAATACTCCGGGGACAGCGAAGAGTATCCGATAAACGAAGAAGCGGATCCTGCGGAGGAAGCTCCGCAGCCGGAGTCCGAAGAACAGGATGAGCGCGATGAATAAAAAGATCCCCATGAGAATGTGCGTGGGCTGCGGCGAAATGAAGGGCAAGAAGGAAATGATGAGAGTCCTGAAGACGCCGGAGGGCCCGATCGTGCTGGATATGACAGGTAGAAAGAACGGCAGGGGCGCATATCTGTGCCGGAATCTGGACTGCCTGAAAAAGGCGGAAAAGAACAAAGGCCTGGAACGCTCCTTCAAAATGAATATTCCAGATGAGGTTTATCAGAACCTGGAGAAGGAGTTTGGTGAGAGTGGTACCGAATAAAATCTTTTCTCTGCTGGGGCTCGCGACCAGAGCAGGACGGCTGGTGAGCGGCGAATTCATGACGGAAAAAGCCGTCAAGGAGGGCCGTGCACAGCTGGTTTTGCTGGGGGCGGATGCCTCGGCGAACACGAAAAAAAACTTCCGTAATATGTGCGAATATTACCGTGTGCCGTATTATGAATACGGGACGAAAGAGGAACTGGGGCACGCCATGGGCAAGGAAATGAGGGCGTCCCTGGCTGTGACCGACGGAGGATTCGCGCAGAACCTGAAGAAGCATCTGGAAGAGACGGGGAGTGAGACGGAGGTAGCAGCATGGCAAAAATGAGAGTGCATGAACTCGCGAAAGAGTTGAATACGACGAGCAAGGATATCATCGAATTCCTGCAGGGGCGGGGGCTGGATGTAAAAGCGCCCGCGAGCTGTGTGGAAGGAGATGCGATCGACTGGGTGAAGAAACGCTTTGCCCCGCCGGCGGCTCCGAAGGCGGAAGAAAAACAGGGAAACACAGAAAGGATGACACAGGTGGAAAAATCGGAAGCATCGAATAATAGAGCGGAAGCATCGAACACGAAATCGGAAGCGGCGAACGCGAAAGCGGCGGGAAAGCCGCATAAGAAGTCGAAGACGATCATCGTTGTCAATAATCCTCAGAACAGCCGAATGAGAAATAGCGGCAGCGGAAACAATGACAGAAGAAGCGGCGGAAGAGGGAATGAAGGCCGGGGAAATGAGGCTAAAAACGGCGGCCGGCAGGGAAACAATAACAATAAGCGCGGCGGGAATAACAGCGCGCGGCTGGAAAACCGTCCTTTGATCCGGCCTCTGACCAAGCCTTCCCAGCCCGTCATGCCGGATGAAAAGCTGCTGAGCCGGGAGCGCGCGGCGAAAGAGGCCGCAGAGAAAGCCGCCGCAGCGCAGCGCGCGGCTCGCATAGCGGAAATCGAGGCACAGAAAAAAGAAGAAAGCAGCGCACAGCCTCAGCGCGCGATCCGCAGCGAACAGCATGTGGAACGTCAGAGCGCGGGCGGCGCGTCCGTCAGGGGCGACAGATCCGCCGGACAGTTTTCGGGAGGCCGCGGAGACCAGAACCGCGCGACTTCGGGGAGAAGCGACAGAAATGATGGAAACAGAGACCAGAACCGCGGACAGGGCAGGAACGGCGGCCAAAGAAACGGTCAGGACAGAAACCAGGGCGGTAACGGGTCGAGAAAGGATCAGAACCGTCCGGGCTATGGGACGGGAAGCCGGGATGGTCAGGGCTATAGCCGTTCTGGAGGCGCTGGTCGTCCTGGCGCGGGCGCTGGGCGGCCTGGCTCGAATAGCGGCAGGCCTTCGGGCGGCGACAGCAGGCAGGACAATAAGTTCAGAAAGCCGGCAGCAGGGAAGGGATTTGCGGCGGAGGTTCCTGCGAAGGATGCGGAAAAGCGCCGCGACGACAGAAGGCAGAGCCAGCAGGATCGCGACCGCAAGTCCAAGAAGGATGCGATTTATGAAGAGGACAGCGCAGCAAAACTGAAGAGCGGCAAGAACAGGGCAGGGCGCTTTATCAAGCCCGAACCCAAGCCGGCCGAGCCGGAAGAGGCGATCAAGGTCATCACGATCCCGGATACCATCACCATCAAGGATCTGGCAGACAAGATGAAGATGCAGCCTGCGGCCATTATCAAGAAGCTGTTTTTGCAGGGCAAGATCGTTACCGTCAATCAGGAGATTTCCTATGAAGATGCGGAGAATATCGCGATCGATTACGATATTATCTGCGAGAAGGAAGTCAAGGTGGACGTGATCGAAGAGCTGTTGAAAGAAGACGAAGAGAAGGAAGAGGATATGATTTCCAGACCTCCCGTCATCTGCGTCATGGGTCATGTGGATCACGGAAAAACATCCCTGCTCGATGCGATTCGCAAAACCAATGTGACGGATAAGGAAGCCGGAGGTATCACCCAGCATATCGGAGCGTATACGGTGCAGATCAACGGACAGAGGATCACTTTCCTGGATACGCCCGGACACGAAGCCTTCACCGCGATGCGTATGCGCGGCGCCAACTCCACGGATATCGCGGTACTGGTGGTGGCTGCGGACGACGGCGTCATGCCTCAGACTGTGGAAGCGATCAACCATGCGAAAGCTGCGGGAATTGAAATCATCGTAGCGGTAAACAAGATCGATAAACCCAATGCCAATGTGGATCGGGTGAAACAGGAACTCACGGAATACGGCCTGATCGCGGAAGACTGGGGCGGCAGCACCGTATTCGTTCCGGTATCCGCCAAGACGGGAGAAGGGCTGCAGCAGCTTCTGGAAATGATCCTCCTGACTGCGGAAGTGATGGAACTGAAGGCGAACCCGAACCGTAAGGCGAGAGGAATCGTGCTGGAGGCGCAGCTGGATAAAGGCCGCGGTCCTGTCGCCAGCGTGCTCGTGCAGAAGGGAACTCTCCATGTAGGGGACTTTATCTCCGCGGGTTCTTCTAGCGGCAAGGTGCGCGCGATGATCGACGACAAGGGCAGAAGGGTGAAGGAAGCAGGCCCGTCTACCCCGGTGGAAATCCTGGGCCTTTCCGATGTTCCGGATGCGGGCGATGTCTTCCTGGCTCACGAGAGCGATAAGGAAGCGAAATCTTATGCGGCGGCGTTCATCGAGCAGAATAAGGAGAAGAAACTGGAGGAAACCCGTTCCAGAATGTCGCTGGACGATCTGTTCAGCCAGATTCAGGAGGGCAATTTAAAGGAACTCAACCTGATCGTCAAGGCCGATGTGCAGGGCAGCGTGGAAGCGGTGAAACAGAGTCTGACGAAGCTCTCCAACGAAGAAGTGGTGGTGAAATGTATCCACGGCGGAGTGGGAGCCATCAACGAGTCCGACGTCACGCTTGCAAGCGCGTCCAATGCTATCATCATCGGTTTCAACGTGCGCCCTGACGCTACGGCGAAGGCGACGGCGGAACTGGAAGGTGTGGACATTCGCCTTTACAGGGTAATCTATCAGGCGATCGAAGACATCGAAGCTGCGATGAAGGGGATGTTGGATCCCATTTTCGAGGAAAAGGTCATCGGCCACGCGGAAGTGCGTCAGATTTTCCACGCCTCCGCCATCGGAAATATCGCAGGTTCCTATGTGCTGGACGGCGTATTCACCAGAGGATGCAAGGTGAGGATCTCCAGGGAAGGAGAGCAGATTTACGAAGGCGCTCTGGCATCTCTGAAGCGGTTTAAGGACGATGTGAAGGAAGTGAAGGCCGGATTCGAATGCGGTCTGGTGTTCGAAGGCTTCGACAAGATGCAGGAGCTGGATATTGTGGAAGCCTATGTGATGGTGGAAGTGCCGCGCTAAAGGAAGTGGTTTTAATGAGAAAGAACAGCGTAAAAAATAACAGGATCAACGGCGAAGTGCAGCGCGTTCTGGCGGAGGTGATCCGGGGAGAGATCAAGGATCCCCGGATCAGCGCCATGACCAGCGTCGTTTCGGTGGAAGTGGCGCCGGACTTGAAGAGCGCGAAGGCATATATCAGCGTACTGGGCGATGAAGAAGCGCAGAAAAACACTCTGGCGGGGCTCAGAAGCGCGGAAGGATTCATCCGCGGTCGCCTGGCCAGGGAAGTCAATCTGCGCAATACGCCCGAAATTCAGTTCATTATGGATCAGTCCATTGCCTATGGCGTAGATATGTCTTATAAGATCGACCGGGTTATGGCGGACCAACGTGCCAAAAAAGGCGGGGAGGCAGAGAATGTTGAGGATTCTGGAGGAGCTTAAGGGCGCCGGCAAGATCGCAATCAGCGGCCATGTGAGGCCGGACGGAGATTGCATCGGTTCCTGCATGGGCCTGTATCTTTACTTGAAAAAGGCGATGCCGGAGGCCAGGACGGACGTTTACCTGGAACAGCCGGCCGAAATATTTTCCTGCATCGACGGGATCGAAGAAGTGAAAACGGACTGCAGTCAGGATGTTTGTTACGACGTATTCATCGCGGTGGATACGGCCAGCGATCGGTTGGGCGCAGCGGAGAAGTATTTTAAAACGGCGAAAAAGACGATCAATATCGATCATCATATCAGCAATGCCAGGGGCTGCGGCCAGGTGAACTACGTGGATCCCAACGCCAGCTCCGCCAGCGAACTCGTCTATGATCTGATGGAGGAAAACCTGATGGATGCCACCATCGCAAAGGCCATTTATATGGGAATCGCTCATGATACCGGGGTTTTTCAGTATTCCAATACGACTCCCCAAACCCTTCGGACGGCCGCGAAGCTGATTTCCTATGGATTCGATTTTTCCAGGCTGATCGACGAGACGTTTTATGAAAAGACCTATGTACAGAATCAGATCCTGGGAAGGGCGCTTTTGGAGAGCATCCTGTTTATGGATGGCAGATGTATCGTCAGCGCCATCGATAAAAAGACCATGGACTTCTATAACGCGCTGCCGAAAGACCTGGAGGGAATCGTGAGTCAGCTGCGTATTATCAAAGGCGTGGAGTGTGCGATTTTCATGTATCAGACGGGATCTCAGGAATATAAGGTCAGCATGCGCTCCAACGGACGGGTGGACGTGGCTGCAGTGGCCTCTTATTTCGGCGGCGGCGGACATGTCAGAGCGGCGGGCTGTACGCTGCGGGGTACTTATTATGACTGCATCAACAACCTGTCTTTACATATTGAAAAACAACTGGGAGCATGAAAGGAAGAGGTTTCATGAACGGAATCCTCAATGTCTATAAAGAACCGGGCTTCACTTCCCACGATGTGGTGGCGAAGCTCCGTGGAATCTGCAAACAGAAAAAGATCGGCCACACAGGTACCCTGGACCCGGATGCGTCCGGGGTACTTCCGGTCTGTCTGGGGAACGCCACGAAAGTCTGCGATCTTTTGACCGATAAGGATAAGGAATACCGGGCGGCGCTTTTGCTGGGGCGGACGACGGATACCCAGGATGTATCCGGAAAGACGCTGGAAGAAAGGCCTGTCCTGGCGGCGGAAGAAGCGGTACGGGAGGCGATACTCTCCTTTGTGGGGGACTACGATCAAATTCCGCCCATGTATTCCGCGCTGAAAGTGAACGGAAAGAAGCTGTGCGATCTGGCCAGGGCCGGAAAGGAAGTGGAACGCAGCAGCCGGCGGGTGAAAATATATTCCATTCAAATCGAAGAGATGGACCTTCCAAGGGTCAAATTGAGGGTGAACTGTTCCAGGGGGACTTATATTCGTACCCTCTGTCATGATATCGGTCAGCGCCTCGGCTGCGGCGGAACGATGGAGAGCCTGATCCGCATTCGCTCGGGACAGTTTGTTCTGGAAGAGGCCAAAACCCTGTCCGAATTTCAGAAAATGGCCGACGCGGGAGAGCTGGAAGAAGCCCTGATCCCCGTGGACTCCCTGTTTGGCGATCTGCCGAAAGCTGCCGTCAGGCTCGAATGGATCCGGCTTGCGGACAACGGGAATCCTCTGCAGGAGGATGCTCTCGAAACGGACGCGCCTTTTGGAGAAGGAACGCGGCCGGACGGGGAGCGGATCCGGATATACGGGCAGGGCGGCCGGTTTTATGGGATCTATGCCTGGAAAGAAGAGAGCGGGCATTTTAAGCCGGTGAAATTGTTTTTAGGAAAGGATAGTTAGAAAGACATGCAGATCATTTCCGGAAAGACGGAATTTTGGCTGGAAAAACCTTCGGCGGTGGCGATCGGGAAATTCGACGGGATGCACAGAGGACACCGGGCGCTTCTGGAGCGAATTGTCGAAGCGAAAGAATGCGGGATGCAGGCGGTGCTGTTCACCTTCGATCCGCCGCCGGCGACCTTTTTTTCGGGGAAAATGCAAAAGGGGCTGACGACGAAAGAGGAGAAGAGGAGATTGTTCCGGCAGCTGGGGATCGATGTTTTGATCGAGTTCCCGATGAATGCGCAGACTGCCGCAACGCCGCCGGAAGTTTTTATTCGGGACATCCTCTGCGCCAGGATGAAAACCGCATTGATCGCGGCGGGAACGGATCTTTCTTTCGGGGACCGGGGAAAAGGGGACTGCGCGCTCCTGCAGCGATATGCGCCGGAATGCGGCTATCGGGTGGAGATTATCGATAAGGTGTATGACGGCGGGGAGCAGATCAGTTCCACCCGGGTGCGGGCTGCGGTGGAGCGGGGCCGGATGCAGGAAGCGGGGCGTCTGCTGGGAGTTCCCTATGCGGTGATGGGGACTGTAGTGCATGGAAACCGGATCGGAAGGACGCTGGGATTTCCCACGGTGAATCTGCTTCCGCCGCCGGACAAGCTGCTTCCGCCAAACGGAGTCTATCGCTCCCAGGTAGAATGCAGAAAAGGGATTTTCTGGGGGCTGACCAATATCGGGACGAAGCCCACCGTCCAGAAGGGAGACCACCCTGTAGTGGGGGTGGAAACTTATCTGTACGATTTCGACGAGGACATTTACGACACGTTCATCACGGTGCGTCTGCTGGATTTCGTCAGGCCCGAAAAAAAATTCGACGGCCTGGAGGCGCTGAAGGCGCAGCTCCAGGAAGATATAGCGGCCTGTAGGCCGGTTCAGTAATTTTCCACCAGTTTCATGGCGATTTTCTCCCACAGGTAAAATTTTCTGAGGCAAAAGCCCTAAAAGGACGTTGACAATCCTGGAAAGGATCTTTATAATTAAAAAATATTACAAAAGTGTTACAAAAGGACGAGGGCGGGAATTTGCAGGACAGAGCACGAGGGAGAATGCGAATGTACAGACCTGAAAAATTCAAAAAGAGTTGCGAAACATTTGGAAAATTCGGTGCGGCAGCTGCCTGTGCCGTTTGCATAGGGATGTTGGGGATGCCGGGCCTGACGGTTCAGGCATCGTCTGCGCAGAACACGATTCACGATGCGGTGTCATCCGTGGGCGTGGGCTCGATACTGGATGAGTCGGTGGATACACAGCAGTATCTGGCGGCTGCGGAGAACGCGAAGCAGGAGAGAAAGAAGATATACGGCTATGAGAACCTGGGCGTGGCCAATGTCAACGACTATTTGAACGTCCGGGAAGCGCCTGGAGAGGACGCGGAGCTGGTGGGAAAGATGCCCCGCCATGCGGGCGCGGACGTGCTGGGAGAAGAGGACGGATGGCTGAAGATCCGTTCCGGAAAGGTTACCGGTTACGTGCGGGCGGACTATATGCTTACGGGTTCTGATGCGCGGACGCTGGCGGACGGAGAGGCGACGGAGATGGCGGTGTGCAACTCCGGCGGCCTGCGGGTTCGGGAGGAAGGAAGCCTGGATGCCCCTGTGATCACCCTGGTAGCGGAAGGGGAAGAATTGGAAGTGGTTTCCCAGGAGGGGGACTGGGTGAAGATCATGCTGGACGATGAGGAAGCCTACGTTTCCGCCGAATACGTGGATATCTCGAAGCGTCTGGAAAAGGCGGTCAGCATGACCGAACTGAAATACGGCGAAGGCGTCTCCGACGTGCGCGTGGATCTGGTGAACTATGCGAAGCAGTTTCTGGGCAATCCCTACGTATGGGGCGGCACAAGCCTGACCAATGGGGCGGACTGTTCCGGTTTCGTTTTAAGCGTGTTCGCAAAATACGGGGTGAGCCTCCCTCACCATTCCGGAAGCCAGGAGAAGTACGGGACGAAGATCAGCCTTTCCGAAGCGCAGCCCGGCGATCTGGTTTTCTATGCGAAAAACGGCGTGATCAACCACGTGGCGATCTACATCGGCAGCGGGCAGGTCATCCATGCCAGCAATCCCAGGACGGGCATCAAGATTTCCAACGCTTCCTACCGGACGCCTTACAGCGTCAGAAGGATCCTGTCCTGATGTTCCGTCGGAAACGGCAGGCGAAGTGATCAGGATCTGAAAAAATTTGTTTACAGGCGAAAGATGACGTGCTATAATTATACAGTATGAATTTTAGCCGACGCTCAGGGACAGGACGCTCCGACCTGCATCTTAGTGTCAGGCGGTTTAAAAAAGATGAAGGAGGATTTACCCATGATTTCCAAAGAGAAGAAAACTGCGATCATCAAAGAGTATGGCAGAACCGAAGGGGATACCGGATCTCCGGAAGTTCAGGTAGCTGTTCTGACCGCGAGAATCCAGGAGCTGACCGAGCACCTGAAGAGCAATCCCAAGGATCATCATTCCAGAAGAGGTCTGCTTCAGATGGTAGGTCAGAGAAGAGGTCTGCTGGATTATCTGAAGAGAAAAGATATCGAGAGATATCGTGCTCTGATCGAGAAGCTCGGCATCAGAAAATAAGGAAGCTCGGATAAGGCGGATGACAGGGCCGGCATCGGACCGGTCACCGCCTTATTTACGCGATACACCCGGCAGGAGGCGTTTCCGAGACCACTGATAAGGGCATCGATACGGTGCATTTATCAGTAGTTTCGGGATTTCCCGCCTGACAGCCCGGATGTTTTTGGAACGAAGTTCACAGGAGTTTACGAAGAAAGGAAAAGTGACTGTCAAAGCATCGGGCAGTTACGGGGAAAACAGATGTACAAAACATTTACGATGGAGCTGGCCGGACGTACTCTGAAAGTGGACGTGGGCCGTGTGGCCGCTCAGGCAAACGGGGCGGCGTTCATGCAGTACGGGGAGACCACCGTTTTATCCACCGCGACGGCGAGCGAGAAGCCCAGGGAGGGAATCGATTTCTTCCCTCTGTCCGTAGAGTATGAGGAAAAGATGTACGCTGTCGGGAAGATCCCGGGCGGATTCAACAAGAGAGAGGGAAAAGCCAGCGAGAACGCGGTATTGACCAGCCGGGTCATTGATCGCCCTATGCGCCCGCTGTTTCCCAAGGACTACAGAAACGATGTGACGCTGGATAATCTGGTGTTGTCCGTGGATCCGCAGTGCCGTCCGGAGCTGGTGGCGATGCTGGGTTCTGCCATCGCGACCTGCATTTCCGACATCCCCTTTGACGGCCCCTGCGCCATGACCCAGGTGGGCCTCATCGACGGCGAGTTCGTGATCAACCCCAGCCAGGAGCAGTGGAAGAAGGGGGATCTGCAGTTGACTGTGGCTTCCACCAGCAAGAAGGTGATCATGATCGAAGCCGGCGCCAACGAAGTTCCGGAAGACAAGATGATCGAAGCGATCTATAAAGCGCATGACATTAACCAGACCATCATCGCCTTCATCAATCAGATCGTGGCAGAAGTGGGCAAACCGAAGCATGAATACACCAGCTGTGCGGTTCCTCAGGAACTGTTCGACGCGATCATGGAGATCGTTCCGCCCCAGGAGATGGAAGAAGCTGTCTTTACGGATGTGAAGCAGGTTCGGGAAGAGAACATCCGTAAGATCACGGAGCGCCTGGAAGAGGCGTTTGCGGAGAAAGAAGAATGGCTGGCGGTGCTGGGAGAAGCGGTTTACCAATATCAGAAGAAGACCGTGCGCAAGATGATTTTAAAGGATCACAAGCGCCCTGACGGCCGCGCTATCACACAGATCCGCCCGCTGGCTGCGGAGATCGACATCATTCCCAGAGTGCATGGCTCTGCTATGTTCACCCGCGGACAGACCCAGATCTGCAACGTCTGCACTCTGGCGCCCCTGTCCGATATGCAGAAGATCGACGGACTGGATGAAAACGAAGTGTCCAAGAGATATATGCATCATTATAACTTCCCCGCTTATTCTGTCGGGGAGACAAAGCCTTCCAGAGGGCCCGGACGCCGGGAAATCGGCCATGGCGCTCTGGCGGAAAAAGCCCTGATGCCGGTGCTCCCTTCCGAGGAAGAGTTCCCCTACGCGATCCGCACCGTGTCCGAAACGTTTGAGTCAAACGGATCCACCTCTCAGGCTTCGGTCTGCGCGTCCACCCTGTCCCTGATGGCGGCTGGCGTGCCGATCAAGAAGCAGGTGGCTGGTATTTCCTGCGGCCTTGTGACCGGGGAGACAGACGATGATTACATCGTGCTGACCGATATCCAGGGGCTGGAAGATTTCTTCGGCGATATGGACTTCAAGGTCGCGGGAACCCATGACGGCATCACCGCAATCCAGATGGACATCAAGATCCACGGCCTGACCAGGCCTATCGTAGAGGAGGCGATCTCCAGGACGAAGGAAGCCAGAGAGTATATCCTCAACGAGATCATGACGCCCTGCATCGCGAAGCCCAGACCGGAAGTGGGCAAATACGCGCCCAAGATCATTTCCATTCAGATCGATCCCGAGAAGATCGGAGATGTGGTGGGCCAGAGGGGCAAGACGATCAACGAGATCATCGCCCGTACCGGCGTGAAGATCGATATCACGGACGACGGCAACGTATCCGTCTGCGGCACGGACAAGGCTATGATGGATAAAGCCGTGGAGATGATCAAGATCATCGTGACGGACTTCGAAGCGGGTCAGATTTTCAAGGGCACCGTTGTGAGCATCAAGGAGTTCGGCGCATTCGTAGAATTCGCTCCGGGCAAGGAAGGCTTGGTTCATATCTCCAAGATCGCGCGGGAGAGGATCAACCGCGTGGAAGACGTGCTGACGCTGGGAGATAAGGTGACCGTCGTCTGCCTGGGTAAGGACAAGATGGGCAGGATGAGCTTCTCCATGAAGGATGTGGCGCAGGTATGAGATCGCGTTTCTGAATGCCGATCCATCGATCATGAAATGTGAAAACCGCTGTACGGAGCGAGGATATCCGCCTCTGCCCGTACAGCGGTTTTTAGATGGAAAATTTCACATATATTTCACAATAATTCGCATCCTTTTGCTTAATGTCGGAATGAAGTTGTGCTATAATCGTAGCGTCAATCTGAAAAAGAAGACGATCAAAGGAGCAAAAGATTATGGAAGGGCACAAAAAAGGAAAAATGGGGAGGAAGAAAAAAATCCTTCTCGCCGTGGCTGGAGCAATTCTGCTCGCGGTCATCATTTTCATCATCTATAAGCTGGTAGTGAAGCAGCAGATGGATGAGGAAACCGCGCCGAGGGAATCCTGGACGACCGAGACCGGAGAGCTGCTGGAGACGAACCAGAACCAGAAGATTCGGATCTATCAGGCGCCGGGGGAGTCGGATCTGCTGATTTATCAGATGCAGCCGCAGGAAGTGGAAAATGACGGCTTCACCTACTATAACCTGAAGGTGCAGGAGCGCCTGGACAGCGCGCTGGGCGAACTGAAGGAGCAGGAGGCCTATACGCTGGAAAAACCGCTGGCAGTGTGGAATCCCTACGGGACGGGAAGCAACGGGCTGTATCTTTATTTCGAAGCGCCCGGGGAAGGGTTGACCGTGCACTATCGAATTCATGTTGAAGACGGGGAAATTCCGGATTTCGAGGCGGATGCGAATGCCGGCTCCGGAACGGAGAAGGAATTTCTTGTGATCGGGCTCGTTCCGGGAATGGAAAACGAGTTGGAAATTACGCTGAACGCGGAGGATGGAACCGCAGTTCAGACCGCTTCCTTCCGCGTGGAGGCGCCCGAAACCGCTTCCGGTTACGATGTGGTACTGGAAGAAACGCAGGGGGAATCCTCGCAGGAACTGACGGACGGCCTCTACTATACGCTGGGGATTCAGGGCTATTACGGCCACATGTTCCTGTTCGATAACGATGGCGTGCTCCGCTATGAAATGCTGTTGGACGGATACAAGCCGGATCGGGTGCTGTTCGACGGGGAGGATATGGTGTGTTGCGTTTCGGCCAACCAGATCGGGAAGATCAGCCATCCGGGAAAAGTAACGAACCTTTACACGATGAACGGTTATGTGATGCACCACGATTTCTGCTACGGGGAGGACGGAACGCTTCTGGTTCTGGCCACGAGGAAGAACGCCCGGGACAGCGGGGTCATGGATCGGGTGCTGGAAATCGATATGGAGACCGGAACGGTGACGGAGATCGTCGATCTGCGCAGGATTTTGCCCGACTATTATGCGGAGACGGAAAAGGTGACGGAAACGGATCCGTTTTTCTGGCAGGCGGGAACCCGGGACTGGATTCATGTCAATACCATCGACTATATGGATGATGACAGCATTGTGTTGAGCGCCAGGGAGACTTCTACTATCGTCAAAATCCAGGATCTGCACGGGGAACCCACGCTGTGCTATCTGATCGGCGATGCGGCATACTGGGAAGGAACCGGCTATGAAGAGTATTCCTACGAGAAAGTGGGGGATTTCGCGGATCAGTACGGACAGCATACCGTGACTGTGGTGGAAGAGGACGGCATGGAAGAGGGAACGTACTATCTGATGATGTACGACAACAATTATTATGCCAACAGCACCAGGACGGACGATTACGAACCGGTACTGCCGGACAGCGTATCCACGGATCTGATGGGAGATGAGAAACCTTCTCATGTATACTGGTATCTGGTGAATGAGAATCAGGGAACCTATGAACTGGTGTGGAGTTTCGACGTGCCCTACTCCAGCATCGTTTCCAGCGTTCAGATCGTCGGAGACAATTATGTGGTCAACAGCGGCGTATCGAATGTCTTCGGCGAGTACGACAGCGAAGGCAATCTGATTCGACAGTTCGGTTATGAATGCACCATGCAGGGCTATCGGGTGATGAAGGATACATTCGAGGGATATTGGTTCTCCTGACCGGTTTTCCGGGAGAAACACCAGGGAACGGGGCGGCTGCGCGGGCGACATCCCATATGGGAATGCCGCTGAAAGCGGCGGCCCCGCCGCGCTTGGCTGCACAGAAATGGAGGATCCTGTCTATGGAAATTCAATTTGGAAAGGCGACGTTGTCTTTAGCGGAAAACGGCATGATCGTGGATATGAAATTCGGGAATCAATCCATTTTTCCGAAAGGGCAGCCTTCTTATATGATGAGGTTTTTCCGGGAAGGAAAACCCGAGGACATCCGGTTGACGGAAAGGAAAGGGAGTCTGCTTCGATATCACTTTCGGGATATCGAAGATACCGTTTCGGTTCTGATAGATGAAAAGGAAGGCTATACCGTATTTCAGGTGATGGATTGTCCCGGCTGTTTCGATTTCCTCACAATTGGCCCCATCGTCACCGCGCTGAATGATGTGGTGGGCGATGTGGTGGGCGTCGTACAGGGGAAATCCGCGGCTATTGGAATTCAGGCCCTGAACGAAAAAACGCTGCCAGGAATTCCGTGCGAACTGATCGAACAGGCGCTGTATCGCAGGGATGAGCCCACATCGAGCATGACGGTGGGCAATTTGGATTACACTGCGGCCGCCGCGTTTGAAATGCCCTTCGGCAGCGTGCTGCACCTGTTTTGTGAGAACAGGAGGCGCGACAGAATGAAGACTGTACTATATGCGGTGAACTGTGTCCCGGCGCCCGCGATGGATCGTGACGATGCGGACATCAGGGGAACGAAATTCGCCCTGTTTTCCTGCGACAGTCCGGCGGCGCTTGAAACCATAGGAAGGATCGAGGTCGGGGAAGGGCTTCCGCACCCGATGCTGGACGGGGAGTGGCTGAAAACGTCCGCCAAGGCGACGAGCTCTTACCTGATCGGAGAATTTGGTATCGAAACTATTGATAAGATGACGGCCTATGCCCAAAAGGGAGGTTTTTCCTGCCTGTATCACCCGGAGCCTTTCGAAACCTGGGGACATTTTGAACTGAGAAAAGAGCTCTTCCCGAAAGGGGACGCCTCTTTAAAGGAATGCGTGGAATACGCTAAGGCGCAGAGAATCAAGGTAGGGCTTCATACGCTCAGCAATTTCACCAAAACGAACGACGCTTATGTGACACCCGTGCCGGACAGACGGCTGAAAGCCATGGCCCCGGCAAAGCTGGCAGAGGATATAGCAGCGGAGCAGATCGAAATAGCGGTGGATCGGCTTGCGGCATTCGAATGTCCGGCGACGCTGAATTGTGTCCGGATAGACGATGAGCTCCTGCAGTATTCGGAATATGAACCCACAGACGATGGGGCTGCAATCCTGAAAGGCTGCATAAGAGGCGCGTTCGGAACCGAGCCCGCAGCCCATACCAAGGGCAACAGCGCGTACAAATTGATCGATTATCCTTATCAGACGCTCTTTCCGGATGTGGAGCTGCAGGATGAATTTTCGGATCGCATCGCGGAACTGGTCGATGAAACCGGCGTCAGCCAGATTTCCTTTGACGGTCTGGAAGGCTGCGAGTGGACGGGAGAAGGCGAGTACGCGGTCAACCGTTTTGCGATGAGATGCTATGAGAAATTCGATCACACGGTAATCAATGACGCTTCCAGACTGCATCATTTTCTGTGGCACATGAACACGAGAATGAACTGGGGAGAGCCCTGGGGAGAAGAGATGCGCGTCGGACAGGTGGAGGGAAGAATGAGAAATCAGAAATTCTTCCAAAAAAATCTCCTCCCCGCGATGCTGGGCTGGTTTTTGATCCGGAAGGCGAACCGGAAATTTGAGGCCAGCACGTTGATGGATATGGAGTGGGCTCTGTCGGAGGCTGCGGGATTTGACGCCGGATTCGCCCTTTCTGCATCGGAAGATACGCTCGACGCGCTGGGAACTGCGGATGAAATCCTGGAAGCCATAAAAAACTGGGAGCGCCTCAGGCTGGAAAAGCGGTTCGGAGAGGAGTTGAAGGAGCAGCTGAAAAAGCCGGAAACGGAATGGCATCTGGAAAAGAAGGACGACAGGAATTTCGCCCTTTATCCGATGGCGATCAGCAAACCCTTTGTTTGCGATCTCCTGGAGATGCAGCCTGGGCAGCCCGGCGGGGCGGACTGGAGTTTTGAGAACCCGTTCGGGGAGCAGAAGCTGGCCTTTCGCATGAAAATAGAGGGCTATGGCTATATTGAAAAACCGAGATTTTACACGCGAAAGGGGATGATACGGTTTGATGTCCGCGTAAAGGGCGGCCAGTACCTGATCTTCGACGGGGCGGAGGCTTATGTGACTGACAGAAACTACAACCGGCTGTCGGAGGCGGAATATGAGGGAACCTGCCTCGTGGAAAAAGGCATCGCCCCTCTGAGCTTCGGCTGTTCTTTCGGAGGGGAAGAAGGGCCTGAAGTAACGGTGAGAGTGATCACCAAATCGACTCCATACGCGATCAGCCGGGACTGATTTGGCAGGGCGGTACAAAGAGAAAGAGACGGATTTCGCAAAAGACTCCGGCTTTCGGCAGCTTTTTTCTGGCCGAGAAGCGGGGGTCTTTTTGTATAAACCTTTAGGTAATGATTGGACAACAAAATGAAACTTCCGGCGAAAAGCAGGTGAAAGGGGAGCATCGGTCGATCTGGAAAGTCATGGAACAAGTGAATCGGGTAATTCTCGGAAAGGAACAGATCGTCCGCGAAATCGCGCTGGCGTTTCTGGCGGAAGGCCATGTACTGCTGGAAGATATGCCGGGAGTGGGAAAGACGACCCTGGCGCTGGCTTTCTCGAGGGCGATGCGGCTGGATTATAAGCGGGTACAGTTCACGCCTGATGTGCTGCCTTCGGATCTGACGGGATTTTCTGTCTATCGGCGGGAGCAGGAAAAGTTCGTCTATCGGAAGGGAAGCGTATTCTGCAACTTGCTGCTGGCGGATGAAATCAACCGGACTTCTCCGAAAACCCAGTCTGCGCTTCTGGAAGTGATGGAAGAGAGAAAAGTGACAGTGGAAGGGATTACCAGGAGCGTCCCGTCCCCTTTTTTGGTGATTGCGACCGAAAATCCTTCCGGGAGCGCGGGAACACAGGCGCTGCCCCGGGCTCAGCTGGATCGATTCGCCATATGCCTTTCCGTGGGATATCCGGATTTTGAAAGCGAGCTCTGCATGGCCATGGGGATCGGCGAGGACGACCGGTTGGCGCGTGTCGTTCCGGTGATGGATGCCGGTTCCCTGAAAAATCTGCAAAGAGACGTGTGCGGCGTCTATATGGATGATACTGTCTGCAGGTATGTGGTGGAATTGGTGCGGGCGACCCGGGGCCATCGATTCCTGGAAACGGGAGGGAGCCCGCGCGCTACCATCGCTCTGGTCAGGCTGGCGCGGGCGGCAGCCTGGTTGGATGGACGGGATTACGTGCTGCCTGAGGACGTGGCGGAGCAGTTTCCGGCAGTCATGCGCATAGGGTGAAACGCAGTCAGGCGGCCCGGATGGAAGCCGTGGAAAAGGACGAAATTCTGGACGAGATCCTTAAGGCTATCCGGAAACCGTCCATAGGGAGGCGACGATGAAGAAGCTGCTGCTCGTTCTGTTTTCGATATCGGCGTGGTATCTGGCCGCGATGTATCATCTGTTTTCCCTTTTGGTCTGGGCCCTGGCAGGCCTCATCCTGCTGTTGAGTATGCTCGCAGTATCCCTGTATCTGAAACGAAAGATCCGCATCGGTTTTTCAGCGCGCAAAGGGGTGTTCTACAAAGGGCTGAGATCGGAATATCCGCTGGAGGTGAAGAATTCGGGACTGTTGCCCGGGAGGATCCGCCTGCGTTTGGGGCTGTCTTATCCGGGCGGGGCGGAACGAAAGGAAGAACTTTCTCTTCTGGTGTGCGCAGGGGAGGAAAAAAGAGCGGCGGGACTGTGCGCGCCCTGGTGCGGGCCTTTGACTGTTTCTCTGAAGCGCGCCCGCATTTTCGACTTTTTTTCCCTGTTTTCGATGAAAACAGGGATGAAGGAAATGATGGAGGCGGCCGTTTTACCTGTGCCAAAGGCTATGAAACTCTCGTTTCTTCCCGATTCGGGAACCCGTTCGGGAGAGGAAGACAGCGTGAAGGATTTGGGGAATGGGGGCGGAGAAATCCGCCAAATACGGGAATACGTTCCGGGTGATTCCTCGCGCCAGATTCACTGGAAGCTGACGGCCCGGACGGACGCGATCTGGATGAAAGAGAGAGAAGAGCAGCGGGAAGGAGAAAACTTTCTGTATCTGGATCTCTTTTCGGAAAAAGAAAGAAGCAGACAGGAGCTGGACGGGTTTTATGAAGTTCTCTCCGCGCTGGTGACAGGGATCATACAAAACCGGCGATCGGTTCATGTGATGTGGGAGGAAGGGGACGGACGCAGGGAAGGCTGCGATGTGGAAAACGTAGAAGAGTTGGAAGAGCTGCTGTTGAAGCTGTATCTGATAGAAGGGAAGCCGTCATCCGATCGGGGGAGGAGGCCTGGGAAAGAGCGGGGCCTTCGGCTGAGCCGGGATCTGGTGCTGTCGTCGGAGGGCCGGGAGGTTTACCGGTTTTCCTGTCAGAAAGTTGCGGAAGAATTGGAGCGGATAGAATTCATCCTTTAAAAAGGAAGGGGATTGCGGTTTGATAAGAAAAGGGCGAAGCGGAAAAGAAAAGAAAAAGTTCGCGCATTTCGGATCGCCGGATGGGGATGCTGTCATGGAGCTGATCGCTTTCCTGATAGGCGCCTGCGGATTGACGCTCCTGATTTTGTCCATTGACGGGATTCGTCTCAACCGCTGGCCGGTGCTTCTGGCAGCCCCGATTCCGGCGGCGCTGGTCTGGTTTCTCGGGAAAGCGGGCGGGCTCAACCGAAGGATATGGATCGCGGCGGGGGCCGCGTTGCTGGCTGTCCTGCTTTCGATTCCGAGAATTTTTCCGCCCCTGCAGGAGCAGTTTCAGGCCATTTTATCCGCCGTGCTGGGAGGAGGAGAAGGAGAGGAAGTGACGGCAGCGGCCGCGCTTCTGGCGATGGAATCGTCGCTCGTGTTGTTTCTTCTGAAGGTAGGGCTTCGCCTCCGCTGGCCGCTCTATGTTTTCCTTTCGATACTTTTGCTGGCGTCATCCTCGTTGGGAATTTCCCCCGGGACGGCGGCAGCCTGTCTGCTGTTTCTCTGTTCGGCCGCAGCTGCGCGGAGGCTGGGAACGGGCATCGATCGGCTGTTCTGGGGGGATGTGGCCCACGAATGGGCCGGAGCGGTTATGTTCGCCTTGTTTATTGTCCATCACATCCTCAATGGGAACTGGTACAGAAATCTGTTTCGGGGGAAATATTCCCCTTCCCGCATCTTTCTGCTGATCGTCGATTTCCTGGTTTTACTTTCCATGATTGGTCTGATGGTCAGCGGGATCATGCTCTCCAACCATGTATTTGCATTTTTGGGGATCCGGAGCGGCATGTCATTTGCACGGCTGCTGCATATGGTTGCATCGTATTGGGGATTCGTCCTGATGTCGCTGCATTTGGGGATTCATTGGGGAATCTTTCTGGGGATTACAAAAAGGGCATTGAAATTAGAAAAGAGTTCCTCAAAGGGGAAAGTCCTGCTGCCTGTCATTGGAGCCGCAGTTGCGGTTTACGGCCTGACAGCATTTATCCGGCGGGATCTTCTCACCTATATGCTGTTGCGTACCCAGTTCGTGTTTCTGGATTTTAGTGAGCCGGTTCCTCTTTTTTATCTGGACTATCTCGCGATGATGGGAACGTTCATTTTCCTGGCTTATTATGCTTCTGTATTTTTGCGAAAGCTATATACCAAAACGAAGTAAGGAGGTCTCAAATGAAGAAACGGTTTTCCCTTTGTCTGACATTGTTGTTATGCATTGCTTCGCTGGCGGGATGCGCTTCGGATGAGCCGGATGTTTCGTCCGGAGGCAATCCTCCCGAATCCGTTCAGCAAGCGGATGGATCCGCGCAGCCCGCACCGGAGGAAACAAAACAGCCGGAAACTTCAGCTTCGGCGGAGGAGATTACAGCTTCGAATGGAGCGCCTGCTGTGTATATGACTGAGGATATCAGCCCGGAGGGACTGATGGCCATCTACGAGGCGCTGGGCCCACAGCTGCCTGAGGGCAACATTGCAGTGAAGATCAGTACCGGTGAAACCGGGAGTAACTGTCTGCGTCCGGAACTCATCGGCGATCTGGTGCAGTCGGTGAACGGTACGATTGTGGAGTGTAACACAGCCTATGGCGGAGAACGGGCTAACACCGCATACCATATGCAGCTCGCCGAAGATCATGGTTATACGGCCATCGCCGACGTGGACATTATGGACGCGGAGGGATCCACAACCCTGTCGGTTGCGGGAGGGACACACCTGACGGAAAATTATGTGGGTTCCCACTTTGAAAATTATGATTATTATATCGTGCTTTCCCACTTTAAAGGTCACGCCATGGCAGGATTTGGCGGAGCGATAAAAAATATATCCATTGGAATCGCCTCCTCCGATGGCAAAGCCCATATCCATTCCGGAGGCACCGGGGGCAGTATGTGGGGAGGCGATCAGAACGCCTTTCTGGAATCCATGGCGGAAGCAGGCAAGTCCGTTTCTGACTATATGGATGGGAATATGCTCTATATTAACGTAATGAACCGGCTCTCGGTGGACTGTGACTGCGATGGGAATCCCGCTGAACCGGATATGCACGATATCGGTATACTGGCTTCGTTCGATCCGGTTGCCGTGGATCAGGCATGTATCGACCTGGTGTATGCTTCAGAGGACGGCGCATCCCTCATCCAGCGCATTGAGTCCCGCAACGGGCTTTTGACATTGGAGCATGCCGAGGAGATCGGTCTGGGCAGCCGCACCTATGATCTGGTGAGTATCGATGAGTAACCTTTAAAATTAACAGGAGATAATAGCATTGGAAAAGAGGAGGACGTGAAAATGCAGTATACAAAACTCGGCAATTCAGAGCTGAAGGTATCCCGAATCTGCATGGGATGCATGGGATTTGGAGACGCGAAAAACGGACAGCACAGCTGGACGCTGGATGAAGAGCATTCCCGTGAAATCATCAGGCGGGGGCTGGATCTCGGCGTAAACTTTTTTGATACGGCCATTGGGTATCAGAGCGGTACCAGTGAGCAGTATGTAGGAAGAGCGATCCGCGATTTCGCAAAACGGGAGGATGTTGTGTTAGCCACTAAATTTCTTCCCCGAACCCAGGAAGAGATCTCTGCCGGCATTTCCGGGCAGCGGCATATTGAACGGATGATCGATACCAGCCTGAAAAATCTGGGGATGGATTACGTGGATCTTTACATTTATCATATGTGGGATTACGAGACTCCGCTCTATGATATTATGGATGGACTGAACCGTATGGTGAAAGCGGGAAAAATCCGGTACATCGGCATCTCCAACTGTTTTGCATATCAGCTGGCAAAAGCCAATGCACTGGCGGAAAAGGAGGGGTTTGCGAAGTTCGTTTCCATTCAGGGACATTATAACCTGATATTCCGGGAGGAAGAACGGGAAATGGCAAAGCTGTGTGCGGAAGACAATATCGCCATGACGCCGTACAGCGCGCTGGCCAGCGGCCGCCTTGCAAGACATCCCGGGGAAACTTCCAAACGTCTGGAGGAAGACAGTTATGCGAAGTTTAAATATGATGCCACTGCAAAGCAGGACGATGTGATCATCAGCCGGGTAGCAGAGCTGGCGGATAAGAGGGGCGTATCGATGACAGAGATTTCGCTGGCATGGCTTCTGACGAAAGTGACGGCTCCCGTAGTAGGGGCCACCAAGATGCGCCATATCGAAGGGGCGGCGAAAGCTGTGGAACTGACCCTGACGCAGGAGGAAATCGCCTATCTGGAAGAACCCTATATTCCGCACAGGCTGGTAGGCGTTATGGCACAGAATACTCCTGCGGCGGCCAGGGAACAGCACGTTTGGTCCGTAGGAAATCAGAAGATCGAGAAAGCGTAAGATATTTATTTCATTTTACTGAGGAGACGCGGGGATGGAAATTCTTCAGCGGGAATTTACCTATATCTGGTACTATTTTATGGTTCAACTGGATCAGATTTTTATTTACTGGATCCTGGGGATGGTAATCGGGTCGGCGGTTTCCGTATTTGCAAAAGACCATATCCACGGAATTTTTCTTTCGCTGCAGGGGAAAGGCCTGGGAATCCTGGGAATTGTGGCGGCCAGTGCATTGGGAGTTGCCTCTCCCCTTTGTATGTATGGAACCATTCCCATCGCCGCTTCCTTTTCCAGGAGCGGAATGAAAGATGACTGGCTGGCAGCATTTATGATGAGTTCGATCCTTTTGAATCCTCAGCTGATTGTTTACAGCGCTGCTTTGGGGAATACGGTTCTGGCTGTGAGAATTATTTCCTGTTTTCTGTGCGGAATCCTCGCAGGACTGCTTATCTTCCTGCTTTGCAAAAACCGGTCATTTTTTGATTTCAGCGGGTTTGATGGCCCGAAAAACCGGGATTCGGATCCGAACCTTTTAAAGCGGTATTTGAAGAATCTCGGGCGGAACGTGAAGGCTACCGGGCTCTACTTTTTTATCGGTATTTTATTATCCGCCCTGTTTCAGCGGTACGTTTCGGCAGACGCCATGACCGCGCTGTTCGGAGGAAATGAGGCGCTGGGGGTTTTGATGGCGGCTACCGTTGGAGTTCCTCTCTATGCCTGCGGAGGCGGAACGATTCCGCTGCTGCAGCAGTGGCTGCTTGACGGAATGAGCGTAGGAAGCGCGGCCTCCTTTATGATTACCGGGCCGGCTACAAAAATTACGAATCTGGGAGCAGTGAAAATCATTCTGGGAACAAAGCGGTTTGTTTTGTATCTCGCGTTTGTTATGCTGTTTTCCTTTCTGGCGGGGATGATTGTGAATCTCCTCTGAAGCGAGGATATGGCAATCATCATTTTCTTTTATTCATGTTCGTCTTCTTCCTTTCTGAATGTGCTGTTTTGTTTTTGGTATGACTGTATCATAAAGGAAAAAGATGAAAGCGAAATTAAAAAATACAGAAACGTTCTTAAATATGTTTGCGGTACTCCGTTGGCGTCATGTGAAATTCTCTTTTAAATGCCCGGATAAAGCTTTCTGCATTTCGATATCCAACCAGTTCTGCGATATGGCCGACAGTATGATTAGTGTTTTTCAGAAGATGGGCGGCCTTGCTGATTTTTGCCTGGGAAACCAGATCGGAAAAGGTAAATCCCGTCTGCTGCCGGATCAGCTTTGAGGTGTATTCCGGCGTATAGTGGAGGCGCTGAGCCAATGCAGGCAGGTTCGCATTTTCCGGTGCGTTTCGGATATAATCATAAACCGCCTGTACGATCAGGCTGTTCGCGGGGAGATCGCTTGAAACCTCACAACTGGACAAATAGTAGCGCATTGCTTTTGCCCAAAACAATTCGAACATCGCATAGAGCGCCGGTATATACTGGCTGTACCGATTCTGGTTTTCTTCGTAAATATCCAGCGCCAGCTGACGCAGCTCCTCATTATGTTCTGTATGCATAAACAAGCAGCTGTTATTGCGGCTGCCGCCGGTCATACTGTTGGCGGAAAAAAAGGCGACTACGGTATTGGTATCGCGGAATCGCGAAAGGACAAAGATCTGGCGGATCGCGGCGACACTGCACCGAAAAGCCAGGGCCAGATCGTCCTCTCCTATGTAGATCCGGTGCTCCACGCCGGGCGGTATGATGCAGAGATCGCCTGGCTCCATTTCCCGCTCCATCGAAGTAGAAGCGTGCAGACACTTTCCCTCCAGCACATAAACAATTTCAAAAAAAGCGTGCTGGTGAAGAAAGGCCGGTTGACAGCGATGGCGCTTTTCCGGAATCAATCCCCCTTCGGCACAGGACTGGGCGTACTCGTCCATAAAATAGCTGGGGACGGTTTCCGGCAGCTCCGGGATCACCAGACCGTGTTCAATCAGATTCCCGGCATCGAGCGTGGAGAGAAATTGCTGAAATTTCTGAGGATTCCTTTTCATGCGGGCATATTTTCGATAAAACTTTTCCTCCGGCGTCCATTTCCTTAACTCGTCCAGCGTTATCATTGGCAGTTCTCCCTGTAAGCGATACGACTTTTGAAATATTAAATGAAAGCTGTAAAATAGATTCAATTTAAGATTTTCATCAATTTAAGTCTATATCAATGTATCACAAACAATGTTATGCGGCAAGGAAAAGGGTGTATAATATTAAAAATAGATTCATAAAAAGGAGGAGATCGCATGAAATACATATGTTCCGTCTGCGGATACATCTACGATGAGTCCAAGCAGAAGACGCCCTTTGATCAGCTGCCTGCATCCTGGGTCTGTCCTCTTTGCGGCGCGGCCAAATCAGCATTTTCCCCGCAGGGAAAGAAAGAGGAAGCGGTATCTTCCCCCGTCCAGCCTTTGGAAATCGATGAGGATATGCGGCAGCTTTCAGCAGGCGAACTTTCTGCTCTGTGTTCCAATCTGGCACGCGGATGCGAAAAACAGTATAAGGAAGAAGAAGCTGCTCTGTTCCGTCAGATTGCGGATTACTTTGCTGCCGCTACACCGCCTGTATCGGATGCCGGCATCGACCGTCTGGCAAATCTTCTGCAGGCAGATTTGCGCCAGGGATATCCCGCGGTTTCCGGCTCCGCTCAGGCGGCAGGCGATCGGGGCACCCAGCGCGTCTGCGTCTGGGGCGAGAAAGTGACCGCGATTCTTTACTCGCTGTTGGATCGATATCGTAAAGAGGGACCCGGATTTCTGCGCGGGACGCAAATATGGGTCTGCTCTGTATGCGGCTTTACCTATGTGGGACAGACTCCTCCGGAGCTGTGTCCGGTATGCAAGGTTCCCGCATGGAAGTTTGAAAAGGTAGAAGGGAGGGAGTCCGCATGAAAACCAAAGTTGCTGTGAGAAACCTTCGCTTATGCACCAAGGATTGTCTGTGCCTGTATGTGTGCCCCACCGGGGCGTCCGATACGGAAAACAGTATCATCGATGTAAGCAAGTGCATTGGCTGTGGCGCCTGTGCTGATGCCTGTCCCAGCGGAGCGATCTCCATGGTGCCGATGGAATATCCGCCCCAGCAGAAAAAGGCGGAACAAGTGCTCGACCGTTCCTATGCCCTGTCCAAAAACAAAGCTTCCCAGGAAACGATGGCCCGGCAGCTGGCAGAAACGGCCGGGGATGACGCATTGTATCGTCTGATGACTGCTATCGCCAAATCCGTCCGCCTGGTAAATGAGGATCTGCTGCGGGAATCCGGATATATGCTGCCTCAGAGCAAAAATGCTCACGATTTACTGGAACAGATGCTGTCGGCTCCGCCTTCGAAAGAATTTCCCGCAGAAGCGGCGAGAAAATTGCTGGAATCGATTCCATGCAATGAAGAAAGAGAGGAAAATGTCATGAATAAATACGCCGGAACCCAAACGGAGAAGAATCTGGAGACCGCTTTTGCCGGCGAGTCCCAGGCCCGGAACAAATACACCTATTTCGCATCGGTAGCGAAAAAAGAAGGATATGAACAGATCGCGGCCCTGTTCCTGAAGACTGCTGAAAACGAGAGAGAACACGCAAAGATGTGGTTCAAAGAGATGAACGGCATCGGCAACACAGCGGAAAACCTGCTCCACGCCGCTGAGGGAGAGAACTACGAATGGACGGATATGTATGACGGCTTTGCGAAAACTGCTGAAGAAGAAGGCTTTCCCGAACTGGCAGCTAAGTTCCGGCTGGTGGCCGCGATCGAGAAGCATCATGAAGAACGGTATCGTGCCCTGCTTCACAACGTGGAAGCGGCGGAGGTTTTCGCCAAGAGCGAGATAAAGGTATGGGAATGCCGCAACTGCGGACATATCGTGGTAGGAACCAGCGCCCCTGAGATCTGTCCTGCCTGCGCCCATCCCCAGAGCTATTTTGAACTGCACGAAGAAAATTATTGAATTAAGGGCATAGAGGAATAACCTCCGGACCTTCCGCTCGGCATGGCAAGGGCCGGGAACCTTCAAACAGGTTCCCGGCCCGCTGTGTTTATATCCGCTGTAATTCCCTGTTCGTGAAGGCGGAGAGCAATCTGGCCCTGAACAACCCTGTAATGATGCTTGTAGTCTATGGCTGTATTCTGGCAATCTCCTGGTTTGGAGCCCGGTTTATCGTAGCAGGTGACCTTACCACCGGCAACCTGACTTCTCTGTTCAGCTATGTCATGAGCGTTCTCATGTCCCTGATGATGTTCTCTATGGTGTTTGTCATGATAACCATGAGCGCCGCCAGCGGCAGACGGATTGCGGAAGTCCTGAATGAAGTGCCGGATATGAACGATCCCGACCGGCCGGAAACCGGGGTGCGGGATGGAAGCATCGACTTCAACCACGTCAACTTCTCCTACAAATACGGTAGCGGAGAGGAGACGCTGCATGACATTGACTTTCATATCCATTCCGGGGAGACTGTGTGCATACGGCTATAACCGCATCATGGTCAATGTCAGCCAGGGCACCATGCGCAACCTGCGCATCGAACTGTTCCGGCACATGGAGTCCCTGCCCATCCGGTATTTTGACACCCATGCGCATGGGGACATCATGTCCATCTACACCAACGATGTGGACACTCTGCGCCAGCTTATGAGTCAGAGCATCCCTCAGATCATCAACTCCGGCGTGACGATTGTAACTTCCTTTATCAGTATGCTGGTGCTGGATATTCCCCTGACCATTCTCACGCTGGCGATGATTGGCGTCATGACATTTGTTACCTCGAAAATCGCAGCGAAGTCTTCCGCCTATTTTGCAAAGCAGCAAAAGGATCTGGGAGCCGTGAACGGTTATATTGAGGAAATGATGGATGGCCAGAAGGTGGTCAAAGTATTCTGCCACGAGGAAAAAAGTGTGGAGCAGTTCCGCAGGCTCAATCAGGAACTGCGGGTGAGCGCGGACAAAGCCAATACTTTTTCCAACATCACTATGCCGGTCAATATGAGCCTGGGCAACATCAGCTATGTGCTGTGTGCGGTGGCGGGCACTCTGTTCGCATTGAACGGCTACCTGGGCCTGACTCTGGGCACCCTGGTCTCCTTCCTGACCCTGAACAAAAACTCCACTCAGCCGGTCAGTCAGATCAGCCAGCAGATGAACAGCATCGCCATGGCAATGGCAGGTGCGCAGCGCATCTTCGACCTGATGGATGAGACGCCGGAGGAGGACAACGGCTATGTGGAACTGGTCAATGTCAGGGAAAATCCCGACGGCAGTCTGAGAGAGACGGGCGGGCGTACGAATGTCTGGGCCTGGAAACATCCGCACAGGGCGGACGGAACCATCACATACAAGAAGCTGGAGGGCGACATCACCTTTGACGATGTGGACTTCGGCTATGAGGAGGGCAAGATCCGCTATGACGGTATCAATATCAATAAAATCAGGAAGGGAGACTTGCGCCGCAGCCTGGGCATGGTGCTTCAGGATACCCACCTGTTCACCGGCACAGTGATGGACAACATCCGCTATGGGCGGCTGGATGCCACCGACGAAGAGTGCATTGCGGCGGCGAAACTGGCCAATGCAGACGGATTTATCCGACGCCTGCCGGACGGTTACCAGACTGTATTGACAGGCGACGGCTCCAACCTCTCCCAGGGCCAGAGACAGCTGCTGGCCATTGCCCGCGCTGCCGTGGCAGATCCGCCGGTGTTGATTCTGGACGAAGCGACATCTTCCATCGACACCCGCACGGAAACTCTGGTGCAGCAGGGCATGGATGGCCTGATGCGTGGTCGGACTACCTTTGTTATCGCTCATCGGCTGTCTACCGTAAAAAATTCTGACTGTATCATGGTTCTGGAACAAGGCCGCATTATTGAGCGCGGCACACATGACCAACTGATTGCGGAAAAGGGACGGTATTATCAGCTTTATACAGGGAAAGCGATCGGAGCATAATAATGCAGGCTGAGAAGCGAGGATGAAGTTGCCGTACAAATTAAAGTCCGCACAGAACGCCAGCAGTAGATGGGGCAGGTATAATTGGGAAAGAGTCATTCCGCTGGCCTCCCTTGTCCGTTTGATGACGAGCCCTATATCGTGAAAATCAAATGTATGGAGAACGGCTTTGTGAATATTACTGGAAGTTTCAAAAAAAGAATATCATTATGGTAATGCAGTAAGGAGGGACACATATGGGTAGTAGAATTTTATCCGTTCAGAATGTCACCCAGAGATACGGCCAGACATTTGCACTGGATAATGTGAGTATTGCAAATCAACGGGCTTGACCCATCCGGTATTGTTGAGATCTTTGCCACAATGTCAAGTGATGAATTCAAAAAAGGGCAAAAAATATCCCCTCTCCATTAAAAGAAGAGGGGATATATGTGATACGAACTATAATTTGTTTGCCTTTCAGCGTATCCATAAAATCATCGCCAAAAGGCCATAAGAAAAGCACCGCCGAAGCGATGCTCTTAAAACCATATTATTGAATGTGTCACTTGTTCCGCTTTCCTGTATTCTTTGTTCCCCGGACTTCCTCATGATAGAAATAATCTACGATGACCGGATGTCCCTGCGGTACTCTGCCGTAGGGCATTTCATTATCAACAAAGAGGCAGTCATATTTCCTTGCCATTTCTTTGGCTTTTTCCTCCAGAGCTTTGAAATAACTGCGGTTGTGTTTGTTATAGATTTCATCATAAAGCGGCACAAGGTCAAAATGTTTCTCTGCTATATAATCCATAATCGTCTTTTTGAAGCTGCCTCGTAGGTTCAGGTTTTCCAGCCAAAACAGGTCACACTGACCCTTCACTCGCTCAAAAATCGCCTCAAAATCCGTGATGCCCGGAAAAACCGGCGCAACAAAACAGACGGTGCGGATGCCTGCATCGTAAACCTGCTTCATAGCCTCAAGCCGTCGTTTGATGCTTACAGCATTGTCCATATCATCTTTGAAATCCTCATCGAGCGTATTGATCGACCACGATACCGTGACCTGTCCCAGCTCCTTCAGCAGATCAATGTCACGAACCACAAGATCGGATTTTGTGCAGATTAAAATATCTGCGCCACTGCCTCGAAGCTGTTCCAGCAGTTTTCTGGTATTGCCGAACTGTTCCTCCTGCGGATTGTAGCCGTCCGTCACGGAGCCGATCACAATACGCTGTCCGGCAAATTTCTTTGGGTTTTTAATCTTCGGCCAATGCTTCACATCAAGGAACGTGCCCCATTCCTCCATATGCCCGGTAAACCGCTTCATAAAAGACGCATAGCAGTATTTGCAGGCATGGGTGCAGCCCACATA
>QAKV01000015.1 GCA_003343625.1 Clostridiales bacterium
CGACTTTTTGAAAATGCTCTTTACCCTCATGGAGAGCAAGAAGTCCCAGGGTGTGCTCAATGTGGATTTTGGCTTTGAGAATCTGCTGGACATGATCTCTCCGAAAAAGGTGATGGACGACATCCGCCAGGTGCGTAAGGAAATCCGCTACAACTATGCGAAGTACGCGGAGCTGGAGGACGGAGATCCGGCCAAGCTGGACGTGGGGGATAAGCTCAATGAACTCTTTGAGGAAGCCTCCAACAATTACAATAACGTCATGGCAATGCTGCCGCTGGCTATTGAGGACATCAAGACCCGTCTGCTTTTGGGCGCCGGCGGGCAGCAGGGCGGCGGAAACCAGATTGCGCTGGGTATGCTGACCATGGGCGATAAGGGCGAGCTGAAGGTATTGGAGGCGCCAAAGCAGGAGAGTACAGCGCTGGCCACGCTGGATGATAACGTCAACACCGGGCTGATCGCGGCCCTCCAGGAAGATTATCAGGCCATCAACGAATCCCCCTCAGACTATGTTCAGTCCCTGGTGGTCCGGACTTTCTGCCCGCTGCCCTCCACGACCCAGTCCAAAATCGACGTGCCCACCGAGGTTGCCAACTACAACTCCTATCTCCAGTTCTACAAGGACTCAAAGGATGCGTTCATCAAGGTGGTCAAGCCCCTGGTGGAGAAGCTGCTGGGGGTGAAGATGTTCTTTGACCAGTATAAGTGCAAGACCAAAGGTATGATCCCCACCCTGTTGGTGGCAAATCTCAAGCCGGAAATGCTGGCCAAGAGCAGCAGCCTGCCTACCCTGCACGCCTACCTCAACACGGTCAACAGCAAGAACAACTTCAAGGATACGATTTGGTACGCTATCTTCCCCAACCTCTCCATCAGCCTCCAGGCGGGGGCCAAGCTGCGCCGGGAGCGGTTTGCCGGCAATGTCCACAAGGTCAACGAGGATGTAAACAGCCTGGAGACCCTGTCCACCCTGCTGGATGTGCTCAAGGACTACCGGGTGGAGACCTTCTTCTCCTTTGAGACCCGGGAGGAGACCACTTTCAATGCGGTGGCGGCCGAGGGAATCCAGAAGTTCATCGACCGCTGCGAGCCCCTTGTCGGAAAGCCCTACAGTGAGTTCGCCATCCCATGCCTGCCGAACTTTACCGTTATCCCGAAGAACAAGTCCGGCGTCACACTGGACAAGCTCATGACGATTTCCGAAGACAGTACAAGCGCACAGCTCTCTGAGGCCAAGGAAGATATTATGCGGCTGTGGATTGAAGGTGTCTACATCAATGCGGCCTATATCGCCGCCGGTTTCCGTGGGGCCTGCCAGTGCCCGGAGTATCTGAAGGACCACTACCGCAGACTAAAGGTGGACTCGGAGCTGCCCGGCGTGCGGTATGATGTGGAGGCTGGAAACCACGCCCTCTGCACCCGGACCACCATGCCCAAGGAGATCACCGGCTTCACCAATTCCATCAAAGATCAAATCAACCGTAAAAATTTTGGCTGGATCTTTGCCTCGGAGAATGCGGCGCTGGACGGGATGAACATCACGCAGATTACGGTCTACAAGGCCCGCAACCTGCTCTATGATCCGGACAAATCTACTTATGAGCCTGCCTATAAGACCCAGGTGACGACCTATATCGAGCGCATCCTGCGCCATGCCACCGGCGATTTTAAGCAGGACAATATCGTGCAGTTCTTCTCCAACAACCCCAAGAGCCAGAAGAGCCTGTGGCTGGCAAAGAAGGATTGCGTGAATGCTGTGGTAGAAGAAGGCGACAGTCTTGACTATAGTATCGACGAGACAACGGGCATCTGCGACCTTACCATCTACTTTGATGGTAACGCCCGCAACCTGGAAGTCATGATCAGCCGCGTTTCTTCTAAATAAAATGTACTGGAGGTAAAGTAAGTTATGGGATTCAGACTTGAAATCGACGGGGCCGGCCCCGTCAAGCTCACTGAACGCGCAATCACCAGCGTAAAGTTCGGAAGTGAGATCCCGCAGGACTCCAACGCCCGTGCCACCGACAATGGCGCCTCGATCAAGATTTGGGGCAAGCTGCTGTTCTCCCTGGGCGGCGAGGAGCAGGATTCCACGCTTAACCTGGCCCAGTGGAGCCTGGTCCCCAGCGAGTCCCCCGACAGCTACCGGAATGTCAAGGTGGATGTAGTCTCGGCCTCTCAGATCGTGCGCCAGATTACCCTGCCCAACGCGTTTGTGGTGGAGTATGCTGAGGAGCTGGACGACGAAACCGGTGTCGGCAGTTTCTATCTGCATGTCAAGCAGAAGAAGGATCAGACTGCCAAGGTCACCATTGACGGCGAATTCAGCGCTTAACGCGGAAAGGAGATGTAACTATGTCTTTGAAGGTAACGATTGAGGGCCAGGGCTCTTTTGAGGTCGCGAAGGAGTGCGTAAAGAAGGTCGTCTACAAGACAGACATTCCCCTGGATTCCAACGCCCGCACGAAGGACGTGGGCAGCACGCTGGAGATTTCGGGCAAGATCCTCACGGCCACCGACGGCGACCCCTTTGACTCCACCCGCCAGATGGGGCTGTGGTCCATGGTGCCCGCCGAGAATTCGGCATGCTACCGGAAGGTGACGGTGGAGATCATCCAGGCCGGCATTGTGGAGCGGAAGTATTACTTCCCCAACGCTTTCGTGGTCAACTACGATGAGGATTTCGGAGACACGGACGGCGTGGGCACTTTCCGGCTGACCATCAAGCAGAAAAAGGATAAGATCAGCGGAATCACGATTGAAGGCGGCTATCCTGCTGCCTGATGCCGTAAGGCTTCCTGTGACGCGGCATTTCGCATGAGGAGAGGGGCGCGTCCGACCCATGGTTGGGCGCGCCCTTTTCCCATAATAGGCCGTATGTGACTTTTGCGGAAGCGCCGGTCCGGCCAAAGGGACGGACGCTTCCACAAGGGCCATAAGCATCCGTGCAAGGAGGAGCGCATCATGAATGAATATTATCGGAGCCTAGGCGTACAGCCCGGCGCCACTGCGGAGGAACTAAAGAAGGCATACCGGGGCCTTGCAAAAAAATATCACCCTGATCTGCACCCGGGAGACAAGGAAGCTGAAGCTCGCTTTAAGGAGATCAACGAGGCGTACGAGACCCTGAGCGATCCGCAGAAACGGAAGGAATACGACGAGAAGCAACGTACAACGCAGGGCCGCGAGCCACAGAAAAAGTCCGCATCGTCCGCACGGACGCGGACACCGACAGGCGGCCCGGTCGACTTTTCCCAAATGCAGGGCGGCTTTGCGCAATTTTTCGGCTTTGACCCTGCGACCGGAAAAGTCGTTGACGAGGAGAAGGTATCTGGAAAAAAGAAAAATCCGCTGGACACCACAGACTTGTTTGAGCGGTTTATGGGTTTTAAGTAATCTGAGTATCTGAGACAGTGAGGGAGTGCCCGGGATGACAAAAAAACGTGTGGTTGATTTTCTGCTCGCTCTCACCGGCGGAGCAATCGCCCTGGTGGGGTATTTCTACATCGAGGACTGGTATTACTGGGTTGTGGCGCTCGGCGGCGGCCTGCTGATGCTCATCTTCCTTATCCTCATGGTGCGGGATGGCCGCGCCGGTCCGGAGCCGCCGGTCCGACCGGCGGACGGCATGGCACACCCACCGGCCGGCAGTTTGACGGAAATCGTATTGCTCAACGAGGAAGACCAGGCCCTGTCCTCCTGGACGCTGTATGGAAAGACGGGCATGGTGATTGGCCGGGATTCCGGTGAAAACCAGGTCAATATCAATCTCGCCAACTCGACCTATGCTGGCACGGTGGACGTGGAGCACGCGGTGCTGAATTATTCTGCCGGAAGCTGGTACGTGGAGGACTTGAACTCCAAGAATGGAGTGAGCGTACAGAAGGGTGACAAGCGGAAATATAAGCTGGCGCCTGGGCACCCGTGCCTGCTGGCCCGCGGCGACATCCTCTATATAGGACTTGTCCGGCTGATGATCCGGTAAAAAAGAGAAAAGGGAGATGGCTATATCATGTCGAATACTTCAAATCTGATCCACTGCCAGAATGGGCATGTTTTCAGCAAAAAGCGGTACGGTACCGTGTGCCCCTACTGCAATATGGAAACCGACACGAAAGAAAAGCGGGAGACGCAGCGCTCCGATGTGGAGATCGAGGAAGAGTTATTCCGGGAGGACATCAAGCCCGTCTGCGGCTGGATTGTCTGCATTGACGGCCCGCGCCAGGGCAAGGACTATCAGATCGTCCAGGGGAAAAATTTCGTTGGCCGCGCCGACGACATGGATATTCAGATCCTGGGCGACAATGAGATCTCCCGCCGCAACCACGCGGTTATCGTATTTGACCCCAAGAAAAAGGAAACCGTGCTGCTGCCCGGCGACGCCAATGGGATCGTGTATCTCAACGGCAACGCGGTGTACGCGCCGGCCACGCTCAATAAATATGATGAAATCGAACTCGGCAAGTCTAAATTCCTGTTTGTCCCCTTCTGCGGAGAGAACTTTATGTGGGGCGGAAAGACAGAGTAACACTCGAAGGGGGCAAGGCATATGACGCCGCAAACAATCCTGATCCTCCTGTGCGCCGCCGCAGCGGTCCTGCTGCTCATCCGGCTGTCCATCGGCGGCAGCGGCAGGCGGTTACGCAGCCCCGATGTGGGAAGCTCCATGACCATCGGCGGACGCGAGGTGCAGGAGGACTTCGTTGGCACGCTGGCTACACAGACGGGCCTAGTCGCCGTCCTGGCGGATGGGATGGGGAAAGCCTATGGCGCACGGATCGCCAGCCGGACGGCGGTTGAGACGTTCCTGGATCTTTTTCGGGATTATAATGCGTTTGACAATCCCCAGTACTATTTCCGGAAATCCTTCCATGCGGCTAACCGCGCCATCCTGCGGGAGCTTGGCGATGAGGGATACGGCGCGGCCAGCGTCGGCGTGGCGATGATTCGGGAAAACTGGCTTTTTTACGCCGTTGTGGGAAATGTCAAGCTGTGCGTGTTCAGAAACGGCGACCTGGTGCCGGTATCCGCAGGCCACACCCTGGATGTGCTGGCGGAACAGTCGTTCCGGACCGGCAGGCTCTCCCGGGAGGACGCGCTGGTCATGCTGGAAAACCACCGGCTTTATAACTATCTCGGGCAGGACAGCTTCAAGGACATTGAGATTTTTGACCGGCCGATCTCCCTGCAGAGAGGCGACATCATTGTGCTGATGAGCGACGGCCTTTATGAGCTGATCCCCTGGAAGGAGATCGAGGATGTCCTCTCAGGCGGGCAGGATTGTCAGAGCATGGCCTACGCCCTCATGGAAAAGGTCAACCAGAACTCCGCAGAGGACAGAGATAATGCCAGCGTGATCCTGCTGCGCTGGGACGGGAGCACAACATGAGAAAGCAAAATTCGGTCTTCAAAACAGCATTTAC
>QAKV01000038.1 GCA_003343625.1 Clostridiales bacterium
GCATAGCAGAATACATTGAAATCAACACCACAAAACCCGCAGTAGCGGGCTAACCCCCGCTACATACCCCTTTGACAGTGTGTTTTCCTAATAGGAGCTAATCATATAGAGTATAGCACAATCCGCCGAAAAGTGTGTGCCTCAGACGGCACAGCTTTCCGGCAGATTCCCGCGATTTCGCCGATTTTGGTTCCCTATTTTTCTTTCGCCTGCCGGGCGTCCCGAATCAGGCAGTATTGTTTCAGGGAGAAATGCTTTTCCAGCACACCGAACACTTTGAAGCCGAACTGCTGATAAAAAGCCACGTTTTTAGGGTTGTGGGTCTCCAGGGAGATCATCAGCTTGTTCTCGTCCGCGTAGCGGATGGTCTCTTCCACCAGCCCGGCTGCGATGCCGTGATGTTGGACGGAAGGATCCACAGCCAGATAAATGATGTGAATCCTCTTCGCCTGATGCAGCTGATCCGTCCAGCTGGAATTCAGATAATCCCTCCCCACGAAAAAATTGAAAAATGTTTTCAGCGACGGATCTTCCCGGATCAGATATCCGTCGGTGCGCAGGGAAGCCATCACCTCCGTAAAATAGTATTTCAGCAGATTGTAGGGCTCGGTTTCGTCCGACACCACCAGCACGCCGTTCAGATCCGGGCCGTCCGCGAAGATCTCGCAGGTTTCATAAAATTCCGTCAGGTCGCAGGAAAACAGCTCCGGCATCAGCCTTTTGCGCACCTGCTCATCCGGGATCAGCTCCTGATAGAGGGGATCGTAAGCGAAGCATTGATTCAGCAGGGCCTGCAGTCTGGGGAGATCCTTTTCCTCCACCCGGTATAACTTGTCACTGTCCATAAAAACTCCCCGTCGCCTCCCGCAACATTCCTTCCATTTTTTCCACCGTTTCCCGCATGGAGCCGATTTCTTCCCTGTACAGCGCTTCCTGACGTTTCAGCGCCCCTTCCAGGAACCGGATTTCCTCCGAAAAATCCCCGCTGCCGGCTTCCTTTTTGGAAAGCAGGCCCCTGACTGCCGAAAAGAGACTCTCATATCCCAGAATCCTGCCATACCCCCATTTCAGCCTTTCTCTGGGCTGCCGGAACACATATTCCGTAAAGTGGCGGTATACCTGCTCTTCAAACAGGAAAGCATAACAGTTATTATCCAGACGATACAGTTTTCCCAGCGCCTCCGGGAGATCTCCCTTTTTCAGGTTTTCCACCGCGCCTTCCAGCAGACGCATCCTTTCCTGCAATACCTGATGGGGAAAGAGCACATTGCCATACCAGTCGATGCGCACGAAAGCGTCCTGCTCCATCTGAAATGCCTTCAGGAGCGTCCTCTCCGCCTTCCGCCCCCTCCGATACAGCTCTTCGGCCGCCCCGTCCTCTCCGCCGGTTCTCCTCTTCCGGTATTCCCGATTGCCCGCGCTCACCTCATCGCAGAACGCCTTTGCGGCCTCTGCCGCCCGGGAAAGGGAATCCGCGAAACCGCCCCCGTCTGCGCCCGTTTTTTCGCACCGGGAGAGATCCAGATGCCGTTCGATTTCCCCGAATACCCGGGAAAAATCCAGGGGCGCCACGGCCGTGGCGTCCAATGCCAACAGCAGCAGGCCGAACAGTTCGTGGTGCATCCGGTAGACATCTTCATCGTAGAACTCGTCGTTGTCGAACTGGGAATGATAATTGGTCTCCATGAAGCTGCCGCCGGTGAAATCGTTGACCATGGAGGGGATTCCTGAAATAGCGATGGAAAAATCGTCCGACCAGGTCTCGATAGGGGCCGTCACGCGGGCCTCCTCCGGATAGGCGGCCGTCAGCTCCGGCAGCTCCTCCAGAAAGCTTTCCAGGAAGCGAACGTATTCCCATGTGCTGCGGATCCTCGCCCTGGTTCCGTGGGCCAGCGCCGGCAATTCAAAATTCAGATCCGCGATGACGGTCCCCCTCCATTCGGGATGCGCCGTAAACACCTGCTCATAAGCGCCGACAGACCAGTCAAAAGGGGAATCGGAAACCCCCCATTCCTCTGCGGCCATGGCGCAGAATGTGAGCGTATTCTCCGGCTCGTATCCGATTTTCAACAACGTCCTGGCCATGCACAGCATCATGGCCACCGCCGTATTGTCATCCTGAAAGCCGTCGAAATAGGAATCGTAATGGGCGGACACGAGGATCCTGCGCTCCGGATGTCTGCCCGGAATTTCCCCCACGATATTATAGGTGATCCGATCCTTTTCCACCCTGGAAACCGCGTCCAGCGTCACGGTCACTTCGCCCCGTTCCTTCAACATTCGTCTCAAAGGGCGGGCGTCTCTTCTGGAAATGGAAAAAGCCGGGGCACAGGCGGGCCCGGCGATGTCCTGAGCGTTTAAGGCCCTGTCATCCACCTCTCCGTATCCTCCGGTCTGCACGGCGATCACCGCCGCCGCCCCTTTCAGATGGGCCTGATAGACCGGATAATTGATCCACCATTCGTCCCTTTGATTGATCTCCACCAGCACCAGACGTCCGGTTACATCCAGCCCTCTATAGTCCTCCAGCGTGCCTTTCCCCACGTAGACCAGAGGAAAGGCCTTCGGCCCGCCGGTACAAAAGTCCGTCTGATAGGCGCCCAGTTGGACGGTTCGTTTCGTCCCGTCCTCTTCCTCAAAAGCCAGCTCCGCCTTTTGGAACTCCCAGGCATCCGTCCGGATTTCATCCCGTCGGACTTCCGGCAGGCCGATGCGCCCCATCTCCTCTTCCAGCATCTTTCCCGTAAGAAATTCCGCCCTGGATCCCGCCGTCCGGTAGCCGAGTGCGGGATTCGAGCGGATTTCCTCCATTTTCTTAGCCAGCCTGTAGGAATAGGAAATGTCCAGCCCGGCCAGATACTCATCCTGTGTTTTCATACTGCCTCCGATTCTCTTTCGGCATCTTCTGCCCTCGCAGAGTTCTCCCTCAATCTGTGCTCATTATAGCACGGCCATTTGAAAACACAAGAGCCCGTTTTCCGATCTTTCTTCCCCTCAAAACCACAGTTTCAGCATTCCGCCGATGATGGAAACCGCGATCAGCGCACAGGCAACCCGGCGCCCGCCGTCCCCTTTCGCGCGGATCCGCACGATCAGCCCCGCCGCCCCGAGCAGGCCGAACCCCCAGGCGATCAGCTGCTGTCCTATCCGGTTGGCAGGCTGGCTGGTAGCGCTCAAAACCGCGATCAGCATCCCCCAGACGGACATGCTGTAAAATATGACTCTGCAGATGGGTTCCTTTTTTACCAGATACAAAAGGAGCAGCCCCAGAATGCTGATCGCGCTCATCCCTACGAACAATAATACCAAAATTCCCAACGCCATATGTTTTCCTCCTGTCTTTTCGATATCAACAGGATATCGCAAATTTCTGAAGAAACTTCCCATGGAATTCTGAAGAATTCTAAAGATCTCTTCTGATTTTCAAAACGATCCGAATTCGAAACCGATCCGATGCGATCTCCTCTTCGGCGCTTCCGCCCAGATCCGCCGCCAGTTTCCGGACGTTGGCGAGGCCGATGGAATGGCTTTTTTCCGCATTGTTCCGCTCTTCCGCCCTCCCGTTTTCCTGAACGAGGATCAATCGATCCTCCCGGTTCTCCGCAACGAGGGAAACTTTCTGACGGGGATCCGCATACTTCTCCACGTTGGAGGCCAGATTGTCAAGAATCCGCCGAAGGGCGAGCGGATCCACATATCCCCCCGCCGAACTGCATCCCGTCAGATCGATCTCGCATCGGAACCGCTCCTCGAGAACTTCCTCCCACTCCTGCATCAGCTGTTCCAGCAAGAGCCTCATGTTTTCCACCCGCTCAGGGCCGCCTTCCTTCCGCTCCAGCAGTTGATCCGCCAGATCCCGAATCTGTTCCGCCTTCGCGCGCATCAGAGAAATGCAGGCTTCCAGTTCCTCCCGATCCGCCCCCTGTTTTTCCAACAGATATTCCGAGCTGGCCAGCATCGAAGTCAGCGGCGTGCGAATGTCGTGGGACAGCGACCGGATCCAGGCTTCCCTCTGCTCCCTGATCTCCTGCTCTTTCTGCGCCAGCTGCCGCCAGGAAAGGGATAAAAGATTCATATTTTCGGCCAGAAGGGTCAGCTCGTCCTCTCCTTCCTCAGGAATCCGAAACTCGGTTTCCCGATCCCGGAGCCGGTCGATTCCCCCGATGATCTCTACCAGATAGGACAGTTTCTGTCCCAGCATCATCAAAAACAAAACGATGAAGATGCAGATAGACGCGATCAGGCACACGCTTCCAATCCAGATTTCAAGCGTCCCTTCCTGTGGCGCGTTCAGAGAGATCTCCCTGGCGGACAGCCATGTGTCCGCCAGGGAAAGAGAAGTGAAATATAAAAGGCAAAAAGTGAACAGCGCGATCAACGCCGATAAAACCAGATATTCCAGAATCTCCCCTGCCAACCTGCGCCTTCTCACTTTTTCAGTCCGCATAGTACCCCTTTCCCCATGCCGTTTTGATATATCTGGAATTTCTGGAATCATCTCCCAGCTTCTTTCTCAGGTTCTTGATATGAACCATAATGGCCCCGTCCCCCACCGCTTCCTCTTTCCAGACGCTCTGGTACAGATTTTCCGGGGAAAAAATCCGTTTTCTGTTCCGCAGAAAGAGGAGCAGGATTTGAAATTCGGTATAAGTCAGCGCGATGGTTTTCCCCTCTTTTTCCACAGACTGGCTGTCCAGATCGAGAACCAAGTCCCTGTACGCGATCCTGTGTCCTTCTTCTGCTCCGTCCTTCTCCCCGCTGCCGGTGTACTGTCGGGCATACTGTCCCGCCCTCCGCAAAAGGGATTTCACCCTCAGGATCAGTTCCGTATTGGAAAACGGCTTGACCAGATAATCGTCCGCTCCGGCATGAAAGCCCACGGCCCTGTCCGAGTCCCCGGAATAAGCCGTCAGCAGGAGGATGGGAGCCAGATACCGTTCCCGGATCTCCGCCGCCGCCGCGAATCCGGACTTTCCCGGCATATTCACATCCAGGATGTAGAGATCCACCTCCGGCGAAGCCATGGCGCAAGCCTGCGCTCCATCCTCAGCCAGCACGGCTTCGAATCCGTTCTCCTTCAACAGCAGACCCACGATATCCCGGATTTCCCTTTCATCATCCGCCACCAGAATCAGTTGTCTGTTCTCCTTCATACTCGGCCCCCTCCCTCAGAATTTCCTTCACTTGCGGAATCGTCTTTCCCTCCCGCCGCAGGCTGAGGATCCGTTCCAGGAGCTCGACGCTCTCCGCCCGTCGAAACCGGCGCGTCAGATTCTCCTCCGCCTGCTCAAAGGGGAGCATGCCCTCCTCCGCATAGAACTTCAAAGTGCTGTAGCGACTGCCCGTCAGCCTGGCCAGCTCCCCGATGGACACGTATTCCGACGTCTGAATTTTTTCCATGCTCCTCTGTCTGGACATAACGTTTCTCCCAAAGCATCCTTCACTGATATGCGGGAACCAAATTGGCTCCCTGTATCGGAATTTTCCCATACCTTCTCACTCCCGGAAAAATCCGATAGTATTCGTTATCGATCTTCAGCAAAGTCTCCTCTCCGTTCTTTACTTCCTGCACAAAATGCCCCTTTTCCGATAAAAAGGCTAAAACCGCCAGACGGCGATTTCCCACATCCGTTCCCAGCACTACGAAATCGATGAAAATGGCCTTCCTCCTGTCCAAAAACGGGAACATCAAAGCCACGCCCTCCAGATAGGGGTTCCGGAAAAAATTCTCCTTCCTCTTCAGAAATCCAGCCATCGCCCTCTCCAGGCCGCTATGGAATTCCATCTGCCACAAAACGCCGATTTCGGACTCCCGGGAGCCCAGTTCTACCATCCGTTCCGCAAGCCGGCTTTGTTCTCTGGTGGAAAACATATCGTGAAGGCAGCCGCTCTCCCGAAACAGCCAGAGCAGACAGGCCGTTTCCCAAGTGACGGGACCGTCTTCCAGAATTTCTGCCCGAATGCCCTCCACGATGCCGGAATAAGCGTCCGAATCCGCCCTCCAGGCGAACAATTCCACGCCGGAAGTAGCGTAAGTGATGTCGCAGCCCAAAAGATCAGGCCCTTCCTCCAGAAGGCCTTTTTGCGAAAGCTGGCACGCAATCTCAGTCTCCAGCCGTTTCGCATCCTCCTTTTTCTGGTTTCTTACGCTCTTCAACCCTTCCTCCAGCTGTTTCGCCCAAGAGCCGTTTTCGCACACCGCTTTCTTCCCTCCCCCTATAGTCTCCAGAAGCCGCGCCGCCGCCATGGCCCGGCATACCGCCCGCTTTGCCGGGGATCCATGCCTGCTGTCCTGTCCGTCCAGCCCAACGAGAGCGTACTGCTGCGATAATATGAGATCCTTCATCCCGTTCCCTCCCTTACTTTATGGCCTTTGCTTATTACTTACTACTTACGATTTAAGCATACCATACTGCTCACATGAAAGCAAGGGAAAACGGGTGTTTTCCCTACTCCTGAAGCCTGGCGATCAGATCCAGACAAAGCCCGGCCGAAATAGCCGAAGCTTTCTCCACATTTTCCTCAAAAGCGGCCTCCCCGCTCTGCTTGCCATTGTCCGTTACCGTCCGGATGGAAAGGAATGGGATCCCGTTCACATGGCAGACGTGGGCGAACGCCGCGCTTTCCATATCCGCTCCCAGCGCTCCGGGAAACCGCCTCAAAACTCCTTCCCGCTGCTTTTGATTTTCCAGAAAGCGGTCCCCCGTGGCCAGAAAACCGAAGTGCAGCGGAGTCTGCGGCCGCAGCTGCCTGGCCGCTTTCAGCATGGTCGAATCCCCCAAAAAGCGGGGCTCCTCCAGCCAGGGATGAAATTCCGTCAGAATGCTCTCCTCCATGTCATGATAAAAGCAGCTCTCCGCCACGATGGAATCGAATACCTCCACGCCTTCCCGGATTCCTCCGCAGGTTCCGCCGTTGATCACTCGCTCCGCTCCGAAATGATCGATCAGAACCTGGGCTGCGACGGCCGCGTTGGCCTTCCCCACCCCGGTATAAAGGGTGACGAACTCCGCCCCCGCATAGCTTCCTTCATAAAAGGTCAGCATGGCCTTTTCGCTCCTTCGAACGATCTTCACCCGCTCCAAAAAAGGCGCCACCTCGCTGTCCCCCGCGAAAACCACTCCATATTTCATTTCCGGTCCTCTCCCTTCTCTCCGTCAGCCCGTTCCAATTCGCGGGCCGCAAAATCAGCGAATGCCGTCAATGCGCTGAAATCCCATCCGGCTGGATCTCTCCCCGTGCGCCGAACGCCGGCGGCTGCGCTGCCTTTCCCCCGATATTCCTCCAGCGCTTTCCGGATCAGCTTCCGAAAGGGCTCCGGCAGATGCGCCAGCCCCCACAGGCCGCCTTCTTCCTTGCTGCGGCACTTCTTTTCCGCCGCGCCGAAAAGCTCCAGCGCCCGACAGAGATTCAAAATCCCGTAGCAAGGGTTTGCAAACAGTTGCCCTTTCAGAATCCACCGGTAATCCCCTTCCAAAGAAGTTCGCAGATCCGAGAAATCCACCTCCCCGAACGCTTCCCCGATGGGCGCGCCGTACAGGCAAACACCTCTCTGGCGAATCGCCCAGAAATGAGCCGTCAAATCCCCGTCGTACAGCGGTTCCCGGTAATTCACCTCTCCCCGCAAAATCCGTTCCCTCCAAAAGCCGCTGTAATGGATCAGATATTCCGGCCGGGCCGACGGACGCAAGGCCGTTTCTTCCAAAACCAGGGAAAACTCCAGGCCGCCTTCCCCCGGCATACCAGCTGCCCGGTCCGCGATGGCCCGATTCAGCGATTCCGCCTCTTCTTGGCATAGCCTGCGGGACGAGACTCCGATCAGATCCAAATCGCTTTTTGGAAAATAAAAACATCCCATAGCCAGAGAACCGTGGAGATAGACGCCTTTCAGATCTTCCCCCAGCTGTCGGCGCAGCAACGCAATCAATCCTTCCGCAAACGTTCTGATCGTTTCGCCGCAGTTTTTCCATCCCAAAGGTCCGTTGTTCATCGTCTCCTCCTGCCCGTTTTGCATCCATTCTAGCAATCCCTTCCCGATGAGTCAACCAAAATGGGCTCCGCTCCGACGCCGCCGGTTTCCCGGCAAAGCGCAGGAGCAGAGCCCATGACAGTTTTTATCAAATTTTCTGAGCGTCAATCCAGTTCCAGGGCGCCCGTATACAGCTGATAGTAAGTGCCCTTCAGTTTCAGCAGCTCGTCGTGGGTTCCGCGCTCGATGATGCGGCCGTGATCCAGAACCATGATGGCGTCCGCGTTTTTGACCGTGCTCAGGCGGTGCGCGATGACGAATACGGTGCGGCCCATCATCAGCGCGTCCATGCCGCGCTGTACGATCGCTTCGGTTCTGGTATCGATGGAGCTGGTCGCTTCATCCATGATCATGACCGGAGGATCCGCCACAGCCGCTCTGGCGATGGCCAGCAGCTGTCTCTGTCCCTGGGACAGGTTCGCGCCGTTTCCGGAGAGCGGCGTATCGTATCCCTGCGGCAGACGGGTGATGAAATCATGAGCGCCGGCCAGCTTCGCCGCCGCTATACATTCGCCGTCGGTAGCGTCCAGCCGCCCATATCGGATATTGTCCATAACCGTTCCGGTAAACAGGTTCGTTTCCTGCAACACTATTCCCAGGCTTCGGCGCAGATCCGCTTTCTTGATCTTATTGATATTGATGCCGTCATAACGGATCTTGCCATCCGCGATATCGTAAAACCGATTGATCAGATTCGTGATAGTCGTCTTCCCTGCGCCGGTGGAGCCTACGAAGGCGACTTTCTGCCCGGGCTTGGCGTACAGCGTCACGTCGTGCAGCACGGTCTTGCCTTCCACATAGGCGAAGTCCACATCGAAAAGGCGCACATCGCCGGCCAGCTTCGTATAAGTGATGGTTCCGTCTCCGTGAGGATGCTTCCACGCCCATACATTGGTCCGCTGGTCGCACTCTTCCAACGTCCCATCCAGAGATTCGCGAACGTTCACCAGCGTCACATACCCGTCGTCCACTTCCGGCTTCTCGTCGATCAGCGCGAAGATACGCTGCGCGCCGGCCAGACCCATGATTACCGAGTTGAGCTGCATGGAAACCTGGCTGACATTACCGGAAAACTGTTTGGTCATATTCAAAAACGGCACGATGATGCTGATGCCGAAGCCCAGACCGGAAATGCTGACATTGGGCGCACCGCTCAGAAGCAGGATACCGCTCACCAGGGCGACGATCACGTACAGCACATTTCCGATATTGTTCAGGATCGGCATGAGCATATTGGCATACCGGTTCGCCTGTTCGGAATCCTCAAACAACGCATCGTTGATCTTATCGAAGTCCGCTTCCGCTTCCCGCTCATGGCAGAATACCTTGACCACTTTCTGGCCGTTCATCATTTCCTCGACAAACCCTTCCGTCTTGCCCAGGGCGATCTGCTGACGTACGAAATATTTCGATGCGCCGCCGCCGATCTTTTTGGTCACCACAATCATGAAAATCACGCCGAAAACTACCAGCAGCGTCAGCCAAAAGCTGTAATACAGCATGATGAAAAATACCGTACACACCGTCACGCCCGAAATCAGAAGCTGCGGAAAGCTCTGGGAGATCATCTGGCGCAGGGTGTCGATATCGTTGGTATAGTAGCTCATCACGTCGCCGTGATTGTGCGTGTCGAAATACTTGATGGGCAGATCCTGCATGCCGTTGAACATCTTCTCCCGCATCTTGGCCAGGGAGCCCTGGGTGATCACCGCCATCAGCTGAGTCCACAAAATCCCGGCAATCAGGCTTAAAACATACAGAACCACCAGCGCGGCAACCAGCCTCAGGATCCTGCCGGACACGGCCGACCAGTCCCCGCTCTGCCAACTCTCCTCCACCGCCGCGATCACGTTCTGCATGAAAGCGGACGGCAGCGCGCCCACGATAGCGCTGCACAGAATACAGACAATGACTACGGGCAGGAGCACCGGATAAAATCCGAACAGCGTCTTGATCAGACGGAGCAGCACTCCTTTCGACATTTCCAGAGCAGGTTCTCTCTTATTCGCCATCGCTGTCACCTCCCTTGTTCTGAGAAGTATATACCTCACGATAAATCTCGTTATTCGCAAGCAGTTCCTCATGGGTTCCCACCGCATCGATCCGACCGCCGTCCATGACGATGATCCGATCCGCATCCTGTACGGAAGCGGTACGCTGGGCGATGATGATCTTGGTGGTTTCCGGAATATACTGCCGGAATGCCTGCCGGATCAGCGCGTCGGTTCTGGTGTCCACCGCGCTGGTGGAGTCATCCAGAATTAGGATTTTCGGCTTTTTCAGAAGGGCTCTGGCAATACACAGCCTCTGCTTCTGGCCGCCGGAAACGTTGGTGCCTCCCTGTTCGATATAAGTATCATAACCGCCCGGGAGCTGCGCGATGAACTCATCCGCCTGCGCCAGTTTGCACGCCTCCACCATTTCCTCGTCGGTGGCGTTCTGATTGCCCCAGCGGAGATTTTCCTTGATGGTGCCGGAGAACAGGACGTTTTTCTGAAGAACCACGGAAACTTGGTTCCGCAGCGTTTCCAGATCGTACTTCCTAACGTCCAGCCCGCCCACTTTAACGGTTCCCTCGGTGGCATCGTAGAGTCTGGAAATCAGCTGGATCAGCGTGGATTTTGAAGATCCCGTGCCTCCGATGATGCCGATGGTCTCCCCGGATCGAATGTGCAAATTGATATCGGAAAGCGCCATCCGCTCCGCATCTTTGGAATACTTAAAGCTCACGTTTTCGAAATCGATGGAGCCGTCCCTGACTTCCATCACCGGATTTTCCGGATCCGCCAAAGTGCTCTTCTCCGTCAGCACTTCCGTAATACGCTGCGCGGACTCGCTGGCCATGGTAATCATAACGAATACCATGGAGAGCATCATCAGGCTGGAGAGAATCTGGAAGCTGTACGTCAGCATGGAGGACATCTGCCCCACATCCAGATCCAGCCCTCTGGAGGTGATCACCGTGTAGGATCCGAAGGACATGACGAAGATCATGACCACATACAGGCAAAACTGCATCAGAGGGTTGTTAAACGCCAGAATACGCTCCGCCCTCGTAAAGTCCTGCTTCACATCCTCGGCCGCCCGGCCGAATTTCTGCTTCTCGAAGTTCTCGCGTACGTAGGATTTCACGACGCGCATGCCCCTGATATTTTCCTGGATGGAGCTGTTTAAGGCATCATACTTTTTGAACACGCGTTTGAACAGCGGCATGGTTTTCCGGATTACGAAGATCAGTCCGATTCCCAGAATCGGGATAACAACCAGAAAGATCAAGGCCACCCGGCCGCCCATCACAAACGCCATAATAAAGGAGAAGATCAGCATCAACGGGCAGCGGATCGCGGTTCGAACGATCATCATGTAAGCGTTCTGCACGTTGGTCACGTCGGTCGTCAGACGGGTCACCAGACTGGAAACCGAAAATTTGTCGATATTTTCGAAAGAATACTCCTGTATTTTATAGAACATATCCTTTCTCAGGTTCCTCGCAAACCCGCAGCTGGCCGTCGCACAGGCGGATCCCGCCAGAGCGCCGAAGATCAGGGACAACGCGGCCATCACGACGAGGATCAGACCGTATTTTGCGATCTCGCTCAGCTCACAGCCGCCCTTGATTTCATTGACCAGATTCGCCGTCAGAAACGGAATAATACATTCCATCACCACTTCCCCCGTCACCAGGACAGGAGCCAGCAGAGACGGCTTTTTGTATTCTCGGATACTTCCGGCCAAAACTCTCAGCATCGGTAAATTCCTCCCTTTCCGGTCTTGCATGAAAGACCATTTCTTTCTTCCTTTGTAATTGCTGTCAACAATTCTTCGCGGTTCGCGGCAAAATGCCAATCACCCGCGCCCGGGGCTGCTGCGATCCAGATTTTCCGAAATTTTGGCCACGACTTCCAGAAATACCTGCCGCTGTCCCGGCGAAATTCCATCGATCATCTCCGCTTCCATATTCTGGATCCCTTTCTTCACCGATTCATCCACCTGTACGGCCCTCTCCGTAGGCACGAGACTTTTCAATCTGGCATCCCAGGAGACGCTCTCCCGGGTGAGGAGCCCGTTCTTTTCCAGCAACTGTAAAATCCCCGTCGCGGTGGATCGACTCAGCCCGAAAACATCTTCCACATCCTTCTGAAAGACGGGGCCCTCCTGGCAATGTTCCAGAATATAACCCAAAATTCTGCTCTGCACTCCGGTGATCCCGAAGTCCGACGTCGTCTCATTCAGGCGCTTCTTCACTTTATGTGCCAACATGATAATCCATGCTCCGCAGTCGAGTTTCATTTACTCCTCTCGCTCCTCCGATTTTCCCGCAAATTGTTAGGATACGAACTATATCCTAACGCCATCTCACCCTTTTGTCAAGAATTTTCACGGGAAAATTTCCTGAGATAAACTCCCACGGAACGGCTCATTTCGCGAGAAAAATCCGAATTATATTTCCTTTCGCAGAAACGTCTGCACCACTGCGTAAATCCCGCGCTTTTCCACTCCTTTTGGAACATGTCCCGCAGCTGTTTTCCGCTCTTTCTCTCATAGCGGTTTTCCTGCACAATGTCCTCCAGACGGCATCGCGCGGGCTTTTCCCTCTCCTTCTGCTGCTGCGTGGGATAACCGAAAACGAGCATGGCAGCGGGGAAAACATAGTCCGGAAGGTTCAGAATTTCTCTGTGTTCTTCGCAGCGTTCCATGATATCCCCGATATAGCAGGAGCCGATCCCCAGGCTCCAGGCTGCGGTTACGGCATTCTGGGCGGCGATGCAGGCATCCGATGCGGCGAGCAAAAGATCGCCTGGCCCGGGACTGCGGGGATTCGCCCCGCCCTCCACGAATACATCATACCACTTCTGTACGTCCGCACAGAAGACCAGAACCATGGGTGCCTGTGCGATAAACGGCTGATTGTCGCATGTCACCGACAGCTGTCGCTTCAGCCCGTCATCAGTAATGTCCAGTATCGTATACAGCTGTTGATTGCCCGCCGTAGGCGCCTGCATGGCAGCGCCCAGAATCTCCCGCTTCTCCTCTTCTCCGATCAGCCTGTCCTCGAATACCCGAACGGATTTTCTGTCGTACAGACTCTGAATGATTCCGTTTCGCTCCTCCATCTTCCTTCCTCCACTCTACCATCGGCATTTTTCGAATCCGCAGCCGCGCTGCGGATTCGCCTCTCAAATCCAGTTTAGTTCATTTTAAAACTATTGTAAATACCGAGAATAAAGTTCGCCGACGAACATTTTTATATCACTATACCCGGAAGCCCACATGGCTGTACCGTTGTGTCGCTTTATAATTTTAGCGCAATAACACGCTACTTTTGTATTGACAATCCCCTGTTTTAAGATATAATGAAACTGGATTGAGAAAGCCAATGCGAAGAACAGGACAAGACTTCCCGGATGAATATGTTTTTCAGAGAGTTCCCGGATGGTGCGAGGGGACAGCATAGTCGGGCGGCCATCACCTGCGAGCAGTCAGGGTGAACGGTGTCACCAGTAACTCTGACCGGAATTCCTCCGTTACAGGGAAACCTGTTAATCCGACGGGCAGCTCCCGAATTCGGCGTAAAATGCGCTGCGGGTTTGGGACGGCAGATCGGACGACGGGATCGAGAGACCGGAATGCCCGGTAACAGAAGTGGTAACGCGGAGAAATTTACCTTCGTCTTCTGACAGAGTGATCTGTCGGGAGGCTTTTTTTATATGGCGGGAAACATGGTTTCCTCCTATATAAAAAAGGAGCTCACCGCATCGCTGCGGAATGCAACTGCCCCGGTTCCTGCCAGCGCTCGGCTTCCATCCGCCGATGTCCCTTCGGACATTGAAAATTTCTATTTTGTTTCCAAAGGAGAGAGGAGAATTATGAACACACTCGTAATCGTGCTGATCGCCGCCGTATGTCTCATAGCTGCCTATACCCTGTACGGCCGGTGGTTGGCGAACAAATGGGGAATTGACCCGAAAGCGAAGACTCCTGCAGTCGTACATAACGACGGACAGGATTATGTACCCACGGACGGATGGACCGTATTCGCCCATCAGTTTTCCTCCATTGCAGGCGCAGGCCCTGTTACCGGAGCCATTCAGGCGGCTGCTTTCGGCTGGCTGCCGGTTCTTCTGTGGATCATCCTGGGCGGCATTTTCTTCGGAGCCGTAACGGACTTCGGCGCGCTGTATGCCAGCGTCAAAAACGACGGGAAGTCCATGGGCCTTCTGATCGAAAAGTACATCGGCAAAGCAGGGCGCAAGCTGTTCCTCGGATTCTGCTGGCTGTTTACGCTGATCGTCATCGCGGCTTTCGCTGATATGGTAGCGGATACGTTCAACGCCTATGTGGTGACCGACGGGGTGACGACGCTTTCCGAAAACGCCACCGTAAACGGTGCGGCGGGAAGCATTTCCCTGTTTTTCATCCTTTTTGCAGCCATCTTCGGAGTCGTTCAGAGAAAGGTGAAATTCACCGGCTGGAAAGAGGTCGTCTTCGGCCTCGTATGTACGATCCTCGCATTTGTGTGCGGCATGAACCTCCCTGTCATTCTCGGGAAAGATATGTGGGTTTATATCGCATTCGCCTATATCTTTCTGGCGGCTGTTCTTCCCATGTGGTTTGTGATGCAGCCCCGCGATTACATGTCCACCTTCATGTTCGTAGGAATGATCGCCGGTGCAGTCATCGGCCTGATCTTCGCGCATCCGTCCATGAACCTTCCCGCATTCACCGGTTTTGAAAACGAAAACCTGGGAACGCTGTTCCCGATCCTGTTCGTCACGGTGGCCTGCGGCGCGGTGTCCGGATTCCACAGCCTGGTTTCCTCCGGCACTTCCTCCAAAACGATTTCCAATGAAAAGGATATGCTCAAGGTAGGATATGGCGCTATGGTTCTGGAAAGCCTCCTGGCGGTCATCGCCCTCTGCGTGGCGGGCGCGGTGGCGAGCGCAGACGGTACGGCGGCAGCGGGAACCCCGTTCCAGATCTTTTCCTCCGGCGTGGCGGGCTTTCTGGAAATGTTCGGAATCCCGGTCTTCGTGGCGCAGAGCTTCATGACCATGTGCGTATCCGCCCTGGCATTCACCACCCTGGACTCCGTAGCGCGCATCGGCCGCATGTCCTTCCAGGAGCTGTTCAGCGTGGATGACATGGAGCATGCGGAAGGCTGGAGAAAAGTCCTCTGCAACAAGTATTTCGCCACCCTGATCACCCTGGTATTCGGCTATATTCTGACCCAGGTGGGCTATTCCAATATCTGGCCTCTGTTCGGAAGCGCAAACCAGCTGCTCAGCGCCCTGGTATTGATCACCCTGTGCGTCTTCCTGAAAGTGACGGGCCGGGAAATGAGAACTCTCGTTCCCCCGTTCGTCATCATGCTGATCGTCACGTTTTCGGCTCTGATACAGAGATTCTTCTCCCTGATCCGCGCTTTCGCCGCAGGATCCGGCGTATTCATGGTAGAAGGCCTCCAGCTGATCGTAGCCGTGCTTCTGATGATCCTGGGCGTGACGATCGTCGTCACTTCCGGAAAAGAACTGGTGAAAAAGAAAGCCGCATAACCGGCCGGAAGTACAGCCGGAATTTCGAAAACTGCGGTTAATCGGAGAGGGAAGATTCCTTTCCTCTCCGCCGCGATACTCACGACAAGGGCAAAGCCGAAAAACAGCTTTGCCCTTGTCGTTCCCGGATTCCGCGTTCTAACAGGTTGTCCCCATGTATCCCAAACCCGCGAAGTTATGGGAAATCAACGGTATGGCGCCCTGCTTTCAGATGATAATGCGTTGCCAGAACATAAGTAATATCGTCCACGCTCAAAACTAACTTTCCTCTCTTAGTAAAGAATACATTTTCATATCGAGCACTTTCCCATTCTTTACAGCGTTCTTTCTCAATGTGCCCTCATATTGAAACCCTGCTTTTTCAAGCGCTCTGCAAGATGCTGTATTATAGGCGAACGGCTCCGCATAGATGCGAATAATGTCGCTTTTGCTAAAAACAAATTCGCAAATTTGTTTCACAGCTTCGGTCATAATCCCTTTCCCCCAATAGTCTTCTCCGATATAATATCCCAGCTCTGCGGTCTGTTTGTGAATGTTGTCCTGCCGAAATGCTCCAATACTTCCAATCGCTTTGTCATCTATTGTGATCGCAAATGCGAATATATCATTTCTATCTGCCGAAAGCATAGCGGAGATAAACTCAATTCCATCTTGCTCCGTATAAGGATAGGGCAACCCATCACGAAGGTTGTCCTGTACTTTTTTGTTTGAAAGGGCTGCCGCTAAATCTGCGGCATCCGATAATTCCCATTTTCTTATTTTACAAATCATTTTCTTTTCTCCACTTCTTTAACGAGCCCTAATTTACATTCCGGCTATCTTTCTGACGGTATTCGCCGTTCTTATCGTTAATTTGGGGCTGATATTTCACTATATATCTCTGAACATGCGGCGGGCAATATAATAAAGATTAAATTGTTAAACGTAAATAGCCGAAACAAATTTGTAGTATTTATTTCTAAACAGAGTTCCGATACTAACGACTAAATACGCCGTTCTATATGATGTCCCATCCGCTGTCGAATAAAACCGGTAGTCCGTAACAGAAATGTTTTCATATCTATCGGATTGATATGTAAAATCAGCTTTGGTCTTCGGGTGTCCTCCGGGATTTGAAACCTGTTTTATCAATAAATTACTTACTTTCACCAATGTCAGTGAATACCCGAGTTGTCCCACCTTTGCTTCTGTGATATAAGGGTATTTATTTCCTAAAATATACTTTCTCACCTCTGCGGGATGTTTCTTTAAAACATCTTCAATCGTAATTTTTCCTGATAATCTCAAATGTTTTGATGTATCCATCAAAACATTTTCTGGCTGTAATATGTCCTGCCCGATACCTGTTATCGGTACATTTACAACATCTAAGATCTGGCATTCTTCTCCATTTTCATAGGTCAAGTCCTCTGCCCCTACCGCACCATGCGATTCCAAATCTTCCGTTACCAGTCTTATCCACTTCCCGGATTCATAGTCTATCCCTGCAACACAATACCCCGAAAACTTAGATGACTTAGTGAGTACAGCTAATTCAATTTCTTTCATCACATCCCCGCTCCTCTTATATGTGTATTATTTCTATATCCGAAATACTATTTTTTAATTTTTCAGCCAGTAATCGCCTGTGACACTTTTCGGCTGTCGCCTCTGAACAAAGCAGCAATATTCTGTTAAATTGCATATATTTTTCTTTAAATATCTTTTCAACCTCTCGCTTTTCAAGCAGCATATTATATTCTATCACATAATCTTCCCACGATATCTGTTGCTTTTTATAGCCATTTAAAATTTCCTTTGTCGGAGCAAAAACTATATTATGTTCATACCCGCAATCGCATAATTTTTGTAGAAAAAACTCCAGATCTCTGCCCTTTGTAAATCCAGCTAATTGAGATTGATTATTTAACCGTACATCAATCAGCAATTCTATTTTGTTTTCACTTATCAACCCGAAAAATTGTTCTGCACTTTTCTGAGTAAATCCCATTGTAAAGACTTTCACATCTTCCTCCTATCTCATAAGAACTTTTTTGCATCATCGATACAATATCCTATTTCACTATTTCTTTTTCTATATGCCTTCATCAAATATTCCTGTTCGCTTATCTGATTTTCATATGAAAATAGCGATAATTGTTTTCTATCCGGAAAATATTTTTGCAAAAGTTGCTCATTAAGCTGTTGTTGTGTCAATATTTTGCCATCGGGCAAGATGTGTTTCGCATAAATCTTTCGCATTTCAAACGCTCTTGCGACTAAAATAGCCCTGTGACAGTCAATCGGTTCCCTTTCTGTACACATCAGCGCGATTCTGTGTCCTTGTTTTAATCCTAAAACCACATTTTCAACACCTTTATTGAAATTTTGTGTTTTTCTTACTTTTTCAAAATCCAAATATCCTTCTTCACTGTATAATTCCATATTTTGCGATCTCGCGCCAAAATACTTTCCCATAAAAAAATATTTAATATCAACGGAATTCAGGTATTTATCTATATTCTCTCTATTATATTGCTCTGCATACCTGGAGTAAGGTGTACTTCTGACATCAAGAAGGTAGTCCACCTCGTGCTCATTCAATAAACGGATAAAATAATTTATACAGTGCTGTGAATGCCCAATTGTAAATAATTCTCCCAAAATTTCACCACCTTCATAGATAGATGTTTTCACTCGGACAGAATGCAATACTACGAAGCCGGGCATCCATTTCCTTGCGGCTTCCGTTTTGGATTATGTTCGATTCCTTTACGTTTGCTATCTCAGCCGAACTAAACTGCAGACGGCAATAGGAACGGGACAAAGAACGGATGTCCATAAGGGGGGGGCTGCTTACACCACGCGGTACGGCCGGGGTATCTACCGGTTCTGTAAGGCGTTTTCCTTACGTTGCGTTTTTATCTTCTCCCTTCAATTTTACCATATTATCCACAAGAACTGAACCGCAAAAGCATTCCAAATATTCCTTCTCTATATCGACCTAAAGCCTGTTTTACACGGACCATAAGAGAATAAACTTCGTTCCATGCCGTCCGTTTCTGCATATCGGTGAATTTTCTTTCCTTTCTTACAGAGACAGTTTTACGTCTCTCCATATGGCGTTTGGCAGAGGCTTTTGAAGAACACGACACCTACTCCTCCGCCCAATTCGCAGCTCATCTGGAAAAGACATTTCCCTGCAAAATCGAATATATCTGAACAGACAGCGGAGCCGAGTTCACGAACCGCTTTACCACCCTTCTGGGCAAACTCACTCTGCTTCTACGCGACCTACCTGTTTTATTCATCTGAGGACTTCGCCAGGCAGCTCAAGGCTTATAATCGTAAGGACTATAACGATTTTCCCATGCGGCCACTGGGGTGTAAAACACCAAATGAGGTACTTTTGGAGTATTTAAATTCACTGTATGTAACAAATGTTTGGCAAACCTACATATAGCAACCATTTTTTAGCAACAGTAATTCCTTATAATAAAATACAGCAGGCGATCCTATAGACCACCTGCCATATAAAATGAATCATACACTTTCGTATTATTCGAACTCAGCGTATTCCTCGATGCTATTAACTATATTTGTTTAAATTTCGTGTGGATTCATGCCGATATTTACTTCAATTACATCAGTTATTTTGGTTTACTGATTTTTTGTTGCCAAAATGTTGTCACTTCATCTTATATGTCCCAATACAGCGACCTTCCCTATTTTGAATAAACTGCGTCATTCTTAGAAAGAAGGTAAACACAGTACTGATTCATACTAATCCCCTCTCTTTTAGAATGCTCAGCAAGAGATCGGTGCAGACTCCGGGGAATTCTTAGTTTAAATTGTCCGGAATAATCTTCTAAACTATCCGGTTCATGAATCTCAATTCCTTCTTCCAGCGCAGCTTCAATCCATGCTTTCTTTGCGTCTACTGCATTTGCAACCGCAGCTTCAATTGTTTCTCCACAGGTAATACAGCCCGGCAGATCCGGATAGGAAACCACATATCCGCCCTCCTCTTTATCTTCTACGATTTCCATTCGATAAGACATCTTCATATAATCATTCAGCGTCTTCATCATTTCTCGCCTCACTTTCTACAACCTGTCTCACAAGTTCCACATAAACCTTCTTAATTGGTTCATGCTTTGGTATCGTAATTGGCTGGCATCCAGATTTTCGAAATGTATAATGACTGCTCCCACTTCCCGGAGCATACATCTTGTAACCGTAACTCTCCAATACTTTCCGCAGCTCATCAAACCGGAGGTCTCTCGACAAAGAGCAGATACGCATCAATAGTTTATCCCATTTTGACATTTGAATACCTCCTATTTATATTATATATGGTATCATATTTGGTGTCAATAATGCGTATGATAATTTATCCACACCGGCAAAAAAATCTTCTAAAACTACTACTATATGCAATATATCAAATGGCAGATACCCGTAGAATATCTGCCATTTGATGCAACCCGTGTAAAATACAATTATTCAAACTCGCCGAGTTAAATCCATTTCTAAACCTTTTTGTATAGAGGATTTGATTCGACGTGGTTTTATTTGATGCAGATTATCCTTATCCTAAGGTCTATTCAAACTTTTGCTATCAAAAATCTATCTGGGCCATTCTATCAGGGGGGGTGCTTGAGATGGGCGATCGGGTGGCTCAAAAGTATTATAGCACACGCCGATTGGCTTTTCCAGGAAGGATACTGCTTTATTTTACTCCACTTATTCCGCTCATAGTTTTTTCTCTACATCAAGCGCTTTACAAATATTACCAGCCAAGTTTTTGGCACCGCGGTAGTCACTTGGGGTCTTGGCCACAGTAAACATATACCTTGGATCTTTGAAAACCAGTTTACAATGCGGTCCATCTTCTTCAATCGTGAATCCTAAATCTCGCAGTTTCCCTCTCGAAGCTTTAGTCAGCTTTTCGCCTGACCGAAAGGCGGCTTCAACGCCTTTTATTATTTTCTCACAGGTACCGACTTTGGGATTTGCATCAAGTGTTTATGATACACTAAATTTACCGAAAAAAAGCGTCAGAATTCCCTGAAAAAAGCAAGAGAAATTCCCTAAATAAAGCGGGACATATTGATTCCCCTTTACATTATATTTATCCTTTATCTAAGCACCACCAAAGATAAAGGAGGAAAGGAAGATGCTCACTATGTCCCAAATCAATCATATCAAAGACTTGAGCAATTGTGGATACCGGATCAGTGAAATCTCTAAAAAAACAGGTGCTGATCCCAAAACGATACGCAAGTATCTTGCACAGGATGACTTCTCACCGCAACCACCCGTTATCCAGGAGAAGCCATCCAAGCTGGATCCCTTCAAGCCCATCATCCAGGAGTGGCTGGACGAAGACAAGAAACATTGGCGAAAGCAGCACCATACCGCTCAGAGAGTCTATGAGCG
>QAKV01000029.1 GCA_003343625.1 Clostridiales bacterium
TGGGCCGTGTCTCAGTCCCAATGTGGCCGTCCACCCTCTCAGGCCGGCTACTGATCGTCGGTTTGGTGGGCCTCTACCCCGCCAACTGCCTAATCAGACGCGGGTCCATCTCACACCACCGGAGTTTTTCACACATGGCCATGCGGCCCCGTGCGCTTATGCGGTTTTAGCAGATATTTCTATCTGTTATCCCCCAGTGTGAGGCAGGTTACCCACGCGTTACTCACCCGTCCGCCACTAAGTCAATCCGATTCCATCCGAAAACTTCCTCCGATCAACTCCGTTCGACTTGCATGTGTTAAGCACGCCGCCAGCGTTCATCCTGAGCCAGGATCAAACTCTCATGTTCAAGTTTCTTTCCCGGTCAAAATCGCTTGGCTGATTTCTACCGTTCTTACTGTTGTTTGGTTTGCTTTGTTCTCTGAAATTTCTCTTGAATTTTCAGGGTTGCATTACTGTTTATTTGTCAAGGTGCTTTGTCGTTGCGGCAGGCTTCCCGCTCGCCGCAACGTGTTATATCTTACCATGCGGCTCGCTGTCTGTCAACAACTTTTTTCACTTTTTTTGGAACTTCTTTCGAAGCCCCGCCGCGCTTCTCTCGCGGCGACAAATGGCAGTATATCAAATGAATCGACATCCGTCAAGCATTTTCTGATTTTTTTTTGCGAAATGAAACTGGCGCATTATAGGAACCTATTATATCGCTCAGAAGCGGCCGGCAACGCTTGGCTGCCGGCCGGAAATGTTTCGTATTTTTCTCGGTTCTCTTGACCGGGAGCCGTTCGATCTTTGACTTTAACATTTGTTTCTTCGGCAGCCCTCATTCTGCCGATTCTTCCTCCGGCTTTGCGATCCTCGATGTTCCCCGGCTTTCGTCTGCTTCGCACTGCGTCTGAGACTTTTCCCCAGTCCCTTGTCCGAGGATGAAGTCGATGGCTTCCAGATATCCGTTCAGACCGTGCCCATAGATCTGCTTATCGCAGGCCGGCGCCGTCACGGATACATGTCTGAATTCTTCCCTCTCCATAATATTGGAAATATGGATCTCCACCTTTGGCATGGTCACGCTGGCGAGCGCGTCCCGGATGGCATAGCTGTAGTGCGTATAAGCGCCGGGATTGATCACGATGCCCTGCGTGCCATCAAAATAGGCCGCCTGAATGCGGTCGATAATCGCTCCCTCATGGTTGCTCTGAAATACGTCGATGGCAGCACGGCAGGAAATTCCTTTTCTGACTATCATATCCAGAAGATCCTGATATGTCCTGGTGCCGTAAATTCCTTTTTCCCGGATCCCCAGGAAGTTCAGATTCGGGCCGTTGATCACCAACAGCTTTTTCAGGCGAGTCGGCTTTTCTTCCGCTCCGGTTCTGTTCTGGCATTCCTGCGGCCTTTCAAAGCGGCCAAACCCGTTTTTTTTGTAACCATAAGGCCGATCCGTTCCGTTTTCCGTTCCATAGGGATGTGAAAACCGCAAAGCGGCATCAGAGCGTCCGTTCCGGGATCCGCCGGCGGGCGCAGTCTCCCGGCGCGCTAAAGACCGCAGCCCTCTCTCGATCTCATATAAAATCTGCCCGAAATTTTTTTCGTCCACATCCACGATCAGATCCGCAGCCGCTTCATAGGCCTCTTTCCGTTCCGAAAGAAGCGTCTTGATTCGCTCCAACGGATCCTCACACTGCAGCAGAGGCCGGGATCTGTCCTCCTTCACCCGCTCGTACAGCGTCTCCGGTTTCGCCCGCAGATATACCACCTTCCCGATTTCCTTCAGCAGAGCCCTGTTTTCTTCCCGGATCGCGACTCCTCCTCCCGTGGAAATCACCTGGTTCTTCGAAGTTTCCTTCAGCTGCCTGAGTGCGTCCGTCTCCATCTCCCGAAACGCGTCCTCGCCCTCCTGCGCGAAAATCTCCGAGATCGTCTTTCCCCGCTTCTTCTCGATCCATCTGTCCATATCCGTCACCGGCTGTTTAAGCCGGTAAGATAACTTCACCGCCACACTGCTTTTCCCGCAGCCCATGAACCCAATCAAAATCACATTGCCCACGGTTCTGTCTTCCTCTCTTTCGTATTTCCTGCCCTGTCTCGTCTTTTCCGTTTCCATCAAATTCTCGTCGGTCAAATCTCCGTTTTTTTCAAAAGCATTTCATAAATTTTCGCCGCCTGCTCTCCGGACACCGAAATTCCGTTCATAAGCTCGAACGCTTCCACTCCCTGCCAGACCAGCATTTTCAGACCGTTATATGCCTTCCCGCCGGCCCTGAGCGCCAACCGCATGAATTTCGTCTGCGACGGCTGATAGATCAGATCATAGCCGGTATGCACTCTCTCATAAAAGGCCTCGTCTTCGATAACAGCGCTTCCGCAGTCGGGAAACAGTCCCACACTGGTGGCCTGAACCGCCAGCATCCGCTTCTTCGGAAGCTTTTCCCAGCCTGCCAGTTCCATCGCCTGCACGCAGTTCCTTCCGATTTTCGCATTCACTTCCTCCGCCACCGCAACCGCTTTTTGGCCGCTGCGATTGAGCAGAAAGATCCGATGCGCCCCTTTCTGAGCGCAAAGGAAAGCGACTGCCCTTCCCACGCCGCCTGCTCCCAGAAGGATCACGTCTTCATCCGCGAGAACGACTCCGTCCTCCTGCATCGCCCGATACAGACCGGTCATATCCGTATTGTAACCCTTGAATCCATCGTCTGCGCGCACAAGGGTATTGACAGCCCCGATGTTCCCCGCCAGAGGGTCGATCTCGCGGCAAAAGGGCATCACCTCATTTTTGTAAGGCACCGTCACATTCAGCCCCTGCACGTTCAGCGCAAACGCTCCCTTCACCGCTTCCCCCACCTTTCCCGGTTCCACCCGGAAGGGAACATAGGCCAGATTCACGCCGCAAAAACTGGCCAGCGTATTGTGGATATCCGGGGAGAGGGTGTGTTCTACCGGATTGCCGATGAGGCCGCATACCTTCGTTTTCCCATCAATATATTCTGCCGTCATCGTCTTTCCCCCGTCCTTTCTTTCTCCTGTAAAAATATAACACAATTTTTTCCAGTTGTCTTTTCAAAACGATCTGAATTTCCTCTTTCGGATGGATGGGTTTTACGAGAATACTGTATATTCCGGCGTTTTTCGCTCCCCAGACATCGGTGAAGAGCTGATCCCCGACAAAGAGAGTGTTCCTCTCGTCTGTTCCCATCCGACGCATGGCTTCCCGATATCCTCTGGCCGATGGTTTCCCGGCCTTGAAGATATAGTCCGCATAACGCACATCCTCCGCGAAACTTTTCACCCTCGGTTCCCTGTTGTTGGACAAAAGGACTGCTGAAAATCCGATCCCATGCAGCCGTTCGAAGAGCTCCACCGCCCGTTTCGTGGCGGGCGCCCCGTGCTCCACCAGCGTGTTGTCCACGTCATAGATAATTCCCCGATATCCCCGTCCGTATAATTCCTCATAATCGATCCCGTAGGCGGAATCCGCCATCCTGTCCGGATAAAACCGTTCCAGCATAAACAGCTACTCCCGTTCTTCCAAAATTCCTGCAGCTTCTAAAAGCGCCCTGGTGTAGGGCTGTTTCGGGGAAAAATATACCTCATCCACGTTGCCGCTTTCGATGATTTGCCCGTCCTTCATGATCATGACCCGGTCGCTCATCTGATAGACCACCCGCATATCGTGGGAGATGAACAGGATCGCCAGCCCCATCTCCTCTTTCAGTTTCAAAAGCAATTCCATGATCTGCGCCTGAATGGTCACGTCCAGAGCTGACACCGCTTCGTCCGCCACCAATAGTTTCGGCTCCATCATCAGCGCGACGCCGATACAGACTCGCTGCCTCTGCCCGCCGGACAGCTGATGCGGATAACGGTCAGCTATTTTTTCCTCCAATCCCACCTTTCGGAGCATCGCGAGGGCTTTTTCCCGCCGTTGTCGTCCGGTAAAGCCTCCTCGAATCCGCAGGGGCTCTTCCAGAATCCATCCGATTTTGCGGGAAGGATTTAAGGAACCGTAAGGATCCTGAAAAACCATCTGAGGATGCCGGCTGAAATGGATCACCTTTCCTCCATCCGGCTTTTCCAGTCCCAACACCACTTTGGACAGGGTGGATTTGCCGCAGCCGGATTCGCCCACCAGCCCCAGCACCTCCCCCTCCCGCATGGAAAAAGTGACGCCCCGCAATACTTCCTTTTTCTCCCGTCCGGTGAAGGGAGTACGTTTTTCCCGTTCAAAGCCGATCCGAACGTCCTCTACCCGCAGAATTTCCTTGTCCATTTCCGATTCGTCCTTTCTGTCACGTTCTCCGCAATCCTCCGCTTTCCCGGACGCTTCTCTTTTTACAGACGGGAATGGCAGCGATCAGTTTCTTCGTATAAGCTTCCTGCGGATGGTCAAAAACGGCTTCCATCGGGCCGCTCTCTACCTGGTAACCGTTCTGCATCACCACCACCCGGCCACAGAGGCGCCTCACCAGGCTCAGATCGTGGGAAATGAAGAGAATAGACGTTTTTTTCTCCCGGTTGATCCGTTTCAGCAGCTTCACGATCTGGGCCTGAATGGTCACATCCAGGGCGGTGGTGGGTTCGTCGGCAATCAGAAGCTTCGGCTCGCAGATCATCGCGGCCGCGATCATCACCCGCTGGCGCATTCCGCCGGACAGCTGATGGGGATAGGAGCCGTACACTTCTTCCGGATTCGGCAACTCCGCATCCGTCAACGCAGCGATGGCCCTCTCCTTCCTCTCCTGTTTCGTCAGCTGCGGATGATGGATCCTCAGCGCTTCCTCCACCTGCCATCCCACCCGGTACACCGGATTTAACGAGGTCATGGGCTCCTGAAAGACGATGGCGATTTCTTTTCCCTGCAGAGAGCGCAATTCGCTCCTTTTGCACTGCAAAAGATCCGTACCCTCGAACACGATCTTCCCTTTCTTTTGCATATCGTGTCTGGACAAAAGCCCGGCCACGGCCAGGGCCGTCATGGATTTTCCGGAACCGGATTCTCCCACCAGGCCGACGATCTCTCCCGGATCCATGTGGAGGTTGAAGTGGTGTACCACGGTTTCCGGCACCAGGTGATCATGAAATTCTATGCTTAAATCGATAACATCCAGCATGTTCATTCCCTCTTACTCTCTCATCCCCGTCCCGCTTCATTCCTCTCCCGGATTCCCTCCGCCAGCAGGGAAAAGCCCAGCACCAGAAGGATCAGGGCGATTCCCGGGAAAAGCGCATAGCCGGGCGCGGAAAACAGATAGGTCTGCGCCTCCGAAAGCATCCGTCCCAGGCTGGCGTCCGGAGGCTGTACGCCGATCCCAAGATAACTCATCCCCGCTTCCGCCAGCACCGCGTTGTTGAAGCCGATCATCACAGCCGAGAGCAACACCGGAACGGTATTGGGTAAAATATGTACGAACATGATCCGAAGGCTGCCGGCTCCCATCAGCCTGGCGCTGCGGATATAGTCCATATCCCTGCAGCGGATGAACTCGCTGCGGACGATCCTCGCGAAGCTCGGAATGAAAGCGATTCCCAAAGCGACGATCACGTTGTACGTCCCGCTGCCCAGAAGGCTGATGAACACCAGGGCCAGCAGGATGCTGGGGAAGGCGAAGAGCACGTCGTTTATGCGCATCAGAATCTCGTCCGCGATCCCGCCGAAGTATCCGGTAAAAGCGCCGATCAGCATGCCGAAAAAAGCGCCGATCAGCACGGTGCCCACGGCCACCAGAAGCGTCGTCCCGCTGCCCTTTAACACCCTGCTGAAAATATCCCGACCGAAGTTATCGCACCCCATCAGATGGGAGAAGGAGACGCCGGCCAGCTTATTCGCGCTGTCCATCGCCTCCGGGTCATAAGGGGTCCAGAAAAAGCCCACCAGGATCAGGCAGAGCATAACTCCGGTAATCGTTCCCCCCAATATGAGGTTTTTATTCGTTTTCCTTTTCATAAGCCATCAGTCCAAAGTGATTCTGGGATCCACCAGTTTATAGATCAGATCCACTGCGAAATTGACGAAGATCACGAGAAACGCGATGCAGACGATGATCGCCTGTACCACAGGGTAGTCCCTGTTCGAAATGGAGGTCAGGAGGATCCTCCCGAGTCCCGGGATGTTGAATACCTGCTCGATGATGATGCTGCCCGCCACCATATCCGCCAACGCCATCCCCAGAAAAGTGACCACCGGAATCAGGGCGTTCTTGAGCACATGTCGGTACAGAACGGATTTCGTCCGGTTCCCCCTGCTATAAGCCGTACGCACATAATCCAGTTTCATTTCCGACAAAACCGAAGAACGGAGCAGTTTCACCGCCATTGCCGCCTTCGGGAGGGCGATGGCCAAAGCCGGAAAGATCAGATATCCCAGAAACCTCCAGACACTCTGGGTATAGGAAACATATCCTCCGGGGGTAAACCAGTGGAGGATCAGCCCGAAGAGCAGAGTGATCAGAATACCGGAAAAAAACGGCGGAATCGCCATGATGATCTGATTGACGACCGTGATTCCCCGGTCCAGAAAACCGCCTGCATGGCGGGCGCAGAAAATCCCAACCGGGATGGAAATCGCCACCATCATGAGGAAGGCCATGACGGTGAGGGCGAGGGTCACCGGGATCTTTTCCCCGATCATGGAGGAAACGGGCATCTGATAGCTGTAGGAAGCGCCCAGATCCCCCTGGATGAACTGAATCGCCCATCTGCCGAAACGCTCTATGAGCGGGTCATTCAACCCCATTTCTTCCCGGAGAGCTTCCACTTTTTCCGGCGTCGCCTGGGTTCCCAGCATGGAGGTGGCCGGGTCTCCCGGTATCACGGCGAACGCCGCGAATACCAGGAAAGACACCACCAAAACCGTCGCCACAAGCCCTGCCAGCTTCTTTGCAACATACCTCATAATTTCTCCCAAATTCCGGAATCAGTTCTGCTCATCCACCAGATAAAGCTTCGCGATATCCTGTACATAGAGCGGATAGAACTCATATCCGCCGTATTTTTTGTTCAGCGCTACGAAAGAGGGGAGATCCTGAATGTAAACATTAGCCGCATCCTCTGCCAGAATCCGTTCGCATTCCTTATAATATTCCGTCTTCTCTTCCTCATCCACGCTGGCTTTGGCGTTGGCGAACGCCTCATCGTAAGCCGGGTTACTGTAATTGATGAAATTATTCCCCGCTGTGCTGACGAAGCGCTCCAGCAGGGCCGCCGCCGTCAGGCTGGAAGCGTCCACTCCCACCACCGTCGCCTCATAATTTCTGTCCGTATACACGTCCGAAAGCCAGCTGTCCCACTCGATCAGCTGAATGTTCGCGGTGACGCCGATCTGTTTGAGCTGTTCGGCCACCACCTGAGCGGTATCGATATGCTGTTGATAATTGGACGGCACAGTCAGGGTAAAAGAAAATCCGTCCGGATATCCCGCTTCCGCCAGAAGCTCTTTGGCCCGATCCAGATCGGTGGCATACAGGTCGTTGAGCTCCTCCATATAATATTTTCCAAACGCGGGGAACATGCTGCTGCCGATCCGCGTTCCCTTTCCGTCGGAAACCATGTCCATAATAGCCTGCGGATCGATGGCATAGCACAGCGCCTGGCGCACCCGCACGTCGTCAAAAGGCGCTACCTCATTGTTCAGGTAAACCGCCTGCACCAGGTTCATCGTCCCCTCCAGCACGTCGAAGTCATCCGACACCTGCTGGGCCTGGGCCTGGGAAATACGGGCGAACATGTCCACCGCACCGCCGTTTAGGCTGGTCACGATGGAATCCGCGTTGGCGATAATCTGCAGCGTTACGCGTTCGATATTGGCGGGCGTACCCCAGTAGTCTTCGAATTTCTCCAGCACGATATTCTCCTGCGGGGAACGGGATACGTATTTGTACGGCCCGGTTCCGATGGGATTGGTATCCGGATTTTCATTTCCGGCCGGAATGATGGCCGTGGTCAGATAGGGAAGAAAATCCGTATCCGGCTCCCGAAGCACCACATCCACCGTCTTTTCGTCCACGATATCCACGCGCTCAATTGCAGAATACGCCGCTACCAGCGGCTGTCCATCGCTGATATCGGCGCATTTTTCCAATGAATATTTCACGTCTTCCGCCGTCACCAGACTCCCATCATGAAATTTGACTCCGTCCCGGAGGGTAAAGCGGTAAACTTTCCCGTCCTCCAGAATTTCATGGCTGCTGGCCACAGCATCGTACAGATTTCCTTCGCTGTCAGGATTCACAAGGCCCTCGAACAGATTGAACAATACCTCTTTCGTTCCCGCCGCCACAGCTTTATGGGGGTCGAGACTGTCCTCGATATCCTGAGGGATTCCAATCGTGATCTGAGAAGAAGTTTCCTCCGCCGCCTTATCGCCCGAGCAGGCGCTCAGTGCAATAGCCAGTGCCGTGCACACCAAAGTCAAAAGAACCCTTTTCATCGCTTTTGTCTTCATGTGTCTCTCCTTTTCCATTCATTCTTATTCAGTTTTTCCGGGCGCCGATTGCGCCTTCCGGTCAGAAGCTTCTCAAAACTTTCTGCCGTGCTTATTGTATACAAACTTTTTCCAAAAAGCAAGCGAAAAGAAGAAAAACGCGCAGAATCTCATCGTCAGGCCTGCGGATGTTCATTTCTTCTTCTCGATCACTTTTTTCAGCTCGTCCATGAAGGTATTGATATCCTTGAATTCCCGGTAAACGGAAGCAAAACGGACATAAGCCACCGCTTCCAGATCTTTCAGCTTGTCCATCACCAGCTCCCCGATGACCGCGCTGGGGATTTCACGCTCTTCCCGGGCGAAGATTTCCGTCTCCACCTCATCGATGAGTCTGTTGATTTCGTTGATGCTCACCGGGCGCTTATGGCAGGCGCGCATCACTCCTGCCTCGATTTTCGAACGGTCATAGGGCTCCCGGTTATTGTCCTTTTTGATCACCACCAGAGGAATCGTCTCGATTTTTTCATAGGTGGTGAAGCGTTTCCCGCATTCATCGCAGACGCGGCGACGGCGGATGGAATTGTTTTCATCGGAAGGCCTGGAATCGATGACCCTCGTATTTTCGTGGCCGCAGAATGGGCATTTCATGGCTCGCTCCCTCCCTGGTTCTTTTCTGAAAGAAGTATAGCGAAAATCCGTCATTCTGTCAACTTTCTGCGCGTTTCATGGAATCGCTCCCTCACGGCACATCCACCAGGATAATATCTGGACCGATCTGCTTGATATCCGGATAACAGATCACATATTCCGTATCGCAACCGATCAGGCGTTTGAAGCAGTTGAATCCATTCACGCCGGGCACCATGATTTTGCTGATGCATCCGGTACACTCATCGAACTCGAAATCGATCACATGGCCCATTTTTCTGCAATCGCGCAGATTCACCACATCCTTACATTTCAGTTCCGAAAACAGCATACGTTCCTTTCCGCCCACACGGCCGGCTGTTCTTTCTCTCTACTACGATATGCGGATCTTTCGTTTTCGTGCTCCGCATCGTATAAAAAACGCCTCCTCTGCCCATGCTTGTAATACCTTTCAACGAGCAAAGAGCAGGAGGCTTTCGAGTATGGCATTGAACAAAGTGGAAATCTGCGGGGTCAACACGTCCCGGCTGCCGGTGCTGACGAATGAGGAAAAGGACGAATTGTTCGCAAAAATCCGCCAGGGGGATATCCGGGCGCGGGAGCTTTTCATCAACGGAAATCTCCGCCTGGTTTTAAGCGTCATCAAACGTTTCTCCTCCAGCAATGAAAATGTGGACGACCTGTTTCAGATCGGCTGCATCGGCCTGATCAAAGCCATCGACAACTTCAACACGGAGCTGGGCGTCCGTTTTTCCACCTATGCGGTGCCCATGATCATCGGCGAGATCAGGCGTTTCCTGCGGGACAACAATTCCATCCGCGTCAGCCGCTCTCTGCGGGATACGGCCTACAAGGCCATCTATGCCAGGGAAAATCTGATGAAGAAGAATCAGAAAGAGCCCACCATCACGGAAGTCGCCACAGAAGTAGGCATTTCCCGGGAAGATATCGTGTACGCCTTAGATGCCATTCAAAATCCCATGAGCCTTTACGAGCCGGTCTATACGGACGGCGGAGATACTCTCTATGTGATGGATCAGATCCGTGACAAAAAAAACAGGGAAGAGACCTGGATCGAGCATCTCTCCCTTTCCGACGCCATGAAGAAGCTCAACAGCCGCGAACACGAGATCATCGTGCTGCGCTTTTTCGAAGGCAAAACCCAAATGGAGGTGGCGGAGGCCATCGGCATTTCCCAGGCGCAGGTTTCCCGTCTGGAAAAAAATGCCCTCCGCGTCATGCGCGCATATTTGAGCGCATAGCCCTCTGCCCCGCTTTTCCCGCTATTCCTTCGCCATTTCCTTTTTCAAACGCTTCATGATCTTCTTCTCGAGTCGCGAGATATAGGACTGGGAGATCCCCAGATGGCCGGCCACCTCCTTCTGGGTCATTTCCCTGCCGTCCGGCGCATTCAGGCCGAATCGCAGATTGACGATGGTGCGTTCCCGCTCCGACAGTTTATTCACCGCCTTCCGCAGGATCTTTTTTTCCGCCTCGCTCTCGATATCCCTGTAAATCACGTCCTCGTCCGTCCCCAGGATATCGGAAAGCAGCAGCTCGTTGCCGTCCCAGTCCACGTTCAGCGGTTCGTCTATGGAAACCTCCATCCTGGTCTTGCTGTTTCTGCGCAGATACATGAGGATTTCGTTTTCAATGCAACGTGAAGCATAGGTCGCCAGCTTGATATTTTTGCCCGGATTGAAGGTATTGATGGATTTGATCAGCCCGATCGTTCCGATGGAAATCAGGTCTTCCACCCCTACTCCCGTATTGTCAAATTTCTTCGCGATATAAACTACCAGCCTGAGATTGTGTTCGATCAGGATGGATCTGGCTTCCTGAGCGAATTCTTCCGACTCCAGATCCTGGATCACTTCATTTTCCTGCGCGCTTTCCAGCGGCGGCGGAAGCACTTCCGCGCCTCCGATGTAATGAATATCTCCTTCCTTTGCCATAAAAAAGGCCGGTTCCCTGCGGATGATCTTAAACTGCATCTTTCCCGGCATCGCTACTTTCAATATCATGGTCTTCTCCTTTCTCTTCTTCCAGTATTGCGGGATGCAAAAGCATCTGCCAGCGCCCGGATTGAGATAGCCTTTCCTCGCTTACCGCAATCAGCACCCTCTTTCGCACCCTTTCTTGTCCCGCCCGGTACAGGCGAACTTCTTCCACTGCGGCCGCCTGCAGCAGACCGCGCTGTTTTCCAACCGAATGATAAGGAATGATTCTGAATTTTTCCGGCTTCTCCAAAACACCCAGCGCCTCCAAAACCGATCTCTCCGCAACGCATACGGGATTGTGCGTACAGGGATCTCTCAGGCTGTTGCCGCTGTCCGCCAGGGCGGTCACCACGATCGTCTTTTCCCCATCCTTTAGCTGCACCTGCCAAAGGGGATTTTTCCGTTTCCTGCGTTCCCGCTGCCAGAGGGCGCATACGGCCAGCCCCGCTGCGAACGCCGGCGCCAGCACCGTTATCGCCGAAGTCTCCGGACCCGCCGCACCATGCAGCGCCCGCCGGATCCCCTGAAGAGCCGACAGCGTTCCGCCCAGCAGACAGGCACAGGCCGCATACAGGCCGGCCGCTGTAAAAATTCCCCGTTTTTTCCACAGAGAAAATGCGGCGGCCAGCGTCCCCAGGCTCCCTGCCGAAAACAGCAGAATCTTGATCGCCCCTGCGCCCAAAAGGCTTTCCATCGTCCGATCCATACTCCGGCCCGCCGGCCAGAGAAATATCGCCAGATAAACGCCGGTCGCCCCCGCCGCGGTCAGCAGCAGCCGGCGTTTGGAAGCTCGATAATCCCCCAGACGATTCGTCAGCGCAAGAAGGAGGAAATTCATCCCGAAATGCAGAAAAAAGAGCCGGTCTATGTAAACTTCATATCTCATTTCTCCCTCCATTCTGTTCTCCATTATAGGCGGTCAGGCGGGTAGAAATTTGTCAAAACCGGAGCCTGCGGGAACGGAATTTTTCGCGTTTCCTCGACAAAAAAAGCGCGCAACCCTCGCGATTTAAGGGTTTGCACGCCTTTCTTTACCTTTATCCGATTTTTCTGCCATCCGTGCGGATGCTCTAAAATTATTTTCTCTGTAAGAAATCCGGGATCTTCAGCGTTTTCTCCTCCACCTTGCTGCGCAGATTCGTGGGAGGCTTCTGGATACCGGTCAGATTCGATTTCGGCTCGCCGGTATGCGCGCCCGGCTGCAGCGGGTTGGTAAACGGTCTGGTAGTGGTAGCGCCGGAAGCGTTCACCGTAGTCTTTAAACCGGAAATGCTGCTCTTGCCCGCCATTGCCGGCTTCTTGGCAAAAGAGGAAGTGAATCTGGATGCCTGGGTCTCTTCGATACCGGTAGCGATCACCGTCACCCTGCAGTAATCCGCGAGATTGGAATCATACATGGCGCCGAAAATGATGTTCACGTCGTCCCCGGTGATCTCCCTCACATAATCCACCGCATCAGAAGCGTCGAACATGGAAATATCTCCGGACACGTTGACGATGATATCGCTGGCGCCTGCGATGGTTGTTTCCAAAAGCGGGCTCTCCACCGCTTCCTTGACCGCCTGCACGGCCTTATCATCGCCCTTGCCTTCTCCGATACCGATATGCGCAATTCCCTTATCCCGCATAACGGTCTGCACATCCGCGAAGTCCAGATTGATCACGGCAGGCACATTGATGAGGTCGGTGATTCCCTGCACGGCCTGCTGGAGCACCTCGTCCGCTTTCATCAGGGCTTCCGGCATACTGGTTCGCTTGTCCACGATCTCCAGAATCTTGTCATTGGGAATGACGATCAGCGTGTCCACGTTCTGCTTGAGCTTCTCAATTCCCTCCAAAGCGTTATTCATCCGTGTTTTCGCTTCAAAGCGAAACGGCTTGGTCACGACACCTACCGTGAGAATCCCCTTGTCCTTTGCCAGCTTCGCCACCACGGGAGCCGCTCCCGTACCGGTTCCGCCTCCCATGCCACAGGTGACGAACACCATATCCGCGCCCTCCAGCGCGCTGGAAATCTCCTCCGCGCTCTCCTGAGCGGCCTGCTCGCCGATCTCCGGCTTCGCGCCGGCTCCCAGCCCTTTGGTCAGTTTCTCGCCGATCTGGAGATTTTTCTCCGCTTTGCAGAACTGCAGAGCCTGCTTGTCCGTATTGGCACCGATAAACTCTACACCGTCAATTTTCTCATCTATCATTCTATTTACAGCGTTATTGCCCGCACCGCCGACGCCGAACACGATGATCTTCGCCGCGGACTCCGCATCGTTCACTTTGATCTCCAGCAAGGTCATATCCTCCTTCATTCCCTCTGTCGCTTCATACTAGATATCATATAATCATTTTCCCAAATGCGCAACCTCTTTTTTTCAAATTCTTCCCCTTTTTCAGGGGTTATCCGTCTTCCTGAAAGGAGATATTTTTCCTTTCTTCCGTATAATTTTCCATGCGCAAAACGCCGCTTTTCCCTTCCAGGCGGGGCAGAATATACTGCAGCTGCATGATTTTTTCCTCCAGGTTATCCGTTCCCAGCCTGACTCGCACTTCACCGAAATACAGGGTAATCTCACTCGCCTCATTGAAATAGATTTTATCCGTGCTGATCTCATATTTCGACAACATCTGTGTAATGGAAAGAATTTCCTGAAATATCGTATCATCTTCCACCGGCAATGGCTCGTAGAGCACCACGTGATCGAAAGCGATTCCCGTTACCTGGGGTACTCCCTGGGTTCTGGTCTCCGAGGATTCCACCACGATACCGTCCCTGTCGAAGTACAGATACCGGCCCATATACTCCACATATCCGGCCACCGTTTTTTCGTATACCATGATCTGAATCGTATCCGGAGAGAGGACTTTAACGCTCATGGTCTGAATGAAAGGGATATCGGTGATCTCCCGGTTCCGATAGAGGAGGGACAGGTACAGCGAATTATACGAGAGCCTGTCCTTTAAGATCATATCGGTGATCTCTTCGTCCGTATAATGCAGGTTCCCCTCCACCGTGATGTTTTTTACCTCATACCGCGCTGCCACAAAGAGAAATGCGATCAGCAAAACGCCGAAAAGGGCAGCGGCAACGGCCAGAGCGATCGCTCCCCTGCCCTTCCCCCTGCTCTTTTTTCGTTTCTTTTCGTCCTTTCCTCCGGCCATCAGCCTGAAATTACGTTTCGCTGCCAATGTCTGCTCCTAAACTCTTCAAATCCCTGACGATATCTTCGTATCCCCGGTCGATGAACCGGCGGTTGTATACCCTCGAGTATCCTCTGGCGCACAGTCCGGCCAGTACCAGCGCCGCCCCGCCCCGCAGCTCCCTGGCGGTGACACAGCTTCCCGTCAGCGATCTGCCGCCTTCCATCCGCGCGCAGTTTCCCTCCACTTCGATCCCGGCGCCCATGCGGTTCAATTCCTCAGCCACCGCCAGCCTCCCGTTAAAAATCCTCTCCGTCAGGCTGCTCTTACCATCCGCCTGGCAAAGGGCCACCAACAGGGGGGACTGCAGGTCTGTGGGGATGGCTGGATAAACTCCGGTTTCCAGCTCTCCCGGGCTTTGAATCTTCCCGCACCCTTCCACATAGATTCCCTCCTGATCCGCCGAGATTTTAGCCCCCATCCGCTCCGCCAGCTTCAGTACCGCCGTCAGCTGTCGGGCGGGAGCCCGTAAAAGCCTGGCTTTTCCTCCGGCCGCCAGCACTCCTATCAGATAGGTTCCGGCCACAATTCGATCCGCCTCAACGCGCCACTGGCTCTCGTGCAGGCGCTGAACCCCTTCTACCGTGATATGTCCTGTCCCTCCGCCCCGAATGCGGGCGCCCGCTCCGTTTAAGAAATCGCAGAGCGCTTTGATTTCGGGTTCCGCAGCGCAGCGGTAAATCTCCGTCATCCCTTTCGCCAGAACCGCTGCCAGCACCGCATTTTCCGTGGCTCCCACGCTGGGGAACTCCAGGACGATCCGGGCCCCTTCCAGGCGCCGCGCTCTGGCGGTCAGGTGCCTCCCGTCTTCCGTAAAGACCGCTCCCAGTTTCTTCAGCGCAGCCAGATGCAGATCGATGGGCCGGTCTCCGATGACACAACCGCCAGGGTATTGGAAAAAGACCTCCCTGCAACGCCCCAGCATCGCCCCGGCCAGGATGACAGAAGAACGCATCCGCGTCACATGTTCCTCCGGCAGGCGATATCCGGTGATCCGGGAAGCGTCGATCACCAGGCGATCGCCCTCCCGACTCACTTTCGCCCCCACGCACTTTAAAAGCTCACACATGCAGGATACATCCGATATTTCCGGACAATTCATCAGCACCGTAACGCCGGGCACCAACACGCTGGCCGCCATGATCGGCAACGCCGCATTTTTGGAGCCCTGGATCGAGACCTCTCCGCAAAGAGGGTTCCCTCCCCGTATCTGAATCCATCCCAACTGTCCACCTTCCCCTGTCGAAAATAAGACTTATTCTATTCTATGAGAAACGGGCGGATTGTTGCTCTTTTCTTCGCGCGGTTTGAGCGCAGCGTTTCAGCCTTCTCAGACATCCTTCAGGCGGATTCCCCTTGCCACGCTCATGACCAGGCCCATCTCGATCAGCAAAAACAGCACGGATGTGCCTCCGTAGCTGATGAACGGGAGGGAAATTCCCGTGTTTGGAATGGTGTTGGTGACCACGGCGATATTCAGGATCACCTGAATGGCGATATGCCCCATCACGCCCACTACCAACAGGGCTCCGAACAGATCGGGCGCGTTGTTTGCGATGACCATAAAGCGCCAAATGAGCAGGATGAAGATCAGGATCACGGCGATAGCGCCGAACAGCCCCAATTCCTCGCAGATCACGGCGAAGATCATATCATTTTGTTCCTCCGGAAGATAGCCCAGCTTCTGCATGCTCTGCCCCAGCCCCTTCCCGAAAATGCCTCCGGAACCGATGGCATACAGGGCCTGAAGCGTCTGAAACCCCTTGTCGGAAGGATCCGATTCCGGATCCAGCCAGGCCAGGATGCGGGCGCTTCGAAAGCCCATCCCCTCAGTTTCTCCGGCCTTCGCGATCAGAAATACCAGAAGGGCGGCGCCTGCGATTCCGATAGCGCCGATGATGATGAACCTCTTGTAGTCCGGACTGGCCACGAAAAGCATCAGGCCCGCGATCCCGAAAATGATGATGGCGGAACTCAGATTATCCGTCACCTTCCACACGAGAACCGAAACGAAGCCCGCCGCCAGCAGAATCATCCAAAATCCCTTCGCGGATCTGACTTTCCTGCCCATTTTGCAAATCAAACTGGCCAAAAACAGGATCATCGCCAGTTTCGCGATCTCCGCCGGCTGCACGGAAACCCCGAGATTCAGCCACCTCCGGGCGCCGTTTGCCTCGCGCCCCAGCGGAGTCATCACCAACAGGATCAGAATGATGGAGACCACATAGCCCAACACCGCGAAATGCTCCCAGAAATGGTAGGGGATCCGCGAAACCACCAGCATAGCCACGATTCCAAGCCCTGCTGCGGATGCCTGGTGCACCAGATAGTACATCTCATCGTCCATCTGCTGGGAAGCCCCGTAAGCGCTGGCCGAATAGATCATAACCAGCCCGAAGCCCACCAGAAACAGGATGATAAACAAAAGGCTGTAATCAAAATAGTATTCGTTTTTATTCCCGCTTCTTCGTCCCGCCACGAAATCACTCCTCTAATCGATTGACATAGTCCTTGAACATCTGCCCTCTCACCTCATAGTTGGGAAACATTCCCCAGCTGGCGCAGGCGGGGGATAAGAGAACCGCATCGCCGGAAACGGCATTTTCGGTACAGATCTCCATGGCCTCTTCAAAGCTGTCCGCCAAAACCACATTCTCCATGCCGTGGCGGCGGGCGCATTCCGCGATCTTCTCCCGCGTCTGCCCGATCAGAACCAGAAGTTTTACCTTCCCGTCGAAGGCCTCGATCCATTCGTCGTAATCGTTCCCTTTGTCATAGCCGCCCCCTATGAGGATCGTGGGCCAACGCATGGCCCGGATCCCGCGGATGGCGGCATCCGGATTGGTGCCTTTGGAGTCGTTGTAGTAGACCACTCCCTTTTTTTCGGCCACGAATTCGATTCTGTGTTCTACCGCCCGAAATGCCTTCACCGCAGGGATGATCTCCTCCATAGGCACGCCGAAGGACGATGCGATGGCCATCGCTGCCATCACATTTTCGTAATTATGTACGCCCAGAAGCCGCATGTCCCGCACATTCAGCAACTCTTCCCTCTTTCCCCCAAAGGTTTGACAGATCAGGTCTCCGTCCAGAAAAAAGCCTTCTTCCGGTATGGATTGTGAGGAAAACCAGATCACCCGGGCGGGGCAGCTTCCGGCGAATTCCCGCAGTCTGGTATCGTCGTAATTCAGGATACAGAAATCCTCTTTCGTCTGATTTTTCGCAATGGATTCCTTCACCGCCGCATAATTTCCCATGGTATGATGCCGGTTTAAATGATCCGGCGTGATATTCAAAATAGCGGAAACCCTCGGATGAAAGGAGTGAACCGTCTCCAGCTGGAAGCTGCTGATTTCTGCCACGGTCACGCTGTCCCGGCCCGTCTGAAGCGCCTTCGCCGTATAGGCCGTCCCGATATTGCCCACCACGAAAACCGAGGAAAAATGCCTCTTCATGATCTCCCCGACCAGCGCAGTGGTGGTGGTTTTCCCGTTCGTCCCCGTGATGGCTGCCACCTGCCCTTTCTCACAGTTCCAGGCCAGCTCCACCTCACCCCAGACCGGAATACCCGCATCGAAAAACCGCCCCAGCGCAGGAGAATCCACAGGAATGCCGGGGCTTGCCACCACCAGATCCAGTTGGCCGATCCGTTCCTCCGGCAAGGCCTTCAAAAAAATCGGGACATCGGCCAGAAATTCCTCTTTCCGCCGCAACGCCGCCGCATCCAAATCCGGATTTTCGTCGAACAGAATCGGCTGCGCTCCCGCCTGAATCAGGAGCTGGGCCGCCCCCAGGCCGCTCTTGCCACAGCCAACCACCAATACCTTTTTCCCTTTTAACTCCATCTTTTCCTCCATTCCGAAACGCTTTTGCGCCCCGGTATCTTTTTCTTTCCTTTTTTCCTCTCACACCCCGGCCAAAGCCACGAGGCACAAAAGCGCCGTCACGATGGAAAACACGGCGACCACCCGGGTCTCCGACCATCCGCACAGCTCGAAGTGATGATGCAGAGGCGCCATTTTGAAAATCCTTCTGCCGCCGCTGACCTTATACCAGAATACCTGCAGGATCACGGACAACACCTCTGCCAGATAGACGAATCCCACGATGGGAATGAACAGCGGAAGCTGCATCAGATAGGCCGCTCCGGCAACGAATCCCCCCAGCGCCAGGGAACCGGTGTCCCCCATGAACACGCTGGCGGGATGTACGTTGAACAAAAGGAATCCCAACAGCCCTCCGGCCACAGCGCAGGTCACGGGCTCGATCCCGCTTTTCGTCCCGATGGCCACCGCCGAAAAGAACACGGCCACCAGCGCCGTCACGCTGCCCGCGAGCCCATCCAGCCCGTCCGTGAAATTGGTTCCGTTCACCGTCCCGATCACCACGAAAAACAGAATCGGGATATTCCAGATGCCGAAGTCCAGCACTCTCCCCGGCAGAAACGGGATTTTCATGGTCAGCTCCACTTCCGGACTGCGCGTTAAATACAGTGCAAATACCCCTGTCACCAAAAGCTGCCCCAGCATTTTCTGCGCGGGCGAGAGCCCCATGGAACGCTTCAGAACGACTTTGATGTAATCGTCGAGAAACCCCACCAGGCCGAACCCCAACGTCAAAAACAGGATCGGGAGGATCCTGGGGTAATCTTCCATGAAAAACAGGCAGGCCGCCGTCACCCCAGCCAGAAACAGCAGTCCCCCCATGGTGGGGGTGCCGCTCTTTTTCAGATGTGTTCGCGGCCCTTCGTCGCGAATCGTCTGCCCGATTTTGAGCTTTCTCAAAAAAGGAATGACAACCGGTCCCAAAAGCGCGCTCACGCCAAAGGAGATCAGAACCGGCAATACGATCGTTGTCATCATTTTCCCGTCTCGTCCCTTTCCGAACACAGTCAGTTTTTATTATACTCTTTTTCCTCCAAATACGGAAGGATGTTTTCAAAAAGCTGCCGGATCACCGGCGCCGCCACTTGTCCGCCGTAATAGATTCCCTGCGGGTTACGGATGATGCACAGCGCGAGGACTTTCGGATCCTCCGCCGGCGCAAAACCGAGGAAAGAGGAAATGTATTTTCCCGTCCCTCTGGGCAGCGTCTCGCTGGTCGCCGTTTTGCCCCCGATCCGATACCCTTCCACCTTCCCGTTTTGTCCTCCGCCGTTTTCCACCACCTGAAACAGGATCTCTCGCATCCGGCTGCTGGTATCTTCGGAAACGATGCCCTTTTCCACCGGCCAGGTAAACGTATGGGTCACTTTTCCTTCCTGATCGATAGTCTTTAATCCGAAATGAGGGGTGATCCTCTTTCCGCCGTTGATCAGCGAAGACACGGTGGTGGCGAGCTGGATGGGCGTGATCTGAAAGGACTGCCCGAAGGAAACGGTGGCCAGCTCCACCGGGCCCATATTTTCCTTTTTGTGCATGATCGTCCCCGCTTCCCCCGGCAGATCGATTCCGGTCTTTTTTTTCAGTCCGAACTGCTCGAAGTAGCGGTAATATCGATCCACTCCCAACCTTAGCCCGACCGTGACGAACACCGGATTACAGGAGTTCATCGTGCCCTGGACGAAGGTTTCGGTTCCATGCCCCTGTACCTTCGCGCACCGGATTTTCCGGTCATCCACCACGATATAGCCGGGGCACTGGAAGGTATCCTCTTCCGTCACCACTCCTTCCTCCAGCGCTGCGGAAGCCGTGATGATTTTAAATGCGGAGCCGGGTTCATAGGTATCGCTGATGCAGGCGTTGCGCCACATCCGGTTCAAAAGATCCTGTCTTTCTTCCTCCGTGGCAGGATTTTCCCCTTCCGGAAGGACGAAGGGATCATTCAAATCGTATTCCGGCACATCCGCCAGCGCCAGGATCTCCCCGTTGTCCGGCCGCATGACCAGAATGGAAACGCTGTCCGCTTCCTTGGCCTTTTTCACCTGCTGCGCCAACTGCGTAGCGTACTGTTGAATATTCCTGTCCAGGCTGATGCACAGGTCATCCCCGCTCACCGGCTCAATCCGCTTTTCTCCCTCCCCCTCGATCTGAACGCCGCGGGCGTCAGTGGTCTCCAGAATAACGCCTGGCTCCCCCTCCAGCCAGGATTCATAATAGGATTCCAGCGCCAGGATCCCCTGATTATCCGCGCCCGTAAATCCCAGCACCTTTGAAGCCAGATCCGACCATGGATAATACCGTTTATAGTCCTCGTCCACCTTGATTCCGGCGAGCCCGTAAGCCCGGATGGCGTCCCCTTTTTCCTTCTCCACATTGCTCTTGATCTTTTCGATGGACGAGACTTTTTCCACCCGTCTGCGGATTTCCTCTTCCTCCATTTCCAGCTCCTCCGAAAGGACTGCGATCACTTTTTCCGGCTCGCGAATTTGGCTGTGAATCACGGAAATGGTGCAGACCGTCCTGTTGTCCGCCAGCACCTCCCCGTTTCTGTCCAGGATTCTCCCCCTGCGGGCTTTGATTTTCCTCTCCCGCTGATGCAGATCCTCCGCCATCTCGGCATAATGCTCCGATCGAAATACCATCAGATAAACCACCCTCGCCGTCAGGCCGCAAAACAGAGCCAGACAGAGGAAGAAGGCAGCCACGATTTTCCTGCGGTGATAGGTCCTGCTCTTTTCCATAAAAAACCTCATAAGCCGGTCGTTATTACAATCTATTAACCGGCCTATGAGGTTATGCTATTCTTCCCCGGCACCCGCTTCTTCGCTGCTCTCCGCGCCTGCGCTATCCGCGTCTGCGCTCTCGCCGCCATCCTGGCCTTCGCCCTGTCCGGTCGTCCCTCCCAGAATGCCGGAAACCGGCGTTTCATATCCCTCGTCTTCCGGCGTGATGGGCTGTCCGGTATCCGGGTCGATTACCTGGCCTTCCTCATTGACATAAGGGTTGTCCTCCCGACTCTCGTCCGGGTTCTCCCCTTCTCCTGCGTTTTGGGATTCGGATTCCCCGGTTTGAGGCTGGGCTTCCGATTCTCCCGGATCGGGATTCTCTCCCGACTCCCCGCCTTCCATGCCGTCTGTTCCGTTTTCTGACACGGTCTGTTCCGCATCGTTGCCGCTCACGCCGTTCTCCAGATCCTGGCGGATTTCGATCTGCAGATCATCCAATACCTTCTGATCTTCTTCCGTCAGGGGCTCCGTCATGAAAATGTTCAGATAAGGCAATACTTCGCAAAAGATATTCCTCGCCATCAGCGCCGCTTTTCCGGTTTCCAGATCCTGGTTCTGCGAGTTCGGCCTGTTCAAAACCACATAAACCGCGATCTGCGGATCGTCCGCCGGAGCGTAGCCCAAAAAGGAAACCACATATTCGTCCTTTTCGCGGGTTCCCTGTTCCGATACGGTCTCCGCCGTGCCGGTCTTACCGCCGATGCGGTATCCCGGCGTCCTGGCCCTCCAGCCGGTTCCGTTCTCCCCGTAGATAACCTGTTCGCAGTATTCCCTGACTTTCGCCGAAGTTTCAGAAGATATTACCTGCTTCAATACCCTGGGCTCGATATTTTCCACCACAGATCCGTCGGAAGCGGTGATCTTGCTCACCATGTGCGGCTCATAATAATACCCTCCATTGATCAGAGAGCAAAATCCGGTGATCATCTGGATCATCGTCACGTTAAAACCCTGGCCGAAGCTGGAAGTCGCCAGCTCCGTGGGGCCCATGGTATTCTCATTGAATACCAGGGAAGCGGTTCTGGCCTCCCCCGCCAGATCGATATTCGTCCTCAGTCCGAAATTGAATTCTTCCATATACTTTAAGAATTCCTCCGTACCGATGACCTGGGCCATCCGGATCAGGGCGATATTGCAGGATCGCTCGATCGCCTCTCCGATGGACAGCCAGCCTTCCGCCCCGCTCAGATAGTTATGGCAGCGGATATTATAACCGCCCACTTCCATGATCCCCGTGCATTCGAAGGACTCACTCCCTTTCAGCCGTCCGTCCTCCAGCCCCATGGCAGCCACGAAGGGCTTCATCGTGGATCCGGGCTCGTAAGTGCTGCTGATGCAGTAATTTTTCCAGAGGGCGTTCAAATTCTGCAAAAGCAGGTCGTTGTCCTCTTCCATGGCGGCGGCTATCTCCTCTGTGATGACCGTATCCGTGCTGTTGCCGCTGACATCGATCATTCTGGAACCGATGAGGGGTTCCGGATTTCTCGTATCATTGAGATCGAAAAACGGATAGCTGGCCATGGCCAGCACATTGCCCGTGTTGACCTCCATCACGATACAGGCCGCATCCCAGGCGCCGTTTCCCTCCCGGGCCACGTCCTTGTTCTCCTCGTTGTACTGCCTGAGGTACTTTTCCACGATACCCTGGATGGTGGCGTCTATAGTGGAATAGATGCTGTAGCCGTCCACCGCCGCCCGGGTGGTCCGCTGCAGGTTTTCGTCCGTATCCAGATAGCCGTACTGCCTGCCGTTGACGCCGCTTAAGGTATCGTTGTAATACTCTTCCAGCCCGTACAACCCCACTCCGTCCGACCGCGTAAAACCGATGACATCGCAGGCCAGCGTATCGTTGGGATAAACCCTCCGGTAGCTCTCCTCGAACCAGATGCCCTGGATGTTTGCGGACTCTTCCGTTCTTTCCGGATCTTCCATCATCTCCTGATACTCGCTGATCTCGTCCCAGGTCATCTGCTTTTTGATCACATAATACTGGGAAGCCGGATTTTCCTGGGCATACGCCCTCACCTGGGCCGTATCCACTCCGAAGTAATTTCCGAGCGCCTGCAGGGTCGGCTCCACATATTCTTCTTTTGCATTCATTTGTTTGCAGTCCAGAACCAGATCATAGACCTTCTCGCTGACCGCCAGCTTCGTTCCCTTGCTGTCCAGAATCTCTCCGCGCTTATAGGGAATCGTTTTGCTGGAATACTGCTGCTGGGAGAGCACCTGTTTTTCATAACTCTCCCCTTTATCCCGGTTGATGAGGATCAGCCGGGCGCTTAATCCGGCGAAAGCCAGCAGCACCAATAAAAACAGCACTACCAGCTTCCTCTGCATCTTCGTCGTAAATTTGTTCCGGCCCATGTCGCGGCCAGCCGCGCCTTCTCCGGGCCGATTTTGCCCTCTGTTGTCGTATCTTCTCTCCAAATCCTGCACCTGCCTACTGTTCGATATCCGCGTACTGCCTCACATAGTCGCTTCCCTCGCTGGGAATCTCGATGATCTGTCCTTCTCCGGCATAGGTCATTCCCAGTTCTGTAATGGCGATCCTGCGGATCTCCTCGAGATCGATGGACGTCTCGATGCGGCTGAGCGCCTCGTCGTTTTCCGTCTTCAAAGCATTTAACTCGCTCTCTTTTGCCGATACGGCCTTGACGCTCGTGGTGATGGACGACTCCATCTGAATGTAGCCGATCAGGGCGAATCCCGTCACCACCATCGCTGCGGTCAGAAACAGAACGTAGGCGAAATTCATGTGGCGGGCGCGCTCCCTGTTTTTCCGGGTCGTATGGCTCAGCTGCTTTTTCGGCGCTTCCAGCTGTCTTCTGATGTCTTCTTTCCTGACGGCAGAGCCCTGCACGTATCCGCTTCTTCTGTCGGATACCTGAAAATGCCTTCTGCCTGTTGTTCTTTCTGCTGCCATAACTGTTCCCCCTTTTTAGTCGCGGACTCAATCCGCCTGTTCAGCTTTTTCAAAAATGCGCAGCTTCGCGCTCTTGGAGCGGGGATTCGCCTCCTGTTCCTCCTGCGACGGAACGACGGGCTTTCTGGTGATCACCGTCCCCCTGCTCTTTTTCCCGCAGACGCAGACCGGAAATTCCGGCGGGCAGGTGCATGGATTTTCATTTCTGCGAAAAGCCGCTTTCACGATCCGATCCTCCAGCGAATGAAAGGTGATGATGCACAACCTGCCTCTCGGATTCAACAGGCCGATCAGCTCGTCCAGCGAATTTTCCAGCACTTCCAGTTCCCGGTTACAGGCGATCCGGATCGCCTGAAACGTGCGTTTGGCAGGATGTCCTCCCTTTTCCCGCATCTTCGCCGGTATCGCGCCCCTGATGATCTCCGAAAGCTCACCCGTCGTCTCCACCGGCCTTCTCTGTCTGTTCGCCACGATATGTTTTGCGATGTTTTTCGCGAATTTATCTTCTCCGTAATCCCGGATGATCCTGTACAGTTCCATCTCCGAATACTCGTTGACGATGGTTCTGGCCGTCAGCGTCTGCCTTTGATCCATCCGCATGTCCAGAGGAGCGTCATTCTGGTAGGAAAACCCCCGTTCGCCATTGTCCAGCTGATAGGAGGAAACGCCCAGATCCAGCAAAATCCCATCCGCACCCGGCACACAAAGCTGCGACAACACAGCCGGCATGTTGCAATAATTGTTTCGTACCAGGGTCACCTTGTCCTTCCAGGGCGAAAGCCGTTCTCCGGCAGCGGCGATCGCATCCGCATCCTGATCGATGCCGATCAGGCGTCCACCGGTCAGCTGCTCTGCGATCCGGCTGGAATGGCCTCCGCCTCCCAGCGTGCCGTCCACATAGATACCGTCCGGTCTGATATGCAGCCCTTCAATTGTCTCTTCCAGCAAAACGGATGTATGCGAAAATTCCATAAGTTCCTCTTACATGCCGAGCCCCAGGTCGGCCATTCTCTCAGCGATGCTTTCCATCGATTCTTCCTCTTCCGAAAGCCCGTCCCAACGCTCCTGGCTCCAGATCTCGATGTGTCCCGCCGCGCCCACAAAGACCACGTCCTTCGTCAGCTGGGCGAATTCCCGCAATTTCCCGGGGATCAGGATACGGCCCTGCTTGTCCACTTCCACTTCCGCGGCTCCTGCCAGAAAATGGCGGACGAACATACGGTTATCCTTTCTGGTCAGGGGCAGCTCTTTTAGCTTTTCTTCAAAAGCGGCCCATTCGGCATTCGGATACACGAATAAGCAGCCATCCAGTCCTTTTGTCACCACGAACTGGTCGCCCAGCGCTTCGCGGTATCGGGAGGGAATGATCAGCCTGCCTTTTGTATCCAAAGTATGATTGTATTCGCCCATGAACATACACAATCACCTGCCGTTCAAAGCGGCCCGGACGTATCCGGAATCCGGAAAGGGAAAAATCCTCCACTTTAAACCACTTCACTCCACTTTCCGCCACTTTTAATATCATATTAGTATAAAACAGGCGGATTGACAAGGGTTTTTCACAAAAAAACGCCGGGGGGCTTCGAAACCCGGAAAATTCCTTCCGGTTCCGAAGCCGCCCGGCGCTTTTCGCTGCCGTTTTGCGACGCTCTATTCCTTCCTGTATCAGCTTATACGTTAAACCTGAACAAAATCACATCTCCGTCCTGCACCACGTAGTCCTTGCCCTCCATTCTGACGAGGCCCTTTTCCCGCGCGGCCGCCAGGGATCCCTGATCCAGCAGATCCTTATAGTTCACCACTTCCGCCTTTATGAATCCCCTCTCGAAATCCGAATGGATCTTGCCTGCGGCCTGCGGGGCCTTCGTTCCCTGGCGGATCGTCCACGCCCGCGTCTCGTCCTCTCCGGAAGTCAGAAAACTCATCAGTCCCAAAAGATGATAGCTGGCGCGGATCAGCTTTTCCAGGCCGGACTCCTTTAAGCCCAGATCATCCAGAAACATCTGTTTTTCCTCATCGTCCAGCTCGGAAATCTCCTCCTCGATCTGGGCGCAGATGACGAATACCTCGCTGCCGGATTCCTCCGCATATTCTCGAACTGCTGCCACGCCTGCATTGTTCGCCCCATCGTCCGCAAGATCCCCTTCGCCTACGTTTGCCGCGTAGATCACGGGTTTTGCGGTCAGAAGATTCAGCGCCGCAAACCAGGCCTCTTCGTCTTCATCCAGGGTTTCAAAACCGATGGCCAGCTTGCCGTCCTCCAGCCGTCCCTTCACCCGATTGAGCATTTCCAGCTCTTTGCCCTGGGCCTTGTCCATCCGCGCCCCTTTCGCCACTTTGGCGATCCTGCGCTCCAAGATTTCCAGGTCTGAAAAGATCAGTTCCAGGTTGATAGTCTCGATGTCCCGCAGCGGATTGACGCTGCCGTCCACATGGATCACGTTGGAATCCTCAAAACAGCGCACCACGTGGACAATGGCATCCACTTCCCGAATATTGCTCAAAAACTGGTTGCCGAGCCCTTCCCCTTTGGAAGCGCCCTTCACCAGGCCGGCGATGTCCACGAATTCGATCACCGCCGGGGTTACCTTTTTGGAATGGTACAGGTCTCCCAAAAGCTTCAGCCGCTCATCCGGCACAGCGACCACACCCACGTTAGGATCGATGGTGCAGAAAGGATAGTTGGCGGACTCCGCCCCCGCCTTCGTCAGGGAGTTAAACAATGTGCTTTTGCCCACGTTTGGCAGACCCACGAT
>QAKV01000027.1 GCA_003343625.1 Clostridiales bacterium
GGTATGATCAGCTTGGCGGAGATGACAGTCCCCTTGCGGAGGCGATCCTGGATCGCATCAAGCATGATGCATATAAGATCAACATCATCCCGACAGATCCTGCGAATTACAGATCCATGCGGGAAGTGTACGGGTTGGATCCAGCATTAAGCGAGTAAACTCGCAGGTAACAATTAATTAAGTGCGGTATCCCTGTTCCGGACTCACGGTATCATAGCTCCGGACTTCCGGTATCCGTTCCTCCGGAACAGGGGTACATTTTTACCGTAATATACACTTGTCAAGGTACAAAAAGCCTGTAAAGGCGAATGGCCATGTTGGCACTAATCTATCATTGAAGCGGAGGCCGTTCTGGGGAATGTTGAAATCATTCTCCAGGCGGCATAGCCGCAGATGATACCATGGTACTTTTTAATTTGCTCTTGGTACAATAGAGCAAACACGGAAGTGGGAATCAGCGGTCTCGTTCCCGAGATCACTGATCTAAATCTCCGTGACAAGTGATCAATTTATCCGTGAACACTGATCTATTCACGCGTAATATACACGTTCCACATGCTCAAAGAAACTGTGTCTCTGATAAACGGCTCTACGTCCTCTTTTGCCTGGCGGAAATCAATGGTATCAAATCTTTTACACAAACTTTGGGGATACTCCCGGTATGTTTTGCCAGTCCGTTTTGTGTGGCTGGTGATCCGGCTGATCTCATCAATCGAATGGCCTTCTGAACGAAACCTGCGGACTTCATCGATTTTTTCTGCTTGAATATTCTTGTTCGGAATAACACCAATTTCCAAAATTGGGGTGCAAAACCGCCCAGAATACTCATATATCAATATTTCCGTCCATCGCAACCTCCATTTGCAATTCTATAAATCTGTTTTTTGAACATATCAAGTATTAACTGAATTGATTTCTTACTAAGTACGAAATAAACTACAATATTCAATATGCTAATTCCATACATCCAAATATCAGAAAGATATGCCGAGATAAGCGCAACACTCATACAAATTACAGCACTAATTATTTGGCCATTCGCTGCTTTAATATCAACCCTTTTTTGTATTCCAATCATTCTAATGAGCATAACAACGATATAGCTTACCATTGTTGCAACAGCCGCACCAATTGTTCCTAGTTTGATAATCAAGATAATGTTCAAAATAATATTTGTCACTGCTCCACATATGGCAGAATTAAGATATATTTTCATATCCTTTGAAGCAATGTAAAAAGAACCCCAGAATGTTCCTAATGCCCCCATAAAAAAAGCAACCATCAAGGGCGGAGAATATCGCCATGCATTTATATACTCTTGCCCAACATAAAGCCTTAATACAGGTTTATTTAGTAAAATAAGAAAAATAGTAGCCAAACCCATAAAAAATGTAAGAAGTCTATATATTTGATCATAAAATCCAGTCTCTTCTCTGTTTTCATACTCCTTTATAGCTGACATTTGCCATGATTGCATAAAAATGGAAGCAACCATATTCAGCAATGTAGGTATTTTATAAGCCACAGCATAAATACCGTTTTCTTCTGTTCCGCAAATGTAGCTGATAAAGAAGCGATCCGATGCGTTAATACACCACCATAAAATTGCATTAGGAATGAAAATAAGACTATACTTCATCATCTTCCAAGCGATAGTTTTATCCCATTTCGTAAGTGAAAAATCTCTAAATATATGACCTAAAAAAATAGCGACTATAGATGTTATTATCGACGATATCAACATCGATAGTTTATATCCATCCATTCCCCAATCTAAAACAAGTAAAAAAAGAATATTTAGAAGCGCCATAAACAATGCTGCTAAAAATCCCAAAAAGGAATATAGCTTAATATTATCGCACCCTCTGATATAGCAAAAAAAAACAGTCATTAACTCATTAATAGTACAATATAAATACAAAAATAATATATTTTCAGAAATAATTGGTATAAATCTAAAGACATAGCATATACCGATAAATGTAATAGAAGAAAAAATAAATATACGCATTCCTATTGATAAAACTAATGATCTATCTGCATTTTTATCTAAGGAAAATCTCATGATTCCTTCATGTATCCCGCAAGCAATAAAAGGGGAAAGTACACCTGCAATCGAAAGAATCAAATCAATTTCTCCATATTCGGATGGAGCAAGAATATTTGTATATAGTGGTACAAGGAAAAAACTTATTAGTTTTGTTCCCATATTACCCCAAAAAAACGCTATCATATTTTTCAGTAAGTATTTATATTTTTTTGTATTATCTTTACTACTTTTCTGAATTTGATTGTTTGAAATATTCGATATTTTAAATGAATTTATTCGGGATTTTCTCATATTCTTCATGTAACTTTTATTCATACCTTTCAGTGAATAAAAATCATTCTTAGCGTCATACGTGTGTACTTTTAGTTTCCAAAATATGATGATATATTTGCAAAGTCGAATTTACAATTTTCTCTCTATTAAATCTATCTAATGCAGATTTTCTGGCTGCTGTTCCGATGCAAACAGCCTGGTCAGTATCCGCAAAAATATTACATATATAATATGCTAACATATATGGTTCATCAAATGGATATACGTATCCATTAATTCTATCTTTTATCATATCCTGAATGCCCCCTACACACGATGCTATACAGGGAACTCCCATTATCATTGCTTCTCCTAAAGAGTTAGGTGAATTTTCAATCGCAGAAGGCAAGACAAAAACATTACAGGATAAATATTGTTTTGCCATATCACTTGCATTCAAAGGTCCAATAAAATTCACTCTTTCTCTCGGTATAGCTAATTCTTTTAATTTCTTTTCCAAATAGTACGAATATGTTGTTCGTTTCAGTTTTTTTATTATACCATCATTACATAGTATATCAGGACCAGCTATGTTAATTTGTGCATCAGGATACAATTTTAATACAAGCGGAAAAGCTTCTAATAATTGATGCAATCCCTTTAATGGGTAACTTCCTTGGCTCATAAATATAGAATGTTGCTTCACTTGTTTGATGTCCCATATATTATTATAGTAAATATCATTAAGTACTTCTCCACAATAAAAATACTTTATATCTGGATTGATCTGCTTTACACATGCATAGTCCCACGTTGTCCGACCCATAACATATTTTGCAGCCTTTATCATCGGTATCTCGTACTTCTGTCCCCACCTATAAAAATTATGCTGTTCTTTTATAGGACCACCATGGCGATACATATCTCCTAAAGAACGAATTTTAAATGACTTCTGAGGTATTCCTCCATAATAATGTTTTGAATATACAGAAACCAGTCCCGTAATTGAAACAACCGTTTTCTCTGCACCAGCCAATTTTAGAAGTTGATAATCATGCTCTCGTTCTGTTCCAATTATATGTACAACATCTGGCGATATATTATCTAAGGTAACGCGAAGATCATCAATCATTTGTTCATTACATCTTGTAAGACCTTTTACTCTAATAGGAAGACCAATATATTCTACTCCCTGGTATTTTTTTTCTTCATTATCATGAAATAGCTCTGAATAAAAGCATACATATAAATCAATTCCTTTTTGTTTCAGAAATTCAACTAAATTTTCTACCCATCCTCCACCTACAACCTGCTTTTTAATTCCGAAAGCATAATAGCCTTTAGTAGTAGGTGAACCCATAATTAATACTTTCATTAACCTTCCTCCGACAGTATATCAAAGCCAAACATCTCTAAAATATTAACATTAAATTTCTTCAAGTTTCTTAGCATACTCCACTGTATCTCTTTTCCCAATCCAACCATAAAAGGCTATTGTATTAAAAAGCACTCTCCAGAACAAAGTTTCTGTGCTAGCACAAAATATCATAATAATAAACAGCAAAATTCCTCTATTCATGAGGAATTTACTTCCTTTCCAATAGCCAATTAGATGAATAGATGTAAACGGAATTCCTAAGCATAAAATACTGTGTATGATAGAGTTCCATAGTGAAGTATTATATGTTAACCATTTTGAAAATGACATTCCAAAAAAATAAAATATGCCCTGTTCTGAAATAATATATTTAATTTTTGTCAATGAAATCCTATCTATAAATCCAAGACTCTCTCCGAATTCACGGGAAATCTTACTTGATATAAAGTTTTGGAAATCAAACTTGCTCCCCCAAAAAGTTAGAATGATACATAATATTGGAATAAATATAAAATATATATATTTATTAGAATACCATTTTTTCCAGTAACAGACTAATATAAGAAAAAGGAGAATCAATCCAGTTGTGGACATAGTTGTCACAATTGTTACTATTAATATTAGAAGACTAAAATAATACTTTTTTTTATCTTCTTTTGTCCTACTATCCAAAAGAAATAGCAGCGCAATATTCAAAAACATTTGATAACATCCCGGTTCCCAACAGATTCCAGCATTTCGACTAGTAAGAACAAATCCACTGTATCCTTTTGCTTTCATAAATACATATATCCCTGCATTATAATAATCTACAGAAGAATCTCCTATTGTTTCGGGGAATATGAGCGCAATCTGTGGATAAATTATACTAATTCCGAATCCCACTAATGAAATACTAGCAAAAATAACAATTATATCTATATATTTCTTTTTGAAAACTTCAGGCGGAATGATAGACGCACAAAACAAGCCAATTCCTAGCTGCATAATTATTGCTATATATGTAGGGAAACTGTCATTAAATATGATCGGTACAAAAATCACTAAAAAAGACATCGATACCCATACTACCAAAGCAGTCCTTCTAATTATATAATGTTGTTTTCCCATGATATAACAAACCGCTAATGATGCTAAAAAAAATACTGTGATTTGTATACTGTAGTTTGTATAACTAAATGCCCCGCCTGTCACATAGTACAGCGCTATTATCAAAATATATTCAACAATATTTATAATCTTTCCTTGTTCCAATTTGTCATTCATCCATAGTCACCAATATATTTTCGTGAATTTTAAAGTTCTTCCAAAAAATCTATTACTTTCTTACTTTGTTTCTTCCAGGATTTTTTTTCTAAAACTTTTTTTTGAGCCGCCTTTGCTTTTTTGTAATAATATTCATTATTATAAAGTACAATAGTATTAATAGTATCAGCCCAATCCTTTGGATCCTCCGATTTACTAAATGTTATATAATCCTCATACTCTTCTGGAATACCTTTTAATCTATTTGATAATACAGGAACTCCTGCACAAATATACTCTAATAACTTGGATGGAAATGTATATTTCGTGGTATAGTTATCATCATGTCTCGGGCATACAAGGAGAGAGGCTTTGCTCTGGATTTGAATCATCTCTTCATTACTCACTTTTCCATGGTAGTTCACATTTTTTTGCTTTTGAATTGCATTTTCAACCTTTTCTCTATAAGGTCCGTCCCCATATATATCTAGCTCGATATCGGGAGAAACATACTTCATTGCATTTAGGATTAAATCAATTCCTGACAGCTCATTAAGCGTTCCAGAAAATACCACTTTCTTTTTAGACAGCCTTCTATAAATATTAGTATCTTCTTGATAATCTGAAGGATTGCATCCTGCTTCTACTATACAGTATGGTTTCCCTGGAGCGAAATCATCCGCTATATATTTTGTAAGTGGTATAAGACCATCAAACTTAGATATATATATTTCTTGTCGTTTATCTTCAATTCTTCGGATGATACTTTTCTTTTTTTTTATCGGCAAATCCGCCACTACTGCTACACACTTGCATCCTTCTTTTCTAGCAACGTTGATTACTGGTCCCGCAAAAATACTCATTGTATTATAAACCATAAGGATAACATTACCCTTGTCATTACTTTTCCTTCTTTGCTTACGTATTTCATATCTTATTTTCTTATTTATAGCTCTGTAAATGGTAAACTGCTTAATTACAGGTATGTTCAAATAAGAGACTGTATATAAAAAAACAGTACCATCCTTCAAATCTTTTCCTTTTACATAAACAGGTTTTTTATTGAATTTCCACATTCCATAAGCTTCAGCCGATATGCCAATCGTATTTATCCCATTGCTTAGAAAACCTTTTATAAAGCCGAGTTGCATTTTATTACCGGCAACCGATGCATCTGGAAGATCTTTTAAGGTTTTAGTGTCCACTGTACTTCCTACAAAAATAATTACCATCATCATACCTCTATTGAATCATCGAGTAATATTACCACGGACAACTAGGTTTTCTTGAGTTGCCTAAAAATGCATATTGAATAATTTGTGTAAAATAGTCACCTACTGCCTCTTCTGATATTTTATCTCTGTATTTTAATGCTCTTGCTTTCCATTCCTCACATATTTGAGGATATGCTGTAACTTTCTCTAACGCGTGATAAAAAGAATCCACTTCTGGTTTCACTACTAGCCCTGCTCCACTGGCGTTAATCAGTTCATCACTTCCCGCTTCTTCTGTAATAATAGTCGCAATTCCACTTCGAATTGCCTGATTTGGTATTAAATTCCAGCCATCATATCTGCTTGGAACTACACAAACATCATAGTCGCGCATTTTTATACATACTTCTTCATTGTTCCACGAACCTACGAAGTTCACGTTATCATGAGTATTACACCAGTTAATTACCTCAGCTTTTCGGTCTCCGTAGCCACCTACTATATCTAAAGTCCAATTATCATACTCCAATTTATCAAAAGCATTCATTAAAATATCAAGACCCTTTGTAACATAATTAAATCTTCCCACATAAAGAAATTTGATCTCATTTATAGCCGTTTTTATTTTCGCATCAATTTGCGGCAATTTGGGACAGTACATGTATTTGAACATTATATTCTCTGAAAAACCATATCTAATATATGTATCTACTCCAATACCTCCCATGGCAAGAAAAGCAGAAATAAATTTATTATATCTTTTTGCCAAATAATGATAAAGAATATTGTATCCAAACAAGCGCAACATTTTTTCCACTCTATTTCCAAACATATTCGGGCGCTCAGAGAACACTCCCACAAGGGGAGACGCGCCCAAATTTTTACACTTCTTTATTAGATAATCCAAAATTTTCTGATTATGCTCCCTTATTCCACTAAACAAATGAATGCAATTATAATTTTTATCTATGATTTTTTTCGCTACTTTCATAGGATTACTTGACTCAGATAATACTATTTCCGTAGCATTTCCTATTCCTTTTAACGAAAAACCGCATTGTTGTCTTTCTTTAGGATATCCTTGGTAGGATATTACATATATTTTATCTTTCCAGTTCTTTGCAAACTGTTCAAAGTCTCCAATGCTCACATCCATTGGTACACTACGCCAAAATAATATTTTCACGTTTATCACCCGAAAATCTTTCTATATCCAGTGTCTTTTTTTGATTGCTCAACCTTTTCAACGGCGATCTTAATCGCATGTTCTGATATTTCTTTTTTCTCTTCTTTTGTCATTTTACTGAATCTTTCCAGTACTTGTGTAAACTCTTTCATATCCTCAGTAAGCTGAAGGATATAACCGGCTTTTCTTTCAGAAATCAGGCGGCTCCATGGTGTCTGATCACTAATTACCGGAATACATCCAACAGAGAGTGCTTCAAAAATAACATGTCCGTAATTCTCACCCTTGGTCGGAAACAGGAAAATTTCATGCTGCTGTAGTTTTTCCTGTACTTCTTCCGATAAAACATCTCCTTTGTACGACCAGCATATATTTGACGGCAAATTGTCCAACTCTTTCAGGCAACTACTCCAATACACCCCATCCTCTTTCGGACCGTAAATTGTAAATCGAACAATTGCCTGTAAATTTTTTAAGCATTTTATAGCGCCACTCAAGTTTTTCATCGGTGATATTCTGGAAAGAAATACCACATCTAAATATTCTCTATACTCTCTCTGCCTACGCCCGGGAACATTTGATCTCGGCAGATCCTCTGCAATCATACACTCTGCATCTTTCCCAATATTCCTTTTTACATCTCCAAGTTCCAATTCAGATGTAACAGACCATTTCATATTTCTGAATAGGCCAAGCGCTTTACAGCACCCAATAAAAATCCCTTTTTTCAACGCTTTCTGGGAAAGGGCTCCTTCTGAAAATGTTCCCATAGAAGCCACAACAACCGGCTTACTATGCAACATATTTAATCTATTTAGAAGTAACATTTTATATCCATAATCGTCAAAAAAACCGCACAAGTATATTAAGTCCACATCCGCCGCCAATTTTCGAAGAAAAGAAAATGAAAATCCTCCCGGCTTTACATATCTAACTCTTGCCTTCCCGACCAAATTCCAAACATCATAACTGATATTTTTATACGGTACTGTATCTCCATGATCTCTATCAAGGCAAACAATATAAAAATCATATTCATCCCCTAAAGCATCCGTCAGATTTATAATTGTCCGCAATGGACCGCCGTCCTTATGCCCAGGTAAATATCTCCCCGTTAAAATCAGTATCTTTCGCATTGAATCCTATCCTCATTTATCTCTGATCAATCATATATTTTCCTATACCGTGCCATTCTTATAATAATTTAGCAAACTTCTTCAGTTATTAGTCAAATTTAACTTATTATGTTCACATATCTTTGCATCAACTAAATATCTATACCAATAGGCTTGCATAAAGCAAAAAATCTTTCCTTCTTTTCCATCCAGAAATCCAGCTTTTATATAATAACGATAAATATAATATAAATGCGCCCTAAACCCAATCGGCAATCGATAATATATGTTATATTTTACAATTCGTTTTATTTTTGTTGTACCATTCAAGCCTTTTCCTTTTATGTCTATATCCGTCTTTTGGTGAAAATAATCTATCATCTCGCGATCCGAATATCGATTATGCTTATCAACCCACTCTGTAAGACCTTTATAATCATGATGATAGGAATCATTCTTTAACTCTACTATTTTCCCTTCACTTAAAATGATATGCTCATCCATAGCCCTATCTTCTATGGTTCCTTTTCCGGTCCTATAAATCAGCAGTTTTTTAAATGGATAAATTCCCCCATGTTTTAGTTTTTTCCCCATAAATTCAACTGTAAATCGGACAACAATCCCAGATATTTCAGGAAGATTTTTCCTGCAAATAAGGGCAATTTCTTCTGCAGCTTCAGGACTAATTCTTTCATCTGCATCCAGTCTGAAAGTCCATTTAGTTGATATATTGGCAATCTCCACTCCGTATCGATATTGTTTTGAATGATTTTCAAAAGTATGTTTATATACCTCTGCCCCCATATTTTTCGCTATTTCTACAGTCCTGTCCGTACTATAGCTATCGATCACAACAATCCTTTTGACAAGTTGTTTAATCGAATTAATGCAATCCGGCAGATTCTTTTCTTCATTTTTTGTCAAAATAATAGCTGTAATATCTTCCATTATTCCTCCGAAGGATCTACCCATTTGTAAAAATGGCTGAATATATCAAAGAATGGGCACCCAGATGGAGAACGCCATCCAGGCGCCATTCCTGAAACCACACAAAATCACCCTGCCATATTTTCCTCTGTCAGGTATTCGGAGAAGTCATCGCGCTTCCCGGAATCGTTGTCACAGAGGTCCCCTTCGCGATCACAAATACCACATTCGCATAATCCCCAAAGGACGGAATGGAAATTGCGATAGCGCCGTTTTGGATCACCACCGGAAGCGCAATCCAGCTTCCGTCCGCTCTCCGATAGAAGGCCTGTATCGTCTCGCCCGCCCGAAGCTCGTTCTTTCCCAGAATCTCCTGTACCGTAAACGCAGGCGCAACCGCACCGTTAATGGACAACAGGTTGTCCGCCTGATCCCGGACGCTGATCAGAACGTTTTTGATCACGTTCAGGTTGCCCTGACTGTCCGTCATGTTCAGTGTCTGTTTTCCGGTATAATTAAAAATCTGCATCACAGGCGACGCCATAGCTGCGGAAAGCTCCGCCGCCGACTGCTGCAGCTGTGCTGCCGATACCGGCTCTACTACCAGCCGCACTGCTCCCGTATCCACAGTCTGTCCCGCTGCGTTCCGGAAGGTAGTTCCTCCCAGAACCGCAGAACGGTCCGAGGATACGCCTGCAGTCAGGGTCGCCGTTGTGGGCGCTGTTTCCAGAACCGCAGAATCATCAATGACGATCTGGGCGCCCGGCGTCCCCACAATGGAAGGACTGGGCGCAGCCCATACGGGCAGGCTCATGGAAAAGACCAGAATGGCAGTTAAAACTGCCGTCGCTTTCTTTTTCATCTCAATCATCCCCTTTCAAAATCTGTGTGGCTTCTCTATATCAACGGCAAAAGCCGTCAATACCTATACTTCTTCATAAAATACCTGTAAAATCAGTTCATACAGGGCCGTTTCATCCGGATAAAACTCTTCGAACTGTTCGCCCATCCGGATTTCTCCCTCCAGGGAATATAAGTTGTCCTGACCAAACGTGTAAGAAACGGCCTGCGTCGCCAGATAAACCGCTTCGGATGCGGAAATATCCGTAACCATATAGGGTAAAATCTCTGTGTACAACTTCGCCGGAAGGGTCAGATCCTGTACCACGGCCTTTTTGGCCTGCAGGGCGAAGGCTTCTAAATACTGTTTCTGCCGTTTCAGTCTCTGTTCTGCGCTGTGGGGCGCATACATATCCCGGTTCCGGACGAAGGAGTAGGCTTCCTGCCCTTCCAGGTGCACCTTCTCATCCCCTTCCCCGATCACCACATCCACGCCGCCCACCGCTTCGTTTAGCGGTATGATCACATCCATGTTCATGGCGAAATATCCGTGGATGGGAATCCCGTAAAACAGGTTGGAGACCGCCTCCACCGTCCTCTCACAGCTTTCCTCCATCCCGTCTCCGTAAGCGTGCTGCAGGGCGATCTGGCCGATCTCCCTGCCCAGATAGTTTCCTTCCTCATCGTAGACGAACAGCTCCGCCATGGTGTCCCGGTTGACGCCGATGACGCTGATTTTCTTTTCGCCCGGATCCATCACCGCCAGAAACAGCGCGTCCGCCTGTCCGCCCCGGTGCAGATCTTCCGAGGCTTTTGCTTCCCCCGACTTGTCGATGCCCATGCACAGAAAAGTCATCACATCCTCTTGATAGGCATAAGTCTTCCCCTGATAACGCAGCATCCCGTCTTTCAGCGGTTCCTGTCCCTCTGCGTCTTCCGGAAGCTCTTCCGCCGCAGAAGTTTCTTCCAAAATCATTCCCTCCGGAAGGGCTTCCTGTTTTTTCTTCAGTTCCGCCCTGCCGTCATATTCCATCCAGGCATAAGCGCAGACGCCGGCCAAAAGCAGAAAAAGCAATACGCCGGCCGCGATCAGCGCAGCAAACGCCAGCCGTTTTCCCAAAGTACGGCTTCGGTTCGGCTTTCTGTTTCTGCCGGACCTGTGCCGTTTCCTCCTCTTCCTGCTCTTTTCGCGGGTCGTTTCCGCCTCACGGATTCTTGTTTCACCCTTCAAAATCCCGTTCCTCCGACACCAGGACCGCCTGCACCAGATAGCGTTTCTGCGGTTCTCCCTCAACCCCTGTGGATAGCGTGAGGATCCGGTCCTCCGCCGTCACCTCCGCGTCCGGATTCAAAAAAACATCCATTTTCCGCTGGTTTAAAATCTCGGCAAGATAGACGGAAAACACGTCCGGATTCCAGAAGTCCCAGTTCATCAGAAGATGCCTGTCATCGAAAGGATAGGCTGCAAAAACCTGATATTCCAGCATCTCATCGCCCGTATAGACGAGGATTTCGGAATGGGAATCGAAAAAATCCCGGTCCTGATACTGGTGTAGTCCGCCGAAACGTTTTGCGGTATTCCGCCCGTAAACCACCGTATTGGGGTCGCCGAAGTCCTTGCTGTTGTAGTATTCGGTGTAGATACAGCCGTCCTCGTCTTCGTTTCCGAAAAAGTCGTGGCTCAGATACCAGGAAAGATCTTCCGACGGCTGCACCAGCGGAAAGCTCATCTCCGTGTCCGGAATATCCAGCCAGGCATAGCATTCCGGATTGTATTGCTGGAGTTCGGGAAGGTTCAGCCGGTTGGATTCGGTGAGAAAGTCGGCCAGGATGAGGGAAGGGGGCCGAGATACAGCGATCCCCTCTTCCGCTGTCGATTGCTCATTTGTTCCGGATGCCGTCGAATGCTGACATGCAGAACACATAAGGAAGACAGCCGTTACCAAGAAGACTTTTCCTCCCAGCTGCCGAATCTTTTTCATGTCTGTCATTCCTTTTTCCGATACCACTCGATCACCTTTTTCACCGCCGCGATGACGCTTTCCACGTCTTCATCCGATAACCCATAATAAAGCGGAATACTCATAATATTTTCATACAGCCGTTCCGCCTCCGGGCATAATCCCGCCGGATATCCCAGCTTTTCATAATAGGAATGCCGGTAAACAGGAAGATAATGGACCTGCGGGCAGACATTTTCCGCATACAGGGCGTCGAAAAATTCCCGTCTCGTACAGGTGAGCCGTTCCGGATTGAGCTGGATGATATACAAATGCCGGGCCGTATCGGAATCCGCAATTTCCTTTTGCACGATCAGCTCCGGGCATTGGGAAAAGGCTTCATCATATCTCTTTACGATTTCCTTTCTCCGTTGGATAAACTGATCCAGTTTCCCGAGCTGGCTGATCAACAGAGCTGCCTGAAAATCGGTCATCCGGTAATTATATCCCAGCTCCACCTGCTCGTTATACCAGAGGGCATCTGTAGGATGGATCATCTCCTCCCTGCGCCTGGTGATCCCATGGGTACGGAGGCGCATCAGGCGATGATACATTTCTTCATCGTTCGTCGTCACCGCGCCGCCCTCTCCTGCCGTCACAGTCTTAACCGGATGAAAGCTGAACGTCGTCAGATCCGCGATGCTGCCGATCTTTCTTCCCTTATATTTCGTTCCGATAGCGTGGGCTGCGTCTTCGATCAGCACCAGCTTGTGTTCGTCGCAGATCTGCCGGATCTCGTCCAGTTCTACGGCCTGTCCGGTAAAATCCACCACGACCACCGCCTTCGTCTTTTCCGTGATGTGGGCCCGGATGCTTTCCGGATCGATATTATAGGTATCCGGACGGATATCCGCGAATACGGGAGTTCCTCCGCAATATAAAATGCAGTTCGCGGATGCCGCAAAGGTCATGGGCGTGACGATCGCTTCATCCCCTTTTTGAATCCCCGCCGCCATCGCCGCCAGATGCAGCGCGGCAGTCCCGCTGCTGACCATCACCGCATATTTCGCCCCGGTCACTTCGCACAGTTTCCGTTCCAGTTCCTCCACTTTCGGCCCGCAGGTCACCAGATCGCTGCGCAGCACGGTTTCCACTGCCGTCACATCCTGTTCATCGATATATTGTCTGCCGTAATAAATCGGCTCTGTCCTGACCGGAGTTCCTCCAAAAATCGCAAGCTGTTCCATACTATACTGTCTTCTCCTTTCGTCCAATCAGATTCGCAAAATCATTTTCTCCACACCATTTTGTTCACAATGCCCGTATAGGACTGGATGATTTTAACCACCTTTTCGCTGACATTTTCCTCCACATAGTCCGGCACCGGGATGCCCTCATCGCCCTCTGTATTCATGGCAACCGCGGTATCCACCGCCTGCAGCAGGGAGGTCTCATCGATGCCCGCCAGCACAAAGCATCCTTTTTCCATCGCCTCCGGCCGTTCCGTGCTGGTCCGGATGCACACTGCCGGGAAGGGATGCCCTGCGGAGAGGAAAAAGCTGCTCTCTTCCGGAAGCGTCCCGGAATCCGATACCACCGCAAAGGCGCCCATCTGCAGCCGGTTATAATCGTGAAATCCCAGAGGCTCGTGCCGGATTACCCTGGAATCCAGCCGGAATCCGGATTGTTCCAGCCGCTTCCTGCTCCTGGGATGACAGGAATACAGGATCGGCATGTCATATCGCTCCGCCATCCGGTTTATGGCCGTGAACAGAGATCGAAAATTTTTCTCTGTGTCCAGGTTTTCTTCCCGGTGCGCCGACAACAGAATATAGTTCCTTTCCTCCAGCCCCAGCTTATGCAAAATATCCGACCGCCGGATTTCGGCCAGATTCTGATGCAGCACCTCCGCCATGGGGGAACCGGTTACGAAAACCCTCTCCTTGGGCAGCCCGCACTCGTGCAGATATTTTCTGGCATATTCGCTGTAAGCCAGATTCACGTCCGAAATGATATCCACGATTCTCCGGTTCGTTTCCTCCGGGAGGCACTCGTCTTTGCAGCGGTTTCCCGCCTCCATATGAAAAATGGGAATGTGCAGCCGTTTCGCCGCTATAGCGGACAGACAGCTGTTCGTGTCCCCCAAAATCAGCAGGGCATCCGGGCAGATACTGCGCATCAGCTTATAGGACGCATCGATAATGTTCCCGATGGTAGCGCCCAAGTCGTCCCCCACGGCATCCAAATACACTTCCGGATCATCCAGCTTCAGATCGCGGAAAAAAATGCCGTTTAAGTTATAATCATAGTTTTGTCCGGTATGGGCCAGGATACAATCGAAATAGCGTCTGCATTTTGTGATCACCGCTCCCAGCCGGATGATTTCCGGACGGGTTCCCACAATGATCAATAATTTCAGCTTCCCGTTGTCCCGGAAGGCGATATCGGAATAATCGGTTTTCATCCTTTGTCTGTCTCTCCTTCCACCGGTTCCCTGTACGTATCCGGATGCTGCGGATCGAAGGGTTCGTTTGCCCACATCAGGGTGACCAGATCCTCCGTTTCCGAAAGGTTGATAATATTATGGGTATAGCCCGGCAGCATGTGCACCGCCTCCACCCGTTCCCCGGATACTTCGAAATTCAGTACCGGATAGCGTTCGCCGTTTTCATCCACTCCGATTTTTCTTTCCTGAATCAGCCCGTGTCCGGAAACCACGATGAAAAATTCCCACTTACTATGGTGCCAGTGCTGTCCTTTTGTACTCCCGGGTCTGCTGACATTCACCGAAAACTGGCCGCAGTTTTTCGATTTCAGCAGTTCCGTAAAACTTCCCCTGCTGTCTTCGTTTGTTTTCAGCGGGAACCGTACTTTGTCCTCCGGCAGATAGGATAAATAAGTGGAGTACAGTTTCTTCACAAAGGAACCCGCAGGGATTTCCGGCATAAACAAATCGACAGGCTGCTTTTGAAACCGGCGGAGAAGTTCCACGATCTCTCCCAGTTTCACCTTATGGGAAACGGGAACAAAGCAATATCTTCCTTCCGGATTTTCCACCGGAAAAACGCCCTCGTATTCGCACCGGTGCTCTTTTCCCTCCAGCGCGTCCAGCAATTCTGCCGTCAGATCATCGATATAGACCAGATCCAGTTCTACACCCGGGTCGTTCACCTGAATGGGCAGATCGTTGGCCAGATTGCTGCAGAATGTGGCCACGGCGGAGTTGTAATTGGGCCTGCACCATTTTCCAAACAGGTTGGGAAAGCGGTAAACCAATACTTTTGCCCCCGTTTCCTGCCCATAGGAAAAGAACAGTTCTTCCCCCGCCAGCTTGGATTTTCCATATTCGGAGCCGGAATAACGCCCCAGAAGCGTCGCCTGAACGGAAGAGGACAGCATCACCGGACAACGGTTTTTGCACTCTTTTAACCGTTCCAACAGAGTGGAGGAAAAGCCGAAGTTTCCCTCCATGAATTCCTTCTCCTCTTTCGGCCGGTTCACCCCGGCCAGATGGAAAACGAAATCCGCTTTCCTGCAAAATTCCCTCAATAACGTCGGCTCCGTATTCAGATCATATTCAAAAATTTCTTCTATTTCGAGGCCGGGCCTTGTCCGATCCTTTTTCTCCTGTATGTTTTTCAGCGATTGGCACAGATTCTTTCCTACGAATCCCGCCGCGCCGGTCACCAATACTTTCATTTGTTTTCCCTCTCCAGCGCTTCCCTGACATAATCCGCAGTAAGAATTTTCTGAATTGTCCCTTCCACATCCAGGCGGCGGGTGTTATGGGAAGTGTACGCCTGGCTGGCCATGGTCTGAACCTGTCCCTCCACAAAAAATTTATCGTAGTTTAAGTCCCTGCCGTCCGGAAGAACCCGGTAATAGTCCCCCATATCGATGCTGCGGACGCATTCTTCATTGGTCATCAGCGTTTCGAATAATTTTTCCCCGTGCCGGGTGCCGATCACGCGGGTTCCCGTATCGCCGAACAGCGTCTGTACCGCTTTTGCCAGATCCCCGATGGTGCTGGCATCCGATTTCTGGACAAACAGATCGCCCGGCTCCCCGTGTTCGAAAGCGAACATGACCAGCGCCACCGCCTCGTCCAGATTCATCAAAAAGCGGGTCATTTCCGGATTGGTAATCGTAATGGGATTGCCCGCCCGAATCTGATCGATGAAAAGCGGGATCACAGATCCCCTGCTGCACATCACATTTCCATAACGGGTACAGCAGATAGTCGTCTTCCCCGCCGCAACCCTGGCGTTAGCCCCGATCACTTTTTCCATCATGGCTTTGGAAATTCCCATGGCATTGATGGGGTATGCCGCCTTATCCGTGGAGAGGCACACGATCTTTTTCACGCCGGCCGCCACTGCCGCATGCAGCACGTTATCCGTTCCCTCCACATTGGTCTTCACCGCTTCCATGGGGAAGAACTCGCAGGAGGGCACCTGCTTTAATGCTGCCGCATGGAAAATATAGTCCACTCCCTGCACTGCGTCTTCCACGGAACGCATGTTGCGCACATTGCCGATATAGAACTTCACCTTTCCCGCCAGATCGGGATGTTTCGCCTGCAGTTCATGGCGCATATCGTCCTGTTTCTTCTCATCCCGGGAAAAGATGCGGATTTCCGCCAGATCGGAATCCAGGAAGTGCTTGAGCACGGTAGAGCCGAAAGAGCCTGTGCCGCCGGTGATCATCAGGGTTTTGTCTTTAAAAAATTTGGATGTACTCATCTATATCCTCCTATCTCCAGATACCCATCCATCTCATCCATCAGTTCCCTTTTCCCGAAATGCTTCCGGCAATACGCTTCCGCATTCCTTCCCATTTCCTCCAGGCGGGCCCTGGGTAATTTCATCATCTTTTCTATGCAGTCGGCCAGCCGTTCGGGAGCTCCGATGGGACTGCATACGCCGCAGTCCGCTTCTTCGACAATTCGCTTTGTTTCCCCTGACGCCGCCGCGAGGATCGGCATGCCGCAGGCCATATAAGACTGAAGCTTGGCCGGAATCGTCTTTTCGAACAGTTCATTTTTCATGAAGGAGACGAAGGCCGCATCCGCGCAGGCCAACAAAGGCGGAATCCGTTCCGGCGGCTGCCTTTCGATCAAAAGGAACTGATCTTCCACGCCATAGCGTTTCAGCTGGGACAGGAAATTCACCTTATCTCTGCCATCTCCTACCACAATAAACCGCACGCCCCTGTCCTTCAGAAGCGACGCGGCTTTCGGAAGGATTTCCAATCCCTGGGCTTTCCCGATATTTCCGGTGAAAATGATCTGAAACTTTCCGTCCGACGGGATTCCGGAAGTAAGGGACGGCTTTTCCTTCCGGTAAAATTCCTCCGCATATTGAGGCCAATAGCTCACCTTATCAGCATCTTTCGCCCTTTTTTGAATCTCCTGTACGAAACTGGGAGAGGTTGCAAAAATATGATCGCTGTTTCGGTAGAGATAGGCCACCATCTTTTCGATGGGGCCGATCACCGCCCGATGGTGGATTCCCGTGACGATTTCCACATTTTCAGGCCACAGATCCTGAATATACAAATAACAGGGGATCTTCCGCCTTTTCGCATACCATACCGCGATCAGGCTCTGGGTCATGGGCGATGTTTCAAAATTGAATACGAAATCAGCCCTGACCGATGTGAAACTCTTCCATAAGAAACCTGCCGCCGGAAAAGAAAGATAATTGAGGATCAGGCCCAGCGAACTCTTTCCTCTGGGAACCAGCGGAATGCGCAGGATTTCGACTCCGTTCCAAATCTCTTTGCGCCTTTTCCGCAGCCCGTATCCTGTATAAAAATTCCCCTGCGGGTAGTTGGGAATGCCCGTCAGCACGGTGACCCGATATCCTCTGCGCACCCACTCCCTGCAGATATCATTGATACGGAACTGTTCCGGATAAAAGTATTGGCTGACGACCAGAATGTGAGCCTTTTTATTCATCTCTCAGCCGCGCCTCCGCCTTTTCTGTCCTCTTATACATCCTCCTGCTCCTCTCCTCCGAGAACCCTTCCGTGCTCTCCGGGATGAACAGCACCTTTATGGTCAACAGGATCATTTTCAGATCCATCCAGATGGACTGGTTTTCGATATAGAGAAGATCCAGGCGCAGCTTATCGTAGGCCGACGTATTGTATTTGCCGTAGATCTGGGCATAGCCGGTGAGGCCACCCTTGACCCGGAGGCGATAGGCGAATTCCGGCAGTTCCTTCACGTAAGCGTGGACGTGTTCCACACGTTCGGGCCTGGGACCCACGATGGACATATCCCCTTTGACCACGTTGAACAGCTGGGGGATTTCATCGATCCGAAAGCGCCGGATAACCCGTCCCACCTTCGTGATCCGGTCGTCCCCTGCGGTGCAGGGGCGGGCCTTTCCGTCCTTTTCCGCGTCCATGACCATGCTCCTGAATTTCAGGATTTCGAACACTTTCCAGTCCTTCGTATAGCGTTTTTGCCTGAAAAAAATGTTCCCGCCGTCCTCCAGCTTGATGGCCAGCATGGTGATCAGCACCACAGGGGACAGGATCAGAAGCCCGGTCAGGGAAACCGCCAGATCCAGCGCCCGTTTGGAGAAACAGTTCCTCCGGTTGTCTTTTGCGTACTGGTATTTCAACAGCGGGGTATCGATGAGGTGTCTCTTGTCGAATCCCTGAATGACGATATCGGAAATCCGGGGTGTGATATAAAAGGTTTTCTTCTCGTTCACCAGATAGGTCATCAGCCCGGTCCGGATCCCATAGGCGGTTTCGTAGAGGATCACCGTTTCGTTTTCATTGATTTTTGCCATCTGATCTTCCACGGGAAGGCGACAGCTGATTTTTTCCGTGATGGCGAAAAGATGGCCGTATTTGCGCTCCAGTTTGCGGCAGAACTCGTCCACGTCATCGTTTCCATAGATAATCAGCGTCTTCCTGGGGGGAATCCTTTTGATGAACCAGGTTTTCGCCCCTATGGCCCAGGCCGTCACCGCCAGAATCTGCAGCGTTGCGGCGACCAGTCCGGGAAGCAGCGTCAGGTACCGGTTGGCGATCAGGCAGGCTTCGATGTACAGCACCAGATCCGCCAGCCCAAAGGCCAGCATCTGGGACAGGATCGTTTCCCCCACCGGATAGGCCGATATTTTGTAAGCCCGGTACAGCGTCGCCGCCGAATGGTAAATTCCAAAATAGACCAAAACGGAGACCGCCGCCCCCGCCGCGCGGTGCGTCTCAAACACTCTGGAATTGTAAAAGAGCATCCATACGAGCAGAAAAATCGCCATTTCCGAGATCGTGATGATCCAGGTCATCGCGTCCTTCGCCCGCTGCTCCCTGTCGTTTCCTGCGTACTCCACAACTATCCCCCACCCTGTTTTTTCCGTTTTCGTATTCTAGCGTTCGACCTGGCAGATTCTGGATTTCTTCGCCACGTTGTTGGACGAGTCCAGCGCCGCATAGGTGATGATCACCCTGCCGTCCGCCGTGTCCGAAATTTTTTCGATCAGAAGGGAATCCGTTACATCCCCGTCCTCCCGGTCCGACGCGGTCACTCCCGCCAGCAGATCCTCTTCCGTCAGATCCGGGGAATAGCGCAACTCGTCCTGGGAAAAGGAAATAACCGGGGCCGTCCGGTCAAGGCCCTGATAAAGGAAGAAGGCAATCCCCAGAAGGATTGCGTCCGCCAGGATAAGTCCAATGGTAATCAGCTTCGTTTTCATTTTTTCGTTTCCTCCGCCTCAGCCGTTTCCTGATCCGGTCCCGGAAAGGTTTCCCCTTCGTCCGCCGCGCTTCCATAGTAGCTGTAGTAATACTTTTCGTAGTATTTCCCATAACGGCCGGCAAGTTTTAAATCTACTTTATTCAATACGCACCCCAGGAGACGACATCCCGCTTTTTCCAGCTGGGAAACGATGTTCTGGGCCGCCTTGTAGCTGATGCTGTCGCTTTCGATAACCAGCACCGTTCCGTCGCTCTCCCGGGCCACGATGGCGCCGTCGATCACGCTCCCCAGCGGCGGCGTGTCCACGATCACATAATCGTATTCCGCCCGCAGGGCCTGCAAAAGGGCATGAAACCGCTGGTTTCCCAGCAGTTCGCTGGGATTTGGCGGTACGGGGCCGGCAAAAATAATATGGAAATCCGGCACGTTCGTTTCACAGATCGTGTCTTCCAGCTCCGCCTGGCCACTCAGATAGTGGGACAGGCCGTATTTTTCATGGCCGGTCCGATACCGTCTGCGCAGAACCGATTTCCGCAAATCCGCATCCACCAGGACCGTCTTCTTCCCGTCTTCCGCCAAAGACATGGCGAGCTGGAAGGAAACGCTGGTTTTGCCTTCGTTGGGCGTACAACTGGTCAGGGAAATCACCCTGAAGTCCTTCCCGGTAAAGCTTAGGTTGGTGCGCAGCGTTTTATAGGCTTCTTTTGTTCTGAAATCCAGTTTTTCCAGTTCACGGATCATCACTTTTGGCATTGTCTTTTCCCCATTCGATCGTATTTTCTGCGCCGCCTTACCTGCGCCGCACTCTTTTCTTCTTTTTCCTGTCCGCCTCGTTGAGCGGGATCACTGCCAGGGTGGACAGGTTCAGATACCGCTCCACGTCCTCGGTGGTCCGGATCCTGTCATTGAACAACACCGTTATCACCACAACTGCCGCCACGAGGAAAACGCCAAAGGTTCCGCCCAACACCGTCATCCTCCCTACTGCCGGACCGGATTTTACCGTAGGCAGATCCGCTGTTTCCACCACGTTTACCGCCTCGATGTCCATCACATTCTGAATATGTACGGTGGCCGCCTCCCGCACGGCGTTGGCCGTTTCCATCGCCCGCACCGGGTCGCTGTCCATTACCGCGATGGCGATGATGCGGGTATCGCTGGGTGAGGAAACGCTTACGTTGGCCTTGAGCTGTTCATAGTTCAGGCTCAGTCCCAGCTGCTCGATCACCTCTTCCAGCACGAAGCGGCTGCAGATCAGTTCCGCATAATCCTTCGTCAGCTGGGTGCCCGTCTGCAGGTCGTTATACGTCACCATAGCGTTGTCCTGTTTCGCCAAAACGTAGATCCTCGTGGTGGATTGGTAAGAAGGCGTCATCCCGAATTTCACAGCCAGAAAGACCGCCAGGGCGACAAACAGCCCTGCAGCAGCCATCAGCGGCAGTTTGCCCACAAGGGCCAGAAACAGCTCCCCCAGATCGATTTCAATTTCTCCATTATTACGGTTCAGCCCGTTTTCCATGATTACCTCCATGCCGGAGCAAAACTGCCGATTGAAAAATGGGCCATCGGATACATTTTTCAATCTCACTCCTTCGTTTTATCAGATTTCTTCAATTTCCCGGTTTTGTAATAGTGCCATGGCATTTCCGAAAAGCAGCGCCCCGGCGCAGGGGCGCCCGTATTTTCTTTCCAGAAAAGCCGCACATTTTTGCAGGCGTACGCTGCGTTTTCCCTTCGCCCGGTGAGCATCCGTCGCCACAAAATGAATCAGTTTTTCCTCCAGAAGGGCTCTGGCCGTCTTTTTTGCCGTCCATCCACCGGCCCCCGTCACACTCTGACTGTTGACCTGCAGGAAACATCCCAGCTCCGTCAGTTCTTCTGCCCGGGACAGACGGCCGGCCAGACAGCCGCAGCGCTCCACATGGGCCAGAACCGGTCGGTATCCCGCGCAGAGCAACCTGTCGATCCCATTGCGCACATAGTTCCATTCTTCATCCGGCATGAACTCCACAAGCACGTAATCGGTGCCCGCCATAGTGGGTACCCTGCCTCCTTTGAGCGAGTTCACCAGATCATGGCTGTAAAGCAGTTCCCCACCGGGGTAAAGCTCCACAGCGATCTGCTGTTTTTCCATTTCCTCCTTCAAAAGGCTGATCTTTTCCTTTACCTTGTCTGCCGTTAGACACCTGCGCCCCGGCTTCTGGTGCGGCGTCAGAACAATCGCCCCGATATTTTCCCGCTGTGCCTGCCGGAGCATTTCCAGACTTTCTTCCAAGGTCCCCGCCCCATCATCCACTCCGGGTAAAATATGCGAATGTATATCGATGAAAGCGTTTTCTTTCATTTTTCAAACTCTGTTCCCTAATTTGTCACAATTACCAGGGTATACTTTTCGTGAAATAATATCTTCTATGAAAAAGATCCGTATTTCTTTTTCACGTCGTTCTTCATTATATCAATAAAAATCGCTTTTTTCAAGATGAATGGCGCGAAATATTTACTGATATTCGTATAAAATCTATGTAAAAATTGCATAGGAAGGCGGGAAGACCGGATTCCTGCGGGAATACGCCGTCAAATACATGGTCAAGGAGGAACAGGAATGGCAAAATCCGGAAGCAACATTTATAAGCGAAAAGACGGAAGGTACGAAGGCCGAATTTTTCTGGGAAAGGATGGACAAAACAAACCGCGGTATTTGTCCGTATATGCCAGGACGCTTCGGGAAGTGCGCAAAAAAATGGAAGAGGCGAAGGACAGGACGAAAGGGGAAGAATTTTCCCCTCCGTTTCAGATGTGCATTGAAAAATGGATGCGGAACGGAAAGAGAAACTGGAAACCGACAACCTATGATGTCTACCGCCGGATCGCAAACCGCTATGTGATCCCTGCGCTCGGGGGCTGCAGGGCGGCAGAAATTACGCCGGAAATGCTGAATCGTTTTTCCGACGGATTACTGGAACCCGGGGACGGAAAACCTCTTTCCGATCAGTACAGAAAATATATTTGCTCTTTCGTGCGCCGGGTCCTTCTTGCAGAAGGAATTCAGACCTGTGTCCAATTGCCCGAATATCATATCGGCCACAGGGAAATGATTCTTCCGGAAGAAGAGACTTTAAAAAAACTGGAGAATTATCTTCTGGAGCATCTGGAAGAGAATACCTGTCTGGGAATTTTGCTGGTAAGGTATACTGGCATCCGCATCGGGGAATTGTGTGCTCTCCAGTGGAAGGATATCGATCTGGAAAAGGGAATATTGACGGTGAGAAAAAATCTGCAGCGGGTACGGATTTATGAAAAGGGAGACTCATATGAAAAAGAAAATGCCGGGAAAACAAGGTTATCTTTCCAGCTTCCCAAAACCTCGAATTCGGTCAGAAAAATTCCTCTGGCGGACGGGCTGTTAAAGATTTTAAGGACCTATGCGCGCGCACCGGAAGAATATGTTGTGACAGGAAAACGTGCGAAATGGGCGGAGGTCCGGACCGTACAATACCGATTCGCTTCGATTCTCAAGAAATGCGGCTTGCAGCCGTTTCACTTTCATCTGCTAAGGCACAGCTTCGCCAGCGAGTGCATTTATAAAGGGTGCGACCTCAAGAGCCTTAGCGAAATACTGGGGCACAGCAGCGTACAGATTACAATGAACATTTATGTACACAGCAATATGGAAGCAAAAAAGGAAATGATGAATCTCGTCTGTGGAATCACAAAATGAAAAAATGAACCGTCAAAATTCTGGTCAGTATATATGGAATCTTTCTGTATTCAGTCGTTTTCGGACTTCGCCAAAATTTCATAGAAGATATTATTTCACGAAAAAATTTTTTTATCCGGAATCAGAAAATTATGGGAAATGGATTTGACAGAAAGAGTGTGGCTTCATTCCTTACCTATAAATTTGCATCAAAAAAGCAGGAACCGTTTCGTTCCTGCCTTTTTTGATGCATTTCAACAAATATCGTCCGTATATCAAAGAGTGGAGATAACCTCCTCGACCGTTTTTCCGGATCCTTTAATCGCATCGTAAAGCGCTTTGATATCTTCCTGTTCCTTTATCTTGTCCAACTCTTTTCTGCGGGCTTTCAGCTGTTTGAGCGTTTCTTCCGTTTTCGCGATTTCATTGTCCAGAAATACCATTTCTTCAGCATAAGTCATATTTTTCTTTCTTCTCGGCACGGGTAAAATCCTCCTTTAAAATGTTATTTCAGTCGTGTAGACTCGCTTCCCTTTTAGAATAACACACTCTCATTTTCGTGTCCATGATTTTGTGAAAAGGATCATCCCGCTCCTACCCCAGATACTGAAAAACCGCATCCCCGAGAAAATATCCCGCTCCCACGAAAACCAGGTTCCATACCGCCACCCCCAGCGCGGAACTGATCGTATATTTCCAGAAATTCATTTTCAGCACGCCCGCCGGAATGGAAATCAGCGTCCGCATAACCGGAATGAGTTTTCCCAGGAAAACGCCCACACAGCCTCTGCGCCGGAGCATTTCGAAGTTCTTTTCCACGGCGGCGCGGTGCCCGGGAAATTTCTTCAGATACTTTTCCAACACAAAATTTCCCCCTTTATAGCCCAACAGATAGAGAAGCCAGCTTCCGGTCAGCCCCGCTGCGATGGTGATCAGAAATGCCGTCAGGAAACCGATCTTTCCGTGAGCGGCCCACACCCCCGCCAGCGGCATGATCACGCCCGCCGGGAATCCAGGAAGGTTCATATATTCCAAAAGCACCACCACGAAAATGGCGATCGCCCCATATTGAGTAAAATACTGTATCAAAACGTCCAGACTCATGTCCGATCCCTCCTGTCAACTCCTGTTTTTCCCAGTATATGCGCCGAATATAAAAAGAAAGGACATGCAATCCGAAAAGTTTTCTTAAATTTCATACGTCAGGCAACACGCTACTTTTCGCGCGAATCCTCAGCGAATCGTGTGTTTTATGCGATAGGAAATGAAATTTCCTATCGTATAAAAAGGCCGTCGCGCCAAACGACATTCCGCATCTCTCAGGATGTACGAATACACGGAACTGTCAGTTCAACGCGGCGGCCCTCTCACAGGGATTCAATCCGCCTGTATTTTATTTGTCAACGATCTCCGCATGGAATTCCTGCAGGGACTTCACAGGAAGCTTTCCGTCGCGCTTTGCGGAGCGGACGGCTTCCACGGTAGCCTTCGCTGCGGCCATGGTGGTGATATAAGGAATCTTGTTCTTGATGGCTGCCTTGCGGATATAGCTGTCGTCCGTAGCGCCTTTCTTGCCCAGAGGGGTATTGACGATCAGCTGGATCTTGCCATTCGTGATCTTGTCCAGGATGTTCGGGCGGCCCTCATTGATCTTGCACACCTTCAGCGCCGGAATGCCGGCAGCCTCGATCCGGTCGCAGGTTCTGCCCGTAGCCATGATCTCGAATCCGCAGTCATAGAAGCCCTTCGCCACTTCCACCACTTCCGCCTTATCCCTGTCGTTGACGCTGATGAGCACGCAGCCCTGCGTGGGGATCTGGCTCTTGGCCGCCTCCTGCGCCTTATAGAAGGCGTCGCCGAAGTCAGCGGACAGGCCCAGCACTTCTCCGGTGGAGCGCATTTCAGGCCCCAGCACCGGATCCACTTCCGGGAACATATTGAACGGGAATACGGCTTCCTTCACTCCGTAATGAGCGAATTTCTTCTCTTTCAGCTCCGGCACAGGGCTCTTGCGGCCGGTAAACGGCATGGTGATGATCTCTGTCGCGATCTGTACCATGTTGATGCCGCATACTTTGGAAACCAGGGGTACGGTTCTGGAAGCGCGGGGATTGGCTTCGATCACGAAAACTTTCCCGTCTTCGATGGCGTACTGCATATTCATCAGGCCCACCACCTGCATTTCGCTGGCGATTTTCCTGGTATAGTCCTTGATCGTATCGATCTGCGCCTCCGTCAGCCCTCTGGGAGGGATGATGCAGGCGGAGTCTCCGGAATGGATTCCGGCCAGCTCGATATGCTCCATCACCGAAGGAACGAATACGTGCTCGCCGTCGCTGATGGCATCCGCTTCGCACTCCGTCGCATGGTGAAGGAAACGGTCGATCAGGATCGGGCGGTCGGGCGTCACGCCGACAGCCTGCTGCATATAGAAGGTCAGGGATTCATCGTCGTAAACCACTTCCATCCCGCGGCCACCCAGCACGTAGGAGGGGCGTACCATAACAGGATAGCCGATCTCATGAGCCACTTTCAGCGCTTCTTCTGTATTCACCGCCATCCCGGCTTCCGGCATGGGGATGTTCAGCTTCGCCATCATTTCGCGGAACCGATCCCGGTCTTCCGCCAGGTCGATGGTCTCCGGAGTGGTTCCCAGGATGTTGACTCCGTATTTCTTCAGATCTGCCGCCAGGTTCAGCGGAGTCTGGCCGCCGAACTGCGCGATGACTCCCACGGGTTTTTCCTTTTGGTAGATCGCCAGCACATCCTCCAGCGTCAGAGGTTCGAAATACAGCTTATCCGAGGTATCGTAGTCCGTGGACACGGTCTCGGGGTTGCAGTTGACGATGATGGTGGAGAAGCCCAGCTTGCGCAACGCCTTTGCGGCATGGACACAGCAGTAGTCGAATTCGATACCCTGGCCGATCCGGTTGGGGCCGCCGCCCAGGATCATCACCTTCTGCCTGCTGTCATCCACAGGGCTCTCGTCCTTGATGTGATAGCTGGAGTAGTAATATGCGGAATCCTGAGTGCTGCTGACGTGTACGCCTTCCCAGCCCTCCACGATGCCGTTTTCTTCCCTGGCTGTCCGGATTGACTCTTCGGAAACGCCCAGGATCTCGCTCAGGTATTTGTCCGAAAATCCATCCAGCTTCGCCTGCCGCAGATCTTCCCCTTCCGGAATCTTTCCCTGATATTTCGCGACGAGAGCTTCTTCCTCGTCCACCAGCTCCTTCATCTGCTGGATGAACCAGGTCTTCACCTTCGTCAGATTGTAGATTTCCTCTACGGACGCGCCCTTGCGCAGCGCCTCATACATGATGAAGTGCCGCTCGCTGGAAGCGTTGGCCAGCATGACGAGCAGTTCCTTTTTGCTCTTCTGATCGAAATCCTTCACATGTCCCAGGCCGTACCGTCCTTTCTCCAGGGAACGGATGGCCTTCTGGAGAGCTTCTTTGTAAGTCTTTCCGATGCTCATCACTTCGCCCACGGCGCGCATCTGGGTGCCCAGCTTATCTTCCACGCCCTTGAATTTCTCGAACGCCCATCTTGCGAATTTGATCACCACATAGTCGCCGTCCGGCACGTATTTATCCAGAGTCCCGTATTTCCCGCAGGGGATCTCATCTAATGTCAGGCCGCAGGCCAGCATCGCGGAAACCAACGCGATGGGGAAACCGGTCGCCTTGCTGGCCAGCGCGGAAGAACGGGAGGTTCTGGGATTGATCTCGATGACCACGACCCGGCCGGAAACGGGATCGTGAGCGAACTGAACGTTGGTGCCGCCGATGACCTGGATGGCATCCACGATCTTATATGCCTGCTCCTGCAGCTTTTTCTGAACGTCCTCGGAGATCGTCAGCATCGGAGCGGAACAGAAGGAATCTCCGGTATGCACGCCCACGGGGTCGATATTCTCGATGAAGCAGACGGTGATCATATTGCCTTTGGCATCGCGCACCACTTCCAGCTCCAGCTCTTCCCAGCCCAGAATGGACTCTTCCACCAGCACCTGGCCTACCAGGCTGGCCTGCAGGCCTCTGGCGCAGACGGTCTTTAACTCTTCCTTATTATAGACGAGGCCGCCTCCGGCGCCGCCCATGGTATAAGCCGGGCGCAGCACGACCGGATATCCCAGCCCATCCGCGATCTGAAGCGCCTCTTCCACGGAGTAGGCCACGTCGCTCCTGGCCATCTCGATGCCCAGAGAATTCATCGTGTTCTTGAATTCGATCCGGTCCTCGCCTCTCTCGATGGCATCCACCTGAACGCCGATGACTTTAACGTTATATTTATCCAGGATGCCTGCCGACTGCAGTTCCGAGCACAGGTTCAAACCCGACTGACCGCCCAGGTTAGGAAGCAGCGCATCCGGGCGTTCCTTCTCTATAATCTGTTCCAGGCGCTGTACGTTTAAGGGCTCGATATAAGTGATATCCGCCGTATCCGGATCCGTCATGATCGTGGCCGGATTGGAGTTCACCAATACGATTTCGTATCCGAGCTTTTTCAGCGCTTTGCAGGCCTGCGTCCCGGAATAGTCGAACTCGCATGCCTGCCCGATGATAATCGGGCCGGAACCGATAATCAGTACTTTGTGAATGTCTTCTCTTTTCATAAATTCACCCGTTCATCCTTTCTTTTTCTACTGCTTTTTACCTTCTCCGGAGCGTCATTTTTCCCTTGCTCCAAAAACCCGTGCTTATTCTAGCACACTTCCCCTGCAACGGCAACGAAAAATTTCCAATCGCCTTTTACATCCCCCATTTCTCCCGGAAGTATTTTCGGTTCAGGGCAACGTAGCGGTCTTTCGGCTTATACGTGGCCGCCTTTTCGTTATAGGAAAAGGCTTTTCGGTGGTTTCCCAGCCTGTCGTGGCACATGCACAACCCGATACTGGGCAGATAGCCGTAACAGTCTTCCTCGATGAACCCGCCTGACCGCTCTTTCTTCCCGGCTTCCAGCGCCCGCTCGTACCAGTAAACGGACTGCTCCAAAAGATTCGCGTTCAAAAACATGGCCCCCAGATCGCAGCAGGTTTCCGCCCTGGGGGTATCGTAGCAGAAACTGGCAAACAGCGCTTCATACGCCCCTTTCATATCGCCCAGATTCCTCCTGCAGGCCGCCAGCAGCCTGCAGGCATCGATCCGGTTTTCCAGAAAACTGTCTTCTTCCAGCAGGAAGATTTCGAACGCCTTCGCAGCCTCCTGCCATTTTTCGTGATAATACAGCTCCCTGCCATAGTAAAACTGTTCCCTGGGGCCTAAAATTTCCTGGGCCCTGAGCATATTTTCATAAATCCGCAGGTTTCTGTCCGCATCGGATGGCCGGTTTTTCCGGTGAAAAATGCAGGCGTCCGCATAAAAAACGTTCCCTTCCGGCACGATGGCCTCATGCACGCGGCCCTGCCAGAAAAACCGGCCGTCGTTTTTTACGATCCGTTCCCGGTAGTAAAAAAAGACCGGCTTTCCCTCTTCATCGAAGGCCGTGGCATAACGGATCATCACCACGTCCACCTGATCCGTCATCCCTTTCTTCAGACAGCGCAGCTTTTTTCGCTCCTCCTCCGGGATCACATCGTCCGCATCCAACCACATACAGTATTCCTTCGTGGCTTTGGAAAAGGAATAGTTCCTGGCCGCCCCGAAATCATCTTTCCACTCGTACTCATAGATCCGATCCGTAAAACGGGAGGCGATCTCTTTCGTCCGATCCGTCGATCCGGTATCCACGATAACGATCTCATCCGCAATCCCCTCCACACAGGACAGACACCGCTCCAGAATATCCTCCTCGTTTTTCACGATCATACACAGGCTTATGGTAATCATTTTCGCCTTATTCGATTCCTTTTCTTCTACCATATGCAATATATGCAAAATGCGGGCTGCCGTTCAGAGCGACAACCCGCAGGGATCAGTTAAAACCGAAAAATTTCTGGCAGATCTTATAGCCTTCCACGGAAATCCAGCGTCCCGTCTTTCCGGGCAAATTCATGCAGTTGCCCAAAAGTCCGTAACGAAGCTTCCTGTAGAGGGATTTATCCTTCTGCCGGATATATTCCAGCAGCGCCTTCTTCTTCTCCAACGCCTCCTCGGTATTCGCCCGGATCAGCAGGATGGAAGAAATGGTTGTGATGATGTCCAGATAGCTGAGCATATACCGGTTCATCCTCTTATTCGCCGTCAATACTCCCTTCTTTTCCACGTAGTAGTCCACCATCAGCTGATTGACCCTGATCTGCTGATCGATCCTTCCGATCATCACTTTTTCGTTGACGGACTGGTCGGAACGGCCGATGTAATAACGATAGAAGTTCACGTCAAGGTAGTACATGTTGCGCACGTAGGGGAGCGGTTCGAATACGTAGATATTGTCCACATAAAACGTATGCTCCGGCAGGTGCAGCCCGCATTCCCGGAGGAGCTTTGTCCGGTAAATCACCGAATGCATCAGGATATACTGCCCTTTCATGAAATGGCCCACCTCGTCCCAGGTGAATATTCTGCCCTGAGGGAGCGGATGGCGGTAACGCATGACCTTCTTCCTCTTCTCGCCTTCCTTCTCATAGACGAAGTTGCTGATCAGCATATCCAGCACCTGATCGCCCCCTGCCAGTTCCTTAAGTTTGCTCAGGATTTCCAGATATGCATCGTCCTTCACCCAATCGTCGCTGTCCACCACCTTGAAAAACAGGCCGCTGGCATTCTCGATTCCGGTGTTCACCGCAGAGCCGTGCCCGCCGTTTTCCTTGTGGATCGCCCGGACGATGGTGGGGTATCTGGACTCATAATCGTCCGCGATTTCCGCCGTCCTGTCCGAAGATCCGTCGTCGACGATGAGGATTTCCACATCTTCTCCTCCGATGAGCAGCGATTCAATGCACTTTTCCATGTAATTCTGTGAGTTATAGCACGGAATTGCAATCGAAAGCAGTTTCATTTTGATAGTCCTCCCATTTCTCCCTTTTCCATTCTGTTTTTGCCTGTCCGGATGTTCAGGCAGGCCGTATAGGCCGCGAATGCGGACGGAATCGGATACTTCTCCCCGATCTCCTCCGGCCGCGCAAAGAGAAGGCCTTCTCCCCTTCCCAGAGGTTCCAGTTCATCCACCAGCGCCATGTATCCGATCATCTCCCACTCCCGGTGGGTAAAGATATGCCGGGAATCCGGCTGCTTCTCTATGCGCACCGCGCGCACGCCGTGTTCATTCATCCAGGCCAGCACTTCCTTTTTTGTCAGATGCCCATCCAGGCAGGGGAATTCATACAGCCCTGCCAGCAGCCCTCCCGCCGGCCGTTTCCGAATCGCCACGCAGCGGGAATCCCGGATCAACAGCACTGTCTTTTTCTCGATCCGGCGGGCTTTTTTGGCGCTCTTTTTAGGATACTGCTCCTGTACGCCGTCCCGCCTGGCCAGACAAATGGACTGCCACGGGCACCGGTCGCACAGCGGCGCTCCGTTCGGCAGACAGACCGTGGCGCCCAGCTCCATCAGCGCCTGGTTGAAATCTCCCGGCCTGTCCTTTGGCATGACCGGGAGCAGATTTCGCTCCAGCTTCCGTTTGACTGACGGATCTGCAATATCCCCTCTATCCTCCGTCAGCCGGGCGATCACCCGCAGCACGTTTCCGTCCACCGCCGGAACGGGCTGGCCAAACGCGATAGAAGCGATAGCGCCTGCCGTATAGCTGCCGATACCGGAAAGCTTTTGCAGAGCCGCATAGTCTCCGGGCATCCGTCCTCCATATTCCTCCATAATCTGCACGGCCGCCCTGTGCAGATTTCTCGCGCGGCTGTAATACCCGAGCCCTTCCCACAGCTTCAGCAGCGTATCCTCATCGGCTTCCGCCAGGGATGCGATATCCGGAAGTCGATCCATAAACCGGCTGAAATACGGCTTCACCGCCTCCACCCTGGTCTGCTGGAGCATCACCTCCGACACCCAGACGCGATAAGGAGAGGGCTCCTCCCTCCAGGGAAGGACTCTCCTGTTCTCATCATACCATACCAGCAACGGTTCGGCAATGTCGGATGAAGGCGTATCGAGAAGCAGCAGCGGGTTTGGCTCCAGGAAGACGGGCACCGGATCCGCCAGCTCCATGCCCTCCGCTTCCACCCTGCAGTCCCAGGCCAACACCTTCACGCCTGCTTTCTCCGCCCGAAGCAGCGCCTCCCCGAACGCCGGGTGCATCTTCCAGTTGGGCAGAAAGCGCCTGACCCCTTTCATCTGGATCACGAACAGCACATAACACTCGTAGCCTTCCCTTGCCGCCTGCGCCAGCTCATCCGCGTGCCTGACCGCCCGTTCGGAAGGAGCGTCCGGAAACAGGGCAGTCCGCTGGTGTTCCAGCGTCACTCCCTTCACCTCGATCAGAATCTTCCTCTCCCCCGCTTCCGCATAGAAGTCAAAACGGGAGTTTCCGTAGACGGTCTCCGGCCGGATCTTCGTGAGCCCCTTCAAATACCGCCCCGCTCTCAGCCACTCCAGGACTGCGCGATTGGGCGCGGCGGAATCCATGTTGATGAGAAGATCCCCTTTTTGCACAGCCACCAGATCCCATGCGGTCTTTCTCGCCGGATTTTCGCTCTTTGCCAGATAGACCCGTGCGCCGGGAACCAGCAGTTCCCTGCATCTCCCGGTGTTTTTTACATGAACCGTTTCTTCCGTCAGCTCCCCTTTATGCTGTATTTCGACCTGCGCGATAAATCGATTGGGCCTGCTTAAAAAACGGCCCGGAATGATCTGACTGTACTCCATTGCACTCGCTCCAATCGTCCTGAGTCTGACCGGTCAGAACCCTTTCCGCAACGGGCACCCTGGCTGCCGGCACGACCTCGGATACGGCCTTTAAATTGACCTCCTGGTCATCGAAAAAAATCTGGGCTCCGAAGGCTCGCAGCACCTCTTTTTTGGATAATCCCCCCAGGAAAAAGGATTCATCGATGCGGACTCCCCATCCCCGCAGGGTGCGCACCACCCGCTCGTGGGCGGGCGCGCATCTGGCGGTCACCAGCGCCGTGCGGATAGGGGTATCGGTTCCGGCCAGTTCCCGTTGCAGGGAGGAAATCACGCGCAGGAAATTCGCCAGTGGGCCGTCTTTCAGCGGACAGCGCGCCCGCCTTCTCTCGCTCTCCTCAAAAGCCGCCAGCCCCTGCCTCCGGAAAACCTCCTCCGCCTCATCCGAAAAGAGAACCGCATCCCCGTCGAAGGCGATGCGGATCGGCCCCGGCTCCGTCGCCTCCCCATAGTCCGCAGCTGAATCCGTGCATACGATGCCTCCGGCGATCCCGCACTCCAGGGCCCGACAGACTTCCGTTTCATTCGCGGATAAAAACAGATCCGCACCGAAAGCCTGCAGATAGGGAACCAGAGTACTCCCCCCGGAAAACACGGCCCGCGCGACAGACAGACCGTAGTGCTCGATGGAGCGAAACAGACGCAGGGATACGTCCGCGTCGTTATGGGACATGAGGATCACTTCCACCCGCTTTTTGCCGCGCAGAGGCCGATCGATCTCCAGCAGGGAACGGATCAGCGAAAAACACGGCCCCGGCCTCAAAACCTCCTCCTCGTGAGCGATCTGATAAGCCCGATAGGCTTCCAGCCCTTCCTTCTCGAAAATGTTGTTCTCCAGATCCATATCAAACAGCGCCCTGGCGGATATTCCCACCACCAGACAGCCGTCCTGAATATACGCCATGCTGCCACCTCCGTTTCGGAACATGACAGCGGGAATTCATCTGAGCCGATTGCACTCGTATCTCTCCAGCGTCAGAAGGCAATTCTTCAGCGTCTCGTACTGCTCCTCCGGGCTATCCCCGGACAGCTCCAGATCCAGAGAAACGGCGATCGTGTTGAGCATCTTCTCATCTGCCTTCCCCGCCAGCCGGTCGAAAACCTCCAGCTTTTTCTCGTAGCTGTCCGCCTCCAGAAACGCCAGCAGGCCCGGATCCAGCCGGAATTCTCCCTCGGCTCCGACTTCCGTTCCGGCATGATCCGACGTCTCCGCAGGCTCCCGCCCCGCTTTCTCCCCGGGCGCTGTAAGCGGCTTCCGCTCTGCGGCGGCGCCTTCTTCCCCCATAGGGGAACAGGGGGCCCCGACCGTCGCTCCTGCCTCCGGAATCAGAGTAAAGCGGTACCGCTCCTGTACCCGGGGATATTTCTCATGATCCACCTCGCCCACGAACAGGGACAGAGGCCTCGCGTACACGGGATAATCCCCGTACAGCCCCTGATAGACCACCAGCTGCTCCCCGCTCTCCGTATGCTGTGCCAGCGTCACGATCCGATAAAGATTTCCCTTGAAATGCCGATAAATTTCTCCCGGTCTGGGGATTCGTTCCATACAAGCGCCTCCTGTCATCCTGTTCCCGTCCGATCCGCCGATCCCGGCGTCCGGAAGGCGAATCCGTTTCTATACGCCTTAGTATACCCCCAAACCGGAAAACTGTCATGTCCTATTTTTCGTCTGACCTCATTTTAGCGCATTTTGAGTCCCATAGAACGGACTCTGTCTTCGTCGGCCTCCGGTCCATCTCCAGCGCCAGTTCCCCGCCTGAGATGATCTGTTCATGGGTCAAAAAGGGCCGTTCCAGCGGTTTTCCGTTGAGCATGGCCGAACGGATATACCTCTTTCCCTCTCCTGCGCCCGGGCTGATCACCCGGAAGACGCGGCCATCGCCCACCTGGATTTCCGCCCGGTCGAACAGCGGGGTGCCCAGGGCATATTCCGGTTTTCCCGGGCAGACGGGATAGAAGCCCAAAGCGGAAAAGACGAACCAGCTGGACATGGCCCCGCCGTCTTCGTCCCCGCAGATGCCCGTTGGGGAATCCGTGAACCAGATGTCCATCAGTTCCCGGAGTTTCTTCTGCGCCTTCCAGGGCGCGCCGAAATAGTCGTACAGATAAGGGATATGAAACGACGGTTCATTTCCCATGGCGAACTGCCCCATCAGGCCGGTGGAATCCGGAAACTGCCCCAGATAGCCATACTTGCTTTCCGGCCACTCAAACCCTTCCCGGAAGTGCTGATCCAGACGCTTTACGGCTTCCTCTTTTCCTCCCATCAGCTCCGCCAGCCCTTCCGGATCGTGGAAAACCGACCAGGTATAGGTCCAGGTATTATTTTCAGTGGTATAGTCCCGTCCTCCCATTCCGCCGGCGAATTTCGGGTCGAAGTCCTCCACCCAGTTGCCCTGACTGTCCTTCGGGGACATCCAGCCGTTTTCCGGATTATAAAGGGTACGATAATTCTGCCCCCGTTTCAGGAACATCTCATAGTCTTCCTTTTTCCCCAGGCGCTTCGCCAGCCGGGCCGCGCACCAGTCGTCATATGCGTGTTCCAGGGTGACGGCCACGGCCTGACGGCGTTCGAAGGTCTTTCCGCTCTCGCAGGTTTCCTCTTCTCCCCTGGCCAGCGCGGGGAAATAGCCCTTCTCCTGATAGCAGATATCCGGCGCTTCCAGAGGTTTGCCGCAGCACCAGGGAAACATGCTCTGCTCCATGGCGTTTTTCCTGATTCCCTCATAGGCGGTGGCATAATCCGCCTCCACGCCTTTGGCCGCAGCGTCCGCGAACAGCGACGCGGCATGGAAACCGATCATCACGGGCAGATCCCCGGTAAATCCCGGGAAACAGGGCATCAGCCCGCTCTGCCGATACATCAGATTATAGCTTTCCAGGATATCGCGGTGCCGGGCCGGATCCAGCAAAAGCTGCAGCGGATGCATACAGCGGAACGTATCCCACAGCCCGTCCCCGGTATAAAAGACGCCGTCGTGCACCTTTCCGTCATAGGCGCTGAAATACTGCCCATACTCCGTATAATCCGTCATACGCATGAAAGCGCGGAACAGGGCGGTATAATAAACGGTTTTCTTTTCTTCGGTATTGCCTTCCACCCGGGCTTTGGACAGCTGGGCGTCCCAGATCGCTTTCGCCTCAGCCGCGATCCGCATGAAATCCTTCCCGGCCGTTTCCTTCTCCATACTCTCCGCCGCCTTTTCAAAAGAAATGTAGGAAACGGCTCCCAGAATGCAGACGTCTGCAGGCGAGGAAAGAACCCAGCGTCCTTCCTCGCAGGACAGGACTTTCGCCCCTCCTTCCACCCGGATCAGCACATACTGGAAAATCGGAAAGGAAGGGTGTTCGATCGGCATCCGGATCCGGATCCATCCGCCTTCCTCCTCCGCCTCTCCTCCGGAAAAGTCCAGGCGGAGCGCATCCGCGCCGGTGAAACGGTGAACGTAAACATGGGCCGTCACTGTGGAAGCGACCGTGATTCCGTGTTCCTCCAGCTCCGCTTCCATTCTGTAACAGCGAAAATCCTCCCTGCTGTGATCCAGCGTATTTTCAAAATCGCCGCCTTTTCCCGGCATGACCGTCGCAAGGCCCATCGGATACCCCAGGATCCGGTCGTTGCAGTAATAGTCCCCGCAGTCTTTGACCACAGGCGTGCTTCTGGCCATCCCGTAGGGCAGCATGACCTCCGGCCTGGTGGAAGCCAGCATATGGGAAATCGTTCCGATATAGGGATTTACATAATCCGCAGGCGTTTTCATCTTCCTTTTTTCTCCTTTCAGGAATAAAATTCATCAAGGTCATTATAGAGCCGGCGGCGTTTTTGCGCAACGGCTGAGACGATGGTTATACCGGAATGCAATTTTGGCGTAAATAAAAAGCAGGAGACCTCGTAAGAGATTTCCTGCCGGGGGAACCCATCTGAAAAGCGTTATTCCTGAGAATGGGGATGGGCGCCAAATATTCATTTCCCCGTCACATTTTCCGGAATCGCCCGTAGCGCTGCCGGGCCAGCTCCTCCCCGGAAAGCGGCAGATAGCGGGACAGGAATTCTTCCAACATCTCCCCCATGATCCGGGCGATCTTTTCCACATGTTTTTTCTCCGCTGGCTCCTCCTCCGGAATGATGCGCTCGATCAGCCCCATTTCCCTCAAATCCCGGGCGGTAATTTTCATCACTTCAGCGGCTTTCTGGGCCAGTCTGCTATCCTTCCAGAGGATGCTGGCAAATCCTTCCGGCGACAGGATGGAATACCCCGCATTTTCCATCATCCACACTTCATTGGCCACGGCCAGAGCCAGGGCTCCGCCGCTGCCTCCTTCCCCGATCAGGATGGAGAGCACGGGTACCTTCAGATCCGCCATCTCGAACAGGTTGCGGGCGATGGCCTCTCCCTGTCCCCTCTCCTCGGCCTCCATCCCGCAGAAAGCGCCGGGAGTATCCACGAAGCAGACGATGGGCCTGCCGAACTTCTCCGCCTGCTTCATCAGGCGAAGGGCCTTTCGGTAGCCGTCCGGCGAAGGCATTCCGAAGTTGCGCAACTGATTTTCCTTCGCGTTGCGCCCTTTCTCCTGACCGATCACGGTGACCGGAATTCCGCCTTCCCCTTTCGCTTTCCCCCCGGGGAAAAAGGTGGCAAGCCCCGCGATGATAGCGCCGTCGTCCCTGAAATACCGATCTCCGTGGAGCTCATAAAAGTCCGGAAACAGCGCCTGGATATAGTCGCTTGCTACGGGCCGTCTGGAACTTCTGGAAAGGGTCACGATGTCCCAGGCGCTCCGCTTTTCCGCCTCCGGATCGATCTTCTTTCCGGAAGCCGCAGCCGTTTTGGAATCCGGCGTCTCCGGGACGGCAGCTTCTTTCGGCGACTTGCTTTCGTGGAACCGAAGGATCCGGGCCAGCTCTTCCCGCATCTGAGGCCGTCTGACGATCCGATCCACGAAACCGTGCTCCAGCAAAAATTCCGCCCGCTGGAACCCTTCCGGCAGCTTCTGTCCGATGGTCTGTTCGATGACCCTGGGCCCCGCAAAGCCGATCAGCGCTCCGGGCTCCGCCAGGATGATATCCCCCAGCATGGCGAAGCTGGCCGTCACCCCTCCGGTGGTGGGATCCGTCAACACGCTCACGTACAAAAGGCCCGCTTCATGATGCTTTTTCAGCACGGCCGCAGTCTTTGCCATCTGCATCAGGGAAACCAGCCCCTCCTGCATCCGGGCGCCGCCGGAGCAGGCGAAAAGGATCACCGGCAGCTTCTCCTCGGTGGCCCGTTCCACCGCCAGGGCGATCTTTTCGCCCACATTATGCCCCATGCTGCTCATCAAAAAACGGGAATCGCAAACGCCGATCACCGCCGGTTGCCCTTCGATGGTTCCCTTCCCGGTGACTATGGCCTCATCCAGCCCGGTCCTCTCCCTGGCCGCTTCCACTTTCTTCTCGTAGCCCGGAAACTCCAGCGGGTTGACAAAGGGCATCGTCTCGTTCCATTCCTCAAAGGATCCCTCGTCCAGCACCTGTTCCAGCCGCTTTCTGGCGGGTACGCGGAAATAGGCGTGGCACTTCGGGCAGATGTAAAACTGCTGCCGCACATCCTCCGCATAAATCGGCCTTCCGCACTGGTTGCACTTCTTCCACATGCCTTCCGGAACGACGGGTTTCTCCCCTTCCGGCGCCTTCCTGGCCTGCTGAACCTGATGCACTTCGCCGATCAGCGTATAGGTTTTCTTGAACATTCCCTGAAGCATTTTCTATCTCCTATTCTGCGAGCTGTGGAAAATGGGCAGGAATGAAGTCCGTGCTCACATTGCCTTCCACGTAATCCCTGCTTCCCAAAATTTCAAACTGAAAATCGATGTTCGTGTCGATTCCCTCGATGACCAGCTCTCCCAGGGCAGATCGCATCTTGGCGATGGCGGAAGGGCGATCCTTGTCCCACACGATCAGCTTCAGCAGCATGGAATCATAATGGGCGGGAACCGTATATCCGCTGTAAATGGCCGTGTCCACCCGCACGCAGCGACCTCCTGGCAGATGGACGTTGGTGATCTTTCCCGGGCAGGGCATAAAATGCTTCTCAGGATTCTCCGCGTTGATCCTGCACTCGATGGCATGCCCCCGGATCGCCACGTCTTCCTGGGAAAAGGACAGCCGCTCTCCCGCCGCGATCCGGATCTGCTCCCGGATCAGATCCAGATCCGTCACGGCCTCCGTCACCGGATGTTCCACCTGAATGCGGGTATTCATCTCCATAAAATAGAAATTCCGATCCTCGTCCAGCAAAAATTCGATGGTTCCCGCGTTCACATAGCCCACCGCTTTCGCCGCGCGCACCGCCGTTTCTCCCATCCGCCTGCGGAGCTCCCCGGAAATCGCGCTGCAGGGGGATTCCTCCAGAAGCTTCTGGTGGCGCCGCTGGATGGAGCAGTCCCGCTCCCCCAGATGCACCACATTGCCATGGCTGTCCGCCAGAATCTGGAATTCGATATGCCTGGGGTTTCTCACGTAGCGTTCCAGATACATAGCGCTGTCGGAAAACCCCTTTTCCGCCTCCAGCTGGGCGTTTTTGAAGTTCTGCAGGAAGTCCTCTTCGCTTTCGGAAAGGCGCATGCCTTTTCCCCCGCCCCCGGCGCTGGCCTTGATCATGATGGGAAAGCCGATCTCTTTCGCCGCTTCCAACGCTTCTTTCGCATCATGGAAAGGCGCTTTGCTTCCGGGCACCACCGGAATTCCAGCTTCCATCATGGTTTTCCTGGCCTCCGCCTTATTTCCCATCTTCTCGATGATTTCCGCGTCCGGCCCGATGAAAGCGATGTTGCATTTGCCGCAGAGCGCGGCGAAATGCGCATTTTCGGACAGAAAGCCGAATCCCGGGTGAATGGCCTGGGCGCCGGTAGCCACGGCCGCGCTCAAAATCCGTTCCATATCCAGATAGCTCTCCGAAGAGGGCGCGGGCCCGATGCAGATGGCCTCATCCGCCAACATCGTGTGCAGCGCTTCCCGATCCGCCTCCGAATAGACGGCCACCGTCTGGATGCCCATCTCCCGGCAGGCGCGGATGATCCGCACCGCGATTTCCCCCCTGTTGGCGATCAGAATCTTTTCAAACATTTTTTGTCCCTCAACCGATGGAAAACAGGGGCTGACCGTACTCCACCACCTGGCCGTTTTCCACGAAAATTTCCTTTACTGTACCGTCTCTGTCGCTGGTAACTTCGTTCATCAGCTTCATGGCTTCGATGATGCCGATCACCTGACCCTTTTTCACCGTTTCGCCGACCCGCACGAAGGGCTCTTCTTCCGGGGAAGGAGAATTATAGAACATCCCTACCAGAGGAGCCTTGATGATGTGCCCTTCCTCCTGAGGAGTCTCCGCTCCCTGGGGCGCGGCCTGGGCATGCGGATGTCCGGCCGTTTCCCACATCTCTTCTTCCGCCAGCTGCCCGCCCGGCTGAACCTGCGCGCCGCCTTCCTGCCGTGCGTTTTCATGGCCGGGCTGGCCATACTCCTTTTTTATCACAATCCGCTTCCCGTTCTCTTCCAGTTCCAGGCAGGTGAGACCGTGCCTGGAAAAAGTCTGGATCAGCTCGTTGACTTCCTGCATGTTCATTGCAAAATCCGCCTTTCCATCCGCTATATTCTTCTAATTTCAAATATTTTGAATTTCAAACTATATTTACTATAATGATTCCCTTCCCTTTTGTCAAGTAGAAAGCGAAAGGATTTCCCGCAACTGGCCTGTTCTAAAAAACACAAAATGGTACTTTCTCTCAAGCCAGTTTTGTGTATACTGTGTGTAAGGAAAACAATCCGGACTGAATCGTTTCCGAAAATCAGACTATGAGGTGATTGGTATGAAGAATGAAAGAATACAGAAACTGGTGCTGACCGGCGTCTTCGCCGCGCTCTCTTACGCGATTTTTACTTTCCTGCAGTTTAAAATCCCGCTGCCGGGCGGAGATGCCACTTCCATCCACCTGGGCAACGCCGTCTGCGTACTGGCTGCCCTGATTCTGGGAGGCTTCTACGGCGGCCTGGCCGGCGCCATCGGGATGACCATCGGCGACCTGCTGGATCCCATCTACGTCGTCTATGCGCCCAAAACCTTTTTGCTTAAACTGTGCATCGGCCTGATCGTCGGGCTGATCGCCCACAGGCTGGGACGCATCACCCACAAGACCGACCGGAAGAACATCTGCAGATGGGTTCTCCTGGCGGCCCTGGGAGGACTGCTTTTCAACACCGTGTTCGATCCGCTGGTGGGCTATCTGTATAAGCTGCTCATTCTCGGAAAACCTGCGGCACAGATCGCCCTCACTTGGAACGTGCTTTCCACCGGCATCAATACAGTTATCTCCACCATCGTATCCGTGGTCGTCTATATGGCCCTGCTGCCTTCGCTGAAAAAAACCGGACTGTTCTTTACTATCGGGAAAGAAAAGAGTAAAATGGAGTAAAGCGCAGTTTTGCGCGATCCATTTGAAAGGAGATTTCCCCTCATGAAATACCGGATTCCGCCCAAGGTTGCTATGATCAACAGCTTCGCAGGGTATGGCCGCTGCTCCACCACGGAGGTGGTTCCGATTCTGAGCGCCATGAAAGTGCAGGTTTGTCCTGTCCCCACCGCTGTTTATTCCAACCATACCGGATTCCCTTCCTATTATTGTCATGATTTTACCGGGCAGCTCCCCGGCTATCTGGAACAGTGGGAGCGGCTCGGTCTCTCTTTCGACGGAATTTATGTAGGCCTTCTGGGACAAAAAGAGCAGATCCCGGTAGTCGCGGATTTCATCCGCCACCAAAGGCTGCGCGGATGCCCTCTGGTGCTGATCGACCCCATCATGGGGGATCACGGGAACACCTATCGCCCCGTCAGCCCCGAATACTGCGAGGGTCTGAAAGAGCTCGTTCGCCTGGCCGACATCATCACGCCCAATATCACCGAAGCCTGCCTGCTGACCGGCGCCCGCTACAAGGATAACGGCTGGCGGCAGGAAGAGCTGGCCGACATCTGCGAAAAGCTGCACGCTTTCGGCCCCGACAAGGTGGCCATCACCGGACTGCGGCGCCGCTCCCCTCAGGGCTATTATGACAGCTTCATCAATTTCGTTTCTCAACGCCGTCCGGGAAGCGGCTCTTTGGAAACCACCAGCACCGTCACCCGCACCGCCGGCCCATCCAGACACGGCACAGGGGATATTTTCGCCGCCATCGTCGCCGGCGACGCAGTCAGAGGAGGAGACTTCGTCGCTTCCGTGGAGAAGGCCGCTTCCTTCATCAGCCTGTGCATCCACGCGTCGGACGAGCTCGGTATCCCCGAATACGACGGCATCTGCTTCGAGAACTTTCTCGGCGCCCTGATCCCGCCGGATGAGCCAAATGCCCCGCAACGGGCTGATGCGACATGATAGACATGATAATGGAAAGCGGAGCAGCTCCCCTCATTCTTCCTCCGCCATCCGGTATCCCACGCCGATCTCCGTATAAATATACTGGGGTTCGGCCGGATTTTTCTCCAGCTTGCGGCGGATGTTCGCCATGTTGACGCGCAGGATCCGGTTGTTGTCATCCATATAAGGCCCCCACACATGGGCGATGATGGCGTCATATGTCACCACCCTCCCCGCATTGGCGGCCAGGAAGGCCACAATTTTATACTCCACCTGGGTCAAATGGACTTCCGCTCCGTTTGCCTTCACTATTCTTTTCCCGAAATCCAGCTGAAGCCCTCCGGTGATGAACACGTTGTCCGCCTTTTGAATTCCCGTCGCCGCAGCCCCGTGGCGCAGCGCGGTTCGGATGCGGGCCATCAGCTCCGGAGAACCGACCGGCTTGGTGATATAGTCATCGGCTCCCAGATCCAGGGCTTCCACCTTCTCTTTCTCCTGATTTCTGGCCGAGAGCACGATGATGGGCATCCCGGACCATTCCCGCACTTTTCGGATCACTTCCATCCCGTCCAGATCCGGAAGGCCCAGATCCAGCAGGATGAGATCCGGGCACAGGGACGCCGCCAGGGCGATCCCTTCCTTTCCCAGACGGGTACTCACCGCTTTATAGTTCTGCGCCCTCAGGCTCGTGGCGATGAAATCCGCGATATTCTCTTCGTCCTCTATGATCAGTACCGTCGCTTTTGTCTGCATTCTTCCTCATTCCCTGGGCAGTGTAAAAAAGATTTCCGCCCCCTCTTCATGATTATGCGCCTGGATCTTGCCCCCGTGCGCCGTAATGATCGTCTTGCAGATGGACAAGCCGATGCCCATCCCCCGATAGCTGTCCGCCTCGCCGTTTCCCGTGGACGCCTCGCCGTCGAACACAGTTTCCAGCCGTTCGGGCGAGATCCCCGTCCCGTAATCTTTCACGCAGAAAGTGACGAATCTCTCGTCCGCGCTGGTATACAGCTCCATCCCCCTGTCGCTGTGGGCATGATAGAAGGCGTTTTCCATCAGGTTGATGAGCACCTGCTCGATGAGCATGGCATCCATGGGAATCATGATGAACTCATCCGGCAGACTGACCTTTACTTTTGCCTCCGGGATCCTCTTCTTCAGCCGCTGCACCGCTTCCGACATCACCTCTTCCACCGGCTCCAGCGACTTGTTCACGCTGGCCGAATCGTTCCGGATCCGCGTCACCGTGAGCAGATTCTCCACCATGTTCAAAAGCCAGTTCGCATCCTCTCCGATATGCCTGACCATCTCCCTCTTCTTATCGTCCGATAAAAACGGCTCGTTTTCCAGATAAGAACTGCTGGCGCCGATGATCCCTGTCAGAGGCGTTCGCAGATCATGGGATACCGCCCGCAGCAGATTGGCCCGCATCTTCTCCTTTTCCGCCTCCATCAGCTTTTTCTCCTGGCTCGCCAGGATGCCGGACTGCTGCTTGGTATAGGAGGTGACGGCGCTGACTGCCACAGCGATGACCAGCATGCAAAAAAAAGTTACCGGATATCCCTTCATGGAAAAATCCCAGCAAAAGTAGGGATAGGTGAACAGATAATTGACGCAGCCGACGCTGACCATGGCGGCCACGATCCCCGGCACATATCCCCGTGTGAATCTGGGAATGAAAATCAGTGCCACCGTATAGAACATCACGATGTTTACCGTTCCTTCCGACAGCATGTGGTACAGCCATGCCACCGCCGTCACTCCCGCCAGAATCGCCGTCGTCACCAGCGTATTCTTCCAGGTGATCTCCCACTTTTCCCGCCACCAGCTTCCGCTGCGGTATTTTTTCATCTTTTTCTCCATTTCCAAAGCGATTTTTGCCGGGTGTATCGCGCAAAAACAGGGCTGCCGCATCGCTGCCACAGCCCCGCTCCTTCAGTCATTCACGATTACCTTTTCGATCCGGCCGATATAAAGGGTGTGAAAATCCTTCTGCGGATACCATCTCTCCACCACCGAAGGGTCACAGAAAGAACTCTCTTCCATGGGCCCGGCGAACTGTTTCCGACAGATGAGCGTAATCCGGCTCTCCGCGAATACCGGCGCGCCGTCCACGATCCTCTCCGTCAGGCCGCATTTCGCGATTTTATCCTCGTCCCTGCCGGAAACCGTTCCCATATAGTTCATGATCTCTTTCTTCTCCTTCGGGAAAATGCTCAGGGAAAAGGTCTGAACCCGATCCAGGAACTCCTTCGTATAGCGCTGGGGGCGGATCACGATGAATGCGGAAGGCTTCCCCCACATCACGCCCAGGCTTCCCCAGCTGGCCGTCATGGCGTTGCTCTTTTCTCCGTCGTTTGCCGCGACCAGCAGCCACTGATTCCCGATCAGGTCAAAAACGTTCTCCGAAAGCTCCTCCGGTCTGATCTCTCTTTCCATTCCCAAACCCTCCTGTCGATCGTCAGTCCACGATTCCGTCATCCTCCGGGATGATCACCGAAAGGACGAAATATAAAATCAGTCCTAAAAATCCCGCTCCCGCGATCAGGCTTATCGCCACATAGAGTACGCGGATCACCGTAGGATCGATGCCCGTATACGTGCCGAGGCCTCCGCACACGCCGCAGACCATCCGGTTGGAAGCGGAACGATACAGCTTTTTCTGACTCATCTTCTTCGCCTCACTTTCTGCCGGGCAGTTTCAAACCGCCCGTATTATCTTAACGCGATTCCCATAAAATTTCAATACTGCCCATGGAGGAATCCAGTTTCATCTTCCTCTCCGAACCGTTTTCCACTATTTTTTCCCTGTCCATGCCGGAATAGTCCTGATTTCCCACGGTAATGCTTCCCAGATCCGTGTTGATCTCGTAGTTGAAATCGTCCGGATCTTCCGCCAGAGTCAAAATGATACTCCCCATATCCGTACTGGCCGTTACATCCCCGTTTACGGTTCCGGCCAGCTCAATGCTTCCCAGATCCACGTCCGCTTCCAGTTCATCCGCCTTCAGATCCCCGATCTCTATGGATCCCAGATCCGACTTCAGAGAAACATCCCCTCCCGACAGGGTTTCCGCAGAGATATAGCTCAAACCTGCCGACAGTTCCGCTTCCTTCCAGACAACCCCGGCCGGAACCGTCAATACCAGCTGCCTGTCATTGCTGCGGAATACCTTTTTGTTCTTCCCTACGTCCTGGATCCGGAGCGCGCCATCCTTCACGTAGCACTGGATCCGATCCGCATTATGCCCTTCCAGAACGATGGAATCGCCTTCCCCCTCCACGATCTCCAAAGCGTGGACGCCGATCTCCACTTCCAGATCGGCAGGAAAAGATCCCTTCCATTCCACCGTATGGGTAAAATCGCCGCTGAAGATTTCTTCTCCTTCCTCCGCCCCTTCTCCGTCCCAATGGGAAGAATCATCCCAGAAATCCAGGTCGAGCCAGCCGTTTTCAATCCCGTCTTCGACCGTATCCTCCAGTTCTTCCATGGAATCCTCCAGAAAGCCCAGCCCGGGCAGACCGTACCAGGGAAAACGAGCCCACCTGTGATGGCCGGTTCCCTGTCCGAATCCGCCCGCCGCAGCCCCGATCCCCAAGAGGATGGCGCCCGCCGCAATACATCCTGCCGCCGCCAAAAGCGCTGTCTTCGTCCCCTTTTTCATCATCCTTTTCCTCCTTTTTTATGAAACAGGCCGCTGCAGAAATCCGCAGCCTTCCGAAATGCATTCGGAAAGATCTTCGCCAGCAAAAAGACCAGAAGCATCGTCAGAAGAATGCCGATCCCCACCGTGATCAGGCTCATTCCGATCCCCATCACCGCGCTGGCCGGAAACAGGAACAGGTCCGCCAGGGATTCGAAGAAAGCGATTACCCCCGCCACAATACAGACCACTCCCACTGCCAGAAAGACGAGGATCAGAGGGATGAAAACCGCAGCCAAAATAACCAGCACCAGCACCAGGGCGAACGCCAGAGGGAGGAGGATCGGAGATGCCAGGACGCAGAGGATGACGATGAGGGCCACTGTGCCGCCGCTCATTCCCTTTTTCTTTCCGTCAGGCCGATATCTGCGGCCGTAATCCTTCTTTCCTTCTTTGCGCTCCGCCCGCTTTCCGGAGATCACTTCGTTCTCTTTTCCTTCCGTTTCCTGCCGGTACCCCTTCTCGGAGAACTCTCCCCGATCCTCCTCCCCTTCCCGCAGGCCGTCCCGGATGGATTTCGCCAGTTCTTCCGGCGTGCCCAGCGCTTCCAGAACCTCTTCCTCATTCTCCACGCCGGCATCGTTCAAATAATCGTTATAATACTGGATGGCTTCCCTTCGCTCATTTTCCGGAAGATCGGAAAGCAGAAGCTCCAGCCTCCTCATGAAATCGATTCTGTTCATACGCCGTATCCTCCCTCGAACATAGCCGTAATTTTTTCCGAATAGCTCTCCCATTCCGCCTTGTACAGGCGAAGCTGGGCGCTGCCTCTGGCCGTTATTTTGTAATATCTCCTGTTGCGCCCTCCGCATTCCATGTCGTAGACCTCCAGGCAATCGTCCTTTTGCAGTCTCCGCAGCACCGGATACAGCGTGGATTCCGACAGGTCGATGGCCTGGCGCACTTCCTGGGTGATCTTATACCCGTAAGTTCCTTCCGGTTCCCGGGAGACCACAGCCAGCACGATGGCGTCCAGCAACGCTGAACCCGTATTGAATACCATGTATGCACGCTCCCTTCTCTTCTCCTGGTTATCGTCCTTCCGAATATTATACACTGTATAATATTGTTTACAGCTATAATATATGACATATAATATTATCTGTCAACGATTATTTCCGAATAAATTTCTAAAGATTTTCCGAAAAGTTCGTAAAAAGAAAGTGTGCGCCGGGGCGCACACTCGCGCCGAGCGCGGTTGCCGTCAGGCAACACTCTACTTTTCGCGCGAGTACGCATCCTCAGCGGAGCGTCTTTTTTTATACGATAGGAAATTTCATTTCCTATCGTATAAAAAAGGAGCTGCTATTCACAGCTCCCTGCATTGGACTTTTCTTATTTCCCCGAAAGATAAAATTCTTTGATCCCGGGAGATCCACTGTCTTCCATTTCGAGGACGACGCAGTTAAAATCATCTCCCACCACCATCCGGCCATTCTGGATCTTCTGTTTCTCGATATCACAGTTTTTCACCGCTTCCAGCAGTCCGTCCGTGTAGAGCGCGTCCAGCCCCAGCTCTTCCAGATCCTCTTCCGTTTCCAGCACGATCTCTTCTTCGTTTATGTGCACGGTTACCGGAAAGGCGCACAGATTCGCCAGATATTCCGTGGTCAGCCCAGTGGTAATTTCCATCTGCACCGTGGAACCCATGGACCAGAAAAGGGCGGTTTCCAGATCTGGTTCTTCTCCGGCTCCTTCTGCGCTGTCAACCGCAGTTTCCGGCATTTCTTCTCCTTCCCCGCTTTCCATGACTTCTTCGGACTCCGCTGTTTCTTCCATCGTCACGGCGTCCTTTTGCCCGCTCCCTGCCGTCTCCGCACGTTCTGCAGGGAAGGTGCAGGCTGTCAGCTGGGCCGCCGCCAGAAGGCCGGCCGCCAGTATCGTCAGTTTTTTCATCGTCTTTTCCTCCTCGTCAATCGCTTCCGGGAACCGCTCCCGGTTCTTTTATTCTGACGAGGCAACCTGAATTTTTCCCTTACGGTTTCTCAAGATTTCTTAAGGTTCGGACGTTTCCCAGAGGGCGAACTCCATGACAAACTCCGTGCTCCATCCGCCGGAAGGTTCCTTTTCCAGCCGGATCGTTCCCCCGTGGAGCCGGACGATTTCCTTCACGATGGAAAGGCCCAGCCCTGAACCGTGTTTCCCGCCCCGGGAGTCGTCTCCCGTGACGAAAGGGGAAAAAACGCTTTCCCCCGGCCTTTCCTCAATCCCGCGCCCGTCGTCTCCGATCCGGAGCTCTGCGCGGCTTCCTTTCCGCCGCACTTCCACAAAAAGAGTCGTCCCCTTCGGATTATATTTCAGCGCGTTATTCACCAGATTGTCCAGGACCCGCACAAACAGCCCGGGATCCAGGCCGCACCAGACCGGCTCTTCCAAAAGATCCGCCTTCAGGAAATACCCTTTCAGCTCCAGTTCCTGATATCTTCCGGCAAAATAGTCCCGCACGATCCCGCACAGATCTTCCCTGCTTTTCTTCACCTGCATCCGGGGATGCTCCAGCCTGCTGTATTCGTGAAAAGACTGCAGCAGCTCGTCCAGGCGCTCCGCTCTTTTGGCGATCACGCCCAGATAGCGCTGCCGCTCCTGTTTCGGCACCATGTTGTCCTGCAGCGCCCGGGCATAACCGGAAATCACCGTAACAGGAGTCTTTAAATCGTGGGAAAGATCCGCGAACAGCCTTCTCTTTTCCCGGTCCAGCCTGCGGCGCTCTTCTTCGCTCTCCTGCAGCTTCTTTTCCAGTTTCAGGAAGTTTCTGGCGATCTGGGCAAATTCTTCCGGCCCCTGATAACTTTCCAGCCGTTCCCCGGACTGTTCCGGGAAAGAAAGGATGGCGTCGTTTAAAGGGACCAGCAGCTTTTTCGTCCGTCTGTCCAGCCAGCGGATACACAAAAGGGCGCAGCCCAGATAGACCGGGATGAAAATCCACTTCAGGACGTTGAACGCTTCATACGCTGCCCTATACTCCCGGATTCCCGCTTCCTGCATCCAGAAGACGAGCCGGCGGCCTTCCCCGTTTTCGTCGGCCCAGTCGTGTTTCCAGATCCGTTTTCCGTCTTCTGTCCGGCCGCGCAGATATCCCAGCTGCCGATCCGAAAAGGAAAAGCGGTCTGCAAACAGCGTCCCCGACAGCCGTTCTCCCCCTTCGTTTAAGAACAGATATCCTGTGATGGCGGGTTCTCCTTCTCCCCCGTACTGCGCTTCCGTAATGAGCCAGTCGCCGTTTTCCGCATTCTCCGGCAGCGCCGCCACAAAAAAACGGCGTCCTGAGCCGAAGTCCGGGATCAGTTCTGTCTCGGAAAACTCCGCGTCAAAGCCGCCGTCGAATATGGGCGTTCCGTCGGGAGAAAAGACCGCCATCCCCGCTCCCCTGCCCAGATAGCGCTCCGCGTTCAGACCGGGAATTTCTTCCTCTTTCATCCCGCTGATCCGGCGGATAAATTCCTCCGGATCAGCTGCGGGAACCGTATAGCGCTGCCAGATCGTAAATCCCAGATAAAAAAGGCACATCACCGTCAGGGTGAGGGCCGTAAAATAGACGTAATTGGCCGCCAGGAAACGAAACAGACTTTTTTTCTTACCCACGCAACTCCCCATCTTCCAGCTTATACCCCAGCCCCCTGACAGTGATGATGTAACGCGGGTTTTTCGGATCGTCTTCGATCTTTTCCCGCAGTTTGGAAATATGCACCATCATGGTCTGGTCGTCGCTCTCTGTAAATTCCCCGTTTATGCTTTCATAAAGCTGTGCCCGGGTATATACCCTTCCCGGGGCCTTCATCAGTTTATGCAAAATCCGGTACTCCGTCGGGGTCAGGGGCACAGGCTGACCGGCTCTGGAAACGGACATCTCCCAGGGATTTAAGCAAAGCTGCCCCACCTGCAGTTTCCCGTCCTCTCTGCGGGCCCCTTTTCCCGCCCCCAGTTCATAAAAACGGCGCAGATTGGCCTGAATGCGCGCCACCACTTCCATCGGGTTAAATGGTTTGGTCAGATAATCGTCCGCGCCCAGATTCAGCCCCAGGATCCTGTCATAATCCTGTCCCCTTGCCGACAGGATCAGAATCGGGATATTGCTCACGGTCCGGATCCTCCTGGTCAGCTCGTATCCATCCATCCGGGGCATCATGACATCCAATAGGGCCAGATCCACCTTTTCCCGCCTCACGATGCTGAGCGCGTCCTCCCCGTTGCCCGCCGTGATCACCCGGTAACCGCTGTTTTTCAGATACAGGCACAAAAGGGACACGATATCCGCATCGTCTTCGGCGATCAGAATCGTATAACCATCGCCCATAGCCTCAGTCCGCCTTTACGGTAAGGCCGCACAGGGAGAGCACGAATTCCACGAACATGGCGTTGGACCAGGAAAACCATTCCCGGGTGAACAGCTTCGGATCATCCTTGTGAAAGCCTTCGTGCACCAGATTGGTGCCCGCGTCCGTCCGTTCGAAATAATCCAGAAGACGAGCCTTTTCCTCTTCATCGGCGCTGGTCATCCCCTGAATGGACAGGGCGATATGCCAGATATAATCCTTCGGCGTATGGGGGCTTCCGATCCCTTTTGCAGCCTTTCCTTCATAATAATAGGGATTTGCAGCGGAAAGCATCATTTTTCTCGTGTTCAGGTAAATCGGATCCGCGTTTCCGCAGTAGTGGAAATAAGGCATGGACAGAAGGCTGGGCACATTGGCATCGTCCATGATATGGCGGTTGCCCCTGCCGTCCACTTCGTATACATAGACCCGGCCAAATTCTTCCGTATCCATGGTGCCGAACTTCTCAATCCCCTCCTGGATCTGCTCCCGCAGTGTTTTCACTTCTGCAAGAAACTTTTCTTCATGATAGAAATTGTGCAGGATTTCCTGCATATAGTCCAATACCACTACGGCAAACATATTGGAAGGCACCAGATAACCGTACAGACACCTGTCGTCGCTGGGCCGGAATCCTGACCAGGTCATTCCGGTATAGGATACGGGGTTTCCCTTTCCTTCGCAGGGAAGCGTGTCGGTTTCCACGCAATCCAGCCGCCGGAATGTGTAAGGGGATTGCTCCCCGTGATGCTGTTCCGTCTTCCACAGCGCAACGATGGTTCTGGCGGCTTCCAGAAACAGGCCGTCAAACTGCGCCGTTTTCCCGGTGTTTTTCCAGTAAAGATAGGCCAGCTGAACCGGGTAGCACAGAGAATCGATCTCGTACTTTCTCTCCCAGATATCCGGCTTCATTTCCGTCAGATCCTCCTGATGCCCCGCGCCATTTTCCTCCTCGTTGAACGCGTTGGCATAAGGATCCCGTAAAATGCACTGGAACTGCTTTTTTATCACGCCTTCGATGATCTCCGCCACCCTTTCGTTTTCCGACGCCACCAGGAGATAGGGCCTCAGCTGATTGGTGCTGTCCCTCAGCCACATGGCCGGGATATCCCCGGTGAGCATGAAAGCGGTGCCGTCTTCCCTGTGCAAATGCACCGTCTTCTCCAGCGTATCCTGATAGCAGTTTTCGAACATGGCCACGATCTTTGGCCTGTGGGCCATCTTCTCTTTCACCAGCTGCAATACCTGTTCTTCCGTCATTTTCGATCCTCCCTATTCTGATTGCCAACCTTTACAGACATCCACCCAGTCTTTCGCGCACGAGCAGCGCTCCAGCTCTTCAGGCGTCAGCTCCACGGCGCTGTTGTCGCTGCCGCAGGCCGGAAATACCGTTTCAAACCGCTTCAGGGAAACGTCCAGATAGACTTCGATCCCCTCGTTGATCCCGAAGGGACAGACGCCGCCCACTCCATGTCCTACCGCAGGGGGCTGTCGGTTAATACCGAATTTCCCCCCTGACATGCAGGAAAGAGACAATTCCAGAGAATTCGTACTTTTTTAGGGATCGATTTCTCTGTCGGATTGTCTCTTTCTTTTTATCCCTCGTATTTTAGGGCGCAAAAGCCCCTTGTTTTGGAGTGCATGGACCGCTCCATCAGTTAAGCGGCTTTCTGCTCCTTTTTCCCTTCATATTTCTCGATTTCATGATGCAGGAACCGGTGGTATTTTAGGATGTTCCGGCCTATTGCATACAGCATGAACTCTTTATACACTTTTTCC
>QAKV01000039.1 GCA_003343625.1 Clostridiales bacterium
AAATGAGCGCCTTTGCCACAAATATCGCATTTTGCCATGATTGCACCTCCTCAAACTTTATTAGTCGTTTGACTGACAACATCAGTATGATAGCAGAATTTGGCGTATTTGGCAAGCAAAATATCCTCAAAAATTGAAAAAGTTAAAATTCATATTCCCTTTTTGAGGGAAAACGGTTATAATAAGCATAGATTTTTTCAGGAAAAAGGAGGTTACCACATGAAGGGTTCTTCTATGACGACCCATATGGGCAGCATTACGATTGACAACGAAGTGATCGCTCAGTATGCGGGGACGGTAGCGGTGGAATGTTTTGGAATTGTCGGTATGGGCGTTACGGTCAAGGGCGGTCTGGTGAAGCTGCTCAAAAGGGACAGCATCACGAAGGGAATTGCCGTTACGCTGAACAACAATAAGCTCACTCTTGATTTTCACGTCATCGTCGCCTACGGCGTCAGCATCCTGGCGGTGGCGGACAACCTGATCAGCAACGTGAAATATAAGGTAGAAGAATTTACCGGCATCGAAATAGAGAAAATCAACATCTTTGTAGAAGGTGTGCGGGTGATTGATTAAGGAGGATTTTAACCGTGGCTGTAAATACGATCGACGCTAAGATGCTCGCAAAGATGTTCTTAGCCGGAGCCAAGAATCTCGAAAGCAAGAAAGAATGGATCAATGAACTGAACGTATTCCCGGTTCCGGACGGGGACACCGGCACCAACATGACCCTGACGATCATGTCCGCAGCCAAAGATGTGGCTGCCATGGAGGCGAATAACGATCTGGACATGCAGTCGTTGGCGAAAGCCATCTCTTCCGGTTCCTTAAGGGGCGCCAGAGGCAACTCGGGCGTCATTTTGTCGCAGTTATTCCGGGGCTTTACAAAAGCCATCCGGGAATCCGAGACCATCGACATTCCTCTGCTGGCGCAGGCATCTGAGCGGGCGGTGGAAACCGCATACAAGGCGGTTATGAAACCGAAAGAAGGCACGATTCTCACCGTGGCTAAAGGCGCTTCCTTAAAAGCGAGGGAGCTGGCCGACGCCGGGGAAACGGATCTGGAAAAGTATATCGGCGCCATCATCGAGCATGCGGATTATGTGCTCAGCCAGACGCCGGAGATGCTGCCCGTTTTAAAGCAGGCGGGCGTGGTCGATTCCGGTGGGCAGGGCCTGATGCAGGTGCTCAAAGGCGCCTATGAAGCCTTCCTGGGCAAAGAAGTGGACTTCAAGCTGAAGGATAGCCGCAGTGCGGCCGGCGCTCCGTTTTCTTCCATCGGAGCTGCGCCGCAGGTGGAGGCGGATATCAGGTTCGGCTATTGTACCGAGTTCATCATCATGCTGAACAAGACTTTCAATATCAAACAGGAGATGGATTTCAAGGCATATCTGGAGTCCATCGGAGATTCTATCGTGGTGGTTGCGGACGACGATGTGGTCAAGGTACACGTACATACCAACGACCCGGGTCTGGCGATCCAGAAGGCGTTGAAGTACGGCGCGCTCTCCAATATGAAAATCGACAACATGCGTCTGGAACATCACGAGAAGGTCATCAAGATGAACCAGAAGGCGGAGGAGGCCCGGACGGCAGCTCGGCCGGACGGAGAGATGACCGTCCAGAGCGCCCCGGAAGCTGCTCCCGCCCGCAAGGAGACCGGCTTCATCGCGGTTTCCGTAGGCGAGGGAATGAACGCCATCTTAAAGGATCTGGGCGTAGACTATATTATAGAAGGCGGGCAGACCATGAACCCCAGCACGGAGGACGTGCTCAACGCCATCGATCAGGTGAACGCAGACACGATTTATGTGCTGCCCAACAACAAAAACATCATCCTGGCAGCCAATCAGGCAAAATATATGACCGAGGATAAGAAGATCATCGTCATTCCTACCAAAACCATCGCCCAGGGGATTACAGCGGTCATCAATTTTGCGGCGGATCTGAACGCTGAGGAGAACGAAGCCGCCATGACGGAGGCTATCGGCGCGGTGAAGACCGGCGAAGTGACTTACGCGGTGCGGGATACCGTGATCGACGATTACGAGATCAGGCAGGGCGACTTCATGGGAATCGGCGACGATGGCATTCTCGCTGTTGGACAGGCCATCGAAGGCGTCACGCTGAATATGATCGACCGGATGATGGAAGAAGATCTGGAGCTGATCAGCATCTATTACGGACAGGAGACGAAAGAGGACGAGGCGGAAGCCCTTCGGGAAAAGGTGGAGCAGAAGTATCCTTCCTGCGATGTGGAGCTGCAGTATGGCGGACAGCCCATTTACTACTATATTGTATCCGTCGAGTGACAGGACATGAGAGCAGAAGATTCCGTTTCAGTGATAAAAGGCGTAGGGGCGAAAACCACTGCGCTTTTTTCAAAACTTCATATCGACACGGCAGGCCAGCTGGCCTGCCATTTTCCGCGTTCTTATGAACACTATGAACCCGTCGTCTCCATCGCCGAGCTGCGTCCGGGAGAGGTTGCCGCGATCAGGGCGTGCGTGATCGGGACGCCTTCCGTCGTCCGGGCGGGAGGGCTTGCGATCACCCACGCCACGGTGGGAGACGTCACGGGACAAATGAGACTCACCTGGTTCCGTATGCCTTATCTGAAGAAAGTCCTGCAGCCCGGAAGCGTGCACGTCTTTCGAGGCATGGTGAAGAGCGGGACGAAGAATGCGCTTCTGATGGAGCATCCGAAAATGTTCCAGCTCCAGGAATACGAGAAGCTGTCGGGAAGCTGGCAGCCCTGTTATGCCCTGACGCCCGGTTTAAGCGACCGCATGTTTTCCAAATGCGTGCGCCAGGTACTGGATCAGCTGGATTTCCCGGATTATCTGCCGCAAATGGAAAGGGAAAGATACCGCCTGATTCCTCTTTCGGAGGCAATGGAGGGAATTCATTTCCCGCAGGATGAAACGGCGCTGAAAGCGGCCAGAAGGCGTCTGGTATTCGACGAATTTTTGGCTTTCCTGGTACAGATTCGGCGGCAAAAAGCAGAAAATGATAAGCTTTTGGTCGATCGCCCTCTGATTCGCGCCCGGGAGACCGAGAGCCTGATCGGGGCCTTACCCTATTCCCTCACAGAAGCTCAGAAAAGGGTGTGGGGGGAGATCGAGGAAGATCTGCAAAGGCATACGGCTATGAACCGTCTGGTGCAGGGCGATGTGGGCAGCGGAAAGACCATTTTGGCTTTCCTCGCCCTCCTCATGTGCGCGGCCAACGGTCGCCAGGGCTGCCTGATGGCGCCCACGGAAGTGCTGGCCAATCAGCATTATGAAGCATTGCGGGAGCTGACGGATCGCTATGGCCTTTGCATCCGGCCTGCTCTGCTCACCGGATCTCTGACCGCTGCTCAAAAGCGAAAGATTTATGAGCGAATCGCTTCCGGCAGCGTCAATGTGGCGGTGGGCACCCATGCCCTGATCCAGGAGAAGGTCATCTGGCAGGATCTGGCGCTGGTGGTGACGGATGAGCAGCACCGTTTCGGCGTGCGCCAGCGGGAGAGCCTGGCGGGCAAAGGGGAAAATGCCCATGTGCTGGTCATGAGCGCTACGCCTATCCCCCGTACTCTGGCCATCGTGCTATACGGGGATCTCCATATTTCTTTGCTGGATGAGATGCCAAAAAACCGCCTCCCCATCAAAAACTGCGTGGTGGATCCTTCTTTTCGAAAAAAGGCCTACGCTTTCCTGCGGGCACGGGTGGAAGCGGGAGAGCAGGCCTACGTGATCTGCCCCATGGTGGAAGAAGGAGAAATGGAAGGGCTGGAAAACGTTCTGGATTATTCGGAAAAGCTGAAAGCGGCTCTGCCGGGCGTGCGAATTTCCCCTCTCCACGGCAAGATGAAGGCGTCTGAAAAACAGCGGATCATGAACGATTTTGCGGAGCACAGGCTGGATATTCTGGTTTCCACCACGGTGATAGAGGTGGGGATCAACGTGCCAAACGCCACGGTGATGTTAGTGGAAAACGCGGAGCGATTCGGACTGGCTCAGCTACACCAGTTACGAGGTCGGGTGGGGCGCGGACAAAAACAGAGTTTCTGTATTTTTATGACCGGGGACGGAAGCGGCAGAAACAATCGACGTCTGGACGTGCTCAACCGTTCCAACGACGGCTTTTTCATCGCGGCGGAGGATCTGAAGCTGCGTGGCCCGGGAGATCTGTTCGGGATCCGTCAGAGCGGGGCCCTGGAATTTTCTTTGGGCGATATCTACCGGGATTCGGAGGTGCTTCTGGAGGCCGGGGAACTGGCGGACCGGATTTTAAACGGAGATGCGGCCCCGGATCTGGAGGAAGCGATTGCGGGCGCCGGACGCCAAATCGACTATCGGAGCATCTGAACGCTTTGTTTTTGCTTTTCAAAATCGAACGTATGTGTTATACTGCTTGGAAACGACTCAACAAATTCGGAAGGGAAGAACGAGAATGGCAATCAATGGAACATATGATGCTTCCAGCATTACCGTACTGGAAGGGCTGGAAGCCGTGCGCATGCGGCCGGGAATGTATATCGGCAGCGTTTCCACCAGAGGGTTGAATCATCTGATCTACGAAATCGTGGACAACTCCGTGGACGAGCATCTGGCTGGTTTTTGCAGCAAGATCACGGTAATCCTGGAAGAGGACGGTTCCGCAACGGTGACGGACGACGGGCGGGGCATCCCTGTGGGGATGCACGAGAAGGGTGTGAGCGCGGAGCGGTTGGTGTTCACCACGCTGCATGCCGGAGGAAAGTTCGATCATTCCGCCTATAAGACCAGCGGAGGCCTGCATGGCGTGGGTTCTTCTGTTGTCAACGCGCTTTCTGCGAGATTGACCGTTCGGGTTAAGGACGGAAAGCATATATATGAGGATTCCTATACCAGGGGCATTCCTGTGACCGAACTGGTCAACGGACTTCCTCCGGTCGTGGGAAAGACGAAGGAAACCGGCACTTCCATCAATTTCCTGCCCGATGATACAATTTTTGAAAGAACTCGTTTTAAAGAAGACGATATCAAAAGTCGTTTGCATGAGACGGCCTATTTAAACCCCGCCCTCACCATCTGCTTTGAGGATCGGAGAAAAGAACCCGCCGAGGTGCTTGAGTACCATGAGCCGGAAGGGCTGACGGGCTTTATCCGGGACATGAATAAGTCCAGCGAACCGGTGACGGATGTGATTTCCTTTTCCGGGGAGAGCGAAGGGATTTCCGTAGAAGGGGCTATCCAGTACACGGACGATTTCCACGAGAACGTTCTGGGCTTTTGCAATAACATTTACAACGCTGAAGGGGGAACTCATCTGACCGGCTTTAAGACGCAGTTCACGACGATCATCAACAGTTACGCCCGGGAGCTGAATATTTTGAAGGAAAAGGATCAGAATTTCACCGGGGCGGATGTGCGCACCGGGATGACCGCCGTCATCTCCATCAAACATCCGGATCCCCGGTTTGAAGGTCAGACCAAGACGAAGCTGGACAACCAGGACGCGGCCCGGGTGGTGAGCAAAGTGACAGGGGAGCAGTTGACCCTGTATTTCGACCGCAACCTGGAGGCTCTAAAGAACGTCATCGGCTGCGCGGAAAAGGCTGCAAAAATCCGAAAGACCGAAGAGCGGGCGAGGACGAACCTCCTGACAAAGCAGAAGTTTTCCTTCGATTCCAACGGCAAACTGGCTAACTGCGAATCGAAAGATCCGTCCAAATGCGAGATCTTCATCGTGGAGGGAGACTCCGCCGGCGGATCCGCCAAAATGGCCAGAAACCGGATGTACCAGGCAATCCTGCCCATCCGGGGCAAGATTTTGAATGTGGAAAAGGCCAGCATCGACAAAGTTTTGGCCAATGCCGAAATCAAGACCATGATCAATGCCTTTGGCTGCGGGTTCTCCGAAGGATATGGAAACGATTTCGACATCGCGAAGCTGCGCTATGATAAGATCATCATCATGGCGGATGCGGACGTGGACGGGGCGCATATTTCCAACTTGCTTCTGACGCTGTTTTATCGCTTTATGCCGGAGCTGATTTTCGAAGGGCATGTATATATCGCCATACCCCCGCTGTATAAGGCCATGCCCGCGAAGGGAAAAGAGGAGTATCTCTACGACGACAAGGCGCTGGAGCGTTATCGAAAACGGCATAAAGGGCCCTTCACCCTCCAGCGCTATAAGGGACTGGGGGAAATGGACGCCCAGCAGCTGTGGGAGACCACCCTGGATCCGGAAACCAGAATGCTGAAACAGGTGGAGATCGAGGATGCCAGAATGGCTTCTGAAGTGACGGAAATGCTCATGGGAACGGACGTGCCGCCCAGGAGGGCTTTTATCTACCTGAATGCGGCGGACGCGCAGCTGGATATCTGATGAGTAAAGAGAGGGCCAAACACAGATGAATGACAGGATCATCAAAACAGAATATTCCGAAGTGATGCAGAAGTCCTTTATCGACTACGCCATGAGCGTCATCGTTTCCAGGGCGCTGCCCGATGTCAGGGACGGGCTCAAGCCGGTACAGCGAAGGGTTCTCTACGATATGTACGAGCTGGGGATCCGCAGCGATCGCCCCTACAGAAAGAGCGCCCGCATCGTCGGCGATACCATGGGTAAATATCACCCCCACGGAGACAGCTCCATTTATGAAGCGCTTGTGGTGATGGCACAAGAGTTCAAAAAGGGAGTGCCCCTCATCGACGGCCACGGCAACTTCGGCAACATCGAGGGGGACGGAGCCGCAGCCATGCGGTACACGGAGGCGCGCCTTCAGAAGATCACCCAGGAGGCTTTTCTGGAAGACCTGGATAAAAACGTGGTGGACTTCGTTCCCAACTTCGACGAGACGGAAAAAGAACCCTCGGTGCTCCCCTGCAAGATACCCAATCTTTTGGTCAACGGTTCGGAAGGAATCGCGGTAGGGATGGCCACCAGCATCCCGCCCCACAACCTGGGGGAAGTGATCGACGCCATGAAGGCCTACATGCAGGACGAGAGCATTTCCACGAAGGAGCTCATGCGATACTTAAAAGGGCCGGATTTCCCCACCGGAGGAATCGTGACCAACAAAGACGAGCTGGTGAGCATCTATGAGACCGGCGCGGGAAAGATCCGCCTGCGGGGGCGGGTGGAGACGGAAAAGGGCAAGGGAGGCAGAACCAATGTGGTCATCACCGAGATCCCCTACACCATGATCGGCGCCAATATCGGGAAATTTCTGGCGGATGTGGCCGCTCTCGCGGAGAGTAAGAAGACGGCGGATATCGTGGATATTTCCAACCAGTCCTCCAAAGAGGGAATCCGCATCGTGATCGAACTCAAACGGGACGCGGACGTGGACAATTTTATCGGCCTGCTGTATAAAAAGACCCGGCTGGAAGATTCCTTCGGCGTCAACATGCTCGCCATCGCCGATGGCCGTCCGGAAACCATGGGGTTAAAGCAGATTCTTAAGGCTAACGTAGAGTTCCAGTTCGAAATCAACCGGCGCAAGTATGAAACCCTTCTGGAAAAAGAACAGAACAGGAGGGAGATTCAGGAAGGGCTGATCAAAGCCTGCAATGTGATCGACCTGATCATCGAAATCCTTCGGGGATCCCGGGATCGGGCTATGGCCAAAGCCTGTCTGGTGGAGGGCAACACGGAAGGGATTTCCTTTAAATCGAAAGAATCGGCTGTCATGGCGGGATATCTGCGCTTCACTGACCGTCAGGCGGACGCCATCCTGGATATGCGGCTGTATAAGCTGATCGGGCTGGAGATCGAGGCTCTGGTGAAGGAACACGAAGAGACGCTTGCCAACATTTACCGCTACGAGGATATTCTCGAAAGAAAGAGTTCCATGGCGCAGGTGATTTTGAACGATCTGGAAGCCATGAAGAGAGCATATTCCAAAGAGAGAAGGACTTCCATCGAAAACTGCGGAGAAGTCGTCTATGAGGAGAAAAAGCCCGAAGAGATCGACGTATATTGCCTCATCGATCGCTTTGGCTATACGCGGATCATCGATACGGGAACCTATGAGCGCAACCGGGATGCGGTGATTTCGGAAAGCCGTTTCGCTTTCGCCTGCAAAAACACGGGAAGGATTTGTCTGTTCACCGATACCGGACAGCTGTATACGGTCAAGGTGGCCGATCTCCCCTTCGGCAAGCTGCGGGACAAAGGGGTTCCGCTGGACAACGTGAGCAACTTCGATTCGGCGAAAGAACGGCTCCTTCTGGCCGCCGGGCAGAGCGAGCTGAATCTGTACAGAATTCTGTTCATCACAGGACAGGCCATGGCGAAAGCGGTGGACGGCGGGGAGTTCGACGTGACCAAAAAGACCGTGGCGGCAACCCGCCTGTCCCCCGGCGACAGGGTGGTGGATGTGACGATTCTAAAGGATCAGAAAAACATCGCGCTGCAGTCCAGGGACGGATATTTCCTCCGGTTTTCGGTTGAGGAGATTCCTGAAAAAAAGAAGACGGCAATCGGCGTGCGGGCCATGCGGCTGGCGGAGGGCGATGAGCTGGAGGCCGTGTACTATGATTCCCCCGGACAGGAAACGTCTATCGCCTATAAGAGCAGAACGCTGACGCTCAGCCAGATCCGCGCCGGAAAGCGGGATCAAAAGGGCGTCAAGATCAGAGGATAAAGGAGGATTTCTCTATGAGAGTGATCGCAGGAGAGGCCAGGAGCCTTCCGCTGAAAACGCCTCAGGGCCAGGATACCAGGCCCACCACGGACCGGATCAAGGAAACGCTGTTCAATATCCTGCAGACCCGGATCCCGTGCAATGTATTCATCGATCTGTGCAGCGGCAGCGGCTCTATCGGCATCGAAGCCATCAGCCGGGGCGCCCGGCGGGCTTACTTCGTGGAAAACGGAAGGGAAGCGGCAAAATGCATCGCGGACAATCTTCATTTCACGAAATTCGAGGACAGAGCGGTTCTCTTAAGACAGGATGTTCTGGGGGCCATTCCATCCATCCACGAAAAGGAGGCGGACGTGATTTTCATGGATCCGCCTTATGAGGCCGGCCTGGAAGAACCGGTGCTGGCAGCCCTTTCCCGCGCCCGTTATGTGACAGACCACACGTTGATCATCATCGAAGCGCAGCGTCAGAAGGATTTCGGTTTCGCCGAGACATACGGTTTTTCCGTTGTGCGGGAAAAATGCTACAAAACCAACAAACACGTATTTCTGAAGAGGAAAGAAGAAGATGAAAGCAGCGATTTACCCGGGAAGTTTTGACCCGGTCACCTATGGTCATCTGGATGTGATTCGCCGGGCAGCGTCTATTTTTGACGAATTGACCGTGAGCGTGCTGAATAATAAAGTAAAGACTCCATTGTTTTCTGTGGAGGAACGTGTTAAAATACTGGAAGAAGCGACAAAGGATTTGCCGAATGTGAAAGTGGAGTCCTTCAGCGGACTTCTGATCGATTATGCCCGCAGCAAGGACATCCATGTGGCGATCCGGGGTCTGCGCGCCATAACGGACTTCGAATACGAGCTTCAGAACGCGCAGACCAACAAGATGCTCTCGGGCGGCGCACTGGATACGGTATTTCTGACCACCAGCCTGGAATATGCATATCTCAGCTCTTCCAGCGTGAAGGAAATCGCCAGCTTCGCCGGAGATATTTCCAAGTGCGTCCCTCCTTTTGTCGCCGATCTGGTATATGAAAAATATGGCCATCTCAAAAAGTGAGGAAACAATGAGCAGCAGAATTGAACAGTTAATTGACGAGATCGAGGAATATATCGATAACTGCAAATATCAGCCTCTCTCCAATACCAAGATCATCGTGAACAAGGAAGAGATCGATGAACTTTTGAGGGAGCTGCGGATGAAGACGCCGGAGGAGATCAAGCGGTATCAGAAGATCATCAGCAATAAGGAAGCGATCTTAAACGATGCCCGGGAAAAGGCCCAGTCCCTGATCAACGAAGCGACCGAACAGACTTCCGAGCTGATCAACGAGCACGAGATCATGCAGCAGGCCTATGCCCAGGCCAATGAAGTCGTACAGCTGGCTACCAAGCAGGCCCAGGATATCGTGGACAACGCTACTATGGAGGCCAATGCCATTCGGGAGTCCGTTATGCAGTACACGGACGACATGATGGCGAATATCGAGAATATCATCACCCATGCCATCGAAGCGGCCAATACCCACTACGGTAACCTGGTAAGCGATCTGACCAGCTTAAACGATGTGGTACAGAGCAACCGCGCGGAGTTCCATGCCCAGAACGAGGGCGGTTACGATGATTCCGGGGATTCCGACGAAGAACGCGGCGCCCGCTGATCTCGCGGAATGCGGTCTTTCGATTCCTTTCGGAGAACATGTTGAGAATATTTATACGCTTTGAAACGGCTTTTCGGATCACGGCGTATAAATATTCTTATTTTGCGTGGGGGGAATTTCGGCGCTCACTTCAGATGTAATGTAAGAAGCAGGAGAGAAGGGAAAGTGAAACGATACGATTTTGGTAAGAAAATATTGGCCGCCCTCTGCGCCGCCCTTTTCTTTTTCGGAGGATTGGGCTGTCCGGCGGCACGGGCGCAGGCGGCCTCTTCGAGGGATCCGGTGGTTGTCGTGATAGATCCCGGGCATGGTGGGACCGGAGGTCGCAATGAAGGGGGAATTTTCGGTGCCAACATGGAAAAGCATCTGACGCTGCTCACCGCCCAGGCCATGCAGCAGACGCTTGAGCAGTTCGAAGGGGTACAGGTATATCTGACCCGAACGGACGACAGAGAAGTTTCCCTGTCGGATCGGGCGCGGATTGCCGCAGAGTATGATGCGGATCTCATGATATCCCTTCACTATAATATGTCCGCAGACCACAGCCTGTACGGGGCGGAGGCCTGGACGTCCGCTTTCGGGAGCGAATACGCGAAGGGACAGACCTTCGCCCGGCTTTGGCTCGCCGATATGCAGAATGCTTATGGCCTGCTTTGCCGGGGAGCGAAGGTGCGTCGTGGCAACGGCGGGCTGGATTATTATGGGGTGATCCGGGCGGCCCGGGAGCGGGGGATTCCCTGCGTGATTCTGGAGCACTGCTATCTGGACAATCCCAACGACAACGGACTTGTCTCTTCGCCGGAAGGAATCGCGGGACTCGGCGTCACAGACGCTCTCAGCGCGGCCCGGTATTTTCATCTGAAGTCTTCGTCTTTGGGATTGGACTATTCCGGCGGTTCTTACCCTGTCATCTCGGCGCCCAAAGCGGATGCTCAGCCGGATCAGACTTCTCCGCAACTCTTTTCCACCGCGGCCCGAAAGGCCGGGGAGGGGACTATGTCCGTGACGGTGAAGGCTTCGGATCCGGAATCGGGCCTGCTGTATTACAGCTGGTCGGCGGACGGCGGGGCCACCTGGTCCACACTGGAGCGATGGACAGGAGAGGAACAGATGGATTTTTCCTGTCCCGTACCGGCCTTTGGAAGCCTTCTGATCCGGGTGCACAACGCTTACGACCTGACCTCTCAGACGGCCGTAAAAAATCCATAGAAAGCTGCGGTGAGCAGTGTCTGTATTGCTTTATGAAAGACATATTCCTTCAGGGACAGATCCGTACCGTGCAGGCAGCTGTAGGTCTGTGCGATACAGGATAATCCCCCCAGGGGCAGAAAGACGAACGCCCAATGGCTGTCCGGAGGCTGCAGCCGTGAAAGCCCGCTGGTGATTTCCAGCAGAGGGCCTGTCAGGCGGAGAAAAACAGGGAAATCTTTCCAGAGCAGCTGTGGAAGCAGATTGAGCAGATTGCAGAAAATCATATAGCCGCCCAGCGCGGTAATGGCGTTCAGGGAGGAGAGGATGGAGAGGTTCAGCTCCGAAAAAAAGCGGCCAATCGATACTTCCGTCTTCTTTCCTCCGGGAATAACGGAAACTTTTTCCTTCGAGTCGATATCGGAAAAGAGGGTATATCGTAAAAACAGGCCATATACGAGCGGAATTCCATATATCCCAATCAGGGCCATGAAGGGCCTTTGAACCGGAAAAAGGCGGAGCACGTAGCCGGAGAAATAGATCGGACCGATGTTGTTGCAAAATGCGAGCATCAGGGTGGCCTCCCGGCGGGACAGCCTTTTTTTTTCATAGCTCTGCGCGCAAACCCGGGCGCCCATGGGAAATCCGCACATAAATCCGATCACAAGGCAATACAGACAGGAATCCGACAGCCGGAAGAGGGGGCGCAAAACCGGAGCAAACAGAGATGCGAAGCTGTCCGACAGCTCCAATCCGATGAGAAGGCCCGACAGGATCATGAACGGGAAAAGGGCCGGAATCATCTTTTGAAACCACAGGTTCAGCCCTTCCAGAGAAAGGGACAGCGCCCGCTCGGGAAGCAGGAGGATGGTCAGCCAGAGGACCGAAAAAAGGAGCAGAAAACAGAATTTTGTGATCTTTTTTCGCATGATTTCTACCGGGCGCGAAGGAAATATAGTATACTGAAGTCTATGAAGACGACGGTATTTTCATGCAGGAGGCGACAGTGATCAGGCTGGATAAGTTATTGTGCGAAATGGGAGCCGGAAGCCGCAGCGAAGTCAGGATCCTGCTCAAAAAAGGGCGGGTGACGGTGGATGGGCGTCCCGTTTTGTCAGGAGAAACGAAGGTGGAGGAACGGGAGGCGCGCATCTGTCTGGACGGACAGCCGCTCCTCTATGCCGGAACGGTCTATTACCTGCTGCACAAGCCCGCAGGTGTGGTGACGGCGGTTCGGGATGCGAGGGAGAGAACCGTGCTGGAGCTGATGCGCGAAGCTCCGGGAAAAGATCTCTTCCCGGTAGGCAGACTGGACAAAGATACGGAAGGGCTGCTTTTGGTCACCAACGACGGCGGTCTGGCCCACCGCCTCCTTTCCCCCAAAAAGCATGTGGAAAAGACCTATCTCGTGCATACGGGGGCGCCGGTGACGGAGGAGATGTGTCGCCTGCTGGAAGCAGGGGTGGATATCGGGGATGAAAAGCCCACCCTCCCTGCCCGGGCGAAAAAGTTGGAATACAGGGAAGATGGACTCTTTTTGACCATCGTAGAGGGGCGCTTTCACCAGATTAAGCGGATGCTAAAGGCTGTGGGAAACGAAGTGGTTTATTTAAAACGCGTTTCCATGGGCCCGTTGGAATTGGGGGAGCTTGCGCCGGGAAGCTGGCGGCCCCTGACGCAGGAAGAGCGAAAAGCCCTCGGAGTCGAAACGTAAAGGATGAAATCGAGATGGATGGGATGGATCTGTTGAGCGGAGTGGAAGCGGTTATTTTCGATCTGGACGGCTCTCTGGTGGACTCCATGTGGATCTGGCATCGGATCGATGTGGAGTATTTGGGGCGCTACGGCCTTTCCGTGCCGGAAGACCTCCAGCATGCGATCGAAGGATTCAGCTTTTCTGAAACCGCAGAATATTTCAAGAGGCGTTTTGACATTCCGGAACCCGCAGCGGAAATCAAGCGGGTCTGGAATGAAATGGCGCGGGACAAGTATGTACATCAGGTGCCGCTGAAACCAGGTGCCGGGGAATTTTTGCTTCGCTGCAGGGAAAATGGATTGAAGATGGGCATCGCTACCAGCAATTCCCGGGAACTGGTCAGCGCCGTAACGGATGCCCGCGGGCTGCACGGCTTCTTTTCCTGTATCATGACGTCGTGCGACGTAGGGAAAGGAAAGCCCGCGCCTGATATCTATCTGGCGGTGGCAAAGGAACTGAACGTAGCGCCCGAAACCTGTCTGGTATTCGAGGATATCGTACCGGGAATTCTGGCCGGAAAAGCTGCGGGCATGCGGGTGTGCGCGGTGGAAGACGGCTATTCCCTGCGACAGAAGGAAGCGAAGATGCGTCTGGCAGACGGCTATATCCGCGACTATCGGGAAATATGGAACGGAAAGGATAATTCGATTTGAGGAATGGATTTTTACCGGTGACGCCGGAAGAAATGAGGGAAAGGGGCTGGGAGCAGCCGGATTTCGTCTACATCAGCGGCGATGCCTATGTGGATCATCCATCTTTTGGAACTGCCATCATCAGCAGGGTTCTGGAAAGCCGCGGATACAAAGTGTGCATTATCGCCCAGCCGGACTGGAAACAGGCGGAGAGCATCCGCCTGTTCGGGCGCCCCAGACTCGCTTTCCTGGTCTCTTCCGGAAATATGGATTCCATGGTGAATCACTATTATGTTTCCAAAAAGAAGCGAACTTTCGATGCCTATACGCCGGGAGGAAAGATGGGAAAGCGCCCGGATCATGCTGCCGTGGTCTATTGCAATCTGATTCGCCGGAGCTATCGGGACGTGCCGATCATTCTCGGCGGCATCGAGGCCAGTCTTCGGCGGATGGCCCATTACGATTACTGGAGCGATTCTCTGAAGCATTCCATTCTGGTGGACAGCCAGGCGGATCTGATCTCCTACGGGATGGGGGAAAAATCCATCGTGGAAATTGCGGATGCCCTGGAGGCCGGAATATCGGTTCGGGATCTGACATTCATTGCCGGAACGGTTTACCGCACCAGGGATTTGAGCGGCGTTTACGATGCATGTCTGCTGCCTTCCTATGAGGAGATGCGGGAAGATACCGCCTTGTATGCCAAAAGCTTCCGGATCCAGTACGAGAATACGGATCCCTGCAACGGCAAACCCCTGGTAGAACCCTACCCGGATGGCAGCTTCGTGGTGCAAAATCCTCCTCAGCCGCCGTTGACGACGGAAGAGATGGACGGCGTTTACGGTCTGCCCTATATGCGTACATGGCATCCGTCCTATGCCGCCGCCGGCGGGGTACCGGCCATTTCCGAGATCAAGTTTTCCCTGACCAGCAACAGGGGATGTTTCGGAGGCTGCAGTTTCTGCGCTCTGACCTTCCATCAGGGGCGAACTGTGTCCGTGCGCAGCCATGAGAGCATCCTGGGAGAGGCGGAGAAAATTATTCGGGATCCGGAGTTCAAAGGCTATATCCACGATGTGGGAGGGCCCACGGCTAATTTCCGCCGTCCCTCCTGCCAAAAGCAGCTGACGGCTGGCGTATGCAAAAACCGCCAATGTCTGTTTCCGAAGCCCTGTCCCAATCTGGAAGTGGATCATAGCGATTATCTGTCCCTTCTGAGAAAGCTCCGGGCGCTGCCGGGGGTGAAAAAGGTGTTCATCCGCTCCGGAATCCGGTTCGACTACCTGCTGGCGGATCCGGACGATTCCTTTTTCCGGGAGCTGGTAACGCATCATGTGAGCGGTCAGCTGAAAGTGGCGCCGGAACACATCAGCGATCCGGTATTGAGGCGCATGGGAAAGCCGGAAAATGCGGTGTACGAGAAATTCGTTAAAAAATACCGTCAGCTCAACGATCGTCTGGGACTGAAACAGTATCTGGTGCCGTATTTGATGAGCTCCCATCCAGGCTCCACTTTAAAGGAGGCGGTGGCTTTGGCGGAATATCTGAGGGATCTGGGTTATATGCCTCAGCAGGTGCAGGACTTTTATCCCACTCCTTCCACTATGTCCACGGTGATGTACTACACGGGTATCGATCCCAGAGACAACTCCCGGGTTTACGTCTGTAAAAATCCCCACGAGAAGGCGATGCAGCGGGCGCTGATCCAGTATCGGGATCCGGCCAACTACGAGCTGGTATACGAAGCCCTCACGAAAGCGGGGCGGGAAGATCTGATCGGCTATGGGCCCAAATGCCTGATCCGGCCCAAAAAGGACTCCGGAAGGAAGAGGGAGCAGCCATCCCACACGGCGCCGTCTCGTCCATCTGAAAAGAAAAAGCCAACTATCCGAAATATTCACAAAAAGAAAAGGGGGTAGCAACATGAACGTCATCGTGATTACGGGAGCCTCTTCCGGAATGGGCAGGGAATTCGCCCTGCAGCTGGATCGGGGCCTGAAAACCATCGATGAATTCTGGCTCATCGCCAGAAGGGCGGAACGGATGAAGGAGCTGTCCAAAAGCATGCGCCATCGGGTCAAAATCCTGCCTCTGGATCTGACCAGAGAGGCGGACATCGACCTGTTTCGCGAAGTCATTCAGGAGGAAAGGCCAAAAGTGCGGATGCTGATAAACTGCGCCGGCTATGGGCTGATCGGGGATTTCGCTTCTCTTTCCGCTGAAGAACAGGCCGGCGAGCTGACCTTAAACTGCCGGGCACTGATGGAGATCACCCACGCCTGCCTTCCTTATATGAAAGAGAAGAGCAGGATCCTTCAGTTCGCCAGCAGCGCGGCCTTTTTGCCGCAGCCGGGATTCGCCGTATATGCGGCCACGAAAGCTTTTGTGCTCAGCTTTTCCAGAGCTCTGCGCGAGGAGCTCAAAGAACGCAAAATCTTCGTCACCGCCGTCTGTCCCGGACCGGTGCAGACGGAATTTTTCGACGTGGCGGAGCGATATGGATCCGTTCTCGGGATCAAGAAATATGTGATGGCACAGCCGGAACGGGTGGTGAAGGCCGCGCTGGCGGCCAGCTGCAAGAACAGGCCCATGTCGGTCTATGGCCCTGCGATGAATGCGTTCTGGCTCATGACCAGGCTCATGCCCCAGGATCCGGTGCTGCATCTGACCTACCGGATGAAGAAAAAGGGAGACTGCGGATGCGCGGACTCCGGAAAGGACTGTCAGACGGAATGAAAGGGATCTCCAAGAAGTTATCCAGAAAGAAAAAGGGGGAGAAAGGATATCTGGATTCCCAGAAAAAAGTGGCGGCTATCCGAACCGCGATCCTGTTTTCGATATCGCTCGCTATCTATCTGACCGGTTACTTTTCCACGGGGACGAACGAGAACCTTCTCACCATCGTGGCGGTTCTGGGCTGCCTGCCCGCAGCCCGCAGCGCGGTCAATCTGATTATGCTGCTGCGCTATCACGGAATAAAGGATGGGGACTTCCGGAAGATTTCCGAGCATACAGAGGGCTGTGCGGTTTTGGCGGATCTGGTGTTCACCAGCTATGAGAAGAATTTCGAGATCCATCACATGGCGTATCGGGCGGGATATCTGCTGGGATATACGGCCAATTCGTCCTGCGATGGCAAAGCCTGCGAAAAGCATCTGCACAATATGTGCGCGCAGAACGCGCTGGGAGACGTGAAGATTTCGATCTTTTCTGAGCTGCCCAATTATCTCAGGAGGCTGGATCAGATCCGCGCCCTTCCGGAAGATGCCCTTTCTGCGGTCGGGGAAACCGAAGACGGCACCAAAACGGAGCGGGTCTGCGCCCTGATGCGGGCCATTTCTCTGTAAACGGAGGAAAGTTATGCGCCAGATCATCGTTCGGGCCAACGAAGCCGGCCAACGGCTGGACAAATTCCTGCAGAAATACATGAAGGAAGCGCCCACATCCTTCTTCTACAAAATGATGCGCAAGAAAAATATCCTGCTCAACGAAAAGAAATGCGCCGGCAGCGAAAAGCTTACGGAAGGGGATTGTATCCGGCTGTATCTGGCGGAGGAGACGTTGGAAAAATTCGGAGCTCCCGTTTCGGGCGGCGCGGATATTTCCCCTTACGAAAAAGCTTATGCGTCTATCGGCGCCCTTTCCGTTTTGTGGGAAAATGAATACGGGCTGGCGGTGAACAAGCCCGCCGGCATTTTGAGTCAGAAAGCCCGCCCGACGGATCGGTCTTTGAACGAATGGCTGGTCGGCTATCTTTTGCGCGAAGGGGAACTGACGGCGGCGGATCTCTCCACCTTTCGCCCGTCCGTCTGCAATCGGCTGGATCGCAATACCAGCGGTATCGTCCTCTGCTCCAAAACCCTGATCGGTTCCCAGATCCTTACCGAAGCCGTTCGGGAAAAATCCGTCCGGAAGTTTTATCGGCTGCTGGCCTTCGGGCGGATGGAGAAATCCGGTGTGTTCGAGGCCTGGGAGAAGAAGGATCCGGCCTCTAATCAGGTGCAAATCGCAATGTCTCCCCAAAAGGGCGCCCAGCGGATCAGGACGGGAATACGCCCTTTGCTCACCGGCCGCCTGCCGGGCGTGGGGGAGGTCACCTATGCGGAAGCGGAGCTGTTTACCGGGAAAACCCACCAGATCCGGGCTTCCTTGGCGGCTATGGGGCACCCCCTGCTGGGGGATGCCAAATACGGCGGCAGGCAGGGAGACTCACTGGAAAAATACGGTGTCCGGGGACAGATGCTGCACGCCTGCCGGGTGGAATTCGGCGAAACCGCGCAGTTATCCCGGGCGCAGTTCGGCGGCCTGATCCTGACGGCGCCGCTGCCCCGGCCTTTCCAACGGGTACTGACTGCGTTGAAAGACAGAAATGACATCGAGGTAAACTGACCATGGCGACCTGGAGTTCCAGAGGCCTTCGCGGTTCTACGCTGGAGGATCTGATCAACCATACCAACGAAAAATACAGGGAACACAAATTGGCCCTGATCCAGAAAATTCCTACCCCCATCACGCCGGTACAGATCGACAAGGAGAGCCGCCATATCACTCTGGCCTATTTCGATCAGAAGAGCACTGTGGATTATATCGGGGCGGTACAGGGGATTCCCGTCTGCTTCGATGCGAAAGAATGCGCGCAGGATACGTTCAGCCTGCAGAATATCCATGCCCACCAGGTGGAGTTTATGGAATGTTTCGAGCAGCAAAAAGGGATCGCTTTCTTTCTGCTCTATTACACCCATCGGGACGTATTCTACTATCTGCCTTTCGCCCGACTGAAGGAATTTTGGGACAGGGCCCAGGCGGGAGGTCGCAAGAGCTTCCGCTTCGACGAACTTTCCCCGGGCTACTTTCTCCCCAGAAAACAGGGCGTTTATGTGCCTTATCTGGACATGCTGCAAAAGGATTTGCAGCAACGGGAGGAACGGGATTTTTAAAGAGGAGGAAAACGGCATGAAACGGGAAAAGAGCAGCCTGACGACCCTGTGTTATCTGGAGCGGGAAGGAAAATGGCTGATGATGCATCGGATCAAAAAGGAGCACGATGTGAATCGGGACAAATGGATCGGCGTGGGAGGCCACGCAGAATCATATGAGAGCCCCGAGGACTGCCTTCTGCGGGAAGTGGCGGAGGAAACCGGGCTAAAGCTCACCGGATATCGATTCCGAGGGCTTGTGACCTTCGCACTGCTGGGCGAAGAAACACAATATATGTGCCTTTATACGGCGGATCGGTGGGAGGGGGAACTGGTCGAAACCTGCCGTGAGGGCGTTCTGGAATGGATCGAGAAAGGGAAGGTGGCTTCCCTGAATCTCTGGAAGGGGGATCTGGTCTTTTTCAGACTGCTGGAACTGGAACGCCCGTTTTTTTCGCTGAAGTTGACCTATGACGGGGACGATCTGGTGGAATGCGTTCTGGACGGACGTTCTTTGGATTATGAGCGCTTCCTGAAAGGGGAGATTTCAAATTGAACGCGGAAGAGTATCTGGATATCGTGGACGGGGAAGGAGAGCCCACCGGAAGAACAAAAGCGCGCAGTCTGGTGCACCGGGACGGGGATCTGCACCGGACTTCCCACGTATGGATCGCCCGCAGAAAAGGCGGCCGGCTGCAGCTGCTTTTGCAGAAGCGCAGCCGAAATAAGGATTCCCACCCGGGCTGCTACGACATTTCCAGCGCCGGCCACATCCCGGCGGGATCGGATTTTGAGGACAGCGCCCTGCGGGAGCTGAAAGAGGAGCTGGGTGTGGACGCCGAAGCCGGGGAACTGGAGTGCTGCGGCGTTCGCAGAATCCATTGGGAAGATCGGTTTTACGGAAAGCCGTTTTTGGACAATCAGGTGAGCCGGGTATACGTTTTGTGGAAAAATCTGGAGATTTCGCAGTTTTGCCCGCAAACCAGCGAGATCGAGGCAGTGCGCTGGATGGATCTGGAAACTCTCTTTGAGCAGGTGGAACGAAATTCCATTCCCCATTGTATTTTTACGGAAGAACTTTGCATGGTGAAGCGGAAGCTGGAAGAGGAGAGCGCCTTTCCGGTTTTGCCCGCAGAAGAGGAGGATCTGGAAGCGATTCTTTCCCTGGAGCGGATCGCTTTCGAGCGGCTGTCCGGAGGACAAAAGGACTGGTATGTGACGGACGATATGGGGTTTCTGAGGCGGCATCTTAAAGCGGAGGGGACGCTTCTGAAGATCCCCTGCGGAAGGCGGCTGGCCGCATTTCTGGCTCTGCGCTTTCCAAAGGACGCGGCAGATTCTCTCTTTCCCTATGCTGTGCAATACGCTGGGGCGGCAAAAGGCGATGAGAGGCTTTGCGCCCATATGGAAACCGTGGCCGTACATCCCGATTTCTATGGCAACGGCCTGATGAAAAAATTGCTGGAAGAGGGTATTTCCCTGGCCGAAAGGGAGGGAATGCGCTACCTTTTGGCCACAGTGCATCCGGATAACCGTTTCAGCCGCGGAAATTTCGAGAAAGCCGGGTTTCGGCCGTTGACAGAGACGCGCAAGTACGGCGGGCTGCGCCGCCTGATCTATTATTATGAATGCTCCGGCAGTTGACAGGAACAGCCGAATCGTGTATACTAATCGAGATTTCATGTGATAATACGGTAGCATGATAAAGTGCCGCGTGAAAGGGAGGTTTAGAGTCGCGATGGACAAGTCTTTGCTTCATACACCGGAAGGGGTGCGGGATATTTATGGGATCGAATATGCCAGAAAGCTGCTGATCGAACAGCGTCTGCACGAATCGATCCGCCTGTACGGATATCAGGATATCCAGACGCCCACCTTCGAATTTTTCGATGTTTACAGCCGGGAAATCGGCACGACGCCATCTGCCCAGCTGTACAAATTTTTCGATAAAGAGGGGAATACTCTGACTCTTCGCCCCGATTTTACGCCTTCCTGCGCCCGCTGCGCGGCCAAATATTTCATGGACGAAACGCGGCCCATTCGCCTGACTTATTCGGGAAGCGCTTTTACCAATACGTCCAATCTTCGCGGAAAGCTCAAGGAAGTGACCCAGATGGGGGCGGAGCTGATCATGGAGCCCTCCGTGGAAGCCGACGCGGAGATGATCAGCCTGGTCATCGAAGCCCTCCTTCGTTGCGGACTCACCAGTTTCCAGATCGCGGTGGGAGAAGTGGAATATTTCAAAGGCATTTGTTCTCAGGCAGGGCTGAAAGAGGAGACGGAACAGAAGCTTAGGGATTATATCAACGCAAAAAATTATTTCGGGGCAAAAGAGCTGTTGGAAAGCAGGAAAGTCCGACGGGATTACGCCCAGGTTCTGCTCCGGCTTGCGGATACGGTGCTGGGTGCCAGCGATCTGGCGGAAGCCAGGCAGATGGTGGATAACGAGAGGTCCCTGCTGGCCATCGAGCGGCTGGAGCAGCTGTATCGGGTTCTGCAGAAATACGGCGTGGAGAAATACGTGTCTTTCGATCTGGGGCTTTTGGGCAAATACAATTATTACACCGGCGTGATTTTCAAAGGATATACCTACGGCGTGGGAGATGCGGTGGTGACCGGCGGCAGATACGACCATCTGCTGTCCCATTTCGGGAAAAATGCACCGGCCATTGGCTTCGTGATCGTAGTGGACGACCTGATGGAGGCGCTGGCGCGGCAGGATATAAGGCCCGAAGTGCCCAAAGAGGGAGCGCTCATTTTCTATGAAAAAGGGGGCTTTGAACAGGCGCTGAATCGGGCGAAAGGGCTGCGGGAGGATGGAATACCCGCAGAGCTGATGCCCGTACCGGAAAACAAGAGAGGCTATGAATCCTATGAAAGAGGATGGCACAGCAGCGTCTTTCTGATTCGCGGGGACGGAAGCTGCGAAAGGCTGAATTAGACGGATGAGGAGTGGCGGCAATATGAAGGAGCGGAGATATCTGACTTTCGCGCTGACGAAGGGAAGGCTGGCCAGCAGAACCCTCGAGCTGCTGGAGCAGATCGGGATTACCTGCGAGGAGATGAAGGACAAAAATTCCAGAAAGCTGGTCTTCGTCAACGAAGATCTGAAATTGAAATTCTTTCTGGCAAAAGGGCCTGATGTGCCCACTTACGTGGAGTACGGCGCGGCGGACATCGGCGTGACCGGAAAGGATGAACTGCTGGAAGAGGGGCGAAGGGTTTATGAGGTGCTGGATCTGGGATTCGGAAAATGCCGTATGTGCGTCTGCGGCCCCGCAAAGGCCCGGGAATTGCTCTTGCATCACGAGATGATCCGGGTAGCTACGAAATATCCGGTCATCGCGAAGGACTATTTTTACAATCAGAAATATCAGACCGTAGACATCATAAAATTAAACGGTTCCGTGGAGCTCGGCCCCATCGTGGGCCTGTCCGATGTGATCGTGGACATCGTGGAAACCGGCAGCACGCTGCGGGAAAACGGTCTGGAAGTGCTGGAGGAAATCTGCCCTCTGTCCGCCAGGATGATCGTCAACCAGGTGAGCATGCAGATGGAAACGGAACGGATCAAGGAAATTATTTTGCGGCTGCGTCAGAAGCTGTCGTGAGGAAAGGCGGTAAAATCACATATGTGATTTTATCGCGCGGTCATAGCAAAAGACGCTCCGACATGGAGGTAAAAATGAGAATCATCCGGTTAACGAAAGAGAGCAGAAAGAATCTGCTGGGGGATCTGTTGCAGAGGAGCCCGAATTATTATGGGCAATATGAAAAGACGGTAGCGGATATCGTCGAACAGGTGAGAAACAGAGGGGACGAAGCGCTGTTTTCCTATACGAAGCAGTTCGACGGCTGTGATCTGACCCCGGAAACGGTTCGCGTGACGAAGGAGGAGATCGAACGGGCCTGTGCGCAGGCGGACCCCGATTTTTTGAAAGTGATGGAAGAAAGCGCCGAAAATATCCGGCGTTTCCACGAAAAGCAGCTCAGAAACAGCTGGTTCGATGCGAGGCCTGACGGGACGATCCTGGGGATGAAAATCCTGCCGCTGGCTGTGGCGGGAGTCTATGTGCCGGGAGGGAAAGCGGCCTATCCTTCCAGCGTACTGATGAACGTGATCCCTGCAAAAGTGGCGGGAGTCCCCAAAATCATCATGACCACGCCACCAGGGCCTGACGGGCAGGTGGATCCCGGAACGCTGGCCGCCGCGCGGGTAGCGGGCGTGGATGAAATTTACCGCGTCGGCGGCGCCCAGGCCATCGCTGCCATGGCGTTTGGAACCGAAAGCGTTCCGCGCGTGGACAAGATCACCGGCCCGGGCAACATCTTCGTCGCCCTGGCCAAGCGAGCGTGCTTTGGCTATGTGAGCATCGATTCCATCGCCGGGCCAAGCGAAATCCTCGTCATCGCGGACGATACGGCAAATCCCCGCTATGTAGCGGCGGATCTTCTGTCTCAGGCGGAACACGATGAACTAGCCAGCGCCATCCTGATCACTACCAGCGAAAGGCTGGCAAAGGAAGTTTCCGAACAGGTGGACGGTTTCCTGGAGACACTTTCCCGTCGGGAAATCATCCAGAAATCCCTGGATCGCTACGGATACATCCTGCTGGCGGATTCCCTGGAGGAAGCGGCAGAGGCGGCTGACGAGATCGCCTCTGAACACCTGGAAATCCTGACGGAGAACCCCTTCGAGCTGATGACCAAAATCCGGAATGCGGGCGCCATTTTCCTGGGAGAGTATTCCAGCGAACCGCTGGGCGATTATTACGCGGGGCCCAATCACGTCCTGCCCACTAACGGCACAGCGCGGTTTTTCTCCCCTTTGAGCGTGGATGATTTCATCAAGAAGACCAGCATCATTTCCTATTCCAGGGATGCGCTGAAAGACGCCCACGAAAAGATCGAGCGCTTCGCCCGTCAGGAAGGGCTGACGGCGCACGAGAATTCCATTCGGGTACGTTTTGAAAGGGAATGAAAGAGGAGGAACGGTTTATGAATGCCAGAATCGGTTCGATCGAACGCAAGACCAGGGAGACGGATATCAGCGTTCGGATCTGTCTGGACGGGACGGGAATTTACGATGTGCAGACGGGGATTGGATTTTTCGATCATATCTTACAGGGCTTTGCCCGCCATGGTTTTTTTGATCTGAAAATCGCGGCCAACGGGGATCTGGAAGTGGACGGCCACCATACGGTGGAGGATACCGGAATCGTACTGGGGCAGGCCATCGCGGCCGCTTTAGGGACGAAGGAGGGAATCCGGCGTTTCGGCCACTTCCTGTTGCCCATGGACGATGCGCTGGTATTATGCGCTGTGGATCTGTGCGGAAGGCCCTATCTGAATTTCGATTACGCGTTCCCTGCGGAGAAAATCGGCGATCTGGACACCCAGCTGATCCGGGAATTTTTCTATGCCCTGTCCTGGTCGGCGGGAATGAATCTCCATATCAAGGTATTGGACGGGATCAACAGCCATCACGTAGCGGAAGCGATGTTCAAAGCGTTCGGAAAGGCTTTGGATCTGGCAGTTTCCGATGAGCCGCGGGTGACGGGCGTATTGTCCACGAAAGGAATGTTATAAAATGAATCCTGTAAATGCGAAAAAGTTTATGCCCTGCCTTTATCTGTATCAGAAGCGCGCGGTAAACGGCCCGGAAGACAGGCGGGAAGTGAGTTTAAATCCGGTGGAGCTGGCGGAGCGATACAGCCTGAACGAATGCGATCGACTGTACGTCCTGGATCTGTCCGAAACGGACAAAGAGCAGGAGGAAGCCATGGACATCCTGCGGGAAATCTGCGCCAACGCAGCTGTCCCCGTAGTGGGAGGCGGCCGGATCCGGCGGATGGAAGACGTGAAAAAATTACTGTACGCAGGCTGCAGCCAGGCCGTGCTGGATCTCAATTCGGAAGAACAGGCTGCGGTTTTGGAGGAGGTCGCTTTGAAGTTCGGCAAGGAGAAGATCATCGCGGCAGCGGATGGCCCGGAGCAAATTCTTCGGATGCAGGGCCCCATCGGCTCCTTCACTTCCGAGATTTTTCTCCTTCACGGCGCCGGCGGCAGGGAGGCTTCCCTGATTTCTCCGGTTCCGGTAACTCCGTTTTTGCCCGAAGTTTCCCTGGACAAGATCATAGAAGTGCTCGCCCTGCCCAACATCAGCGGTTTATCCGGGCAGGTGGTCACGGAAAATGTGAACAATATCGGCGCGCTCAAAAAGCTGTGTCTGGAAAATCGGATTCCCGTAGCGCTGTTTAAGGCTTCATACCGATTTTCGGAATTTAAAACCGGCCCGGACGGCCTGGTTCCTGTCGTGGTGCAGGATGCGAAGACGGATGCGGTGCTCATGGTGGCCTATATGAACGAAGAAGCTTATGAGCGCACGGTGGAGAGCGGACGGATGACCTATTACAGCCGAAGCCGTCAGTCCCTGTGGCTCAAAGGGGAGACCAGCGGACATTATCAATATGTGCATTCCCTGACAGCGGACTGCGATATGGACACGATCCTGGCCCGGGTGACGCAGGTGGGGGCTGCCTGCCACACCGGTTCCTACAGCTGCTTTTTCCATGAAATCTTAAACCGCAGCGAGAAAATGGAACACCACAATCCGCTCAGGGTGTTCGAAGAGGTATTCGCCGTTATCGAGGACAGAAAACTGCATCCCAAAGAAGGTTCCTATACCAATTATCTCTTCGATAAGGGGATCGATAAAATTTTGAAAAAACTGGGAGAGGAGGCTACAGAAATCGTGATCGCGGCCAAGAACCCCAATCCCAACGAGGTGAAATACGAGATTGCGGATTTCCTCTATCACATGATGGTGCTCATGGCTGAAAAAGGCGTCACCTGGGAGGAGATCACCGATGAGCTGGCGAAGCGATAAGAACAGATGGCAGGAAGAGTTGACATAAATGAATTATGTTAACAAACTGCCGGCAATTCCGCATTTTCCGCCTTCCGCAAGCATAAGTTATAGAAAGAGTCCTTAATCTGTTTACATAAATAATTTATGTAAACAATATGAAAAGAAAGAACGGAGGGACGCTATGACGGATCTGGAACGAAAGCTGCAGCTGACTAGATTTTTGCGGGAGGAGAGCGCCATCAACCGGATGAAGATGAAAAACCGGGAAGAAATCCTCTATGGAAACCCCAAAGCAGTACTTGGTAAAGAAGAATTGCCGCTGGTATATGACGGTTCGTTGGAGAAAGACGGATTCGGACAGCCGTCATCCGAATCTTTGGGACATTCCACGTTCGGAATGCGACTTATTTTGGCGCTGGTCCTATTCGGCGCGGTGGTCTATATGGACAAAGCCGGGATCATGCTGGGAGAAAAACCCGCTGCCCAGGTGATCGCCAGACAGGTGACCGTCTCCTCGGAGGAAAAACTCCGGGATTTTTTCGGGCAGTTCGTCGGATTGGACGAGGGAGACGCCCGAACGGATGAAGGATAATACTCTCTTTTGGCATTATATTGGGTTTCGAAAGTAAATTGCATGGATGGTGTCTCCTGTGTCCCGGTGCTTTCAGTTTAAGTAGACAGGAGGATGAAATCAAGCGAATTTCCGGATCTGAACAGTCACTTCTCGGAAAAAGTCGCTTCTTTTTTTGTTGTTTCAGTTGAATAACTCGTTCTTTTTTTTTATACTAATGGGAACGGAGAAAGAGCGAACCCGAGAAAATTCTGCAGAATAGTAATTGGAGATAGGAATGAGAAAACTTGCATTGAGCGACGAAATTTTACTGAGTATCGAAAAGCCCGCCCGCTACATCGGGGGCGAGGTCAATTCGGTGATGAAGGATCCCGAAAAGGTGGACATCCGCTTTGCCATGTGCTTTCCGGATGTCTATGTGATAAGTTAAAGAAAATCTATATGCAGTATAGTTTATCCTGTCGAAACACAATATATTGTGGCACGGTGGACGATTTAATACTAAATAATACTGTCGCTATATCGTATTTTGTCGCCTAAAGAAAACCCGATATTGTTCTCACAAATTTGCCTTCATTACACTAAATCATCTATATGAACGTTAACAAGTACACTGATAGTCAATATACAATCATAATCTTTTGCAGTGTAGTAGAGATTAGGTTACGTAACAATTAAAGACGTTACAGCCCCTTCTGGCATAGGTCAGGAGGGGTGTTCATTTTTTATATGCCAAAACATATTAGGAACTGACAATATTAGATCTACATTCACAGTAGTTAAAGAGATTATAAAAGGCTTTTGAAAATTAAGACTGAACTACCAAGATACAAACGTATTTTTTATCAGAATCTGTGGTCAGGCATACTTATAACGACCCATGACAGTTTGCAAAAAGGAGGAAATATGAGTAAGATTGAAAGAATGAAAGAATTGGTCTCAATGCTTTCAGCAGCCTCAAAATCGTATTATGCTGAAGACCGGGAGATCATGAGCAACTATGAGTATGACAGGTTGTACGACGAGCTGGAGGCACTGGAAAAAGAGACAGGGATAGTGTTAGCTGGAAGTCCCACGGTTGCCGTGGGATACGAAGCGGTGGACGAGTTGCCCAAAGAACGCCACGAGTCTCCCATGCTTTCCCTGGGAAAGACGAAGGAGCGGGCTGAACTGGCCGGCTGGCTCAAAGATCAGAAAGGACTTTTGTCCTGGAAGCTGGACGGCCTGACTATCGTGCTGACCTACCGGGACGGCAGGCTTTTAAAGGCCGTCACCCGGGGGAACGGAGAAGTGGGGGAAGTGATCACGCCCAACGCCAGGACATTCGTGAATCTGCCCCTTTCCATCCCCTTTTTGGGTGAGCTGATCCTGCGGGGCGAAGCGGTGATCACCTACGCAGATTTCGAACGGATCAACAGGGAAATCGAAGACGGAAACGCCCGGTACAAAAACCCCAGAAACCTGTGCTCCGGTTCGGTGCGCCAGCTGGACAGCAGGATTACGGCGCAGCGAAACGTCCGCTTTTTCGCCTTTTCTCTGGTGAGCGCGCAGGGAGCGGATTTCGGAAATTCCAGGGAAAAACAGTTTTTGTTCCTGAAGGAGCAGGGCTTTGAAACGGTGGAGTACCGGATGGTCACGGCCGCGGACGTGGTGGAGGCCGTGGGCTGGTTCGAGGAGCGAATCGCCCAAAACCCGGTCCCTTCCGACGGCCTGGTGCTCACATACGACGATATCGCTTACGGGGAATCCCTGGGAACCACGGCGAAATTCCCGCGCAGCTCCATCGCCTTTAAATGGGCCGACGAACTGGCGGAAACAACCCTGCGGGAAGTGGAGTGGAGCGCCAGCCGGACCGGCCTGATCAATCCGGTGGCCATATTCGATCCGGTGGAGCTGGAGGGGACCACGGTGAGCCGGGCCAGCGTCCACAACGTGAGCATCGTCCGCCAGCTGAAGCTGGGCATCGGGGACCGGATTTCGGTCTACAAGGCGAACATGATCATTCCCCAGATCGCTGAAAACCTGACCCAAAGCGACAGCCTGGAAATCCCGGGTACCTGTCCGGTGTGCGGGGGAGCTACGGCCATCAACCGGGAAAACGACACGGAAACCCTGGTCTGCACCAATCCCGACTGCGACGCGAAAAAGCTGAAGGCATTTGCGCTCTTTGGCAGCCGTGACGCACTGAACATCGACGGCCTTTCCGAAGCCACTCTGGAAAAATTTTTGGGAAGAGGCTTTCTCCACCGCTTTGCTGATCTGTTCCATCTGGAACACTATAGGGAAGAAATTATTTCCATTGAAGGCTTCGGGGAAAAATCCTGGCAGAATCTTTCCGAAAGCATAGAGCGGGCCAGACAGACCACCCTTCCCCGCGTGATCTACGGCCTCGGCATCCAGAACATCGGCCTTGCCAACGCGAAGATGATCTGCCGGGAATACGGGGACGATCTGGAGCGGATGATGAATGCGGACGTGGAGGAGCTGAGCCTGATCGACGGCGTGGGCGGCGTGATCGCAGGGACCTTCTGCGACTACTGGCAGTCGGAGAAGAACCGGGAGGATGTGAAGCTTCTGCTTTCTGAGCTTAACATTGAGCATACAGCGGTGGATGAATCCACCCAGACCCTGAAAGGGCTTGTTTTCGTGGTGACCGGAAGTCTGAACCATTTTGATGGAAGGAATGCTCTTAAGGAGGTTATAGAGCAGAAGGGAGGTAAAGTCACGGGAAGTGTGACCGGAAAAACCACCTGCCTGATCAACAATGACAGCGCTTCAAATTCTGCTAAGAACAAAAAGGCGAAAGAACTGAATGTACCCGTCCTTACGGAAGAGGAATTCATGGAGAGATATCTTTTTGTGACCGCAGAGGCGTGGGGATGAGCTATGGAAAGGAGGAAAGTGAAGAAATCTGAACGTGAAATGGTGTATGCAAAGTGTAATGGGCATTGCGCCTATTGTGGATGCAGCATCAACTATAAGGAGATGCAAGTTGATCATATTCACCCGCTGAGAAGAGGATGAGCAGACGAATTACAAAATATGCTGCCGGCGTGCAGGAGTTGCAATCATTATAAGCACACCCTGACAGTAGATGAATTCCGAAAATATCTGGAATGTATTCCGGAAAGGTTGACCAGAGATAGTGTGGCTTTCAATATGGGAATCAGGTTTGGGATTGTTGCGTCTATACAAAAGTCTGTGATCTTCTATTTTGAAAAGCATAACAAAGAAAACTGATTTTGATCTGAAGGAGAATTTCTGTTGTGACAGGAAGCCAGAACTATTTTGACGGAAGAAGTGCCCTTAAGGAGATCATTGAGCAGAAGGGTGGCAAAGTCACGGGAAGTGTGACTGGAAAGACCACCTGTAATATCACGAAAAAGAGATTCGTCTGGCATAACCATACGTCCGGGGGAACTTTCGGATTCTTCCGTGGAGGGGAATCGGCCAGGTGTATGCCTATTCGTGTGTATACTAATGTGGCGAAAGGAATTTCCTATATATGTCATATCGAGAAAAAGGAGAAAAAAATGTCTGATCATAAAGAAATATTCAAAAATTTATGTCGCTGTACAGAAGACGGCACTGTTTATTACCGCCCTTATGAATATGGACGGATTGTAGAAACAAAACCATTTGATGAGGCTTTAAAAGAGTTTGAAGATGATATAAAAAAAATGGAAGATTTCTTTATTTCTTATGATGTAAATCCGGATTATGCCGTAGAGGCCACTTGTAAGATATGGAGAACTCATCTTGTATTTTTTTGACAAAACCCGGAAGTAAAGGACCTGAAGGAGCGCGAATGGGTATGCCCCTGCTGCGGGGCCCGTCTGGACCGTGACAACAACGCGGCAGATAATGTCCTGGCGGAAGCATACCGGATTTTTGCGGAATACTGTACAGCATGGCAAAAGGAGAAGGATGAAGCGGCAGAGAAGGCAGCAAAACTGAAAGCGGGCCGGAAGAAACCGAAGAATACAAAAAAAGAGGCGGCCGCCTGACAGACGGATGCCGTTATGAACCACCAAACCGCGTCGGACGCGCGGGGCTAGGCTGTTGATACTTGCTGGCGGTGGTCAGCATTGAGCAGCAATCCTAGAACTTATAGAGGACAAGGCTTGAAA
>QAKV01000020.1 GCA_003343625.1 Clostridiales bacterium
CGCCTGGTTTGGGACCAGGAGGTCGCAGGTTCGAATCCTGTCACCCCGATATATATGTATGCAGGTGTAGTTCAATGGTAGAACACCAGCCTTCCAAGCTGGATACGTGGGTTCGATTCCCATCACCTGCTTTGACTGTGTATAGGCAGTCTTTTTCAGAAAATGTCCTGAGTTCAATTTACCGGGTGATAGCCGTAGCGTGTGTCCGTAGCTCAGCTGGATAGAGCAACGGCCTTCTAAGCCGTGGGTCGGGGGTTCGAATCCCTTCGGGCACGTCGGAAGAATTGATTTTCTTCAATTTTTCATATGGTGGGTATAGCGCAGTTGGTTAGCGCGCCAGATTGTGGCTCTGGAGGCCCAGGGTTCGAATCCCTGTATCCACCTTTTTGGGCTATCGCCAAGCGGTAAGGCACAGGACTTTGACTCCTGCATTCGCTGGTTCGAATCCAGCTAGCCCAGTTTATCGGAGGGCCGTTTCGCTCGGCCGGTTCTCTTTATCATTATTTTATGGAGCACTAGCTCAGTCGGTAGAGCACCTGACTTTTAATCAGGTTGTCGGGGGTTCGAATCCCCCGTGCTTCACTTTTTAAACCGCGTATAGCCTTGAGAGATCGGGGCTTGCGCGGTTTTGTCGTATGGCGTTTTTGAAAAGAACGAGGGGGATAGTGCGAAAAATAAGCTATCAGGCTTATTTTTCACACGGCTATTTGTGCCGGAGCGCCACAAATAGCTATGATGGCACGCCCCGTCGCTGACGCTCCGGAATGGAGATTTGTATGAACAGAAATGTGAGCCTGGAGGAAATTTCGGATGGAAAGCTGTATGGTATCAATGATCTGGTGAAAGCTGATTGCCATGACTGCGAAGGGTGCTTTGACTGCTGCTGCGGAATGGGGGAGTCCATCGTGTTGGATCCTTATGATGTATACAGACTGGAAAAAGGGCTTTCTACGACGTTTGAGAGGCTTCTGGAGCGAAATCTGGAGCTCCATGTAGTGGACGGAGTTATCTTGCCCAACCTGAAAATGGAAGGGGAGGGGGAGCGCTGTACCTTTCTGAATGAAGAGGGGAGATGTTCCATTCACCCGTTTCGCCCGGGTATCTGCAGACTGTTCCCCCTGGGAAGATATTATGAGGAAGGATCCTTTCGCTATTTCCTGCAGACTGCGGAGTGCAGGAAGCAGAATCGTTCCAAAATCAAGGTAAAAAAGTGGATTGATACGCCGGACTACAGGAAAAACGAGCGCTTTATCCTCGGCTGGCACTATTTCGTGAAGAAACTGCAGGAGTTTCTGACGGAGCAGCCGGATATGGAAGCGGCCAAGCGGATCAATCTGCAGGTGCTGGAGACATTCTATTTTCACGGTTGGGAGGATGGAGAGGATTTCTATGATCAGTTCGAGATTCGGCTGAAAACGGCGAAGTCCTGTTTCGGTGGCCCGGAAAAAGAAAAGGGATGAATCCCCGAAAAACGCTTGCAAAATTCGAACATATGTACTATACTACACCTACATAGAACAAATGTTTGGGTACGGTGAGACGGGATGGGAATTCGGATCGGACAGGAGATGCCTTTGATGAAGAAGCTGGAGATTCTGACGGATGCGGCCAAGTACGATGTGGCCTGCACCAGCAGCGGCAGCCAGCGCAGCGGAGACGGTACGGGGATCGGGAACGCGGTGAAGGCGGGGATCTGCCACAGCTTTTCCTCGGACGGCAGATGTATCAGCCTGTTGAAGATTCTTCTGACCAATGAGTGCATTTATGACTGTAAGTATTGTGCGAATCGCTCCTCCAACGATGTGCCCCGGGCAGCGTTTACGCCGGACGAGATCTGCAGATTGACCATCGAGTTCTACCGGCGCAATTATATCGAAGGCCTATTTTTGAGTTCCGGCGTCTGGCGGGATCCCACATTCACCATGGGGATGATTTACAGAACGGTTCTCCGGCTGCGGAGGGATTACCGGTTTCAGGGATACATTCATATCAAGGCGATTCCGGGAGCGGATCCGGAGGTGGTGCGTCTGGCGGGTTTTCTGGTGGATCGGATGAGCGTCAATCTGGAGCTGCCCACTGCGGAAGGACTTTCACGGCTGGCGCCGAATAAGCACAGGAAGGCGATTCTGACCCCCATGCGCCAGATTCAGAACGGGATCGCGGCCAGCAGGGAAGAGGTGGCCCTCTACGGGCATGCGCCTTCGTTCGTTCCGGCAGGACAGTCCACGCAGATGATTATCGGAGCCACGCCGGAGAGCGACTACCAGATTTTGTCCGTGGCAGAGAGCCTGTATCGGAAGTTCGACTTAAAGAGAGTGTTCTATTCCGCCTTCGTCCGGGTTAACGAGGACAGGGAACTGCCCGCTTTGCCGGGAGGCCCGCCACTTTTGCGGGAGCATCGGCTGTATCAGGCGGACTGGCTGCTTCGCTTTTACGGATTTTCAGCAGGGGAACTATTGAGCGAAAAGCGACCGGATTTCAACATCCTGCTGGATCCGAAGGCGGATTGGGCCCTCCGGCATCTGGAGGAATTTCCGATAGAGGTCAACAGGGCTCCTTACGAGCGCCTGTTGCGGGTACCCGGAATCGGAGTGAAGAGCGCCAGGAGGATCGTACAGTCCAGGCGAAGCTGCGTTCTGAATTTCGAGCATCTCAAGAAGATGGGGATCGTCCTGAGACGGGCGCAGTACTTCATTACCTGCAGCGGCAGGATGCTGTATCCGGTGCGGCTGGAAGAGGATTATCTGGCCAGGCAGCTGATCGATTCCCGGGAAAAGCTGCCCTTTGAAGCGGATCGTTTCACTTATCGTCAGCTGTCGCTGTTCGATGACCGCCGCTTCGCGCGGGATCAGCAGGATTATGTGAGGCAGGTACAGGCGTGAAAGGAGGCATCTATGGAAGAGACGATTCTGACCTGTGAGGACTGTGCGGAAGGGATTCTGACTGCCGTTTATCGGGCCTATGAGTGGAGATTGCCCCCGGATTCGGTCAGTATCCAGGCCGGAACAGCGGATTTGTGCCTGTTCGCATCGTACCTGGAGGTGGAAACGAAGACAGAGCTTGCGCAAAAGGTGGTGAATACGGTGAGAAGGCGGTTCGGAGAGGAGGTCTGGGAAGAGATCAGCTATGCCATGGCTGCCGGGGATGAGCGGAAAGGGACTGCGGTTTATCGGACTATCGCAGCGGGATTGTCGGGGCGGATCCGGACGCGTTTGACCGATGGGCTGGGCGATGAGTGGATCCGCATCGCATTCGAGCTGAGCCGCCGTGTCCGCAATGAGGTCAACCGGGTGCAACAGTTTCTCAGGTTCCGGGAGGCGGAGGAAGGATATCTGTTTGCCCTGACGGAACCGAAGGAGGATGTGATCGCGTTTCTCATGCCGCACTTTGTGGATCGGCTGCCGTTGGAGAACTTCGTGATCGCGGATACGGTTCGTGGGATCGCCGGGGTACACGCCGCTCGAAAATCCTGGTTTCTCGTGCGCCTGGATGAAGATGAGAAGGGGCGGCTCACAGGTATGACCGGGCATGCGACTCAGGAGGAAAGGAAAGTGGCAGAGCTGTTTCGATGCTTCTGGCATACCATCGGAATCCGGGAGAGAAAGAATCCCCGGCTGCAGCAACAGCTCCTTCCGCTTCGATTTCGTGGGAACATGACAGAATTCGACACGCAGGGGTGAACGGCTGCAATATATTCACAGATTCGACATAAATTGTTTCCAAAAAAATACTTTTCCTTTTTGTGGACGTATTGTATAATGTCCCCATTCCGGGGGGAAACTGTTAGATGGAGTGCGGCAGGGCGAACCGGATTGTTTCCCACTGCAGAAGGTTGCGGCGCCTGCGCAGAGAAAGAAAGGATGATTCCGATGTCTCAATCAGTGGATTGTGTGCAGTACAAGATCAGGCTGTTGCCAGAGGAAGTCAACCGTTTCGTGATGGCAGCTTCCAGATGTGATTTTGACGTAGATATTGCATACAACAGATTCGTGGTGGACGCGAAGTCCATTGTCGGCGTGTTCGGGTTGGATTTCAGATATCCGCTCACCGTCGTCTGTCACGGCTATGACAGCAGATTCGACAACTATTTAAAGGGCCTTGCCCTGGCCGTATAAGGGCAAACCGGAGAAGTTCGGGTTTGACTCCCTGTAGAGAAAAGTGTAGTATTCTCTACAGGGAGTTTTTTTGTACGATAGGAAATTTCATTTCTTATCGTATAAAAAAAGACGCTTCGATATGGAGGTAACTGTGGAAATCAGAATTTCGGTGAGGGGGCTTGTGGAATTTCTCCTCCGTTCAGGAGACATCGATAATCGAAAAAAGGTATCGCCGGAGGACGCCATGTCGGAAGGAAGCAGGATTCACCGGATGATCCAGCGCCGGATGGGATCCGGCTATCATGCGGAAGTTTCCATGAAATATCGCTGCGATTTTGGAACCTACAGCCTTTTGGTGGAAGGGCGGGCGGACGGCGTTATGGACACCGACCCGGTTACTGTCGATGAGATCAAAGGGACCTATCGGGATCTGGGGCGGATGAAAGGGCCGGATCCGGTTCATCTGGCGCAGGCGAAATGCTACGCCTACTTCTATGCCCGGGATAACGGGGAGAAGGAGATGAAAGTCCGGATGACCTACTGCAACCTGGATACGGAAGAGATCCGATACTTCGAATCGTTCTATACCGCAGCGGAATTGGAAGAGTGGTTTCTTGGGCTGATCCGGGAGTACCGGAAGTGGGCGGACGACGAGATCGCCTGGAAAAAGAAGCGACAGGAAACCATTCGCGGGATCGAATTCCCTTTCGAGTACAGGGAAGGGCAGAGGGAGCTGGTCACCCATGTCTACCATACGATCTGTCATCGGAAGAAACTGTTTCTGGAGGCGCCTACCGGGGTGGGAAAGACGATTTCCACCCTGTTTCCTTCCATCAAGGCGGTGGGAGAAAAGAAAGCGGATCGGATATTTTATCTGACGGCGAAAACTGTGACCGCAGCAGTGGCGGACGAAACATTTCGGCTGCTGAGGAACCGCGGGCTGCGCTTCCGGACGGTTATGCTGACGGCCAGGGATAAGATTTGCTTTCTGGAAGAGGCGGAGTGCAACCCGGAGGCCTGCCCCTATGCGAAAGGCCATTATGACAGGATCAATGGCGCGCTTTTCGATCTCCTGACTTCGGGGGAAAATTACTGCAGGGAAAAGATCGAAGCCTATGCGCGGAAACACCGGGTGTGCCCGTTCGAGCTGGGCCTGGATCTGAGCCTGTTTTCCGACGGGGTGATCTGCGATTACAATTACGTGTTCGATCCCCACGTCTATTTGCGCCGATTTTTCGGAGACGGAAGCCAGAAAGGAGAATGGATCTTTTTGGTAGACGAAGCGCATAACCTGCTGGAACGGGGACGGGAAATGTACAGCGCGGCGGTGTATAAAGAGGACTTTCTGGCACTGAAGCGGACGGTGAAAGCCTACGATATACGGATGGAAAAGCATTTGGAAAAGTGCAATCGGGAGCTTTTGATGCTGAAAAAGGAGTGCGACGGTTTTCGAATCGTGGAGGATATCGATCCCTTTATTCAGGCCCTGACCAGACTCTCGGGAGTGATGGAAGAATTTCTGGAGAACCACGAGGATAGTCCGGTGCGTCGGGAAGTGCTGGAGTTCTACTTCGAGGTATCCCATTTCCTCCAGATCTGGGAACTGGTGGACGGAAAGTACGTGATCTATACCGAATTCGATGAAGAAGGGCGCTTCTTTTTAAAGCTCTTCAATGTGGATCCTTCCGAGAATCTGCGAGCCTGTATGGACCGGGGAGTCAGCAGCATCCTGTTCTCCGCGACTTTTTTGCCCATCCAGTATTATAAGAAGCTGCTGGGCGGGCAGGAGCAGGACTATGAAGTCTATGCGAAATCGGTATTCGATCCGGAAAGGAAGGCCCTCTTTCTATCCGAGGACGTCACCAGCAAGTACTCCAGGAGATCGGAATCGGAATATGCCAATATCGCATGCTACATCCACCAAATCGTGGCAAGAAGGCATGGAAATTACATGGTTTTCTTCCCTTCCTATTCCTTCCTGCGCAGCGTCTGCGGGAAATATCAGGAAACTTATGCGGATCTGGACGGCGTGGAATGCCTGGTTCAGGAAGAGCACATGAACGAAGAAAAGAGGGAGACCTTTTTGAAACGGTTCGAGGGGAATGCGGAATGCGAGCTGTCGAACGTCATCCATATGGAAATAGAAGTGGAGGAAGAGAGCAGTCTGGTTGGCTTCTGCGTGCTGGGAGGCATTTTTTCGGAAGGGATTGATTTGAAAAACGACAGGCTGATCGGCGTGATCATCGTGGGAACCGGACTGCCGCAAATCTGTACCGAAAGGGAGATTTTGAAGCAGTATTTCAAAAGGGACGGCGAAGACGGTTTCGATTTCGCCTATCGCTATCCGGGGATGAACAAGGTGCTGCAGGCTGCAGGGAGGGTGATCCGCACCGCCGAAGATGTGGGGATTGTAGCTCTGCTGGACGAGCGCTTTCTGCAGCGCTCCTACCAGCGGCTTTTCCCGCGCGAATGGGAGAGATTTGAGATCGTCAATGCCGGAACCGTGGCGAGTCGGGTGGAAAAATTCTGGAATGACTGGCTGTGAGTCCGGAGGAGGCCGATGCAGGGCGGTCGCGTTATCGAGCGGACTGCCGGCCTGCCCGAAACCAGGCGATTTCCCTTCGGTAGGGCGGCAGCATTTTGCCCGGATTTTCCGGATCCGGATACCATGGCGTTTCCAGAATATGCGGAACATGGGAAAATTCAGGAAGGTGAACCAGATAGTTGAGCGGTTCGAATCCGATTTTACCTTCCCCGATATCGGCGTGGCGATCTTTCGCTGCGCCCTTTTCGTTTTTGCTGTCGTTGATGTGAAAGACCGCGATCTGATCCAGACCCAGGATCCGGTCGAACTGCGAGAGCACTTTGTCAGGATTTTGAGCGATATCATAGCCCGCATCGTGGGTGTGGCAGGTATCGAAGCAGATCCGAAGGCGATGGTTTTGAGAAACGCCGTCATAAATGGCAGCCAGCTCCTCGAAGCTGCGCCCGAGCTCTGAACCCTTGCCGCTCATGGTTTCCAGCGCGATGGAAACATTCCTGCTTTGACTCAGCACTTCATCGAGCCCGCGGATCACGCTTTTGAGCCCCTCCTTTGCGCCGGCGCCCACATGGGAACCCGGGTGCAGGATGAGAAGTTCGCTGCCCATCCGTCGCGTCCGCTCCATTTCATCGATGAGAAACCGAACCGATGCTCCATAAGTTTCCGGCTTGACCGTATTGGCCAGATTGATGAGATAAGGGGCGTGAACCACAAAATCCTCCATACCGTTTTCTTCCATCAGGCGTTGTGCCTGAGGAATGCGCAGCTCTTCGACCGGTTTGCGCCGTGTATTCTGAGGGGCTCCGGTGTAGAGCATAAACGTATTGGCCCCGTAGGAGAGCGCTTCCCTGACGGATCCTTCCATCATATCTTTTCCGCGCATGCTCACGTGGGAGCCGATAATCAACTGACTGGATTCCATGCTGAGTTCCTCCTTCTGATTCCGGTATCCCATTGTACCACAGGAAGGGAAAAAAGCAAAGCGCGGGGCGGAAGATGCAGAAAGAGGCAGTCAACATAATTCTGAAGCAAAAAAAAGGAAAAAAGGAGGAGATTGACGGAGAAACAAAAAATGACACAAATGTCATCGAAAATGACATTGTGGAAAACCGTATATGACGGATAAGTATGTGGATAAATATGTGGAAAATGGGGATTTGTCAGACAATTCGTAGAAGAGATGGAGAAAATAGGGAAAGTTATCCACATTTTTGGAGAATGGCCGATTTTTCGGACAAAAACTCATTTGGTCAATCAATTTATGTTACCCGTTGAGCCTGATGCGAAAAGATGGTAAAATAGAATATCCGAATAATCCGGAAGGAGGATATTGCCATGTGGGCATGTGAAAGCGTTTTTTATCAGATTTATCCGTTGGGATTTTGTGGGGCACCCTTCGAAAACGATGGGAAACTCGAGCACCGCATTTTGAAGGTAAACGACTGGATTCCCCATATCAAAAAACTGGGGGCGAATGCGATCTATTTTTCGCCGCTGTTCGAGTCAGACACTCACGGATACAATACCAGAGATTATAGAAAAGTGGATTGCAGACTGGGCACTGATGAGGATTTTGCACAGGTCTGCGAAAATTTGCATAAAGAAGGCATCCGCGTTGTGCTGGACGGCGTGTTTAATCATGCCGGAAGGGGCTTTTTCGCCTTTCAGGACGTGGTGAAAAACAGGGAGCGTTCTCCCTATCTCAACTGGTTTCACATCGATCTGGGAGGAAACTCCAATTATAATGACGGGCTCTGGTATGAGGGCTGGGAAGGCAACTATGATCTGGTGAAATTGAATCTGCAGAACGAAGAAGTGATTCGCTATCTTCTGGACAGCGTGGCATACTGGATCGATGCTTTCGATATCGACGGTTTGCGTTTGGATGTGGCTTATTGCCTGGATGAGAATTTCGTGCGCCGTCTGCGCCGTTTCTGCGATGAGAAAAAGAGGGATTTTTTCTTGGTGGGAGAGATGCTGCATGGGGATTACAAGCGGCTGGTCAACGATGAGATGCTGCACTCCGCGACCAATTACGAGTGTTATAAGGGGCTGTATTCCAGCTTCAACAGCATGAATATGTTCGAAATTGTCCACTCTCTGTTGCGTCAGTTCGGGCCGGAAAATTGGACGCTTTATAAAGGCAAACACCTGTTGTCTTTTGTGGACAACCACGATGTGACGCGGATCGCCAGCAACCTGACGAACGAAAAACATCTTCCCCTGATCTATGCGCTCATGTTCGGAATGCCCGGAATCCCATGCGTCTACTATGGGAGCGAATGGGGGGCAAAAGCGCATAAGAACGAAGGGGATCCGGCTTTGCGGGCCTGCTTCGAAGAACCCGTGGAAAACGATCTGACGGAGTGGATCGGGAAGCTGGCCGCGGCCAAAAAGAATTCTCATGCACTCAATTACGGTGGATTTCGTTCCGTGGTCCTCACCAACAGACAGTGCATTTTCGAACGGGCAGCGGACGGAGAACGGGTTTTGGTGGCGATTAACGCGGACGGAGAACCGTTTACCGCGCATTTCGATGCGGGATGCGGACAGGCAGTTGACCTGATCACCGGCGAAGTCCATGATTTCGGGGGCGGAAGCCAGCTGCCCGCCTATAGCGCGTTTTACTGGAAGTGCGAGCGTTGAGGAGCAGAGGAAAAGACGTACGCCTATTTTGCAGCGCGATCCAGAAGGGCGCGAACCGCCCGCACATTTTCCGGATCGGTTTGCCAGAGTTCATATTCGCTTAAGCCTGGAAGCCCCATGGATACTGCTGGATTCCGATAGGCCATACCGCTGTTTAGCACGCGTTTTCCGGACATGTGAAATGCGGTCAGGTCGGTCTGTTCGAGCAGGATTTCCACCGCATGGGAGTTGATGCCGGCGCCTGCCAGGATGGTCAGGTCTTTCCCGGCAGCGCCGGTGAGTTCTTTCATGCGTTCGATCCCTTCCAGGCAGGAGGGGGACTGCCCGGAAGTGAGGATTGTGTTCACTCCCAGGCTGCGCGCCTGATCCAGAGCTTCAAAGGGATCTTTGCACATGTCGAAAGCCCTGTGCAGGGTCACGGACATGTCGCCGGCCCGATCTATAAATCGTTTCATCTGTTCTGCGTTCAGAGAGCCGTCCGGCAGCAGGCTGCCGATGACCACGCCATCAGCCCCGGCGGCCCGAAAGTTTGAAATTTCCTCGCAGATCAGATCTGCCTCCAGAGAAGAATAGAGGAAATCTCCGAAACGGGGACGGATCAGGACGTGGATGCGGATATCCACCGTGCGGCGGATTTGCTCGAACAGGGCGAGGGTTGGCGTGGTGCCGCCGATGACCAGGTTGGCGCACAGCTCCAGGCGGTCTGCGCCGCCTTCCTTCGCACAGATGGCGGACTGCGTGGAATCCACGCAGCATTCCAGAGTATATTTGTTTTCCATAGGCACCTCCTTGAAAAGTTATTTCTATTGTAACGGATGGTAGCTTGCGGGGACAAGGGGCTCATGCGAAATTCCGCGAAATGTAAGAGAAAAGCAAGAAATGTGAATGAAATGTGAACAAAAGTTTAGGAAATTCATAAAAAGTTTAAAGAAAATATAAAAACTATTTACAAATGGAAGGAAACATGCTATTCTCATTCTCGTACTAAGGAACCGAATTTCAATGCGATAACAGTTGAGGTTCCGTATTTAGTAGGAGGAGAATCATTATGAAGAAAAATCTGGTAGCAGTATTAACAGCAGTAGTTATGACAGCATCTCTGGTAGCTTGCGGCAACGCAGCAAGCGAAGAGACCACCGCAGCTACAGTTGAAGCGACTGTAGAAGAAAGCGCAGTGGCGGAAACCGTTGAGGAGAGCACCGTAGCGGAAACCGTTGAGGAGAGCACCGTAGAGGCGACCACAGAGGAAGCTACGACTGAGGAAGCGACCACGGAAGAAGCTGCAACTGAGGAAGCTACGACCGAGGAAGCGACCACGGAAGAAGCTACAACTGAAGAGGCGACCACAGAGGAAGCTACGACCGAGTCTGCAACTGAGACCGCTGCTGAATAATCAGCCGGTTTTCGGTACGCGCGACGGAAGCGTGCATGAAGCGCCCCGGGGACGATAATCGTCCAGGGGCGTTTTTTTATACGATAGGAAATTTCATTTCCTATCGTATAAAAAAAGACGCTCCGCTGAGGATGCGCACTCGCGCGAAAAGTAGAGTGTTGCCTGACGGCAACCGCGCTCGGCGCGAGTGTGCGCCCCGGCGCATACTTTTTTATGTGATATGTGAGTGCGCCTGACAAATGTCCGCTCGTGCAAGCATGGCAACCGCTTGCGCTTTGAAATGGGTTTTGTTAGAATAAAAAGCGAGAGGATAAACCTGCAAAAGAGCAGAAAGACAGAAAGGATGTGCGCGAAAATGATTCGGAGAACATGGGAAAAAACAGGGATTCAGACATCTTTGCTGGGATTCGGCTGCATGCGTTTCCCGACCCGCCCGGACGGGAAGATCGATGAAGAGCGGGCGGAAAAGATGCTGGACGAAGCCATTGCGGCCGGCGTCAATTATATCGATACCGCTTATCCCTATCACAACGGGGAGAGCGAACCTTTCGTGGGGAAAGCGCTGAGCAAATATGACAGGAGTTCCTTTTATCTGGCGACAAAACTGCCTTTGTGGGCGGTGAACTCCCTGGAGGACGCGAAAAGGATTTTTGCAGAACAGCAGGAGCGACTGCGCACGGATTACTTCGATTTCTATTTGCTTCACGCTCTGAACAGGGAAAAATGGGAGTCCATGAAAGAGCTGGGGGTGGTGGATTACTGCGCGCAGCTGAAGGCGGAAGGCAAGATCAGAAACTACGGATTTTCTTTCCACGATAGCTATGAGGTATTCGAGGAAATCCTTCGGTACCGGGACTGGGACTTCTGTCAGATTCAGTATAACTATATGGATACTCGGGAACAGGCCGGGGATAGGGGATATGCTCTGGCGGAGAGTCTGGGCATACCGTTGGTGATTATGGAGCCCGTGAAGGGGGGAAGCCTGGCGAATTTTTCAGAAGATATCAATGATAGGTTCCGCAGGATCCATCCGGATCGAAGCATCGCTTCCTGGGCGCTGCGCTGGGTGGGCAGTCACCGCAATGTGAAAGTGGTTTTGAGCGGGATGACCACGGAGGAGCAGGTGCGTGACAATCTGAAGACTTTTGAGAAGTTTGAGCCCTTAGATGAGGCTGAGGAGAAGGCGGTTCGGGAAATCGTGAGCGAACTCAAATCCAGGGTACAGAACGGATGTACGGGATGCCGATATTGCATGCCATGTCCCGCAGGCGTGAATATTCCGCAAAATTTTGCACTCTGGAACAAATACCATATGTATGGAACCTATGAACACGTGCGGCGGGCCTGGGAAATCGAACTCAAGGATGAAGAACGGGCGAATCGTTGTGTGAAGTGTGGGAAGTGCGAAACGCTCTGTCCGCAGAAGCTGTCTATTCGGGAGGACTTGCAGAAAGCTCAGGCGGATTTGGACCGGGCGCGGCAGGAGGCGGCCGGCGCGGAGAGTATTGTATAAGCGACCAATACAGTGCGCAGCAGCGCGATTTGACGTGGATGTCCGTCCGATAAAAATGCGCGGTTTTCTGCTGCGCAAAAGAGCCCCCGGCGATCCGGCGATGAACCGGTAATGGCCGGGGGCCTCTTTGATCCCATGGGAAAGGACGTCAGTCCTCTTTCTCTTCTTCCTTTTTCTTTTCTTCCGGGGGCAGCTTTCGGATCAGCGCTTTTTCAATTCTGCGATCCTCGATTTCCTCCACGTGGATGTCCAGGCCGTTGACCTGTACATCGAACTGGCTGCCGTCTTCGGGAATCCAGTTCAAACAGCTGAAAACCATACCTCCTACAGTATCGTAGTCCTCGTTTTCGGGCAACTCGATGTCCAGAGCTTCCGCCAGATCTTCGATATAAGTACTGCCGGTGACGCGCCAGAGATTATCCTCCAGCTTTTCGATATCAGGGGCCTCTACAGGGTCGTACTCGTCGTAGATATTTCCCACGATCTCCTCCAGCAGATCCTCGATGGTGATGATGCCGGCGGTCTGGCCGTATTCGTCCACCACGATGGCGATGTGGATTTTCTTTTTCTGCATATCCTGGAATAAATCGTCCGCATGGATGGTATCCGGAACGAAGTAGGCGCTGCGCGCCAGGGATTTCAGGTCGCTGTGTTGCTGGGACATCCTGTCGATCAGGAAGTCGCGGGTATAGAGAATCCCCACGATATCGTTGATATCTTCATCATAAACGGGGAATCGGGACAGACCTGTGTCGCGGATAGTCTGCAGGATTTCTTCGTCCGTCGCATCCAGGGAGAATGCTTCGATATCGGCGGTGATGGTCATGGCCTCCTTGACGGAGATATCGTCGAACTGGAACACGTTCTCGATCCATTCCTGTTCTTCCTGGTCGATGGTGCCGCTCTGGCCGCCCAGATCCAGCATCATGCGGATCTCTTCTTCCGTGACTTTCTCTTCCTCCGCTTCCACTTTCATATGAAGAAGGCGGAGCACCGTATTGGTGGAGAAGGAAAGAAACCAGATCACCGGCTTTACGACTTTGGCGATGCCGGAAACAACACCGCAGGACAGTTTGGCCATTTCCAGGGACTTCTGCATGGCGATTCGCTTGGGAACCAGCTCGCCGAAGATCAGGTTGAAATAAGCGAGGATGAGTGTGACGACGATGACGGAAATGGTATCCAGCACATTGAGCGGGATGCCGGTAAAGCCCAGATCTTCATAGATCCAGGTGACCAGGTATTCGGAAAAGTTGTCGGCCGCGAACGCGCTGCCCAGAAATCCGGCCAGCGTGATGGCGATCTGGATCGTGGACAGGAAAGCGGAAGGCGCTTCTACCAGCTTCAGCAGCTGGGGCGCTTTCGGGTCTCCCTCTTCTTCCAGTTTGCGCAGCTTTGCGCTGTTGAGCGAGACAACCGCGATTTCAGTGGCGGCGAAAAAGGCGTTTATCGCAATCAAAACGACCTGTAAAAGTAATTGTCTGATAACTGTACTCAAGTGAATTCTCTCCTTTTGTTTGCTCCAAAGTTTTCTCCCACAGCCGGGAGATGAATGATAGTGTGAAAACACAAAAAGACATAGCCTGTAAGAAAAACATACAGACCATGTCCCGCTTTATCCTGATCCCATATTTTGATTCTGATTCGTTTCCCCGTCCGGGTCCGCGTCACTCA
>QAKV01000013.1 GCA_003343625.1 Clostridiales bacterium
AGGGGGAAGTGCAACAAAAAAGCAGGACGTTTGCCCGCCTTTATTGGTGCACTTCTAGACGAGGGCGTAAAGAAAACCTGCCGGTGGCAGGTTTTTAGCCCGAGAGTCCCTGCGAGACGAACCGGAGCGCGCAGCGCGAACGGTGAGTCCGCCCCGAAGGGGGAAGTACAGCAAAACAAAAAGGACATCCGAAATGGATGTCCTTTTTGCTTTGGTGCACTTCCAGGGACTCGAACCCTGGGCCCGCTGATTAAGAGTCAGCTGCTCTACCACCTGTTACGACCACACTTAGCTCAGGGCAGCTATTCAGCTGTTTTTGCGTGGAATTAAGCCACATTTCCGTCTGTGGCGTTTCTTAGAGAATTTTCGCTGGTTTCTTCTGTCTGGCACAATTCCAGGAACTGCTTGTAGGTCAGTTTCACATGGACGGTCACCTGATAACCTTTGCCCACTTCCACCTTTTCCAGCAGTTCACTCAGGATCATCCGCTTGCGAGCAAGGGGCGCCAGTTCAAATTCCTCCGCCCAGCCGCAAAACTGTCGGTAGCACTCCTTGATCTTCTGCGCGAGTTCGCGGTCATCTTCCGCTTCCTGCAGCACTTTTGCGTACTCCTGTCGCGCAGCCCGCAGCTCTGCTTCCGCCTTGGCGATCAGGCGAGCCAGCATTTCCTGTGAGAATCCGCTTTCGCCATCGAGGCATCGCAGCACTTCTGCTTCGTATCTCTCCAGCGCATGTTCGCAGTCCTGCAACTTCTTTTCCAAGGTTGCCTTCTGCTTACGCTTGTCCTGATATTCCTGCCGAATCTTCTGTTCCAGCAGCTTATCCCTTGGCTCGCATCGGATAGAAGAGAAGAGTTCTCGCACTACTTCCAGCACGATCCCGTCCACACGATCCGCCAAGTACAGAGCCTGACCGTCGCAATCCCGAAGTTTCTGTGCTCTCTGATAGCAGTTATACTTCGGCTTCAGGGATTCTTTCACAGTGCCATCCTTCAGCTTATAGCGGTCATGATGCATAAAGCCGGACATCTTGGCTCCGCAGTGCGCGCAGTAGACGAGCCCGGCCAGCAAGGTATTGTTATCCGACTTGTGAGCCACCTTGCGCGCCTCAGCATTTGAGGTACATCTCATATCCACCATCTCGTTGGCCTTTTGGAACAACTCCGGGCTTATGATCTCCAGTTCCGGCAGATGCTGTGATTTGACGCTGCGGGTAACGATGTACCCCAGGTATCCCTCATGGCGCAAGATCCGCAGTATATGGACCGGGGTAAATTTCACTCCGCTGTGAGTGCGCAGCCCTCGGTTATTCAGCATCTCCGCCATTGCGTAAGCGCTTTTTCCTTCATAGGCCGCCAGTTCAAACAGCTCCTGCACAATGGGCGCCTCCGCTGGGTCGACTTCGAGATCCTTTACAGGCTGCCCCTTTTTGTTCACTCGGCCTTTATACACCGCCCGATAGCCATAAGCCACCGTGCCTCCGCTGTAATGGCCGCTTGAATTGAGCTGCTGAATGCGTGTTGCTACACGTTCTGCAATCTTTTCCGACTCTCCTGCTGCCTGCCAAAAGCGGATGTAGTTGATGAGCTTATCGGTATGGCTGTCGATCTTTTGCTGTCCCTCGCGGGTACTCCAGACCTCCACGCCGTGCTTCACAAACCATTCAACCACATACGGCGTTTCACTTTCAATGCGCCCGAGGCGGTCGAATAGGAAAACCAGGAGAATGTCGATATCCCCCTTTTCAGCTTCTGCTTTCAGCTCCTGAATGGCATCTCGTTTGGTTGCGGATACTTTCGATCCCGAAACGCCCTTCTCTGCCTTTTCCAGCACCACACGCCAACCATGCTGCGCGCAGAATTTCCGGCACTCGATTTTTTGCATGGGGATATCGTCATGATCCACCTGTCCTTTGGTCGACACACGGTAGGCGAGTCCCGCGCGCGGCGCATCGGACGGCAGCTTGGCCATCTCCCTTGCAAAAAACTCATCATTGAGCCAGATCTCATCGCTTGCTGAGATTTGGACGGATTCTCCGAATTGATTGGTATACTTCACTGCCCTGTCCTCCTTGTAGGTCATGCCTGCAATTCGGACCGGTCCTATTCATTTTTCAAGGTTCTGCCGGGGAGGTATAGCCTTCCCCGCACTACAACACTACCTTATAAGGCAAAGGAAAGCTATCACCAAAACGGAGAAACACCGCTGTTCAAACTGGTGAAATTGCAGCACATTACACTCCTGTGACACGAAAAGAAGGCTGCCCGCCTGAACGTCGGGTAGCCTTCTTCTATACATATTTATATGTTATTCCTGGCAGTCTTGCACTTGGGATTCGTGCTTGTCTGTGCGGAGGTACTCAATCAGGTCTCCCGGCTGGCAGTCCATGATCTCGCACAATTTCCCCAGCGTTTCCGTTGTTACCGGCTTATCGTGCCGAATACGCTGTAGTGTCTGAGCGTCGATCCCTTCATTTGCCAAGCGATAAAAGGAGATCTTCTTTTGTTCCATAAGCTGCCGCATTGGTCGAAAGGAAATCGGCATCGCATCACCCCATTGCCAATATTATAGGGGGCTTGCCGCGGCTCTATATAGTGAATATAATCACTATATAGAGGTGATGCTGTATGACCGTAACATTCTGCGGACATCGGACACTTGAACACCCTGTTCAGGTAAAAAGCTGGCTGCGAGAAGTCGTTTGTGATCTTATTGGACAGGGCGCGAACACTTTTCTCTTGGGCGGTTATGGAGCGTTTGACCTCATGGCTGCCCAAATTGTTCATGAGTTGAAAGCCGAGTTTCCCAACATTGAATCCACGCTGGTCCTCGCTTATCTTTCCACTGATGTAGACCTTCAGCTCTACGATAATTCTTTGTATCCGCCTTTGGAAAACATTCCGCCACGCTATGCCATCTCCAGACGAAACCGCTGGCTCGTTGAAAACTCCGATATCGTGGTGGCGTATGTACAGCACAGTTGGGGCGGGGCTGCCACCACGCTCTCTTTCGCGGCGCACAAAGGCAAACCGATCATCGTTTATCCAAACAAACTTGACGCTTAATAACTGGATTGCAAATTCTGCGCCCTTTCCATTCGATATCGGTACGCCTGCATAATCACATCCAACAGGTTTTGTGCCGTGCCGGAACTTTGTTCTGCAAAACATATCTTGACGGAATACGGCCCGTACTGCCGCTCCAGCACAACCGCTTTTTCCTTGTCCCCTTTCGCCTTCGGCTGTTTCACCATGGTACATCTCTCCCCTTTTGCGCCGCCCTTTTGCGCAGAGGTAATTCCACCCCTCGGATGCTGAGTTCATAGCGCAGATCCGTACCGGCCGTTACGAGCACAGCGCCATGATCCTGCAAAAAGTTCAGTATCCGGATGAGCGTGCTGTTATCCCTGCTGAGGCGAGAAAGATCCCACACCATAACAATATGTGCATTTCCCCGGCGAACTTCTCCCACCATAAGTTTCAGCCCTACACGGTGGATACTATTGCCGCTGTGCCGATCCTGAGAAGTGCCGACAACAATGTATCCCCTCCGTTCTGCTTCCTCCAGCAGGTCTGTCATTTGCGCAGACAACTCACTCAGACTCTGCCTTCCGCTCCGACTGTAAAGCCAAACCGTTCGCATTTCTCTGTCTTCAGACACATTTGTTCCCTCCCATATACAAAAAAATAATCCGGGCCTTTTCTGGCCCGGATGAATTGTTCTACGTCTTCGATTTGTCTTGTAACAGGTACCGGAGGCAGCGCCTCCATAACCTCCCTGTGATATTTTCTGCCCGGCGCAGCTCTGTGATCCAAGATCGATACCACACAGGTATCTGTTTCTGTCCGGATTGCCCGTCCAAATCCCTGACGAAGTTTCACCTGCATCTCCGGCACAATAACCGCGTTGATGTAATCCTGCAAGGTCATATAGTTTGCCTGCTGTGCTTCCCGGCTGGGATCCGGCACTGGGAACGGCAGGCGCGGGACGATAAGGGACGAAACTATATCGCCTGGGAAGTCGATTCCCTCCCAGCAGCTTCCCGCTGCAAACAGGACGGCATTTTGCTCTCTTTTGAAGCGACGGATCGTATCCTGGGAATTGCGCCACACTTCCATGAGCGGAACCGGCATCTGATCCTTCACAAGGCTGTATACCGCTCCCATAAGTGAGTAGGATGTAAACAGCACCAGTGTGTGCCCACCGGTCGCATGGACAAGCTGGAGTATTTCTTTGGCGATTCGTTTGCTTTCTGAATTGCTGCCGTGGGGTTCCCCCTTGCTACTCTCAGGGAAATAAAGCAGACAATTTCTTTTATAATCAAAAGGCGATGGTGCAGAATAGGTTCGTACATTCGGCAAAGAATCCAGCCCTGTCTTCTCCATAACCGGATGAAAATCATTCCCCGCTTTCAGTGTTCCCGAGGTCAGGATCACCGGAATACGTTGCTCCCATAATGCGCGCCGGAGCTGCTTTGGGATGTCCTTATTGACGGCGCACAGAAACGGGGTTCCATCCCTGTCATATTTCAGATATCGAATGTACCTGCTGTCCTGCTCCCGAAAAAGCCGCGTTGTCCTTTCCATCTTTTCCAGTCGGTGGACCAGCCAGCGGGGTGCTTTTTCAGGCAGTGTTCTTTTTATCTGGGAAAAAGAGTTCTCGCAATCCATGAGAACCTTGCTCCGGATCGATGTAAGAATAAGCGGAAGGCGGCAGCGTTCGTCTTCCCTCGTTTCCACCTGTCGAAATGCAGCTGCGAAATGCGCGCTCTTCTCCCGGAGAGTGTGCACTGCCTGGCTGCATTTTTCTTTTTCCAGCAAGTTGGTGAGCTCTTCAAAATCCTGAAACGAGAGGGTTTCCCCATACATCTGACAAGCTGCATCCCACAGTTTATGGGCTTCGTCCACCACAAGAATTCCGTACCCTCTGAGCAGAGGATGAAACCCTTGCCGTCGATGCTCCGCATCCGCCAAGAGATAGTTGTGATTGCATATTTGAATCATGGCAGGTCCTGATTGTGCCTGGCGCAGATAGACATGATAACGACAGGTATCCTTTCTGGCACAGGATTTTGGGCACGCTTTCGGTACGCAGACCTGCCGCCTGTCAAATTCGCTGAGCCCTGTTACGGTGTCCAGATCATAGCGAAGCATAAGCGAACGAAGCGCCGCAAGTTGCTTCGCATTTTTCTTTGTTCCCGCGACAGCCTTTAAGCGTTGGGACAAACGCTCATCACAAACGAATCGCTCTTTCCCCTTGCGCAGATACGCTGTCAAAGGTTCATCAATAACACTGTTGGACAATAGCACCTTTGATAAAAACGGGAGATATTCTCCAAGGATTGCTTCTTGCAAGGCTACGCTGGAAGTGGAAATAACAAGTGGGCGACTAAGTTGGATAGAATACTTCCGTGCCAAGATACAGGCGACCAGATATGCGTATGTTTTACCAATGCCAACACCTGCGTCACAGAGAGAAATCGTATTATGGAGCAGACTATCCAACATGCTGTGGCAAAGAGCAATCTGCTCCTCGCGCACAGTCAGACCACTTTTCGGCAGAATGACTCGAAAGATTTTTTCCACTTCCGCATGTGCCCGCTCCGTTATATTGATCAGCATGGCTATGCTCCTTTTGAGTCAGCCGTTAACGACAAAGTAATGCAGCGCAGCCTGTCTGCTGCGCTGCACGGATTCGCCGTCAACGACGGCAATTCTAAATGTGGGTTTAACTGCACCGTATTTGTTTCATCCCCGGCGCATGGGAACCATGCAGGCGGACTTCTGGCCGAAAAGCCCCTTCACGGCATTCCAAAGGTCTTGCTGATTACAACCCAAGGTCAACCGGCCCATCTGACGTGTGGGCAAACGTAAAATCGATGCACCTGCTCACTCCCAAGGTCATGGCGTATGAGGCGACCAACACCTCTTTTCGGGCAAAATAGATCGCTCCGACTTTGCCTTCTTCTCTGTCTGCCCATGGTCAAACAGAGAATCCGGCATTGCCATCCTGGCGCTTTTCCCGATGTCGCTTCCCTGGAAGGAGCTCAGTGCTCCCGCATGGCTATGTATTCGTATTGTCAAGGTACCGACCTGTCTCGGTCAAGGGGAGCTAAAATCATCGAGGACGGATTGGACGATTTCTTTTCGTTCGTCTGTCAGGCTTTCCAATATCTGTTGAAGAACTTCCACCTGTGTACATGAGAGACATTCTCTCCTGTGTCGTTTGGGATTCAAGAGGTATATTCCTCCATTTCTTCCCGGTTCTGTACACAGATCATAGTGCAGAGACAAAACTTCTACATCGTGATAGATCGTTTGCCTTGTAACTTGAAAACGTTCCGCCAGTTCTTTGGCCCTGACTTTTCCTCTCTGGCGAAGGATCTCGACGATGGCTTCTCGGCGCCAGTTTGCGTCCACATCCTCTCACCGCCTCACTTCTTGCTCCAGCTTTATCGTAGCAAAATAATGTCAAAAACCCTTTTACCTTTTCCTCGGAAAATATAAAGCAAAAACAATTCTTTGAGCGCAGGTCCAAAATAGGCAACATAGCGCCCATTAATACGCACTATATATGGATTTTAGTTGCAAAACAGGCATTGTAAAATACATTTGAGGTGAGTTATGATGCCTGTTTACCAGAAATCCCTGGGAGATACCGTGCGCAAAGCACGTCATAAAGCAAAATTGTCACAATCTGAACTTGCGGAAGTTCTGGGAATTGGCCTTCGCACAGTCGGTGATATCAAAAATTATCGTTCAAACCTGACAATGGAAACCCTGTATCCACTCATAAGAACACTTAATATAGATCCCGCCGATATCTTTTATCCGGAACACTCCGATACCACGAACGGTGCTGCAGCCGAACTGAAAGCCAAACTGGCCACCTGCACAGAAGCCGAGGCTATCCTGCTGAATGAAATCTGTGAAGCCGCACTGCGCACATTACGAAGCCCTAAATCTTATTCCGTCTATAAGCAGAAATAAGTAAGCCCGCACTTCTTCCTGAAATCCGGAAGAAGTGCGGGCTCTGCGTTTTACCTCTGGCTCTCAATTTAATTCTTTTATGACACATATTTTGCTGTCAACAATGTTGATGAGCATTTCCCGTTTACATTTGGGACAAAATAAAGGGAAATTCAAAAGAGTCGTATCTTTGAGTACCCTTATTCTGGTTCGACAATGGCATATCGGGCATAGAATCCACTCAGATTTTCGATTGGTAATCGATGCCAAGTCACATCAACTCCTTGCAACAACTAATACTTCATTTTTTGATTCCAGAACCTACCTTCCGCAGTATGCAAAATGTTTTCCGTTTATTGTTCAGCAATCAGCATTCTCTGTGCTTTTGGTAATGGACCCATGCTTCTCAGACTCACACCCAATGTAGACAAATTATGCAATGTTGCGGAAGTTGCCGGTGGCAAAATACCCATTACCCCCAGTGCAATAAGCACGCCATTAAAACCAATCACAAAATGATAGTTAGAGTGAATACGCTTCATCAGCTCCATCGCAATACGACGCAGTTCAACCAGTTCCCAAAGGCTATCAGCGGCAATGGTAATATCTGCAATTTCTCGGGCTAAAGCTGCGCCATCACTAATAGCAATTCCTGCATCCGCCTCGGAAAGTGCGGGAGAATCATTGATTCCATCCCCCACCATCAAAACCGTATGTCCTTCCTTACGCAGGCGTGCAACGAACTCCGCCTTATCTGCTGGCAAGACCTCCGCCCGGAACTCATCCACACCTAATTGAGATGCTATGGCAGCTGCTGTACGTTGGCTGTCGCCAGTAAGCATCACTGTTCGTTTAATTCCCATATTTCGCAATGTACGAAGCACTGCGGCGGCCTCTTCTCGCAGAGGATCAGAGATACAGAGCACAGCCGCCAGTTGCCCGCCTATCGCCAGGAACAGATGGGAGTATTCTTCCGGCAGCATAGCGAATCGTTCCTGCTCTCCTTCCGGAATTTTGCATTTCTCATCTTCAAAAACGAAATGTGCACTGCCGATCAATACACGCTTACCGTCCACCGTACTCACAATGCCATGAGCCACCAGATATTCCACTTTTGAATGGAATTCCTCATGGGTCAGCCCCTGTCGTTTTGCCTCTTCCACTACTGCATTCGCCATGGAATGCGGGAAATGCTCTTCCAGACAGGCTGCAAGACGAAGCATGTCGGTTTCTTTGTTCTCTCCAAAGGGAATGACCTTTGCTACCCGGGGACAAGCATGTGTAAGGGTACCTGTTTTATCGAAAACAACGGTATCTGCCGCAGCTACCGCCTCCAGGAATTTTCCCCCCTTGACTGTTACATGCGCCTTTCCGGCCTCCCGCATAGCCGAGAGTACTGCCAAAGGCATCGCCAATTTCAGTGCGCAGGAAAAGTCCACCATCAGAACCGATAAAGCCCGTGCCACGTTGCGCGTCAACGCAAAGCTCAACAAACTGCCTACAAAAGTATACGGAACCAGCTTATCCGCCAAGTGAGCAGCCTTGCTTTCCGCCGCCGACTTCATCTGCTCCGATTGTTCAATCATATGTACAATTTGATCGTAGCGGCTTTGCCCGGATGCCTGTTTTACTTCCAGGACACATTCGCCTTCCTCTACTACGGTACCCGCATAAACGGTACTGTCAGGCCGTTTGATCGCAGGTATAGACTCTCCTGTAAGAGACGCCTGATTGACAGTTGCTTCACCTTCCAATACGATACCATCCATAGGGATGACACTACCGGCACGCACAATGACTGCGTCTCCTGGCTGGACTTGGGAAACCGGAACCAGTACTTCTCCCTGCTCGGTACGAAGCCAAACCCGATCTATATTGAGCGACATACAGCGAGCCAGATCTTCCATTGACTTTTTTCGAGTCCACTCTTCAAGCAGTTCCCCTACTTCAAGCAGGAACATAACCGCTCCAGCGGTGCCAAAATCGCCTCGGCAGGCAGAGATCGAAATAGATAGAGCATCCAGCAGATCCACTTTTATTCTCCGGCGCAACAGGCAGCGTAACCCCCGCCTGACAAAGGGAACCATATGCCAAAGAATACGGGCAATTCTTAAAGGGGGCGGCAAAAACAGCGTGCAGGCTGCCTTCAGCATAATTTTACCCACCAATTTTTCTTCAAATTCCCGGTTCAAGGCACGGCTGCTATGCACCGGCAAATTCACATTTTTCTCTGCTTCTTTCCAGGAAAAGCGGCGAAAATCATCCAATACTTCTCGTCTGTCTCCGCTATAATACGCAATTACAGTACATGTGCGTTCATGGACAGTAATCTGTTGTGCCCAGTTTCTACTCTGCAACCATGCTTCCAATTGGTCCGCCTGTTCCAAAGTCATTCGTCTTTGCTTTAGTCTAATTCGGATGCGGCCATGACTCTCGTGCAGAATCGTTGCGTTCATGAATTATCCTCCTTCACGGAAAAAGGGAGCCGCGTAGGGCGGCTCCCTCTGCTGATGTCAGGCTTCCACGTCTTCCACCTTGGCTGCCTCACTCTCCTCAGCTTCCTTAGCGGCCCGCTCTTCATTGAGTTCTTTGGCAGAGGCGAGAACGTCAGCTGCATTCTCCTGCACATTTGTAACCGTTTCCATCACGGAATCTTTCATGCGCAAACCGGCTGCAGTTGCATGCACATATACCTTTTTAGCGTCTTTGCTGGACAGAAGTTTGATACCAAAAGACCCGAACAACGTGCCTCCTACAAAACAAGCCAGTTTAGAATAAACACTCATTTTAATACTCCCTTTCTGTTATTTCCGCTTATAGCCCGTGACCATGACCATGATCATGCAGATTACCGCACCCCAGGCCCAAAAACGATGTTGTTTCACCGCGATCACTCCTTTTGCATCAAGATATTGTTGAGCGTCCAATCATTATACCCAACTCTTCTTTGGCTGTCATTATCGAAACGGACACCGCATTATTGTTTTTGACATTTTTTTGAAACGTCCTGGTGTAACACCGTACTGTCTTTTAAAAACCGCGCTGAATTGACTCACACCCTCGTATCCGACTTCTTGCGCAATTTGGTAAATGGGATAATCCGTGCTACGAATCAAATCTTCAGCTCGCCGCATACGCAGTTCAATTAGCCGGCGATGTATGGATGTTCCATACATTCGACGGAATTCTGCTTTCAGGTAGGTGGGTGAGACCGAAAGTGTTCTGCTCAATTGAGTTATCGTAATTTTTTCAGACAAATGCTCTTCCATATACTTTTGGGCATCCAATACACTTTGGCACATCCGCCCCCCTTCTTTAATCAGAGAGTTATATTCCACCCCATAGTCTCTTGTATTCAAAACGTATAATAGTTCCAGCGATTTCAAAAGGCAATATTTCCTGCCCTCATCGGCTGGAAGAAAGGCCAACTGCTCAAACAAAGATTGCGTCCAACCGTTGCTCACCAGCACCATTCTCCCTGGCCATTCATCCATCTTGGATTTAAATAGTTTCAAATCCAGTCCCAAAATGTCACAGAACAAAAATGGATTATCTTCAATCTGGTGAGTATCGATTGATACCAAAACCCCTCGCATATTTTCGCCGATACTGAAAGAGGTCTGTTCTGCTGTACCGCCCAGGATCAAGACGCTTCCTTTTGTCACTCGACATTGATCGGTATCCCCTCGCTGTGCAATGATTTCACCTTCAACGCAAAAAAACATTTCAATCAGCTGCGACGTCTGCTCCGTAGGGAATGGATTCACAGCCTCATTGACCGGCCCTATCCATTCAAACTGGCAGATGCAAATTCCGGGTATATCATTGTGCCATGTTGCTTTTGTCAGGATTTCATTCTTTAACCACTCTATCAGCACATCCAGCCCTCATTCCCAAACAAGTGTAAAGTTCCCCGCTACTTACTTTGGATTGCTAAGCAGTGATTGCAGAGCCTGAAAACTTTCTTCTCCCAGTGCATGTTCCATTTTGCAAGCATCTATTGAAGCAATTCTCTCATCAACCCCAAGCGTTATCAGTAATTCATATAACACCCGATGCCTGGCTTCCACTTCCCGTGCCAGTTTTAATCCCTGCTCAGTCAAGTGAATATTTTTAAAATCATCTTGATATACAAGGCCCTCTTCCGAAAGAGCCTTGATCGACACCGATACTGTGGGTCGGGACACAGATAACCACTCAGCTAATCGACAACAGCGAACCTCTCCCTTTTGTGACAGTTGGTAAATCATTTTCACATAGTCTTCTGTGATGCGTTTGGTTTTCACAAAGACATCCCATCCTTCAGCCCTTTAATAAAAGCAGCAAGATTCGTCTCAAGCCCGAAAGGTTAGCAAACGCTAACAGCGAAGCAAAAAGCAAGCGGTTAGCGTACTCTAACCATTTATATAGTATCAGTCGCACCGATTACTGTCAATATGCAATTATGTATTTTTTGCCCAGTTATGCCCGCTCAGAAGCACTAGGCATTGTACAATTTCCAAAAAACTGCGGCTCTCCTATTGGGAGAACCGCAGTTATATTTGCTTGTACTATTTATGCTTGTGTTCGCTGCAACTACAGTGGGCGTCACCTTTTTTGGCATTGCATCCAGAGCAACCATCGGGACACCCGATGCATTTCTTGCCACTTTTTTTTGCTTTATATACATAGAAAGCAGCAGCAGCCACAATCACCAAAATAATGGCAATCACAATGTAGTCAATCATTACGCATTCGCCCCGCTCAGTGCGTACTCGCGCTTCAGATCTTTATCCGCTTTCAGGCACAGGTAAACCAGCACAGCAACAAAAGCACCCACTGCAATCAGACCGGGAACAAAACCCGCGCCAACCGAGCCGGTGGTAACCAGGGTTCCAATCTGATAGACCAGATAGCCGACTGTATAACCAGTGCCCATCTGGAGACCAATTCCAGCCCACAGCCACTTGGCACTCTTCATCTCGCTGTTCATAGCACCGATGGCAGCAAAGCACGGAGGAGTATAGAGGTTGAACATCAGATAGGCCAGAGCAGCCACCTTGGTAATGGCGATGACACCCGCCACCTCAGCGCCGGCGCCTTCCATCATTTCCAGCGCATCGGTGTCAATGAGGTTCTCAAGACCCACAAAGCAGACAGCCAGAGTACCCACCACGTTTTCCTTGGCGATGAAGCCGGTGACAGCGGCGGCGGCCAGCTGCCAGCTGAGGACGCCAACAATGGGAATCAGCAGATAGGCAAAGGGGTGGGCAATGGAGGCCAAAATAGAGCTATCGGCAGTTTCGGCCACAGCAAAACTCCAGTTGAAGGTCTGCATGATCTGCACAGCGGTGTTGCACAGCAGAATGATGGTGGCGGCCTTTACGATGTAGGCCCAGCCCCGGGCACACATAGCTTTCAGGGCAAAGAGCAGAGAGGGAACTTTATACTCGGGCAGCTCGATGATGAAGAAAGACTTGCGGTTCTTGTAACCGGCAATTTTGTTGACCAGCAGAGCACCCAGGAAAATCAGAACGATGCCGGTGAAGTACATGGTAAAACTCACCCAGCCCGCATCGTCAAAGAATGCGCCGGCAAAAAGGGCGATCACGGGAATTTTGGCGCCGCAGGGCATGAAAGGAGTCAGCATAGCAGTAGCACGGCGCTCACGCTCGTTGCGGATGGTACGGCTGGCCATAACGCCGGGGAT
>QAKV01000033.1 GCA_003343625.1 Clostridiales bacterium
ATTCTTCGCGCCTTTCGGAGAGAAATCTCTCCTCTTTGCGCGAAAAATGGCCGGTTGCGCGGCTCACGGAAGGAGTTTGGCTTCTCTGAACTCCGCCGCGCAGCCGCTCGAAAGCCCTTTGGCCTTTCTCGCTTTGGGGCATTCGCCCCATACCCGTCCGATTCTTCGCGCCTTTCGGAGAGAAATCTCTCCTCTTTGCGCGAAAAATGGCCGGTTGCGCGGCTCACGGAAGGAGTTTGGCTTCTCTGAACTCCGCCGCGCAGCCGCTCGAAAGCCCTTTGGCCTTTCTCGCTTTGGGGCATTCGCCCCATACCCGTCCGATTCTTCGCGCCTTTCGGAGAGAAATCTCTCCTCTTTGCGCGAAAAATGGCCGGTTGCGCGGCTCACGGAAGGAGTTTGGCTTCTCTGAACTCCGCCGCGCAGCCGCTCGAAAGCCCTTTGGCCTTTCTCGCTTTGGGGCATTCGCCCCATACCCGTCCGATTCTTCGCGCCTTTCGGAGAGAAATCTCTCCTCTTTGCGCGAAAAATGGCCGGTTGCGCGGCTCATTGGAAGAAAATATTACATATTTATTACTTGGGGCTATTGCATTTTGTTTTTGGCGGATGCTACAATAGTAGCCGCAGCGATGGTTTTAGGAGAGAGGCCGGGGAACCGGCAGGACGAGGAGTTATTTTGGATCAGGAGAGAGAAATGAAGAAGAGAGAGGGCCGTCGGCGAAGGAAGAAGATGGGTATCAGGAAGCTGACGGCGATTTACGTTGCGGTTGTGGCGATCTGTGCCTGCGCGGCAGGCGGTGGGATCTGGTGGGCGTTCTGGCTGAACGACAGAACCAGCCAGACAGCGCAGCTGGAGACGGCGACTACAGAAGAGACGGAAGAACCCCAAATCCAGGAGGAGCTGGCAGAGACTGAGGCGGAATCGGAGACTGAAACGGAGACCGAAGAGCCGGAAGTTTATGTGGAGCTGACGGAAGAGAATCGCGCCCATTTCGTTCAGGTGGAGTCCTGTGAAATTCAGCCGGGCAGCGGAACGTTCACGCTGAAGGCCAGCGTGGAGGAAAAGCCTGCCAGCGATGACGATAACTTTTATCTGCTCGAGATGAATATGTACGACACGGAGCTGAATCAGGACGCGGAGTCCATCGCGACGGTGCCAAAGGATAAGGAATTTTCCCTGCAGGCAGGGGTGAATGAAAATCAGACGGACTCCAGACTGTATTCCAAATTCGTAGTGGCGGTAAAACTGGATGGGGAATATGTTCCCCTGTGCGATCCCCAGTACATCACCAATCCGGAAGCGTTGGCGGCTTATCAGGGCGCGTTTCCATCTCAGGAGTCCATCAAGGGGATTCTGGTGGATCCGATGAAGCTTACGGGCGGCGAGCTGGACGATCTGGGGGTTCATCACGCGGCATACAATATCCCTATCTCCAATATTTTAGGGGAAACCACCAACGGAAATTATCCTACCATTTACTATACATACAACGGGATTACCTACGCCTTTAACGGTCAGCGGATCGCGGAATACGATCACGTTTTCTCCATTCTGACGCAGAAGGGGATCACCATTACGGCGATTTTGCTGAACAATAAAAGCGCGGCTCAGCCGCAGCTGATCCATCCGCTTTCCCGGGACGGTTCCGCTTACTATTATGCTTTCAACACGGCGGAGGACGCAGGTATCGAGACGATGGCGGCAGTGGGCGCTTTCCTGGCGCAGAGGTATCGGGACGGCGAACACGGCACGGTGATGAACTGGATCGTTGGAAATGAGGTCAACGTCCGCTCTGACTGGAACTACATGCAGTATGTGGATCTGGAGACCTATGCCCGGGAATATGCCAATGCGGTGCGGGTGTTTTATAACAGCATCAAGAGCATGAACGCCAATGCGAGGGTTTACGTTTCCATGGATCAGCAGTGGGACAGGAATTTAAGTTCTAAAAATTCCTACGACGTGAAGGATATGCTGGCGGAGATCAACCGGATCGTGTCGGCGGAAGGGAATATCGACTGGGGACTGGCACATCATCCCTACGCGTATCCGCTGGACAACACGACGTTCTGGAATTCTTCCGGGAAGATTAGAAGCCTGATCACGGCTTCTGAAAATACATCCATCGTGACGATGGAGAACATTCAGGTGGTGACGGACTATTTGCAGCGGCCGGAAATGTTAACAGCGGAGGGAGAAGTGCGGCCCGTGATTCTGAGCGAGCTGGGGTATTCTTCTCTGGACGGAGAAGTCAATCAGGCGGCGGCTTTCGCCTATGCTTATTATGCGGCGGACAGCAATCCTTATATCGACGCCATGATTTTGTCCAGGCAGACGGATGCGGCGGAAGAGGTGGCGCAAGGCCTGGCGCTGGGGCTCTCCACTCAGAGCGGGCAGCGGAAATTCATTTACGACGTTTTCAAAAATATCGATCAGCCCGGGGCGGAGACCTACACGGAGTTTGCAAAATCCATCATCGGAATCAACAGCTGGAGCGAAGTGATTGCCAGCAGATAATAAAAGTGCGGCCGACGAGCCGGCGCAGGAAAGAATGCGCCGGCTCGTCGGCCCTTTTTTTATACGATAGGAAATTTCATTACCTGCCGTATAAAAAAGACGCTCCGCTGAGGATGCGCACCTCGCGCGAAAAATAGCGCTTCGCCTGACGGCAACCGCGCTCGGCGCACGCTTTTTGATGCCCCGAAGCCGCATGATAATACTCTTTCAATAGCTTTAAATTAGACGGTATGGCCTGCGAAATACAAAATCGTTCTTTTTGGTAACTGCACAATAGTATCGCTTGAGTAACTATACCACAATATTGTGCGTACTTCACAGTCAATCCAGGGATGATTACAATAAACTCATAAGAAAAAACAGGAGGCCTATCATGCAGACAAGAGATTATCTTAAGTATATCGTGGAAGAAATCCACTCTGCCGTCTTCGCCACCGCGGACTGCGAGGGGCGGCCCGTTACCTGCGCCATCGACATTATGGACTACGATGAAAGCGGGCTTTACTTCCTGACTGCAAAGGGCAAAAATTTTTATGATCGCCTGAAAGCCAATGAAAACATTGCGTTTACCGCCATGAAAGGTGAAGATCCCCTTTCCTGTGTGGCCGTGTCGGTACAGGGCAAGGCGGAAGAAATCGGCCCGGACAATCTGCCTGCCCTGTTTCGCAAGAATCCGTATATGGAGAAGATTTATCCCGATGTGCGTTCCCGCAGCGCCCTTACCGTATTCAAAATCTATGAGGGAACCGGCGAATGGTTCGATCTCTCCGAACTTCCGATAGAACGGGCCAGCTTTTCCTTTGGCGGTGCACAGGTAAAGGGGACCGGTTACTTTGTGACAGACAAGTGTATCGGTTGTCAACTGTGCTATTCCAAATGCCCGCAGAAGTGCATTGATATTACACAGAAGCCCGTCGTGATTGAACGGGAACATTGCCTGCACTGCGGGAACTGCTTTGAAATTTGTCCCGCGAGGGCAATCGAAAGGAGGTAACGCCCCATGACGCAGCTCATGGACCAAGAACAGCGGCTTGACTTCCTGATCCGCTATTTGCTGAACGAAAAAGAAGAATATCAGAACATGGAGATTCCTGCCGATCTGCCGTGTAAACAGCGCCTTTTGCGGAGCCTGATGAATGTGCGCCCGCCTGTTCCGGCCAGCGGGGATTTTTTGAAAGTTCAGGACGCTTATCTGCAGGAACGCCTTGCAGAAAGGGGCATCACAAGGCTGGAAGATCTGACGCCGGCGCAATCCGGATTGTATCTCTGGCAGGGCGATATTACCACGCTCGCGGTGGACGCGATTGTAAATGCGGCGAACGGCCGAATGCTGGGCTGCTTCGTTCCCTGTCACGGCTGTATTGACAATGCTATCCACACCTACGCGGGGGTGCAACTCCGCATGGAGTGTGCCAATATCATGGCCGGACAGAAGAAAGAAGAACCCACCGGCAAGGCGAAAATCACGGGAGCTTATAATCTGCCCTGCCGCTATGTGTTGCATACGGTCGGCCCTGTCATTAGCGGAGCCGTTACAAAGACAGACCATGAACAGCTGGCAAGCTGCTACCGCTCCTGCCTGGAACTGGCGGCGTCTTACAACTTGCGGAGCGTAGCATTTTGCTGCATCTCCACCGGCGAATTCCATTTTCCAAATGAGCTTGCGGCGGAGATCGCCATACAGACGGTCAGGACATGGCAACAACAGAATCCAAACCAAATCGAGGTGATTTTCAATGTTTTCAAAGACAGCGACTATGAAATCTACAAACGCCTGTTACGATAAAATATCACGGCTAAAACACGAACTGGAGCTTGCGGACGCGGTGATCATCGGCGCCGGAGCGGGGCTTTCCACTTCCGCCGGGTTTACTTACTCCGGGGAACGGTTTGAAAAATATTTCGGGGATTTCATCGGGAAGTACGGTTTCCGCGATATGTATTCCGGCGGATTTTATCCTTTTGATACCCTGGAAGAACAGTGGGCGTATTGGAGCCGGTATATTTACATTAACCGGTATATGGATGCTCTGAAGCCTGTTTACAGAGAGCTTTATGATTTGGTGAAGGATAAAGATTATTTTGTCTTGACGACCAATGTGGACCACTGTTTTCAAAAAGCGGGATTTGATAAGCACCGCCTGTTTTATACGCAAGGGGATTATGGCTTGTTTCAATGTAGTGTCCCCTGCCATAAGGAAACTTATGACAATGGAAAGATTATCCGTAAAATGATTGAGGCCCAGGGCTATGTGATCGCTGAAAACGGTGAGATAAATTTACCGGAAGGGATTGCGCCTAAAATGAAGGTGCCCTCTGAATTGGTTCCCTACTGTCCGCAGTGCGGAAAACCTATGAGCATGAATCTTCGGGCTGATGATACTTTTGTGGAGGACGAAGGCTGGCGCCAGGCAGCACAGCGATATTCAGATTTTCTCCGCAGACATCAAAGCGTGAGAGCGCTGTTTTTGGAAGCAGCCGTTGGATTCAATACGCCAACGATAGTCAAGTATAGCTTCTGGAGGATGGCATACGAGTGGGAAGATGCGGTGTATGCCTGTTTGAATTACGGAGAGGCTTTTGCTCCTGATGAAATAAAAAGGAAGTCAATTTGTATCAATGGAGATATTGGAGCGATTCTTAATCAACTCCGCCTTGCATAGTAATTTGGTTTAGACGAAAACGCTGTCCAAGTTGTAAAAAGTGTCTATCTGTCCATGTGGCTTACCAGAGACACTTTGATGCAGGGTGCCGCAAACGGACACCATTTTGAAAACTATGTTGTGATTGTAGAAGAAAATGGACTGGTTCATCCGCTGGAAATAAAGGGGCTGTTATACGGTTTGGTATAACAGTCCCTTTGTGATAAAAAGTGCGGCTGGAGGCTGGCTCAGAACCAGGGATGCTGATAGGGAGCGGGCTCCGGGCCGCAATAGAGGCCGTAGGCATCGCTGATCCAATAAACTCCGTTCACATTGATACGGCACCATTGATGGGAATATTGATTTTCGTTTACATGTTCGTAAGGGATCCCCAGGATGTTCAGGCACAGGCCGGTGGCGCGGGTGCAACCTGCGCAGGACGCGGTGCCGAGAATGAAATAGCCATAAGGGTCGTTATAGTGCGGCGTGGACATGGAATAGCCCATCCCGCTGTCGAACAGGGCGCGGATCGTAACCGTGATGCCGTAGATCTGTTCCTCCCGGGAAAGGCCCACATAAGGAGCTACCACATTCAGCGCTGCCTGATAGGCCAGGGCGAATTCCTCGTCCGTCATGCTCTTGCGCAGGCTGGACAGGTTGGCCAGCTGATCGATGGGAACGGGCTGAAAAGCGGGCTGCGCGGTGGCTGCGGCTGAAGCTGAAGCGGGATCGGCGGGAGAAGGGGCCGTCGCTGCAGGAGCCGCGGCCGTGAAGCCCTCCACGGCTTCACCGGGCTGGGCGGCCGCGGAAGGAAAGCGCCCTTCGGCCATGCCGTAGGCCAGATAATGATTGAGCAGAGCCTGAGGATCCGTACCGAAGACGGCTACCACGTCAGGATAGGCTGCTCCGTAGAAGGCCGGGTCGAATTGGGCCGCAGCGCGGGCTGAAAGCGAAGAAGCGCCGGAAAGCGCGATGACGGCACAGGCAAATGACAGAACGACGAGAACAGGATTTTTTTTGAACATGAAAACCTCCATTCCGGAGCGTCAGCGACGGGGCGAAGAGAAATCGAGAATGCGATTTCTCTGATGCCATCATTGCTATTTGTGACGCTCCGGCACAAATAGCCGTGTGAAAAATAAGCGATCAGGCTTATTTTTCACACGATCCCCCTCCTTTTGAAACTGGAGACTCCCCTTGCGGAACTCTCCGTATGCTTTCAATATATCACAATCTGATCTTCATAACAATTCGGAAAAACGTACAAAAAAACCGCTCACAGATTCTCCCGGATCCGGATGTCCACCGCTGTATAATAGAATTCCTTCTCGGGCTGCAGCCCGGTGGACAAATAGTCGAACAGAAGCTGCAGGGGCAGGGAACCCTGCACTTCCGGCTGCTGGCAGATGGTGGCGCAGATGACGTCCCGGCGGATCAGATCCGCCGTAGTTGGCACGTTATCGTAAGCGATGATGCGGATGTCATTCCGCCCGGCAGCGAGGGCCGCCCGGCAGCCGCCGTATACCCCTCCGGCGGTGAAATAAAGGGCGTTGATCTGAGGATAACGTTTTAACAGGGCAAGCGTCTTTTCATAGCTTTCGAACTCGTCGTCGCTGTTCTCGATGGTATCCAGCACGCGAATCTGGGGATAACGCGCGGCGATATTATCGCAGAAGCCACGGATCCGATCCGTGTGGCAGAGAACCTGCGAAGAACCGGTGATGATTCCCACGCTGGTCTCCCCGAAAGTCATCAGCCGCATCAGGCCGGCGGCGGTCTGGCCGCAGCGGTAGAAATCGCTGCCCACGAAAGCCAGGCGGCGGGAGTTGCGGATATCGGTATTGGTGGTGATTACCGGGATCCCCTCCTCCGAAAAACGGTCGATCTGGCGTGCGATGGCCGGATCGTTAAAGGGGGTCAGAACCAGTCCGTCGATGCCCTGCTCCTTGAGCGCCAGGAGGGCGTCCGACTGGGCGGAAGCGGAGAAGGCGGTCTTTTCCCGCAGCACGGTGCAATTATAACAGGCCAGCTCCGCGGCCTTTTGTTCCACACCCTTCCAGACCTCCTCGAAATACCGGTTTCCCGCATCGAAAAGGAGTACGCCCAGCTTCAGGTTTTTGCGCTGGGCGGCCAGGGCCATGCCCGCCCGATTGGGCCGGTAATCCAGCTTGCGCGCGATCTCGCTGATCAGGGCGGCGGTAGCCGGATTCACCGAACCCCGATGGTTCAATACCCGATCCACGGTTCCCCGCGAAACCCCCGCCAGCTCTGCGATTTCCCTGATGGTTGCCATATGTTACCTCCCCGAAAAACGTTTTTCTTTTTTCACCTTAGCACATCGGGGAAAGAAAAGTCAACGAAAGGTCCGGGAATGATGTGCTCGGGCACGAAAAACGGGAAAATGCACAATCCGAACGTTCCTTTTCGCGCTCTTTGGGGCGGGGAGTTGTCGGAAAGTGCCAAAATTGAAACAACCCCTTGATTTTCCGGGGGGCAGCGGGTATGATGAAAGCGAAGATGCGGGAAGAAAAAAGGGAACTGCGGCCTTGCGTGCCCGGGCACGCAAGGAGGGAGCAAAGCGCGGGGCACGGGATGCTGCGGGATCTTTTTTTCGGAACTCAAAACACGGCGTAAGGAGGCAGAAGATGTATTATATCGGCATTGATCTGGGCACATCGGCGGTGAAGCTTTTGCTGATGGAAAGCGGAGGAGGGATCGCGAATGTGGTCTCCAGGGAATATCCGCTGTATTTTCCCCATCCGGGCTGGTCGGAACAGAATCCTGAGGACTGGTTTGAACAGACCATGGAGGGGATGAAGGAACTGCTGGCGGGCTTCGACGCGGAGCAGGTGGCGGGCATCAGCTTCGGCGGCCAGATGCACGGGCTGGTCATTCTGGATGATCAGGATCGGGTTATCCGCCCGGCGATTTTATGGAACGACGGAAGGACGTCCGAGGAGAACGACTATCTCAACCAGGTGATCGGGAAAGAGCGTCTGTCCGCCTGTACGGCGAACATCTCTTTCACCGGTTTTACGGCGCCCAAGATCCTCTGGGTAAAGAACAGGGAGCCGGAGAATTTCGCCCGGATCGCAAAGATCATGCTGCCGAAAGACTATCTGGCATATCGGCTTACCGGCGTGCACTGCACGGACGTTTCCGACGCCTCCGGCATGCTGTTGTTCGATGTGAAGAACCGCTGCTGGTCTCCCGAGATGTGCGAGATCTGCGGCGTGAAGGAAGGCCAGCTGGCGAAAGTGTATGAGAGCTATGAGGTGGTGGGGACAGTGCTCCCCGATATCGCGGAGCAGCTGGGCCTTTCCGACCGTGTGAAGGTGGCAGCGGGGGCCGGGGATAACGCGGCTGCCGCAGTGGGCACCGGCACAGTAGGAGACGGCATGTGCAACATTTCCCTGGGCACCAGCGGGACGATCTTCATTTCCTCCGAGAAGTTCGGCGTGGACAAAAATAACGCTCTTCACGCTTTCGCCCACGCGGATGGACATTATCATCTGATGGGCTGCATGCTCAGCGCCGCTTCCTGCAACAAGTGGTGGATGGACGATATTCTGGGCACTTCGGATTATGCGAAGGAGCAGGCGCAGATCGAAAAACTGGGAGAGAACCACGTGTTCTTTCTCCCCTACCTGATGGGAGAGCGATCCCCCCACAACGACCCCGACGCCAGAGGGACCTTTATCGGAATGACCATGGATACCAGCCGGGCGGACATGACTCAGGCGGTGCTGGAAGGCGTGGCTTTCGCCCTCAGGGATTCCTTCGAAGTGGCGCGGTCTCTGGGGATTTCCATCGAGCGAACCAAGATCTGTGGCGGCGGCGCCAAGAGCCCTCTGTGGAAAAAGATCATCGCCAACGTGATGAACATCAAGGTGGATGTGCAAGAGAGCGAAGAGGGGCCCGGATACGGAGGCGCCATCCTGGCGGCCGTGGCCTGTGGCGAGTACGGCAGCGTTCAGGAAGCGGCCAAAAAACTGGTGAAGGTGGTGGACACCGTGGAACCGGACCCGGAGCTGGCAGCGAAATACGAGGCCCGCTACGCGCAGTTCAGACAGATCTATCCGGCGGTGAAAGCGCTGTTTCCGAAACTGAAATAAGGGGGGATCCCGGCGGGGATTCTTCGATAAAATCAAGGATACAGGAGGTATACGAACATGAAAATCGTGGAAGTGACGGATCCTTCTTTCGCGAAGTACGGAAGGATCATCGAAGACCTGGACACGGCGGAACTCGTCAATGCCATGGAGAAGACTCCGCTGCCCGAGGATGTGGTGTATGAGCCTTCGGAGGCATCGCTGGAGGAGCTCCCCATTTTTTCGGTATTGAGAGATCAGCTGTACGGGGAGCTGCCCATCCAGGTGGGGTACTGCAACGGGCACAACAAAAAGCTCAATGCCCTGGAATACCACAGGAGTTCCGAGATCGATATTGCGGCCACGGAGCTGATCCTGCTTCTCGGGCAGCAGCAGGATATCAGGGCGGATTTTACCTATGACACTGCGAAAGCGGAGGCCTTTTTCGTGCCCGCAGGCACTGCGGTGGAGCTGTATGCAACAACCCTGCACTACGCGCCCTGTCAGGTGAAGGAGAGCGGGTTCCGCTGCGCTATCGTCCTGCCCAAAGATACGAACCTTCCGTTGGATTGTGCCCATGAAGGCGGGGAAGACGGCCATCTGACAGCCAAAAACAAGTGGCTTTTGGGGCATCCGGAAGGCGGCCTGCCGGAAGGAAGCCCCATGGGGCTGGTGGGGGAAAATCTGACGGTGGACTGATCCCCACGGAACGATAAATTCGGTTTACAGATAATAAAATAATATATTGAGATAAAAATCAGGAGGAGAAGACAATGAACAACATTCCCGTTGAAAAGATCGGTATCGTGGCGGTGAGCCGCGACTGTTTCCCCATGACCCTGTCCGTTTCCAGAAGGCAGGCCGTGGTCAGGGCGTATCGCGAAAAGTATGGCGATATCTATGAATGTCCGGTCTGCATCGAAAACGAAAAAGACATGAGAAAGGCATTGGCGGACATCCGGGAAGCGGGCTGCAACGCGCTGGTGGTATATCTGGGCAACTTCGGTCCCGAGACTCCCGAAACGCTGCTGATCAAGGAGTTCGAAGGCCCTTCCATGGTGGTTGCCGCTGCAGAAGAGACCGGCAATAACTTAATCGACGGCAGAGGGGATGCGTACTGCGGCGTCTTAAACTGCAGCTATAACCTGCGCCTGCGCAACTTAAAGGCTTATATTCCGGAGTACCCTGTGGGCACCGCTGCGGACTGCGCGGATATGATTCACGAATTCGGCCCCATCGCCAGAGCGATTCTGGGGCTGAGAAACCTGAAGATCATCTCCTTCGGCCCCCGCCCCATGGATTTCATGGCGTGCAATGCGCCCATTAAGCAGCTGTTCAACCTGGGCGTTGAAATTCAGGAAAATTCCGAGCTGGATCTATTCGAAGCGTTCAACAAGCACGCCGGAGACGAACGGATTGCGGCTGTGGCGGCGGATATGGCAGCGGAGCTGGGAGAGGGCAACAAAAAGCCCGAAATCCTGAACAGGCTGGCGCAGTACGAGATCACTTTGCTGGATTGGATCGAATCCAACAAGGGCAGCCGTGAGTACGTGGCTTTGGCCAATAAATGCTGGCCCGCGTTCCAGACTCAGTTCGGTTTCGTGCCCTGCTATGTGAACAGCCGTCTGACCAGGCGCGGCATTCCGGTATCCTGCGAAGTGGATATCTACGGCGCGCTGAGCGAGTACATCGGCACCGTGATCAGCCAGGATGCGGTGACCCTTCTGGATATCAACAACTCCGTACCTGCGGACATGTACGAGGCTGAGATCAAGGGCAAGTATGGCAGCTATACGCTGAAGGATACATTTATGGGCTTCCACTGCGGCAACACTCCTTCCAACAAGTTGGCATTCTGCGAGATGAAGTTCCAGAGGATTATGGCGAGAACTTTGCCGGAAGAAGTGACCCAGGGCACTCTGGAGGGCGATATCGCTGCGGGCGACATCACCTTCTATCGTCTGCAGAGCACTTCCGACGCGAAGCTGAGAGCGTATATCGCACAGGGCGAAGTGCTGCCTGTAGCGACTCGTTCCTTCGGCGCCATCGGCGTGTTCGCTATCCCGGAAATGGGGCGGTTTTATCGCCACGTGCTGATCGAGAAGAACTATCCTCACCACGGGGCGGTGGCTTTCGGACATTTCGGGAAAACGCTGTATGAAGTATTCAAATACATCGGTGTGGAGCCGGAAGAAATCAATTTCAACCAGCCCAAAGGGATGATGTATCCCACCGAAAATCCTTTCGCATAATGAATTATTTTCGACGGGGCCGCGGTGTTGCGGCCCCTGGGATCCGGAGGACGACAGCATGAGTAAATACAGAAAACGGGCGGAGGAGCTCGTGGCGCAGATGACGCTGGAAGAGAAAGTGAGTCAGACCCTCTATAATGCGCCAGCCATCGAACGGCTGGGCATCCCTGCCTATAACTGGTGGAACGAGGCGCTGCACGGCGTGGCCAGAGCGGGCACAGCTACGGTATTCCCGCAGGCTATCGGCGTAGCGGCCGCTTTTGACGAGGATCTGGTGGGCGAGATGGCGAAAGTCATCGCGGAAGAAGGAAGGGCGAAATACAACGCTCAGAAAAAAGCGGGGGATCGGGACATTTACAAAGGGCTCACATTCTGGGCGCCCAATGTGAATATTTTCAGGGATCCCCGCTGGGGCAGAGGACAGGAGACTTACGGGGAGGATCCGTATCTGACTTCCCGCCTGGGCGTGCGGTTCGTGGAAGGGTTGCAGGGGGACGATCCGGATTACATGAAAGCGGCGGCCTGCGCCAAACATTTCGCGGTGCATTCCGGGCCGGAAAATGTGAGGCACTCCTTCGATGCCAAAGCCTCCAAACAGGATATGTATGAAACCTACCTGCCGGCGTTCAAGGCCTGCGTTCAGGAGGCGAAGGTGGAGGCCGTAATGGGCGCTTACAACCGGACCAACGGGGAGCCCTGCTGTGGCAGCAAGACGTTGCTTTCGGATATCCTGCGGGACGAATGGGGGTTCGAAGGCCATGTGGTCAGCGACTGCTGGGCGGTTATGGACTTCCACGAAAATCACAGGATCACCAAAAGCGAGAAGGAATCCGCAGCCATGGCTATGAATAACGGCTGCGACTTAAACTGCGGCTGCGCCTTCCGTTCCCTGCGGGATGCGGTGAAGGGCGGCTATGTGGAGGAATCCCGTCTGGACGAGGCGGTCATCCGGCTGATGGAAACCCGGCTGAAGCTGGGGATGTTCGAGGAGGAAGGGAAAGTCCCTTTCGACAGCATTTCTTATGACAGGGTGGACACTCCTCAAAACCGGGCGCTGAACTTAAAGATCGCGGAGAAAAGTCTGGTGCTTCTCAAAAACGAAAACGGCCTGCTTCCCTTAAACCCGGAAAAGATCGGCGCCATCGGCGTGATCGGGCCGAACGCGGACTCTCGCAAAGCCCTTGTGGGCAATTATGAGGGGACGGCGTCCCGGTACGTGACGGTGCTGGAAGGCATCCAGGATTATGTGGGCGATCGGGTTCGGGTCTTTTATTCCGAAGGCTGTCCGCTGTACGGGGACAAGAGCACCGGATTGGCGACGGCAGGGGATCGTCTCTCCGAGGTGAGGGCAGTGTGCGAAGTCAGCGATGTGATTGTGGCCGTGATGGGACTGGATGCGGACATCGAAGGAGAGCAGGGCGATGCCGGAAACGAATTCGCCGGCGGCGATAAGCCGGATCTGAATTATCCCGGCCTGCAGCCCGAGGTGCTGCGCATCGCGGTGGAAAGCGGCAAGCCTGTGATCCTGGTTTCCCTGACCGGTTCCGCCATGGCCTTAAGCTGGGAGGACGAACATATTCCGGCCATCCTGCAGGCATGGTACCCCGGAGCACAGGGCGGCCATGCGGTGGCCCGGGTGTTGTTCGGGGAAAGCTGTCCGGAAGGAAAGCTGCCCGTGACATTTTACCGCACTGCGGAAGAATTGCCGGAGTTTACGGACTATTCCATGCAGGGCAGAACCTATCGTTACATGAAGCAGGACGCGCTCTATCCGTTCGGATACGGCCTTTCCTATACCCGGTTCGAACAGGGGAAGGCGGAGGTTTCAAAAGAGAGCATCGAGGCCGGCGGCTGCGTGGAGCTGCGCGTTTCCGTGAAGAATACAGGGATGATGGCGGGAGGACAGACCGTACAGGTTTACGTGAAAGCCCTGCGGGAAGGCACGCCTAATCCACAGCTCAAAGGGCTCAAAAAAGTATTCCTCCAGCCGGGCGGAGAAACGCAGGTATGCATCTCGCTGCCGGATACAGCGTTCGCGTTGTACGATGAGGATGGGCGCCGGATGCTGGAAGCCGGGGAGTATGCGGTTTATGTCGGGATGCAGCAGCCGGATGAGCGCAGCGCGATCCTTATGGGACAGAGACCCGAAAAAATCGCGATTACCTGCGCGCAAACCGTTCAGCTGTAAAAGGAAACCTTCACCGGCATCCGGAGCGGATCCGATCGAGAAAAAAGCGAAAAACCAGGCTGCCGTCGATGGCATCCGGGCGAAAGAAGCGGCCGCAAAGCCGCTCCGGATGCCACTGCAGCCCGAAGATGGGAAGGGTTTTGTGGACGATTCCCTCGATTACGCCGTCATCGCATCGCTGGATGACGGCGATTTTTGTGCTGCTGTTTTCCGCGGTTCCTCCGGTTCCTGCAGGAAAGCGCAGGCCCTGGTGATGGGCGCTGTTGATCGTCGGGCAGGCTCCATAAAGAAGATCGAGAAAACTGCCGGGAACCGTTTGAGAGGGATGGATCTGGTCATACTTCAGATAACGGTGTTTTTGGGCGGTAGGAAGATGCTGACAGAATCCTGCGCCGAAATACAGTCCGATCAGCTGCATTCCCTTGCAGATGCCGAGGATGGGCTTTTGCAGGCGGACGAAGCTGTCCAGCAACCGCAGCTGCTTTTCATCCAGGGCGGAATCGGGAGGAGAACAGGCTGGATCCAGAGGCGGATGGCCCGGCAGAAAGGAAGGATCGATGTCCCCTCCTCCGGGCAAAATAAGGGCATCCCATTTCCCGGCCGCGTCGAGGGACAGGGAGACTTCGATTTCCAAAAGATCCGCCGGGGCCAAAGCCGCTGCCAGCCGCAGGGCAGCTTCATAATTTCCGGTCTGCCCGGGCAGACCGGCGATGCCGATTTTCATTTTCGGTTGAGCTCCTTTCCATTTCCTGTTATATTATATGATACCAGAAACGAAAACAGGAGAAAGCAGCCCCACAGGGCGGAGGTTTTTAGAATATGAATATTCTGGATATTATCGGGCCGGTGATGGTGGGGCCGTCCAGTTCCCACACGGCGGGCGCAGCGAGGATCGGGCAGGTGGCCCGCAAACTGTTGGGCGAGGAGGTGCGCTCGGCAAAGATTTTGCTGCACGGTTCTTTTCTGGCCACCGGAAAGGGGCACGGTACGGATCGTGCGCTGGTGGCAGGGCTTCTGGGACTTTCCGTGGACGACAGGCGGATTCCGGACAGCTTTGATCTGGCAAAAGAGCGGGGAATGGATTTCGAGATCGGCGGCATCAGCCTGCCGGACGCTCATCCTAATTCCGTGAAGCTGGAAGTGAAGTCCGAAAGCGGACGGAAGCTGGAGCTGGTGGCCGCGTCTATCGGCGGAGGCAGGATCCGGATTTGTGAGATCGACGGACTTCGGGCCGATTTTTCGGCAGAATCCCCAACGGTGGTGGTGTTCAATCAGGACAGGCCCGGCTGCATCGTCAAGGTCACCTCACGGCTGGGCAGCGCAGGGGTCAATATCGCCACCATGCAGGTTTACCGGGACGAAAGGGGCGGCCACGCGGTGATGGTGATCGAGGTGGATCAGCAGCTGCCGGAAGGCTGTATCGAGAGGCTGGAACAGGAAGAGGGCATTGAAAAAGTGATTTATCTTTGCATGGATTGATGGAGGAGAATATGCATCGGTCGTTAGCGGATCTCTGCCGGAAGGCGGAAGAAGAAAACAGGAATTTCTGGGAGGTGGTACTGGAGGATGACTGCCGGGAAAGGCAGCTGTCTCCGGAGGCCTCCTTTGCGCAGATGCGCGCCATGTACCGGGCCATGAAGGACGCGGACGCATCCTACGATCCGACGTTGTATTCCAGGAGCGGGCTGACGGGACGGGACGGCGGAAAGATGCAGCAGTACGTGGATGAACACGAGACGATCTGCGGACCGTTTCTGGGACGCGTGATAGAAAAGGCGCTGAAAATGGGAGAATCCAACGCGTGCATGAAGCGAATCGTGGCGGCGCCCACAGCCGGAGCCTGCGGGGTGGTTCCGGCTGTGATGCTTCCCATGCAGGAGGCCTGCGGATATTCGGACGATGAGATGACCAGAGCCCTTTATGTGGCGGCCGGGATCGGCGGAGTCATCGCCTCCCGGGCCTTCATCTCCGGAGCTCAGGGCGGCTGCCAGGCGGAAGTGGGATCCGCCGCTTCCATGGCCGCCGGCGCGGCGGTCTATTTGCGGGGCGGAGATGCCTCCGCTATCGCCCACAGCGCGGCCATGGCCATGAAGAACCTTCTGGGTCTGGTATGCGACCCGGTAGCAGGGCTGGTGGAAGTGCCCTGTGTCAAGCGCAATGTGGCCGGTGCGGTGGTGGCCCTGTCGGCAGCGGATATGGCGCTGGCGGGTATCCGCAGCAAGATCCCGCCGGACGAGGTCATCGATGCCATGCGCAGCGTGGGGCAGAATATGCCGGTCTGCGTGCGGGAAACCGGAGAAGGCGGATTGGCGGCTACCCCTGCCGGGGAGCGGATGAAGGACTATCTGACGCAGGGCTGAAAGCTGCGGTTACTTTTTGCGGGCCGGTTGTAAATCGGCCCTTTTTATGGTAAAATTCTGACGAATCCAGAAACGATAAACTACGAAAGACGGAGAGGGCTAACGGATGAAACGGATCAGGGAAGAGTATCGGACGGGACTGGAGCAGATTGACGCGGAGCATGTGAAGCTTCTGGATTTGACGGATCAGGCCAGAAAGCTGTTCGAAGACGAGAACATGCTGTTTAAATGCGCGGATATCCGGAAGATCCTGGCGGGGCTGCAGACTTATACGGCGGAGCATTTCGCCCATGAAGAGGAGTATATGGAGTCCATCGGCTATGACGGGCTGGAATTGCAGAAAAAGCAGCATCGCATATTCGAACAGAAGCTGGAGGAATTCACGGAACGGGTCTCTCATCTTTCCATCGGTACTCAGGACGATATGATTCGCGACCTGTTCGAATATCTGCAGCAATGGCTGCACGATCATATCAAGAAAGAGGATATGAAATATGTGGACTTCGGAAATGGAAAAACTCAGGAAAATCGTTGACGAAAGCGATAATATCGTTTTCTTCGGCGGAGCGGGGGTATCCACGGAGAGCGGCATCCCGGATTTCCGCAGTACGGATGGCCTGTATCACCAGCAGTATGATTATCCGCCGGAAACGATCTTAAGCCACACCTTTTTCATGAAAAAACCGGAAGAGTTTTTCCGCTTTTACCGGGATAAGATGTTGGCGTTGGACGCGAAGCCGAACCCGGCGCACTACAAGCTGGCGGAATGGGAGCGGCAGGGGAAGCTGAAAGCGGTGATCACCCAGAACATCGACGGCCTTCATCAGGCGGCGGGCAGCACAAAGGTGCTGGAACTGCACGGCAGCGTCCTGCGCAATTACTGTATGAAATGCGGCCGCTTTTACGAGGCGCGGTTCGTTCAGGAACAGGAAGGGATTCCGCGCTGCAGTTGCGGAGGTATGATCAAGCCCGACGTGGTTCTTTACGAGGAGAGTCTGAATATGCAGATCATGCAGGAAGCGGTGGATTATATCCGGCAGGCGGATGTGCTCATCGTAGGAGGAACTTCCCTGGTGGTGTATCCGGCGGCGGGACTGATCGATTATTATCGTGGAAATAAGCTGGTGCTGATCAACCGCACGCCCACCGGACGGGACGGCGTGGCGGATCTGGTGGTGAGCGGCAGCATCGGGGAAATTTTTTCGGCTCTTTGAACCTTGCGGCTTTTTGAAATGAAAACGAAAAGAGGGGAACGACCATGGATATTCAGCCCGGCGATATCGTCACGCTCAAAAAGCAGCATCCCTGCGGAAGCCGGGAATGGGAAGTGCTCCGGATCGGAGCGGACTTTCGGCTCAAGTGCAGAGGCTGCGGCCATCAGATCATGATAGCCCGCAAGCTGGTAGAAAAAAACCTGCGGGATCTGAAAAGAAATGCTTGAAAATGCGGGATTTGTATGCTATCATATTTACCCGTGATATATATTCCTTGCTCCCTGAAGAAGGGGGCCAGAGACCAAAAGGAGGTAAATTTGCATGAACAAGTACGAATTAGCTGTCGTTGTAAGTGCGAAAATCGAAGATGAAGAAAGAGCAGCGGTCGTTGACAGATGCAAGGCTCTGATCGAGAGATTCGGGGGCACCATCACCAACGTGGACGACTGGGGCAAGAAAAGGCTCGCCTACGAGATCCAGAAGATGAGAGAGGCTTTTTACTATTTCATCCAGTTCGACGCGCCGGCTACCGCTCCTGCGGAGATCGAAAGCCGCGTTCGCATTATGGACAACGTGCTCAGATATCTTGTCGTCAGAAACGATGAGAAATAAGAAAGAGAGTCGATATGAATAAAGTTATTCTTATGGGGCGTCTGACCCGGGATCCGGAAGTGAGGTATTCCCAGGGTGAGAACGCGACGGCAATCGCCAGATATACGTTGGCAGTGGATCGCAGGTTTAACCGCAGCGGGGACGAGAATTCCGCCGATTTCATCGGCTGTGTGGCATTCGGAAGGAGCGCGGAGTTCGCGGAGAGATATCTGCACAAGGGGATCAAGATCGTGGTCACCGGCAGGATTCAGACCGGCAGTTATACCAATCGGGACGGCGTCAAGGTGTATACGACGGATGTGGTGGTGGAAGATCAGGAATTTGCGGAGAGCAAGAACAGCGCGGGCAATAACAATGGGGGTTATGCCGGCGAAGCTTCCGCGAAGACGCAGCCCGCTGCCGCAGGGGATGGCTTCATGAACATTCCGGATGGAATCGACGAGGAGCTCCCTTTTAACTAAAGCTTTGCGGGCGGACTGCCGCAGAGCCCTTACCAGTTCAGACAGGAGGTAAACCATTATGGCATTCAATAAATCCGACAGACCGGATGCTCCGGCAAAGAGAAGAGGCGGTATGCGCAGAAGAAAGAAAGTCTGCGTATTTTGCGGAAAAGACAACGTCATCGATTACAAGGACGTGAACAAGCTGAAAAGATACGTATCCGAGAGAGGCAAGATCCTTCCCAGAAGGATTACGGGCAACTGTGCGAAGCACCAGAGAGCGCTGACCGTGGCGATCAAGAGAGCGCGCCATCTGGCGCTGATGCCTTACATCGCGGAATAACGAGAGTTTTTGGGGCCAGCCGGAGAGTTTCCGGCTGGCCTTTCTTCATACGACAGAAAAGGATTTGCTCATTTCCCGTACCATAACCTGATTTGCGCGGCGATGATCCGGGTCAGTTCATCATAGCCCCTGAGATTGGGGTGAATGCCGTCCTTTAAATAGAGGGAAGCGTTCCCGGGATGAAGGTTCATCAGCGTCCGCAGATCCACTACGGGGAAGCAGAGTTCCCGGGAACGGCGAAGGAGTGCGGCTTCATATTCCGCCAGAGTGTGGCCGGCCGCATTGCGCACGAAATAGCCGTCCAGGGGAGAAGCGGAAGGAGAAATGCCTTCCGGCGTCTGCCAGCGGGGAAGGGGCGTCATGGAAATGATTTTGGCGCGGGGAGAAGCGGAGCGCAGGAAATTCACCGCATAGCGGAGAGCGCCATAATACGTTTCGGGGGTGTTATCTCCGGGGTCGCCCAGAGGCGCTCCCCAGTACCAGTCGTTGGTTCCATGCCAGAGAAAAATCAGATCGGCATCCGGATGGAGCACCTCTTTCTGCTCCAAAAGCCCTGTGAGATTGTCAGGCGTGTGGGTGGAGAGGCCGCTGGCGCCGATGGCGTGGTTGAATATGGAGCCGATGTGCAGCCTGTCCTGCAGCAGCCGGGAGCAGTCGTTTTCTGCGGAAATGCTGTCCCCGTAGAGGACGGCGGTGTGAAAGGAAAAATCGGTCATAGAATTGCCTCCTGATTTTGTTATGGATGGATTTTCTCTATTTTAGCATATTGTCGGAGCGAAACAAGATAGAGATGGGACTATGGCGCTCTTCTCAGGAGAGCGCATCGCGCATTTTATGAATCCGGAGCCTCGGAGGAATTCCTGCGGGGGTGGCATTGTCTGCAACTTGAACCCGCGTTTTGTCGAACACGGCGGGGCCTGAGGGATTAGGGGCTGGCATTTTGCACAGAGAAATGGTATACTAAATCCGTATAGCCGATCGGAGTTTTAAAAATGTAAGGCATTACAGAGGAAGAGTATGAGTAAGAAGAGAATCAGGCTGAAAGGCAGACTGAAAATTTACATGCAGACATCCCTGTATCTCGGGCTTTTGTTGCTGCTGGTGGATGCGGGGATCTATTTCCTGGATGTCAGGGCCGGCTTCCTGCTGTCCTGTTTCCTGCTGTTGTACTTCGGGATGATCGTGCTGTTGATGTTCTATAATCGGCCGGTGATCCTGAACGAACTGGTCAGCTTCGCCACGCAGTACGGCCAGATTCAGAAGACGCTGCTGCGGGACATGGTGATCCCTTACGCCCTTCTGGATGAGAACGGCAGGGTGATCTGGTGCAACACTGCCTTTAAGGCCGCCATTCACAGCGAGAAGGGGTTCAAAAAGTCCATCACCTATGTGTTCCCCTCCATCACCAAAGACAGGCTTCCTCAGGGAGATCAGGAGACGAAGATCCCCATTTCCTTCGAGGGGAGCGAGTACATGGCCTATATCACCAAAGTTTCCTTAAAGGGAGTGGCCGAGGACAGCGATATTATGGAGGACAGCGATTATGACGGCTGTCTGTATGCCATCTATCTGTACGATGAAACGGCGCTGAAGATCGCGCTGCGGGAAAACGACGCCCAGTCCCTGGCGGTGGGGCTCATCTATCTGGATAACTACGAGGAGGCGCTGGCCAGCGTGGAAGAGGTGCGCCGTTCCCTGCTGACCGCTCTGATCGAGAGAAAAGTCAACAAGTATATATCCGGTTTCGACGGAATCTGCCAGAGAATCGAAAAGGACAAGTATCTCATCATCCTGAAGAAAAAATCCGTGGCCCAGATGCAGGAACAGCGGTTTGAACTTCTGGAGGATGTCAAGACCGTCAACATCGGAAACGAGATGGCGGTAACCATCAGCATCGGCATCGGCCTGGACGGCCTGGTGTATGCCCAGAACCACGAGTTCGCGCGCACGGCCATCGATCTGGCGTTGGGGCGGGGAGGCGATCAGGCCGTGGTCAAGACGCCCGAGCATATCAACTATTACGGGGGGAAGAGCCAGCAGGTGGAGAAGAACACCCGCGTGAAGGCCCGCGTGAAGGCCCATGCCCTGCGTGAGATCATCACGAGCAAGGATCACGTGCTGATCATGGGGCACAAGATGGCGGACGTAGACAGTTTCGGAGCTGCTGTCGGTATTTACCGGATCGCCAGGACGCTGGAGAGAAAGGCGCAGATCGTGCTCGACGATGTGAACACTTCCCTGCAGCCGTTGGTGGATCTGTTCAAAAACAATCCCGAATATGAAAGCGATATGTTTCTCAACAGCGCGCAGGCAGTGGAACGTGCCGGAGCCAACACGGTTTTGGTGGTGGTGGACGTCAACAAGCCGTCTCTGACGGAATGCCCGGATCTGCTGAAAATCTGCAAGTCCATCGTGGTGCTGGATCATCACCGGGCCGGCACGGAGACCATCGAAAACGCGACCCTTTCCTACGTGGAAACCTATGCCTCCTCGGCCTGTGAGATGGTATCCGAAATCCTGCAGTACATCAGCGACAGCCTCCGCATTAAGAGCGAAGAAGCGGACAGCATGTATGCGGGTATGGTGATCGATACGAACAACTTCGTGTCCAAGACAGGGGTGAGGACGTTTGAAGCTGCGGCATTTCTCCGCAGGAACGGCGCGGATGTGACCCGTGTGCGCAAGCTTTTCCGGGAGAATGCGGCGGAATACAAGGCGAAGGCGGACGCGGCCAGCCAGGCTGAAATCTACAAAAACGCCTATGCCATTTCCGTCTGTACCGGCGAGGGGCTGGCCAGCCCCACCGTGATCGGCGCTCAGGCGGCCAACGAATTGCTGAACATCCGGGGAATCAAGGCCAGCTTCGTGATCACCCCCTATCAGGGAAAACTGTATTTTTCCGCCCGCTCTATCGACGAGGTGAACGTACAGGTGATTATGGAGCGTATGGGCGGCGGCGGCCACCTGAACATGGCGGGCTGTCAGATGGAGAATACGCCGGTGCTGGAGGGAATCGGCATTTTGAAGAAAACGTTGGATAAGATGATAGAGGAAGGTGAAATCTCATGAAAGTAATTTTACTGGAAGATGTGAAGGCCCTCGGGAAAAAGGGGCAGGTGGTGGAAGTCAGCGACGGCTATGGGAAGAATTTCATTCTCAAAAAGAAGCTGGGCGTGGAGGCGACCAATGCCAATATGAACGATTTGAAACTGCAGAAGGCACAGGAGGAAAAACGGGCCAGAGAACAGCTGGAGGCGGCGCAGAACCTGGCGAAAGAGCTGGAGGAGAAGTCCGTGGTGATCCCGATGAAAGCGGGAGAGGGCGGACGGGCGTTCGGCTCCGTGTCCTCCAAGGAGATCGCGGCCGCCTATAAAGAACAGTGCGGTATGGAGATCGATAAAAAGAAGATCCAGTTGCCCGAAGCGATCAAAACCTTCGGTACCCATGAAGTCTCCGTGAAGCTGCACCCACAGGTGACGGGCAAGTTGTATGTGAAAGTACGGGAAGCGTAAAGGATACGAAAAGATGGCGGCAGCAGATGAGGCGATTTTGAAAAGAGTGCTCCCGCACAGCCTGGAAGCGGAGCAGTCCGTGATCGGCTCCATGATCATGGACAGGGAGGCGATCGTAGTGGCCTCCGAAATCATTACGGGGGAAGATTTTTATAACAGACAATACGCAACGCTGTTCGAGACCATGGTGGAGCTCAACGATTCCGGACGCCCGGTGGATCTGGTGATGCTGCAGGACAGGCTGCGGGAAAAGGACGTGCCGCCTGAGGTCTCCAGCCCGGAGTTCATCCGGGATCTGGTTACGGCGGTGCCCACCTCCGCCAATATCAAATATTACGCGAATATCGTGGCGGAAAAATCCACCCTGCGCAAGCTGATCCGGATCAATGAGGAGATCGCCAACACCTGCTACGCGGGAAAGGAGAGCCTGGAGGAGATTCTGGAAACCACGGAAAAGAAAGTGTTCGATTTGGTTCAACGCAGGAATGTGGGGGATTTCGTCCCCATTCGCAAGATCGTCATGAGCGCCATGGAGAGGATCGAAAAGGCGTCCAAAAACAAGGGCAATGTTACAGGGATCCCCACGGGGTTCATCGATCTGGACTATAAAACCGCCGGACTGCAGCCCTCGGATCTGGTGCTGATCGCGGCCCGGCCTTCCATGGGCAAAACGGCGTTTGTCCTGAACATCGCGCAGAACGTGGCCTTTAAGCAGAATCTGACCGTGGCCATGTTCAGCCTGGAGATGAGCAGGGAGCAGTTCGTCAATCGCCTCTTTTCCCTGGAATCCAAAGTGGATTCCCAGCATCTTCGGACGGGAAACCTCACCGATGCGGAGTGGGAGAGCCTGATCGAAGGCGCAGGGGTAATCGGGCGATCCAATCTGATCATCGACGATACGCCGGGCATTTCGATCCCGGAGCTGCGATCGAAGTGCAGGAAATTCAAGCTGGAATATGATTTGAAACTGGTGATCATCGACTATCTGCAGCTGATGAGCGGCAGCTCATCCCGCAGCTCGGATTCCCGGCAGCAGGAAATTTCCGAGATCTCCCGGTCATTAAAGGCTTTGGCCAGGGAGCTGAAGGTGCCGGTGATCGCGCTGTCCCAGCTGTCCCGGGCGGTGGAACAGCGGCCGGAGCACAGACCCATGCTGTCGGATCTGCGGGAATCCGGAGCCATCGAGCAGGACGCGGACGTGGTCATGTTTTTATACCGGGATGATTATTACAATCCCGATACCGAGAAAAAAGGAATTGCGGAAGTGATCATCGCCAAGCAGAGAAACGGCCCTATCGGAACCATTGAGCTGGCATGGCTTCCGGATTATACAAAATTTGCGAATCTGCAGCGATAGGGCTGCGGCCGGAGCGGCGAAACGAAAGAGGAAGACTTTTCGAAAAGGGAAAGACTTCCTTTTTTTATGCGATAGAAAATCGCGTTTCCTATCGTATAAAAAAGGAAGCTCCGCTGAGGATGCGCACACTTTTTGTATTTTTATGGAAAGGGGAATGAATATGACACAGGAAGTTTACACGATCGGGGATGCGGCAAAACGGATTCGGGTGGAGACACATGTTCTGCGCTACTGGGAGGAAGAACTGGGACTCACCATCGGAAGAAACGAGCTGGGGCATCGGTACTATACGGAGGAGGACATCAGTCTGATGGAACACATCCGCCAGTGGAAGGAACAGGGGCTGCAGCTGAAGGCGATCCGTCTCATGTTGTCCGAAGACGGGAAGTTGTCCGTTCCCACGGAAGTGGTCAGACAGGCCCAGGCCATGGTAGAGCGGCCCGGGCAGGAAGTACGGGAAGCCGGGAACGCGGAAGAAGAGAAAGGGGAGCACTTTTTGCCGGACGCGCGCGGCAGCAAGGCGGCCCGGCTCCAGTTCCTGCTGGAAAACCTGGTGTCCAAAGCCGTGCAGGAAAATAACCGGATGATCTTAAAAGAGCTGGACTTCCAGTTCCGCCAGCTGGAAGAAAACGCCCAGGCCAGGGAACAGAAGCGGCAGGAGCGGGAAGAAGAGCACTATCGGAAACTGGACGAGCTGATCTGTCAGAGGGGAAGGAGAAAGGACAAAAGAAAAAAGCATCCGAGAACGAAGTTCTGAATGCTTTTTTCCGGGACGGACCGGATGAATCTGCGAAGCGCTCGGTTCGCCCGGCCGTCCCTTGACGTCATGTAGAAAGATCGACGGACTCAGCCTTCGGAAATAGCGCCAACAGGGCACTGTCCTGCGCAAGAACCGCAGTCGATGCACTTGCCGGGATCGATTTCGAATTTGCCGTCGCCCATGCTGATTGCGCCAACGGGACATTGTCCTTCGCAGGAACCGCAAGCTACACAGGAATCACCAATTACATATGCCATGATTTTGTCCTCCTTTTTCTTTTGGCTACTTTGTATTTTAATATAAAACGGCCAAATACACAAGTCCCAACCGGAAAAACCCTAGATCCCGCGGCCGAGCATATTGAGCTCCATACGGCGATCCCGGATTCCCTCCAGGACGGATTTTTTGAGCTCTATCGCCCGTTTGGAGTCCATGGCAGGGATATCCTTAAGCGGATAATCGATCCCCAGGCTGTCATATTTTACCTTTCCCATGGTGTGATAGGGAAGGATGTCCAGGGCTTTCAGATTCGGAAACTGTCCGATAAAATAGCCGAGCTGATACAGATATTCCGGATCGTCTGTGATCGTGGGTACGACCACGTGGCGGATCCACATCTTCACCTTCTTATCGTTGAGATAACTGCAGAAGGCCAGGATGCCGTCGTTGGGCTGCTGCGTCAGCTTCCGGTGCTTTTCGGGATCGATGTGCTTGATATCCAGCATCACCAGATCCGTCAACGCCATCAGGTGGTCCAGCCGGGCCAGCCAGTCGGGATTGGCGTCCGGACGATAGGCGATGCCGGAAGTATCGATACAGGTGTGAACGTTATGCGCTTTGGCGATTGTGAACAGGTCGATGAGAAAATCTATCTGCATGAGGGGCTCGCCGCCGGTGACGGTAATGCCGCCTCCCTTGTAAAATCCTTCATTTCGTCTATATTGCTCAAAAATTTCTTCCGGCTCCATGAGCGTTCCGCCCTCCATGGGCCAGGTATCCGGGTTATGGCAGTAGGCGCAGCGCATGGGGCAACCCTGGACGAAGACAACAAAGCGGACGCCGGGGCCATCCACCGTGCCGAAGCTCTCCAGGGAATGAATTCTGCCTTTCATGATACGGTTTCCCTCCTCTTTCTCAATCAGTCAGATCAAGTATACTATCATCGCCAAAAAAAAGCAACGGAAGGGCAAAAGGTATAGGTTGTCAGAAATCGGGGAATGTATTATACTAATGCCGTAAAAAGGATGAAAGCGCGGGCGGATGCCCGCAGGTTTAAAAAGGAGGTTTTACGATGGAGAAGTTTACGAAGGATATGACGATCGGGGAAGCGCTGCGCGTGGATATGAATGCGGCGCCCGTTCTGATGGAGATCGGCATGCACTGCCTGGGTTGCCCTTCCGCACAGGGAGAGACCCTGGAAGAAGCTGCCATGGTTCATGGAATCCCGGTGGAAGTCCTGATGGAGAAGCTCAACGCTCTGTGAGCGGAGCGAATGCTGCCGGCGTATTTCCGGGAGGCCCGGAGGTGCGTCGGCACTGTTTTCCTCCGATGGCCGTGTACGGGAAAAAGAACAGATCGCCGGCTTGACTGGAAGCGGCTATTCCACTATAATGATAACACGACAGTTTGTTACAACTAACTTTTGTTTTGATACAGGAGGCTTTCCAAAATGAGACCAGAATGGACAGATTTTACGGGCGGAAAATGGGATCAGGAAGTCAATGTCCGTGACTTCATCCAAAGGAACTATACGCCTTATGACGGAGATGATTCCTTCCTCGCCGGCCCCACGCAGAATACGTTGGATCTGTGGAACCAGGTGCTGGATCTGCAGAGACAGGAGCGTGAAGCGGGCGGCGTTCTGGATATGGACACGAAAGTGGTTTCCACCATCACTTCCCACGGCCCCGGATACCTGGACAAGTCGAAGGAAACGATCGTCGGCTTTCAGACCGACAAGCCGTTTAAGCGTTCCATGCAGCCTTACGGCGGAATCCGCATGGCGGAGAAAGCGTGCGCGGACAACGGTTACACGGTGGATCCGGAGATTTCCGAATTTTTCACCATTCACCGCAAAACACACAACGCGGGCTGCTTCGATGCTTACAATCCGGAGATGAGGGCCTGCCGTTCCTCCCATATCATCACCGGACTGCCTGATGCGTATGGCCGCGGCCGCATCATAGGCGACTACCGCCGTGTGGCGCTGTACGGGATCGACCGGCTGATCGAGGACAAGGAAGAGCAGAAGGCATCCACCGGCAGGGTGATGACGGATGATGTAATCCGCCTGCGCGAGGAGCTGTCCGAGCAGATCCGCGCCCTCAAGGAAATGAAGGTGATGGCGGCATCCTATGGATGCGACATTTCCAGGCCGGCGAAGAACGTGCAGGAAGCGATTCAATGGACTTATTTCGGTTATCTGTGCGCTGTAAAAGAGCAGAACGGCGCGGCGATGTCCTTGGGCCGCACATCTACTTTCCTCGACATTTATGCCCGGAGAGACCTGGCGAACGGGACGTTTACAGAGGAGCAGGTCCAGGAGTTTGTTGATCACTTTATTATGAAGCTGCGCTGCGTGAAATTCGCCCGCACGCCGGAATATAACCAGATCTTCGCGGGGGATCCCGTGTGGGTGACGGAGTCCATCGGCGGCGTGGGCGTGGACGGCCGCCATATGGTGACGAAGATGAGCTTCCGTTACCTGCACACGTTGTCCAATTTAGGGCCGGCTCCGGAACCCAACCTGACGGTGCTCTGGTCCACCAGGTTGCCCGATAACTTCAAGCGGTTCTGCGCGAAGATGTCCATCCAGACATCCTCTATCCAGTACGAGAACGACGACCTGATGCGGGTGACGCACGGGGATGACTACGGCATCGCATGCTGCGTCTCCTCCATGGTGATCGGCAAGGAAATGCAGTTCTTCGGAGCCCGGGCGAACCTGGCCAAGTGCCTGCTGTACGCATTAAACGGCGGCGTGGACGAAGTGACCAAGAAACAGGTCGGCCCCAAATACCGTCCGGTGACGGGAGATGTGCTGGATTATGACGATGTCATGAGCAAATATATCGATATGATGGAGTGGCAGGCGGATGTTTACGTCAATACCCTGAACATCATCCATTATATGCACGACAAATATTGCTATGAAAGAGCGCAGATGGCTCTGCACGACAGGGATGTGAAGCGGTATTTCGCTACCGGCATGGCGGGCCTTTCCGTGGTGGCGGATTCCCTATCCGCGATCAAGTACGCGAAGGTAGAGCCCATCCGGGATGAGGACGGCATTATCGTGGACTTCAAAACCACAGGGGATTTCCCGAAATACGGCAACGACGATGACCGCGTGGATATGATCGCCAAGGAAATCGTCTCCAGATTTATGACGGCCCTGAGAAGACATCATACCTACAGAAACGGGATTCCCACGATGTCCATCCTGACCATCACCTCCAACGTGACGTATGGAAAGGCGACGGGGAACACCCCTGACGGGCGCAAGAAGGGACAGCCGTTCGCGCCGGGCGCAAACCCGATGCACGGCCGCGATACCCATGGCGCTGTGGCTTCCCTGTCTTCCGTGGCGAAGATGCCGTTCAACAACGCCCAGGATGGCATTTCCAATACGTTCACCATCATCCCCGGCGCGCTGGGGAAAGAGGACAGGATCTTCAGCGGAGACATCGACCTGGATCTGGATATCGATCTGGATCTTCACAACAACTGATGGGAGTCTGCGATGGATGAAAAGGAAATGATCGACGATCTCGTCCGGATGCTGGATGAAGGCATGGCGGGCGGAGTGGGGCACATCAACGTGGAATACGACGAAAAGAAGCCGTCCAAGGAAGTGCAGACGATGGGGTGTACGGACTGCTCCAGAGCCCCGCTGGCCTGCAGTGTGCCCACGCTGGAAGAAGGGCTGGACGATTTCCGATAATCGAAGCAGCAGGAAACCGTTTGAGAACAGGAGGCAAGATTGGAAAATGCATTCGATAATGCATTTTCCAATTCGGATTTGTGCCGAAGCGTCACAAATCCTGTTATCGCAGCGCCGAATTTGAGATTCGACGCGCGTTCCTCAGGGTAAAACGCTTCGGAATGGAGGGAAATATGGAAGTGAATCGTGCACAGGTAGATAACCTGGTCAATCTGTTGGATGGTTATGCGTCGAAAGGCGGCCATCATCTGAATGTGAACGTTTTGAACAGAGATACCCTGCTGGATGCGCAGAAGCATCCGGAGAAATATCCTCAGCTGACGATCCGCGTTTCAGGGTATGCGGTCAATTTCATCAAGCTGACGACGGAACAGCAAAACGATGTGATCTCCAGAACGTTCCACGAATCCATCTGAATATAAAAAAGTGTGCGCCGGGGCGCACACTCGCGCTGAGCGTCTTTTTTCATACGATTAGGAAATGAAATTTCCTATCGTATGAAAAATCGCTGCAGGCTTAATTGCCTGCAGCGATTTTTTTTGAATGGAGATTTTATGCTCCATCAGTTTCCTGTTCGTTTGTCGAGGGCTCCGATCCGGAACTTCTCAGATTTCCGCCAGCAGCTGAAGCGCGGTGTCCGGCGTCACCAGTTCGTAGTGCTCCCGGAAGTAGGCCTCGCTGCCCGGGCCGGAACGCTCCAGCCGCCCGTATTCGGATACCACGTTGCAGATGCGGTTGAAATCCTCTACAGAAATGTTTTCTTCGCTCAATACCAGGGAATAACTTCCGGTACGGCTGTTTTTGTAGATGGAATTTTTCCCGTCATAGAAACTGCGGGTCACATGGGCTAACCGGATCAGATTGTGCATGGAGGAAAAGGAAAAGATCCGCGCGCTGCCGGCCGGCTGTGCATGAACTGCCGGAGCGGGCTGCTCCTCCCCGGAGGGAGAGGCTGTTTGAGCGGCGTCTTTGGACTTTGCGCCGGACAGCTCCGCCTTGCGGCTCTCCTGAATCTGGCGGAACAGATCGAAGATACTGTCCGTATTTTCTTCCCGGTTTTCGGAGAAATCGTCCGGATCCATATCGTCTTCCTCCTCCATGGAGGGAGCGAATTTGGAAAAACGGGTATCCAGCTCTTCAGGATCTTCTACTTTGGTGATGATCAGGACGATACAATCCGAATTTAAGGGGATCGCTTCTATCATAAGGGGAATATCTTCCGCCTCAAAACCGAACTTTAAGGAAGCCTGCTGCATCATATCGCGGAAAAGGCTCTTCGCTTTTTCCGTGCCGTAAGCCAGCTCGCTGATCTTCAGTTCCCGGTCGGCCAGATCTGCTTTGGTAAGCGTACAGCGAATCTGATGGTCATTTACTTTTTCGATTTTCATAGTCTCACATCCTTTATATAAGATACTTCCCGAAATGACGATTGTGACGAAATACAAGTAAAATGAACATTTCTGCCTGTGAAAGTTATGATATACATAAAAGGGAATAAAGTCAAGAAGGGGAGTGCTGATTCATATTTTTTTAACAAATGCTTGAAAATATTCCCTGCATTGGATATAATCAATCCAGAGATGATTCTGAACAATCCGTGCCGGAAGGGAGGGTTGTCGGGATAATCAGAATATCGCGAAGGATTTCGCACACCGGACGGCCGGAAGGGCCTTCGGTCAAGATCACTTTTGTGGAACAGGAGAGTCTGTTCCGTCTGATTCTCGTCATGACTATAGTATGAGAATGTCTTACGCGGATATGTAATCCGTCGGAAAATCTTAACGTCAAAATTTTTCCAAAGCTATTATTCCAGAGTTCAGTTTTTTTATCTGATTTTGCTGTCGACAGAGGCACTGTTCGTTCATCTCGCGCAATTCTCCGTTTTTCAACCTGATCTGGCAACTGCATATATATCACGGCTTACTCTTCTTTGGGCTGGAAGGCGGATCAGAAAAGGAGAAACGCCATGGGAAGCTTAAAACCGGAAGCATGGGAAGCGATGCTGATGCAGATGGAGAGGGAAGGAATCGGCTTTTACTTAAACGGAAAGCCGTCCGGCCCCCGGGAAATCATCGATCGCTGCTGCGTCTGCGAGGACGTTGTGTACATGCCGGATTTCGTGACGGATGAGGAAGGAAGGCTGAAAGAAGTCCGTTACGACGAAGTGAAAAACTGGTAAATGCGGCGAATGCCTTCAGGGATAGCCGCAGCCTCCTGATCGAAAGCGCGGGCGCCCGGCATGATTTCTGTCGGACCCCATACGCCGTATGCCGGGCGCCTGCCGCTGGAGAATCAAAATAAGAAAATCTTTAAAAATTTGGTAATGACGCTGTTCCCTTCGTATGATAAAATGTCGTTTGGAGGGACGAGAGCATGAAAAAGAGGAGAAAAAAGAAAAAAATGAGGCGGTCGCTGATTCCCGCGCTGGTGGCGATGACGCTGATTTTACTCATATTGGCGGCGAGCGCCGGGATGTTTTTGTATCAGAGGTATTCCTATTCCGACGAACAGGCGGATTTGAACGCCTACTTTGGGCTGAGCGCGTCGGATGAAGTGGCGATTGTGTACGAGAATGGGATCGCCGAGGAGAAGGGGCTTTTGCAGGAAGGCAGATGCTATCTGGATCTGGATACAGTTCACGCGTATTTAAACGATCGCTTCTACGTGGATTATAATGAAGAGCTGCTGCTGTACACCCTTCCGGACGAGGTGGTTCGGATCGGGCTGGGCGAGCGGACGGAGGACGGATATGTGGCAGCGTTCGAGCGGGACGGTTCCGCCTGGATTGCTCTGGATTATGTGAAGCGGTATTCCGATTTTAATTTCACCCTCTATACGGAGCCGAACCGGGTGGTTCTGGAGACCTCCTGGGACGAGATTCAGGCCGCGGAGCTCAGGAAGGATACTGCGGTGAGGGAAAAGGGCGGGGTTAAGAGCTCTGTCCTCACCCAGGCTTTAAAGGGCGATCGGGTCGCGGTTTTGGAGGAGATGGAAAACTGGGATCGGATCATCACGGAAGATGGTTACATCGGTTATGTGGAGAAGAAGCGGCTGACGGAGCCGGAAGCGTCGATGCCGGAAAAGGATACGGGGTATACGGCTCCGGACTATACGGGAAACGTCCGGGATCATAAGATCAATCTGGCATGGCATCAGGTGACCACAGCCGCGGCCAACAGCACTTTCCCGGGGGTAGTGGAGAACGTGACGGGGATCAACGTGATTTCCCCTACATGGTTTTTCCTGTATGATAATGAAGGCACGGTGGAGAGCATCGCCAGCCGGGAATATGTGGACGAGGCCCACGAGAGGGGGCTGGAAGTCTGGGCATTGGTGGACGATTTCACCCACAGCGCGGACAACGGAGTGGATACGAAAGAAGTGCTCTCCTATACCAGCAAGAGGGCGAAGGTCATCGAGACGCTCATGAGCGAGGCGGAAACATACGGACTCGACGGGATTAACGTGGATTTCGAAAAGGTGTCCCAGGACGCGGGCCAGGATTACATTCAGTTCATCCGGGAGCTGTCCGTGGAGTGCCGCAGCAGGGGACTGGTGCTGTCCGTGGACAACTATGTGCCCCGGAATTTCAACGCCCATTATGAATGGAAGGAACAGGGCGTGATGGCCGATTATGTGATTATCATGGGATATGACGAGCACTGGGCCGGAGGAGAGGAGGCCGGATCGGTGGCTTCCATCGGGTATGTGGAGGAAGGGATTCAGAAGATGGTGGAGGAAGTGCCGGCAAATAAGGTGATTAACGCGGTTCCCCTCTATACCAGAATCTGGACTACCTCGCCGGAAGGCGCCGTCAGCAGCAGGGCGGTGGGAATCCAGGCGGCTTCCGATTTTCTGACACAAAACGGGGTGGCTTACAGCTGGGATGAGTCCACCGCGCAAAATTATGCCGAGTTCGACACTCCGGAAGGACTTTGCCAGGTTTGGCTGGAGGACGAGCAGTCCCTGGCGGCGAAGGTGGAAGCGATGAAGCGATATGGCCTGGGCGGAATCGCAGCATGGAAGTTGGGATTCGACGAGGGCAGAGAAAACATCTGGAGCGTGATTGCGGGATTCCTGGCGGATTAGGCGTGCAATGCGCCATGGGGTCTGCGAATATCCCGGCGCTTTTTCCCATACAATGAAAAAAAGACCGCGGGGTTTTTATGAAGCGAACGGTATGGGATCATAAGTGGATCCGGGACGGGATCCGGTTTCTCGGGACGGCAGCCATTCTGGCTGCCTCCTTTTTTGCGGGCAGACAGGCCGCCGTGCTGGTAAGCGGAGGGGATATGGGGATCGCGGGGGAGCAGGAGAACCGGGATCCCTATGAGAAAATGCAGAAATTCTGCGTGGTGGTGGACGCCGGGCACGGGGGAAAGGATCCGGGAAAGGTAGGGATCAACGGAGCCCTGGAAGAGGAGATCAATCTGGATATCGCCATACGTCTGTCCGCGCTTTTGCGTCAGGCGGACGTGAAGACTGTGATGACCCGGGAAGATGAGAACGGCCTGTACGACGAGAGCGCGTCCAACAAAAAGGTACAGGACATGAAGCGCAGAATCGCCCTGATGGAAGAGACCGACCCGGATCTGGTGGTGAGCATCCATCAGAACAGTTACGAGCAGGAGAACGTCAGGGGAGCTCAGACCTTTTTTTATACGGGAAGCGTCCAGGGACAGAGGCTGGCGGAAACCATCCAGACGCGCCTGGTGACAGGGCTTGATCCGGCCAATCACAGGACTGCGAAAGCCAATAACAGCTACTATCTGCTCAAGAAGACGTCGAAGCCCATCGCCATCGTGGAGTGCGGATTTTTGAGCAACCCGGAGGAAGCGGAGCTGCTGGCGGACCCGCTCTATCAGGAACGGGTGGCATGGCAGATCCATATGGGGATTCTGCAGTATCTGCATTGCAATGGCAGCGGGTAAGACGTTATAATAAAGGGGATGGAGTGCATGCAGAAAAGAGAAGGAGGTACTTTCAGGATGAACGGTTTTGCAGAGGCGAGAGTAAAGGTAAAACAGGGTTGGCTGCAGGGATACACGGCCGGACGGGTTAAAATTTTCAAGGGAATCCCCTACGCGGCGCCGCCTGTGGGAGAAAGGCGTTTTCGAAAGCCACAGGATCCCGGCCGGTGGCGCGGCGTTCGCCGGGCGGTGGAATATAGCGCTGCAGCGATACAGCAGGTGATGGAAAATCCGGAGGACGTTTCCAATGTGCACGGCGTTCCTCAGATGTTGGCTCCTTCTCAGTACGAGGAAGATTGCCTGTATCTGAACGTCTGGACTCCGGCGAACACCGCACAGGACAAGCTTCCGGTCTTTATCTGGGTGCATGGGGGCGGCCTGGTGGCCGGTTCCGGGGTGGAGTGTGTCTGCGATGGAGAAGGATTGGCCGGGCGAAAGGATATGGTGGTGGTGACGATCAATTATCGCCTGGGTTTTTTTGGCTTTTTCGCCCATCCCGACCTGACAGAAGAGGGCGACGGGACTTCCGGCAACTATGCGTTCTATGATATCCGCAAGGCCTGCCTGTGGGTTAAGGAGAATATAGAGGCGTTCGGAGGAGATCCGGAGCGCATTACCGTGGCCGGACAGTCCGGCGGCGCGGTTGCGGTGGGAGTTCTCCACGCGTCCCCTCTGATGAAGGGGATCATTCAGAGGGTTTCCATCGAAAGCGGACCGATTTTCTGGGGATTTATGAAACCGTCTTCCAGGCAGGAAATGGAGGAAAAGGGAAAGCGGTTTCTGGAAGCCATCCGCTGTGACAGCATCGAGGAACTGCGCAAAAGAGATGCCTGGGAACTGTTCGATGCGTATCAGGAAATCTGCCGGGATCCCATGTATTTTACATATTGCGTGGACGGACAATTTTTGCCGGACAAATACGAAAAGATTTTGGAAAGCGGAAGGTTCAACGATTTCGACGTGATGATCGGCAGCTGCGCGCAGGAAATCCTGCCGGGCGGAGAGGAAGGAATCCCGGTGGAGCTCTATGAAAAGAAGATCGCAGAGCTCTTTCCGGACGCTGTGGAGCGGATGAAAATCTGGTATCCTGCAGCGAGCGCCTGGGAGGCGAGAAAGCAGTGGTCCACTATCGCTTCCGATCTCATGCTCATGGGATCCGTCCGGTTGGCCGAGCTGTGCCATCAATACGGGCGCAAGGCATATGTCTGGCTGATGAACAAGGAAAATGAGACGGAGATGGGCCATCGGACGGGAAGCCCCCACTGCGCGGAAATGCCGTATGTTTTTGGACGCGTGGACAAGGGGGAACGAAATCCGTTTTTGGATTACCGTTGGGTGAAACAGGACTACGACTTCATGGAACTGATTCAGAATTACTGGTATCATTTCAGCGAGTGCGGGAATCCTCACAGCCAGGGCGCTCCGGAATGGAGGGCGTATGAACGGAATTTTGACGTCTGCATTCTGGGCAATGACCCTCATATGCTCTCTCAAAAGGAGCAGGAAAAATATGCCTACTATTATGGCAGGTTACGGTCCGGAGAGGTTTTTCCGGCAAAGGAAATGATGAGGAAAGGTTTGGATTGCGGCGGTGTGGAAAGGGGGAAGGCCTGACCCATGAGCGTTCTTTCCAAACTGATTTATAAGGACCGGAAATTTTACCGGAATGTGACCGGAATCGCGTTGCCCATCGCGCTGCAGGGATTGATCACCACCGGCGTCAATATGATGGACACCGTCATGGTGGGCGCGGTAGGGGAAACAGAGCTTTCTGCAGTCTCTCTGGCGAACTCCTTCATCAATGTTTTCCAGATTTTGTGTATGGGAATCGGGATGGGAGCTTCCGTTCTGGTATCCCGATATTATGGAATGGGGGAGCAGACCTCCATGCGCAAAGCGATCGGGATCATGCTCCGGCTCTGCGGAGGGATTGCGGCGTTGTTCAGCCTGGCCATGCTGTTTTTCCCGGAGCAGATTATGCGGATCTACACCGGGGACGAGGCCATTATCGGGCAGGGGGTTCTCTACTTGCGGTGGTCTGTGGCGACCTGCTTTTTGCTGGGGCTGTCCGTTACGTGCGCTGTGATTTTGCGCTGCGTGGAGCAGGTAAAGATCCCCTTATACGCTTCCATTTTCGCTTTCTTCCTCAACGTAGGAGCCAACTATGTGTTTATTTTCGGGCACTTTGGGATGCCCCGGATGGGGGTGGCCGGAGCGGCGCTCGGGACATTGATCGCCAGGATCTTGGAAACGGGAATTATCTGCGCTTTTCTGTTCCGGAAAGAAAAACAGATCGGCTTCCGGCTCCGTCACCTGTTCATGCCAGTGGGGGATCTGTGGAGGGAGTACCTGAGGATTTGCATTCCGGTGTTGATCAGCGACGGCATCTACGCTTTGGGAAATAATTCCGTGGCCATGGTGATTGGCCGGCTGGGAGAGAGCTTTGTGGCGGCCAACGCTGTCACCAGCGTGACCCAGCAGCTGAGCTCGGTGATGATACAGGGGTTTGCGCAGGCTGCGGCCATCGTGACAGGACGGACGCTGGGAGAAGGAGATCGGAAAAAGGCGCAGGATCAGGGGTATGCGCTTCTGGGACTGGGATTTGCTTTCGGCATTCTGGCGGCGGTGATCATTATGATCATCAGCGAACCCATGATCCGGGCATATGGCGTTTCGCCCCAGACAGCGGAGATCGCCAGGGCTCTGATGCGGGCCATCAGCATGGTAGTGGTGTTCCAGTGTACCAACAGCGTTATGACGAAAGGAACGCTGAGAGGCGGCGGGGATACGAAGGTTTTGATGGTGGCGGACAATATTTTCCTGTGGCTGTTCTCCATTCCCCTGGGCGCCCTGGCCGGGCTCGTCTGGCACTGGCCTGCGTTCTGGATTTACACCCTGTTGAAGGTGGATCAGATTCTGAAATGTATCTGGTGCGTGTGGAGACTGCATAGCGGAAAATGGATCAAAAAAATTGCGACGGCCGGGGAAAAGGTCGCCTGATAAAGGATGAAATGGGATGGAACTGACAAAAGAGCTTTGCGATATCTATGAGAAGCTGCTAAGGGAGGAGCTGCAGCCGGCCTTCGGATGCACCGAACCCATTGCGGTCGCTTACTGCGCTGCCCGGGCCCGGGAAATTTTGGGGAGGCTTCCGGAGAGCGTGCTGGTGGAGGCTTCCGGCAACGTGATCAAAAACGTCAAGAGCGTGATCGTGCCCAACACCGGCGGAAGGAAGGGTCTCCCGGCAGCGGCCGCTGCCGGGATCATAGCGGGACGGGCTTCCCGGAAACTGGAGGTCATCGCCGACGTTTCGGACCGGCAACGGGAAGAAATCGGGGACTTCCTGAAACGGACGCGGATCGAAGTGCGCCCTCTGGAGGGAGGGGACAAGCTGGACGTGCGCATCGAGGTGAAAGCCGGCGGGGAGAGCGCCCTGGTGCGGCTGGCCAGAACCCATGCCAACATCGTCCGGGAGGAGAAGGACGGACAGGTGCTGCTGGATCGGGAAAGCGAAGAGAACGGGGAACCCCCTGCGGGCGCCGGAGAAATCGGGCGGGACGGCAAAGGCGTTCTGACGGTGGAAAATATCGTTCGCTTCGCGCAAAAAGCCGATCTTTCGAAGGTGCAAGACGTGTTGGACCGACAGATTTCCTATAACTACGCCATCGCGCAGGAGGGAATTTCCCACGACTGGGGAGCGAACGTGGGAAGCGTGCTTCTGAAAACCTGGGGCGACGACGTGCGCACCCGGGCGAAAGCTATGGCGGCGGCCGGATCGGATGCCCGTATGAGCGGCTGTGAGTTGCCGGTGGTGATCAACTCCGGCAGCGGCAATCAGGGCATCACAGTTTCGGTTCCGGTGATCGTGTATGCGCAGGAGCTGGGAGTTCCCCGAGAGGAACTTTATCGGGCGCTGATCGTTTCCAATCTGATCGCGATCCACATCAAGAGCGGGATCGGCCCTCTGTCCGCTTTCTGCGGGGCGGTCAGCGCGGGCTGTGCGGCCGGCTGCGGCATCGCCTGGCTGATGGGCGGCCGGATGGAAGAGATCGCCCACACGCTGGTCAATTCCATCGCCATCGTTTCCGGAATCATATGCGATGGGGCGAAGCCGTCCTGTGCCGGGAAAATCGCTTCTTCTGTAGACGCCGGAATCCTCGGTTACGCCATGTATCGGGAAGGGCAGCAGTTCTACGCGGAGGAGGGCATCGTGTCCAAAGGGGTGGAAAATACCATCCGCAATATCTGCCGCCTGGGAGCCAAAGGGATGTGCGGTACGGACGACGAGATCATCCGGATCATGACCCACTGTGACTGAACAAAGCCGGCGCATTGGATTGATTTACAACCCGAAGCCCTCTGTGGTATACTGGATAGGGTTTGAAAGGAAAGCGGGAAGGAAACGAAGCGATGAAGACGAAACTGGTGAAAATAGAAGAGGATTGTCCTGATCGGGAGAAGATCCGGGAGGCCGGAGAGATCCTGCGCCGCGGCGGCCTGGTGGCCTTTCCCACAGAGACCGTTTACGGGCTCGGAGGAGACGCCCTGAATCCGGATTCCTCGCGCAAGATCTATGCGGCGAAAGGACGCCCTTCCGACAATCCGCTGATCGTTCATATCTGCAGATGGGAGGACATCCATCGGATTGCGGATCCGGTGCCCGAGGCAGCGGAGAAGCTGGCCCGGGCATTCTGGCCGGGGCCGCTGACGATGATTTTGAAGAAAACGGATCTGGTACCCGAAGAAACCACGGGCGGCCTGGACACAGTGGCAGTTCGCTTCCCTTCTGATCCGGTGGCCAGAGCGTTTATCGACGCGGCAGGCGGTTTCGTGGCGGCGCCCAGCGCCAACCGTTCCGGAAGGCCGAGCCCTACTCTGGCGAAGTACGTGCTGGAGGATATGGACGGAAAAATCGAGATGATTCTGGACGGCGGCGAGGTAGGAATCGGTCTGGAATCCACGATCGTGGATCTGACTGGGGAGGAACCCATGATCCTGCGACCGGGGTTCGTGACCAAAGAGATGCTGCAGGAAGTGCTGACACGGGTGGAAGTGGATCGAACCATTCTGGATCCGGACTGCCACCTCCGACCCAAAGCGCCCGGGATGCGATACCGCCATTACGCGCCTCAGGGAGAACTGATCATCGTGGAAGGAGAACGGGAAACGGTGATATCCGCCATCTGCGAAAAATGCGATGCCGCGAAGGCGAGAGGCGAACGGGTGGGAGTGATCGCCACCGACGAAACGGCGGATGCCTATCGGCAAGGCTGCAGGGCGGACAGCGTCAAGAGCGTGGGCAGCAGGAAGGACCAGGCTTCGGTGGGACACAGCCTGTATCGCATCCTGCGCGAATTCGATGACGAGGGGATGACGATGATGTTTTCGGAATCTTTTTCGGAGAGCGGATTCGGACAGGCGATCATGAACCGGCTGCAGAAAGCGGCCGGACATCGCGTGGAGAACGTTTGAGCATTCATAGAAAAAGGAGGAGAAAAATGGTTGCATTGGCGAGCGATCACGGGGGGTATGATCTGAAATGTCAGGTGATCCGCCGCCTCGAAGAGCGGGGAATCGAATATCGGGATTTCGGATGCTACGGAAAGGAGTCGTGCGATTATCCGGATTTCGGGAAAAAAGCGGCGGAAGCGGTGGCGGGCGGAGAATGCGAGCGGGGTGTGGTGATCTGTACCACCGGAATCGGTATTTCCATCGCAGCCAACAAGGTGAAGGGGGTGCGCTGCGCCCTGTGCTCGGATCCTTACTGCGCGAAGATGACGCGCCTGCACAACGACGCCAACATGCTGGCGCTGGGCGGCGGGATCCTGGGAACCAACCTGGCGCTGGAGATTCTGGATACCTTTCTGGATACCCCGTTTTCAGGGGAGGAGAAGCATCTCCGGAGGATCAGGAAGATGGAAGACTGACGGAGAAAAGCGAAACGTACGAAAAAGGAGGAAGACCATGTCTAAAACAGTTATTATGGATCACCCGCTGATCCAGCACAAAATCGGCCTGATTCGGAGGAAGGAGACGGGAACCAAGGATTTTCGTCAGACCATCGGGGAAATCGCGATGCTGATATGTTTTGAGGCTACCAGGGAACTCCCCCTGACGGAGGTGGAGATCGAAACGCCCATTTGCAAAGCCACGGCGAAGGAATTAAAGGGCAGAAAGATGGCCATCGTCCCCATCCTGCGGGCGGGACTCGGAATGGTGGACGGGGTGCTGCAGCTCATCCCGGCGGCGAAAGTGGGGCATATCGGCCTGTATCGCGATCCGGAGACCTTAAAGCCGGTGGAATACTACTGCAAGCTGCCGGCGGACTGTGCGGAGAGGGAAGTGTTCGTAGTGGATCCCATGCTGGCTACGGGAGGTTCGTCGGTAGCCGCAATCCAGATGCTCAAGGACAAAGGCTGTAAAAAGATCCATTTTATGTGCATCATCGCGGCGCCGGAAGGGATCCGCGCCATGCAGGAGGCGCACCCGGATGTGGATCTGTATATAGGCGCGCTGGACGATCACCTCAACGACCACGGCTATATCGTACCTGGCCTGGGGGATGCCGGAGACCGGATTTTCGGGACGAAGTAAAAGATCCGCAAAGAGGGCGCGATATGCGCGAGACAGGGGGCAGAGGCGAAATGAAACGCGACGATTATATTTCCTGGGACGAGTATTTTATGGGAGTGGCGAAACTGGCGGGGATGCGTTCCAAAGATCCCAATACCCAGGTGGGGGCCTGTATCGTCAGTCAGGACAACAAGATTCTGTCCATGGGCTACAACGGTTTTCCCATGGGCTGTTCGGACGATGAATTTCCATGGGAACGGGAGGGGGATATGCTGGATACCAAGTATCCGTATGTGACCCACAGCGAACTGAATGCCATTCTGAACTTCAGGGGAGGCAGCCTGGCGGGGGCCAAGCTGTACGTTTCCCTGTTCCCCTGCAACGAATGCGCCAAGGCGATCATTCAGAGCGGGATTTCAGAAGTGATTTACGATTGTGACAAGTATGCGGATACCCCGTCCGTACGGGCGTCCAAGCGGATGTTCCGGGCGGCGGGAGTTGCCTACCGCCCTTATGGGAAGAGCGGCCGCATCGTGAAAATGGAGCTGTAGAGAGGGAGGATGAAGTCCACATCCGCCCGTGACAGGAGGAAACGGATGAAATCAATTCGGCACAAGACTGCCGGCCCAAAAGGGATCGGGACGATCGCAAAAAGGACGGCAGCGGCTGTTTTGACGGGGGCGATTTGTGCGGGGCTGTGCGCACTTCCCGTACAGGCGGATACGGATACGATCAACTCCCTGCGGGAACAGATCGACCAGGCGGAAGAAATCAAGAAGGCCGCGGAAGATGCGAAAGATGCGACGGAGGACAATATCGATAATCTGGATCAGGCCAGAGACTCCCTCCAGGGGCAGCTGGACGGGCTGACACAGGATCTGACTGCGATCAGCCAGAACCTTGAGGAAATCGAAAGCGATATCATCGATAAAAACGAGGAGATCCGCCAGGCCCAGGAAAAGCTGGAGCAGGCCAGGGCTGCGGAAGAAGCGCAGTATGCGGCCATGAAAAAGCGCCTCCGGTTTCTCTATGAGGATCACAATCAGACCTATTTTGAGATTTTGGCCAATTCGGAAGGGTTTTCGGACCTGCTCAACCAGAGCCTTTATATCGAGAAGCTCCATGAGTACGACAGGAAGATGCTGGCCCAGTACAAGGCGCAGAGAGAAGCGGTGGAAGAACTGGAAGCGCGGCTGGAACAGGAAAAGGAGGAGCTGGACGAGCTGCAGGCTCAGGCAGAGGCGGAAAAAGGGAAGATCACCGATAGCGTGAACAGCACCAGGAGCGGCATCGCAGGCTACTCCGATCAGATCGCCGCAGCGCAGCAGCAGGCAGACGCCCTGGCAGAACAGATCAGCCAGCAGGAAGAGGATATAGAAGCCCTTAAGAAACAGCTGGAGGAGGAACTCGCAAAATCCAGACTGGCAAGACAATCCAGCTGGAGGGATATTTCGGAAGTGACCTTTACGGAAGATGACAGGTACCTGTTGGCTAACCTGATCTACTGTGAAGCGGGGAATCAGCCCTATGAAGGGCAGGTGGCGGTCGGCGCTGTGGTGATCAACCGGGTTTTGAGCTCCGTCTACCCCAATACCGTTTCCGGAGTGATCTATCAGTACAAACAGTTCGCCCCGGTGCTGGACGGCCATCTCGCCCTGGCCCTGGCCGAGAACCGGGCCACGGAATCCTGTTACCGGGCGGCGGACGAAGCCATGAGCGGCTATACCAATGTGGGACAATGCGTTTATTTCAGAACGCCCATTCCGGGGCTTTCCGGAATCCAGATCGGAGACCATATTTTCTATTGAGTATCGATAAATTTGTTCAGACCGGGAGAAGTTCGCGCGAATTCTCCCGGTCGAATTCGTTTATGGGAGCGAGGAGCTCGGAGAGTTCTCCGCCGTAGAGCCGGGATAACAGCCTGTTCAGAGCCGAGAGCGCTTCCCTGAGCCTGTCCACGGAAAGCAGGCCGTTTTGGGAGGCGGTCACAAGCTCGTCCATATCCACGATCTTGATAAAACCGTCGGGATAGACGATCACATCTACCAGCAGATCCGTTACCGTCAGAGAGTTGGTATCTTTTTCATATATTGGGGAAATAATATCGCAGTAATAATAAAGAAGCGTATGATCCGCACGATAGAATTTGCTGATCTTATACCCTTCTTTCAGATAATAGCAGGAATAACCGTGATCCATGTTTTTCTTCGGGCGGATGGTGCGCCAGGACGTGACGAGAGTATCATCCCCGAAGAAAAGGATGACGTCATCGAAAAGCGGGATGCATTCTTCGGGAATCAGCCGTTTCCGATACAGCCAGGGTATGGAATCGTTTTGATCAAAATCCTTCATGGCGGCTCCTTTGCGATATGAAACTGTTTACGTATTCTATACCCAGATTTTACCCTCCGGCGAACGGAAAGTCAAGCTGCCGTTCGCTGCCCGGAGACGGAAATTTGTTGCGGTTGGCAAAACGCGTCTATGAGAAGAAGGAGGGCAGGAAAAGCGATGATCGGGCGGGGAAAAAAGCTGAACGGCACGCTCAGGGAGATGTGGATCGGAATCATCGTCTGGGGGGCGCTCTGCGGACTGATTACGGTCTGGTTTGTGAAGGATAAAATCGGCTGCGCGCTGGGGCTGCTTCCGGGCTGTCTGCTGGCCATGGCCGCCGCCTGGCACATGTGGAAGATGCTGGATCAGGCCATGAATAGGGGGGAGGAAGCCCCCAGGTTCATGCTGGTCAAAAGCGCGATCCGCTATGGATTGTTCGTGCTGGTGTTCGCCTTCATCACGGCGACGGATTTCGCCAGTCCGCTGACCGCGTTTCTGGGGGTGATGGGGCTGAAGATAGCGGCGATTCTGGGCTTCGCGGCTGCGGCCAGGATCGCCATGTCGCGGGCGACGGAAGTCCCCGGCGCATTTCAGAATCTGGTGGAAATCGCGGTGGAGAAGCTGGATGGAATGGAGCGGGCTGTCATGGGGAAAAACGCCGTCCGATTCGCCAACTACATCGGCACGGTGCTTATGTTCATCCTGCTGTGCAACTTTTCCGGGCTGTTCGGGCTGCGCCCACCCACTGCGGATTACGGGGTGACGCTGCCTCTGGGGCTGATGACCTTCGTCCTGATTCATTTCAATAAGCTCAGGCATAAAAAACTGAAAGGGGCTCTGCAGGAGAGGATCACTTCCACCAGAAGCGGCTCCATCACGTCCGTGCAGGCGGTTTATGTGCCGGCCGATGACCTGACGGATCCCGCTCCGGCCACCACGTTCGCCCATCTGGACGCCACCACCGTGCTGTCCCGTTCCATCGTGGAGCTGGGCATCTACCCGGCGGTGGATCCGCTGGAATCCACTTCCCGGATTTTGGATCCCGGAATCGTGGGCGAAGAGCACTATCGGGTGGCCAGAGGAGTACAGGAAATTTTGCAGCGCTATAAGGAACTGCAGGATATCATCGCCATTCTGGGCATGGACGAGCTCTCCGAAGAGGATAAACTGACGGTGTCCCGGGCGAGAAAGGTACAGCGGTTTTTGTCCCAGCCGTTCTTTGTGGCGGGGCAGTTCACCGGGCTGGAAGGAAAATACGTGCCCATTTCCGAAACGATACGCGGTTTCGCGGAAATACTGGAAGGCAGATGCGATTCCATCCCGGAGAGTTATTTCCTGAATGCCGGCAGCATCGACGACGTATTGGTTCGCGTAGAGCAGGGACAGAAAGGTGGGCAGCATGGCAGAGAAAAAGACGTTTCTGATCAGGGTGATCACGCCGGATCGCATTTTTTATGAGGGGAACGCGGTGATGGCGGAGTTCAATACGTCGGAGGGGGAGATCGGCGTGTATGCCGGACACATCCCCATGACGGTCATCTTAAAGCCCGGGGTGCTCACGATCACGGAGGCGGAAGGAAAAAAGAAGTCTGCGCTGCATACCGGGTTCGCGGAGATTCTGCCGGAGGAAATCACGATTCTGGCGGAAGCTGCGGAATGGCCGGACGAGATCGATATGGCCCGCGCCCAGGCGGCGCGGGAACGGGCGGAGAAAAGGATTCGGGAACATCGGGCGAATACGGATATGGCCCGGGCCGAGACCGCCCTGCAGCGCGCCGTGGCGAGGATCGGGACGATCCGGTGAAAAGGTTTTCAGAAGGAGTTGAGCAGACCCAAAACGACGGAGAGCTCGGCTTCTTTTATTTTATCCGGAAACGTACCGGCGAGGACGCAGTCCTTAAAATAGCGGATTTCCTCGGCGTAGGCGTCGCTTTTGGGAAGGTTGATGACGCCGCTGTCCTCTGCAGAGCCGCCGGAAAGATCCAGGATCCTGCCGCCATTTTCGTAGATAGTCAGGCCGCCTTTTTCATAGGCAACCAGCGCTTTCTCGAACTGAAAGCGGAAAGAGGCGCCGAAGGGATAGGGGGCGGCGAACCAGGAGGCCTCCGTCGAGACGAAGAATCCGGGATATTCGTACACCGCATGGACATAATCCTGGTCTGGGAGAGCTGCCCTGTGCCGCCGGGCGCTTTCTGGAGCGCCGAACGCATAGACCAAAAAGTCCAGATCGTGAATGTGGAGGTCAAAGGGAACCATGCCGCTGCGCTGCGGATCCATCATCCAGTTATCCCAGCTCCATTTGGGATAACAACCCAGACGTCCCATGTATCCGGAGAGGAGCTTTCCGTATTTCTTCGTATCGTAAATTTCTTTGAGCAGTTCGTACTCCGGCCAGAAGCGCAGCACCTGAGCTACCATGAAGCAGACGCCGTTCTTTTTGGCGGTGGAATAGGCCAGAGCCAGTTCTTCCTGCTTTAAGGACACGGGTTTTTCGCAGATCACATGAATTCCCTTTTCCATCGCTCTGACGGCGAAAGGGACGTGGAGCCAGGTGGGCAGACAGATATCCAGTATATCCAGCTCTTCGCTTTCCAGCATTTCCTCGAAATCCGTATAGCGGCGCTTTTGGGGCCAGCGCTCCATGCGCTCGGGACGGATGTCGCACAGCGCCGTGAGCTGCGCGTCTTCCAGGGATTCCCAGGCGGGAATATGGGCGCCGCTGATCCCGCCCACCCCCACCAAACCGACTTTTAACATGAAGCACCTCCATAGATTTCATCGATGATCGTTTGCAGATAGTTTCTCGCGTCCAGAATATCTGCCAGCTGCTGGGGGCCGGAAATTTCCCGCTCGATGGTCACGTGGGAATCGTATCCGAGTTCCTTTAAACGGGAGAACAGGGCTCTGAAATCCACCTTTCCCTCGCCCAGGCGGGTTTCGATCCCCAGGTCGTGGCCGTTCGTGGGATAGCAGCCGTCCTTCGCGTGGAGGTTGCGGACGTACTTCCCGAACACGTCCAGGGCATCCACGGGATTGGCTTTGCCATAAAGGATCAAATTGGCCGTATCCAGATTGATCCCCAGGTTGTCCATGCCCACCGTCTCAAAGCAGCGCAGCAGGGTGACGGGCGTTTCCTGTCCGGTCTCGAACAGAAGATACTGGCCGTTTTTTTTCAGATGCTGTGCCACCGTGCGGACGGCGACGCAGAAGCTGTGAAAATTAGGATCGTTGGGATTTTCCGGGATGAACCCCATGTGGGTGACCACATCAGAAACCCCCAGACTGTGGGCGAAATCCGCTCCGTCGCACAGGTTCTGGATGCGCATCTGCCGGTATTCCGGAGGAACCAGCCCGAGGGTGAGCTGCCCGTCATAAAAATCCCAGATCACGGGCCCGGCCCAGCCGCACCAGAACGCGGAGACGGCGATGCCGTATTCTTTTAAACGCTCCTTTAAAAAGAGGGCGTTTTCCTGTGTCCACGCGGAAGGTGTCCAGGAAATGAGCTGGCAGGAATCGAATCCGTTATCCTTCAGGACTGCCAGCTTTGCCGGGATTTCTTCCGGGGAAGAAAAGTTAACGCAGGTGCCGATTTTCATGAGATACCTCCTCGTTTGAAAATAGAATTTCTATCTTTACCATAGCACGGAATGGGGCGGGAAGGAACGAATTCTTTACTATTTTATAAAAATTGTATGCGATTGAGATACGAAGAGATTAACTTTGATGAAAACTAACTCCGCGCGTCCGTCACCAGCGGCCCGATGCTGTCCGGGTCTGTGAAATCCACCCGTTTGCCATAGGTCTCCAGGAGCTGAAGATCCTCCGAGCTCAGCGACTGGGGATCTTTTTTTTGCAGCACTTTCCGGAGCATGGCCATCATGGATTTGTGGATGAAATTGAGACGGCCGTAGTCGATCCCTCCCCGGAGATGGTAGAGATGAATCGCGCGCATCATTTCCGGGGAGAGCGATTTGGACAGGGAGGCCCGGATGTGGGATACATTGTCGGGATCCGCAGGATCCGCCAGACCGCAGGTGAAGAGGATCACCTTTTTACGGGAAAGGACCTCCCAGTTGGAGAGGAGAAACCGGATGCCGACGACGCCTCCGGCATAAAGGCTGCCGCCGTAAACGATGGTATCGTAGTCCTCCAGATCGCGAACCTGAAAGGATTTGACAGGGAAAGCCGGACAGGACAGTTCCCGGGCGATCCATCGGGCATAGCGTTCGGTGAATCCGTAATGGGATCCGTAAATGACGACAGAGCGGTTCATAGCGTTTCCTCCATTCTTTTCACAAATAATTCGCGAATCCGGTTCGCAGCTTTTCTTCCTTCCATCTTACCCCATCGATCATAGGGCGGGCAAGGGAGACGGGACGAAACGGAGAGATTTTACAGGGGCTTTTCCCTGGCGATACCCAGAGCTCAGGTTCCGGACCATTCTCCCGGCCTCGTCATGCCCGAATCTTCCTTTTCCAGCCGCCTGAAAAAGACGCCGGCCGCGATCAGGGAGATGGAGTCCACGATGGGCTGTACCCACATGCAGCCGTAGAGCCCGAAAACGGCGTTCATGAGAAAGAGAAGGGGGATGTCCAGCACTCCTTTCCGGAGCACGGAACAGATCATGGATTCCTTTATTCTTTCCATGGCCTGGAATTGGATGATCATGGGATAACAGACGGACATCATGGGCATGGCCGTTACCATCCGGCGCAGAAAGCCCGCGCTGTAACGGATCGTGGCGGGATCGCTGATGAACAGGGAGGAGAGCTGAGGCGCGAAGGATTCATAGGCTATAAGGCAAAGGAGGGAAAAGGCCAGCGAAACCGTGCAGCCCAGCCGAAAGATTTCCCGGCGCCGGGACTGGTTCCCGGAGGAATAGTTATAGGCGAGAAGGGGCAGGATTCCGCTGGAAACCCCGATGGAGAAATAGAGGGGAAGCTGATCCAGCTTTTTCACGATCCCCAGGGCGGCCATGGCTTCCGTTCCGTACCGGGAAACAAAGCGGGACTGGGCCGCGATGGCGACTACAGTCAGGGCGTACTGAACCGCCGACGGCATACCGCTGGAAAAGACCGTCCGCAGATAGCGTCCGGCATATCGCAGTTTTGAGGGGTTCAGGCTCACGGCGGTTTTCCCCCGACGGATCCCGATAAAACACAGGAAATACAGGGTGGCAGCCAGATTGGAAAGGGCGGTGGCGATGCCGGCGCCTACGGCCCCCATCCCCAAAAATCCGGGCAAAACGAAGAACGGATCCAGGATCATATTCAGAACTCCGCCCATGGAGACGCCGATGGAAGCTGCAGCTGCGCTTCCTTCCGCCCGGATCAGATTGGCAAGGAGGGTATTCAGAATCGTGGCGGGGCCGCCGATCACGACTGCCCATAGCGCATAACCGAAGGCCACGTCGTAGACTTCCGGCGTGGCGCCGCACAGGGTGAGCACCGGGCGCGCGAAGACGAGAAACAGCAGGGAAAACAGGATCGAACTGATCAGCCCGCCCCAGAAGGAAAGACAGGCGATTCGGCGGGCGTCTTCCCGTTTTTTTATCCCCAACGCCCGGGAGAGGGCGCTGGCTCCGCCCACGCCGAACAGGTTCGAGAGGGCCGTGAGCATGACGAAAGAAGAATAAACCACGGTGATGGCTGCCGTCTGATGGGGCTGATTGAGCATCCCCACGAAATAGGTGTCCGCCAGGTTGTAGATCAGGGCGATCATCTGGCTGGCGATGGCGGGAACGATTTGCCGGCATACTGCCTGCCGGACGGGCATGGTTTCGAATAATGCGGTTTTGTCCGATACTCGCTGCAAGTTTTTGTCGCTCCTTTCCCTGCAAAGAATGGATGTTTTGCCTGTCTGTAAAAATACCATACTATATTATATAACCGATTCTCCCCTTTTCAAGACGGGGGGACGGAGAAAAACGGAGAAGTAAATAAAAACGATCCAAATACAAACAATAACTTAAAAAAAAAGAAAATCGTCGTGGTCGCAGGCCTGATTTCCCATAAAATCGTTGCCCGCCGGACGAGGGTGTGATACCATGTTAAGCAAAACCGGACACCGCCGAAAGAGAGAAGACAAAATATGAAGAAGTTTCGCATCATCAGGGAGGGGGCGCTTTGCGTTACCCTGCTTTTGATCGCTTTTCTGGCCGCCGGATGGGTGTGGGAAGAGGAAAAGCTGAAAGAAGAGGAGAAGCGGAATTGGCTGGAGGAACATCTATATTTGGATGCCCTTTCGTTCTCTGTGGAGGGGACGAATTTCGACGAAAAGATCAAATGCTGGCCGGACTGGACCGGCGGAAGGATTTACGTATTTTTGCCTTCCTATGCGGCGGGAAAACCGCTGACGATGGAATGGGAATATGCCGAGCGCCTGACGATAGACGGGGAGGAAAAGGAAAGCGGGACTGTCTGGAAGGAGTATGAACTGGATCGGGAGTACGCCTTTTGCTTCGAAGATGAAGGAGCCGTGCAGGAGAGCTGGACGGTCGTCTTTTTGTGCAGCCGGAACCTTCCTGCTGCCTGGGTCTACACGGATTCCGGTTCCATGGATTTCGTGGACGAAAGCCGGGGGAACCGGGAAAGCGGCCTTTTCTACCTGGTCAACGCGGACGGAACCATGGAGTGCATGGATGGCCTCACCTACATTAAGGGCAGGGGAAATACCACCTGGGGGCAGGACAAGAAGCCCTACAGCGTCAAGCTGGAGAGCGGCCACGATCTTTTCGGTATGGGGGTTTCCCGCAGATGGGAGCTCTTGGCCAACGCATACGACGGCAGCAATCTGCGCAATCAGCTGGTGTTCGAGATGGCGCAGGAAGCGGGAATGGCCTATACGCCTCAGGCGACATGGGTGGATTTGTATTTAAATGGAGAATATCAGGGCCTTTACCAGATTTCGGAAAAAGTGGAGGTGGGAAACGGCCGGGTGGAGATCGCCGATCAGGAAGCGGGGTATGGGGATCTGACCGGGGGATATCTGTTTCTGATGGAGGACGCCAGCCGCTATGAGACCGCGGTCAGCAGGTTCACCACGGAGGGACATCAGACCATGGTGATCAAGAGCCCGGAAATCGCCGGGGAGGAAGAGATCGAATATCTTTCCGGCCTGGTGCAGGAGTTCGAAGACGCCGTCACCGCGCCCGACGGGGTCAACCCGGAGACGGGAAAATTCTTTACAGAATATATCGACCTGGATTCGTTCGCGATGAAGTACCTGGTGGAGGAAATCACCAAAAACTCCGATGCCGTGACGAACAGCCAGTATTTCTATAAACAGCCGGATTCCGTCAGCGGGCTGCTGTACGCGGGGCCGGTCTGGGATTACGACAATGCTCTGGGGCATACCAATGAGGAAGCCATGGATCCGGTGGGGCTGATGCTGGACAGGATCCGATCCGACGACGGAATCAGCAATCTCTGGTACGGTTCCCTGTGCGCCCAGCCCGTTTTCATGGAGCGGGTAAAAGAACTGTATCGGGATGTATTCGCGCCGATTCTGGAAACCATAATACAGGAGCGGATCGACGAATACCGGGAGCGAATCCGCGTCTCGGCCACCCTGGACTGGATCCGGTGGAAGGATACGAATAAGGATTTCCGATACAGGGTCTGCGACAGCTATGATGCTTATGTGGATTACCTGCAGGAATTCCTTCGGCAGAGAAAGGATTTTCTGGACAATATCTGGCTGAAAGGCGAAGAATATACGAGGATTCGGTTCGATCGCGGAGAGCCTTTCGGATATGTGGATCTGTATACGGAGAAGGGGGAGGCCGGAAGGCAGGCTCCGGACAGTTCGGATATCGAATGGGAAGGTCAGGTTATCACGGGTTGGGTCTATGAGGACGGCACCCCTTACGATCCTGCGAAGCAGGTGGACGAAGACATCACGGTCTATGCTGTCTGGGAGACGGTTGAAAACGCAGACGCTGCATAAGAAGCAAAAACAGGAGGAAAGAAAGCGGTGAAAGAAGAAGGCGGAACGTGGCGCCATGAACTCAAATACGCCTGCACGATGCCACAGCTCGCCATCGTGGAGGGGAGGATACGGCCGCTCTTGCGGCTGGATCCCCATGCGGGGCGAACCGGACGATATGCCATAAGGAGCGTATACTTCGACGATCGGCAGGATACCTGCTACCGGGAGAACGAGGATGGGACGGATCCCCGGGAGAAGTTTCGCATCCGGATCTATAACGGCAGCGCCGACCAGATTACGCTGGAGCTCAAACAGAAGATGCGGGGGATGACCAGGAAGCTCTCCTGTCCGCTGACCCGGGAGCAGTGCGCGCTGGCGCTGGAGGGGCGGGCCCTGGAGGATGGAAAGGAGCTGCCGCCCGTGTTGCGCAAGTTCATCCTGCAGCAGAAAATCCGGGGGCTGAGGGCAAAAGTTATCGTGGAATATGAAAGGGTTCCACGGGTTTTCCCCCTGGGGAACGTGAGGATCACCCTGGATGAAAACATCGTTTCTTCGTCGCAGACGGAACGCTTTCTGGAAGGGGACTTCGCCAGAAGGCCGATCATGCCTCCGGGGAGACATGTGCTGGAAGTGAAATACGACGAGTTTCTGCCGGATCCCATCCGGCAGGTCCTGCAGCTGGAAACGCTGCAGAGGACATCTTTTTCGAAATATTATCTTTGCAGAAAATATGGATTTTAGGGAGGAACACAAAAAATGGGATTTGGAGACATCTTTAAGAACTCGTTTATGGAAGGGTTCTACAGCACGGACATCAGCCTGGCCACGATTCTTCTGAGCATGGCGATCGTCTGCCTCATCGCCCTGTACATTTTCTTCGCTTATCGCCTTTTGACGAGGAGAACGTTTTACAATAAGAATTTCGGGATTTCCCTGGCAGCGCTGGCCATCATCACGGCGGCCATCATCCTTACGATTCAGTCCAGTATCGTGATTTCCCTGGGTATGGTGGGCGCGCTGTCCATCGTGCGTTTCAGGACTGCCATCAAAGAGCCCATGGACCTGGTCTTTCTGTTCTGGTCGATCAGCGTGGGGATCATCTGCGGCGCGGGTTTGTATTCCCTGGCTATCATCGCCTCCCTGATCGTCACCGTGGCGCTGCTGGTGCTGGATCTGATTCCGGTGACGAAGGCCCCTATGCTGCTCATTGTAGGTACGACCGATCTGGATGGGGAAGATGCTCTTTTAAACGTGGTGAAGAAGTACAGCAAACACTATCGCGTGAAATCCCGGAACATCTCTTCCGGCCGCATGGATATGATTGTGGAAGTCAGGGTCCGGGAGGAGGCGGCGCTGGTCCGGGAAGCCTGCGCTTTGAAGGGAATGGACAGCGTCTCCCTGCTCTCTCACGACGGGGAAACCACTTATTGATGGGAGGAAAACCGTGTACGTCATAGCGGGACTTGGAAATCCGAAAAAAGAATACGAAAATACCCGTCATAACGTGGGTTTTGCGGCGGTGGATCTGCTGGCGCAGCGCCATGGGATCCGGGTGAATGAAGCCCGCCACAGAGGGCTTGTGGGGAAGGGGATGATCTGCGGACAGAAAGCGATTCTGTTAAAACCTCTGACCTATATGAATTTAAGCGGCGAAAGCATCCGGGATGTGATACAATATTATAAACTGGATGTGTCCGGCGAGCTCATCGTGCTCTGCGATGATATCAATCTGGATCCCGGCGTGCTGCGCGTCCGAAAAAAGGGGAGCGCCGGCGGCCATAACGGCCTGAAGAACATCATCGCCCAGCTGGGCCGGGACGACTTCTGCCGCGTTCGCATCGGCGTAGGAGGCAAGCCCGAAGGGTATGACCTGGCCGATTACGTCCTGGGACATTTCGGACGGGCGGAAAAGCCGGTGATGGATGAAGCCATCGGGAGGGCATGTGATGCGGTGGAGACGATCCTGAGCGATGGGCCTGACGCGGCCATGAACCGTTTTAACGCAAAGCCTTAAAGAGGGGATGAATTTGGAAGTTTTAACGGCTCCGCTGCGGGAACTGGCGGAGTTTGAAGAAGGGAAAACGCTTCTGGGAAGAGGGAAGGCCGGCGTGGCGTTCACCGGCCTGTACGATTCCCAGAAGCTGCATATGATCTATGGATTGAGCGATGGTTTCGACGTGAAAATCATCGTTACTTTCAGTGACAAAAGAGCCAGGGAAATCTGTGAGGAATACCGGTTCTATGACCGCAGCGTCTGCCTGTACCCGGCCCGGGACCTGATCTTTTATCAGGCGGACGTGGCGGGAGGGCAGCTGACCCGGGAGCGGATGCAGGTGATCAGAACCCTGGCTGAAAAGCGCCCGGTGACGGTTGTCACCACCATGGCGGCGCTGATGACGCCTCAGGTGCCCTTTTCAGCCGTGGAAAGCCATGTGCTGTATTTCGACAAACGATCCGTGATCGAGGAGGACGCCCTGGCGGCCAGGCTGGTGGAGATGGGCTATGAAAAGACCTGGCAGGTGGAAGCGCCGGGCCAGTTCTCCATCCGGGGCGGGATCATCGACGTTTTCGATATGACCGAAGAAAATCCGTATCGCATCGAACTGTGGGGGGACAGCGTGGATTCCATCCGCAGTTTTGACGTCTTATCCCAGCGCTCCGTGGAAACGCTGGATCATGTGTTTTTTTATCCGGCGGTGGAGATGGTTCTTTCCAAACAGCGCAGGGAGGACGGCTTTGCGCGGATCGATAAGGAGACGAAAGCCTTCGCGAAGAAGCTGAAAGAAGCCGGCCAAACGGAGGAAGCCGGAAGGATCCGGGCGCAGATCAAAGAGATGGAGGAGTCCGCCCGGGAATTCGGAAGCGTGGTCAACCTGGAGAGTTTTGTGCACTACTTTTATCCCCGAACCGAGTCCTTCCTGGAATATTTCGACTCCGCCCATACGGCGGTTTTCCTGGACGAACCCAAACGCCTTTCGGAGACTGCGGACGCATTGGAACTGGAATTTCGCGAGAGTATGACCCACAGGATGGAGAAGGGATATATCCTGCCGGGACAGGCCCAACTGCTGTGCACACAAAAGGAAATCGCCGCTCTCCTGACCCGCTATCCGCGGGCGGCGGTGGCTGCGATCGACGCGAAGAATCCGCTGCTTATACCGGATCGACAGTTCGGGATTACGGCACGCAGCATCTCTTCCTATAACAACAGCTTCGAGGCCCTGATCCGGGATTTGAAGCGCTATAAAAAGACCGGCAGCAGGGTGCTTTTGCTGTGCGGCTCCAGAACCCGTGCCAAGCGCCTGGCGGTGGATCTGCGCGAGCAGGAACTGACCGCGTTTTATACGGAAGATCCGGATCGACAGGTGCAGCCTGGCGAGGTGGAGCTGTTTTATGGCCATGTGGAAAAGGGGTTCGAATATCCGATGCTGAAGTTCGCCGTCATTTCGGAGGGCGATATCTTTGGCGCGGAGAAGAAGAAAAAGCGGAAGAAGAAGCAGTACAGCGGGACGAAGATCCAGGATTTCGCCCAGCTGAAGGTCGGCGACTACGTGGTGCATGAAACTCACGGGCTCGGAATCTATCAGGGTATCGAGAAGGTGCAGGTGGAAGGAACGGTCAAAGACTACATCAAAATCTCCTATCGGGACGGCGGGAATCTCTACGTGTTGGCCACCGGCCTGGACGTGATCCAGAAATACGCTTCTGCGGACGCGGCGAAAAAACCAAAGCTCAATAAGCTCGGAACGCAGGAGTGGACCCGTACCAAGAGCCGGGTTCGTACGGCGGTGAACGAAGTCGCCAAAGATCTGGTGGAGCTTTATGCGGTCAGGCAGCAGAGCGAGGGCTTTGCCTTTTCGAAGGACACGGTGTGGCAGCGGGAGTTCGAGGAAATGTTCCCCTTCGAGGAGACGGAGGATCAGCTGGCGGCTATTTCGGCCACGAAGCAGGATATGGAGAGCCATAAAATCATGGATCGGCTGATCTGTGGGGATGTGGGCTATGGAAAAACGGAGATCGCCATCCGGGCTGCCTTCAAGGCCATTCAGGACGATAAACAGGTGGTGTTTTTGGTGCCGACTACCATTCTGGCCCAGCAGCATTACAATACTTTCGTCCAACGCATGAAGGACTTTCCGGTTCGGGTAGACCTGATGTCCCGGTTTCGGACGCCCGCCCAGCAGAAAAAGACCATCGCGGATCTGAAAAAGGGGCTGGTGGACATCGTCATCGGCACCCACAGGGTTCTTTCTGCGGATTTGAAATACAGGGATCTGGGCCTTTTGATCATCGATGAGGAACAGCGTTTCGGCGTGGCGGACAAGGAAAAGATCAAAAAGCTGAAGGAGAACGTGGACGTGCTGACGCTGACAGCGACGCCCATTCCGCGCACGCTGCATATGTCCCTGATCGGCATCCGGGACATGAGCGTGCTGGAAGAGCCTCCCAATGACCGCCTGCCCATCCAGACCTATGTGATGGAATACAACGAGGAGATGGTGAGAGAGGCCATCGTCCGGGAACTGTCCCGGGGCGGTCAGGTATATTACGTCTATAACCGCGTCAGCAGCATCGCAGACGTGGCGGCCTCCATTTCCGCCCTGGTACCCGAAGCCAGCGTGGCCTTCGCCCACGGGCAGATGGCGGAACGGGAGCTGGAGCGTATTATGTACGATTTCATCAACGGGGAAATCGACGTGCTGGTGGCCACCACGATCATAGAGACCGGTCTGGACATCTCCAATGTCAACACGATCATCATTCACGATTCGGATCGGATGGGCCTGTCCCAGCTGTATCAGCTTCGGGGGCGGGTAGGACGATCCAATCGTACGGCGTATGCTTTTTTGATGTATCGCCGGGATAAAGTGCTGCGGGAAGTGGCGGAGAAGCGGCTGGCGGCCATCCGGGAGTTCACGGATCTGGGCAGCGGATTCAAGATCGCCATGAAGGATCTGGAAATCCGCGGTGCAGGGAACCTTCTGGGGGAACGCCAGCACGGGCATATGGAGGCGGTGGGCTATGAGCTGTACTGCAAGATGCTCAACGAAGCGGTTCGAACGCTGAAGGGCGTGCAGACGGTGCCGGATTTCACCACTACGGTGGAACTGGACGTGGATGCCTTCATCCCTCCGTCCTATATCGTCAATGAGCAGCAGAAACTGGATATCTATAAGAGGATCGCCGGAGTGGAAACGGCCCGGGAGAGCGAAGAGATGAAGGAGGAACTTCTGGATCGGTTCGGCGCAGTGCCGGAGTCGGTGGATAATCTGTTGCGCATCGCCCTGATCCGAACCAGAGCCCATCAGCTCTACATCACCGAGCTCAAAGGGCGGATCGGAAGCCTCCGCTTCCTATACCGGCCGGATGCGAAAGTGCACGGGGAGAACATTCCGGCCCTGCTGGCTGCTCATGGGGGAAAGCTGAAGTTTTCTCCCCAGGGAACCCCGGAATTCGCCTATAGCTGGAATGGAAAGGAAGGCCCGGCATCGGGGCCGGACGGGCTTTTGTCTCTGACGGAGGGTCTGTTGGACGATATGATGCGGTTTCTGAGGGGTTAGAGTCCGAACTTTACAATCTGCTGTGCAAAAAACATTTCGAATGAGGAGGAAGAATATGAAGAAATTTCTGATAGTGGTGGATATGCAGAACGATTTCATCGACGGCGCGCTGGGCACGAAAGAAGCCCTGGCGATCGTCCCCGGAGTGGTGGAAAAAATCGGGGCCTATGATCCGGATTGCGTTTATGCCACCCGGGACACTCATGGAGAAGACTATCTTAAGACCAGGGAAGGAGAAAAACTGCCGGTCCCCCATTGTATCCGGGGGACAGAGGGCTGGGAAGTGCGACGGGAGGTGGCCGGGGCCATGCCCGGAGCCGTTTATGTGAATAAGCCTCTCTTCGGTTCCACCGAGCTGGCGCGGCTGTTAAAAGAGCGGCTGAAGGAAGACGGGATCGCAGAGCGGGAGGCGCAGATCGAGCTGATCGGCCTGTGCACGGATATCTGCGTGGTGTCCAACGCGATTCTGCTAAAGACCCTGCTTCCGGAGGCGCAAATCCTGGTGGATGCGTCCTGCTGCGCGGGTGTGACGCCCGAAAGCCACCGGGCGGCTCTCGAAACGATGAAGATGTGCCAGATCGAAGTCCAAAACGATTCGGCGCGTCCGGAACGGAAGGAGGGCTGAGCCGATGAAAATTATCAAACAGGTGGGAATTATCTTTTTCGTCTGTTGGATTTCCCAGATTCTGGAAACCGCGCTGCCCTTCGATTTTCCGGCCAGCGTGATCGGGATGCTGCTTTTGCTGGCGCTGTTGTTTTCAGGCGCGCTGAAAGTGGATCACATCCGGGAAAAGTCTGACTTTTTGCTGGCCAACATGGCATTCTTTTTCATTCCCGCCGGGGTGAGCATCATCAACTATCTGGACGTGCTCAAAAGCTGCGCGCTGCAGCTGGCCGTCATCTGTCTGGTGAGCACGGTGATCACGTTTGCCGCCACCGCTTACGGCATGAAAGCCACGCTGTATCTGATCCGGAAAAAGGGGCGGCGGAAAGGAGGGGAGCGATGATGCAGGAGATACTGGCCTCCCCGTTTTTCGGAATCTGGCTGAGCATTGCGGCGTTTGGAATCGGTGTGAAACTGCAGAAAAAAACGGGGCTCGTGATCTGCAATCCGCTGATCGTAGCCATCGCCCTGGTATCGGCGACCCTTCTGATCTTGAAGATTCCCTATGAATCTTACGAGGCGGGCGGAGCCATCATCAACATGTTTCTGGCGCCTGCCACGGCCTGTCTGGCGGTATCCATCTATACCAAGGCCGCCCTGCTGAAGGAAAACTGGATTCCCGTGGGGGTGGGCGCGATCTGCGGATCCCTGGCTTCCATGGGCAGCGTATATCTGATGTGCCGCCTGTTTTCTCTGGATGAGGCGATGACCGCTTCCCTGATGCCCAAATCCGTCACCACTCCTATCGCAGTCAGCATTTCCGAAGGGCATGGCGGGATGGTTCCCATTACGGTGGTGGCGGTGATCTTTACGGGAATTTTGGGGAGCATTCTGGCTCCGGGGCTGATCCGGCTTTTCAAAGTCGAGGATCCGGTGACGGCCGGGATCGCCATCGGCGCCTGTTCTCACGCGGTGGGGACGTCGAAAGCGCTGGAACTGGGGGAAACGGAGGGGGCCATGAGCGGCCTCGCCATCGGAATCTGCGGGATTTTGACCGTGCTGTTTTCCCTTGTGCTGATGTGACATGGAGGAGAAGGATGATCAAGGATGTGGAGATGTTGGATCGGATGCGCTGTATCGTCAAGCTGTACGATCGTTTGAGCGCGAAGGTCTGCGAAAAGTGGAAAATCAACCGGACGGAAATGGATGTGCTGGCGTTTCTGAACAATCATCCGGCTTTTGATACTGCACGGGATATCGTGGAGATCAGGCTGCTTCCCAAGGCGAACGTCTCCCTGGCGGTGGAATCCCTGATACAGAAGGGGTATCTGGTACGCAGCATCGACGAAAAGGACAGGCGGCGGGTACATCTGTCCATCACCGAGGAAGCGACGGATATCGTACAGGCTATCGAGGATATGCAGAACTATGAGCGCGACGTGCGAATGCGGGGATTTTCAGAAGAGGAGCAAAAGCAGTACGGGGCCATGTTGCAGAGGATCTGCGAGAACGCAAGAAGAGAGCTGGAAAGCCTGCAGAGGCTGACGGAAGGGACGAGAGGATGAGTGCGATCCGGAGAAGTCGACGAAAAGAAACCTGCGGTGTCCGGCTGGCGGTTCTGGCCGGATGCCTGATGCGCCTGTTCTATGTGATTTTCTCCACGATTTATGACAGGCAGTACGATATCGGCATGATCGATCTGGACGCCGGTCATACGGTGACAGGCGGACATCTGGCCTACATTCAGTATCTGTTTGAAAACGGGCATCTGCCGGATTTCGATCCCACCACAGTGTATCAGTTCAATCATCCGCCCCTGCATCATGCCATCAGCGCACTCTGGCTGAAATTCGCCTCTCTCTTTCTGAAAGATACGGCGGTTCTGGAGGAGTCCCTGCAGGCGGTGCCGTTCGTCTGCTCCCTGCTCATACTGGCTGTGCTGCTTCGGATCGTGCGCCGGTTCCCTGTGGAGGAAAAAACAGTCTGCTTTCTGATGACCCTGTTCGCCTTCCATCCGGCCCTGGTGCTGCTGTCGGGAAGCGTGAATAACGATTGCATGAGCCTGCTTCTCACGCTGCTGTGCGTGGACGCCGCCATGGCCTGGAGCCGTCGTCCCGGGGCCGGGAATGCGGTCAGGATCGCATTGGCCATCGGGTTCGGCATGATGGCAAAGCAGAATGTGGCGGAAATGGCCTTCCCCATCGCCTTCGTTTTTTCCTATGAGCTCATCCGTCGATGGAGGGAAGGGGGCCTGTCGAAAGCGAAAGAGCTTTTCGGGCAATTCGCCCTGTTCGGCGTCATTTCCATCCCTCTGGGCATGTGGTTTTACGTCCGGAATATGATCCTGTACAAGATGCCGCTGGTGTGGATCTATACGCTGCCGGAGGATTCCTGGCAGTATACGGGAGACGTGTCGGTCATCCACAGATTCCTGTGGCCGGTTCCTTCGGAAATGGTGGATAACCTGCTGCATTTCAGACTGGGCTGTGGATACAACGTGTGGATGCAGATCATCCGCACTTCCGTGCTGGGAGAATGGGACATGGCGGATGTGGGCAGGGGCGTAAAAGCCCTGGCGGTGCTTTTGATGCTGACGGGAGCGGCACTGGCAGCTGCGGCGTTCGTTTCGTTTCTGTCCGTATTCGTCTTTCGGATCGGTCGGGCGGGAAAGGCCGGGCGGGGAGCCATCCTGACGGCGGACAGGATTCTGTTCGTGTCCGGCTATTTCGTCAACCTGCTGTTTTACCTGAAATTCGCATATGATTATCCTCAGGAGTGCAGTATGCACTTTCGATATATTGAAATCGAACTCCTGTTTCCGGCGGTGGCCCTGGGGTTCGTCTGGCAAAATTGCGGGAGAAAATGGGCGAAGTGCGCTCTGGCGGCGTTGCTGGCGGCTTTCTGCGCCCTGAGCGCGGCGATGACGGCCGTCTGGTGCCTGGGGTGATCCCTGCAGAAGAGAATGAGCCGGGCATTTTGCCGGGGCCGAAAGGAGGAAAGGGGATGTCTGACAGGACATGGAGGAAAGAGTCATACGGGCAGATGGGCCTGACAGCGTTTTGCGCCGCCGGCCTTTTCCTGCTTTTGTTCGGTATATTGGATCTGTATCCGGCAGGGGGAGGATCCATCCTGATGACGGATCTGTATTCCCAGTATGCGCCGCTTCTCTACCGGTTCTATGACGTGGTGACGGGAACGAAAAACCCGTTTCTGGATTTCTTCGTCTCCGGCGGGGCCAACCTCTATGCGGACACCGTTAACGAACTGGCCAACCCGGTGAATTATCTTCTGCTGTTGTTCGGACGGGATCGAATCTATCTGGCGTTGAACCTCCTGTTTTTATGCTATGGCGTCCTTTCCGCGCTGTCGGCCCATCTCTTTCTCCTCCGTTGCTGGCCGGACAGACGGCGGTGGAACACCGCCCTGAGCCTTTGCTATGCCTTCTCCGGTTATTTCGCCTATAACTTCCAGATTATCAAATGGATGCTGTTTCCCGTATTGTTCCCCCTGTTCGCCCTGGCCCTTCTGCGGCTCGTCAGGAAGGGAAAAGGCGGGCTATACGCCCTGCTTCTGGCCTGGCAGCTGGTGTTGAGCATTCAGCTGGGTTTCATGTCCCTTTTGTTCGTCCTTTTTTCCGGAGGGCTGTACGCTTTCTTGCTGGTGCGAAAGGAGGAGCGGGCGGTGCTGCTGGGACGGCTGGCCTGGTATACGCTGGCGGGAATCCTTCTGTCCGGAATCGTTTTGCTGCCGTCGTTTCGGATCCTGCTGTCCTCTTCCCGGGCGGGGGAAAACCTGTCCTGGATGGGGGTGATGAAGCGGCATGGGCTGGACGATCTGTTCGAGCGGCTGTTTCAGATCGCGCAGCCGGCGCTCATGGCACTCCTTGTGTTTGGGGGAATCCGGGCTCTTCGGCGGCGGGAGCGCGGGAAAAAACCATCCGCAGACCTGAGGTTTCTGCTGGCCTTAAACGGCTTTCTCTGGCTGACGGTGTTGCTGGAGCCGGCAAATCTTTTGTGGCATATGGGATCCTATGTATGTTTTCCCGTGCGCTACGCTTACATGGCGCTGCTCGCCCAGATCAGCCTTGCCAAACGGCTGATGCCGGAATTCGGGGAACGAAAGGAGCCCTCTCTGAGGGAATCCAGAGAGGCATGGATTCGGCTCTGGTTCGCCGCCCTCGGAACGATCGTCTGCTGCATCATGGGATTGGGGCTGACCCTGCGATGGCAGGAGAGGATCGCCCAGGCTTTTTCTTCTTTGGCAATCAGCCGGGTATGCCCGACGGAAACCGGGGTGGTCTGCGGGATCATGGCCCTGTTGTTTGCAGCGGGGCTGTGCGCCCTTCTGGCGGGCATGCGACAGCGTCAGCTATTCATTCTGGCGGCGGGGGTCTGCGGCCTGTGTCTGAACCTGTTCGTCGTCCTGCCCGGGGGTTCCGCCGTTCGGCAGGAGAACGAGGCGGCCTATGAGGAGATGATCAGGATTCGCCGGGAACGGGGGGATGATGTCTGGGCCAGAAACGGGGCGCTGGAAGACGGATTTCCTCTGAATGCAGCTCTGGTCAGCGGGCAGGGTTCCCTGTCCGGCTATTTTCCCACTTCGGACAGCGGATTTGGCCAAACGATGGAGGAACTGGGATATCTTGTTCCCTGGGTGGCAACTCAGGACGTGGGAGGGACGGAAATTTCAGGGGACTTGCTCCGGATGGCCCTGGTCTTCGATGAGGCGCCGGAGAAATTGGCGCTGGAAGGGGGAACGCCGCTGGAACGTCAGGCAGAACTGTCGGAGCTGACTGCGGGGAGAAGCCTGTTGGAACTGTTTGACGGGACGGAGCTGGAGCAGGGAGATGAGGGAGAACTTCTGCTGTTGGTGGAAGGCGACCGGACGATCTGGCTGGACGCCGGGAAAACCGCTTCCGAGATCCGGATATCCGTGAACGGGAAGCCGGTGGAGATTCCGGAATCCGCCTCCGCCTACAGCCCTCATCGACTGATTTGCCTGGGAGACTTCGAAAACCGGGAGATCGCGCTGCGGGTGACGGACAGTTCCGGAATTTCGGTTTCGCCGGAAAGCCTCCAGATCGGCCTGATGGATCGGACGTTGTGGCGGGAGACCATGGGAGCGCTGCGGAATGCGGGGGAGAAAAAACTGGAGGATATGACCCGGGCGGTGCCCGGGCAAAGCGTTTTCGTCGATTCCGCGGCGGGGACGATCCGCGTGGAGCTGTCGGAGGTCCCGGCCGGGCAGACCCTGTTTTTACCTTTCGCAGCGTTGGAAGGCTGGCGCTGCGAAAGAAACGGGGAGGACATAGCTGTCCGTTCCGTTCTGGGAGGTTTTCTGGGCGCAGCGCTGGCGGAGGGAGAGAACCTTCTGGTCTTTTCCTTCCGGCCGCCCTGGATTGAGGCCGGTCTGGCCTGTACGGTGTCAGGCATGGCGCTTCTGGCATGTCTGGCGGGAATTTCCCGGAGGAAAACGAAAGCTGTGTCCCTGTTGCTTCGGTCGGCGGGAAGGCTGTATGAGGCCCTCTGGGCGGCCGGCCTGGCAGGAATCTATGCGCTTCCGGCAGCAGGGCTTTTGTGCTATTCGGCGGGGAAGCTGTTATCCCTGTGGTGAGACGGAAAAGCGGGAAGGATGAGAGACGAGTGAGCGAGATGAAACGGAAAACAGCGCGCACAGCGGCCCTGCTGGGAGCGACCCTCGCCGTAGTGCTGGCGGGAAGAGGCGGGGTGGCGGCGGAATGGATCGAACAGCCCTCCTGGCGCGTATTTTCAGCCCGATCCGGCGAGGACGGGATTCGGGTACAGACCGTGGGTGAAAATCTGATGCTTTTGCCCGGGGTTCGGGTGACGGCGGACAGCCAGGAAGGGAAGGCGTTTGAGGCTTCCCTGGTGCGGGACGGCATTTCGGACGATACGTCCCTGCGCTGGTCTTCGGACAACGACTGGGAGGATGCACAGCACTGGCTGCAGGCGGAGTTTTCGCAGCCCCGGAAAGTGGGATTGGTCAGGATTTACTGGGAAAGAACCAACGCCGAAAGCTATGCGCTGGAATATTCTTCGGACGGCAAGAATTGGGAGCAGGCTGCGGTTTTCGAGAACTGCCCGGAAACGACGGTGCAGGATATCGTTCTGGAGCAGCCCGCAGAGGCGGCCTACTGGAGGTTGTACATCCGGGACGTGTCCCGGCAGGAGGAGGATTTAAGTCTGTATTATCAGAACGTTTCGGTGCTGGAGCTGGAGCTGTACGAAAGGGTGGAGGACGCCTTTTTGATCGAAACGCCGGAAATCCCTGCGGGAGAAAACCGGCAGCTGGTCCTTCCGCAGGTTCCGGAGGGCTATGAGCTGACCTTTGCGGGCTGCGATTACGAAATGTTGGTGGACGCCGGCGGTAAAATTTCGGATACGGTGGCGGCCGTGACCGCCGAGCTCGGTTTTTCCCTCAGCAGGGAGGGACATACGGAAGAGCTTCCGGGGTTGACCGTGACGATTCCTCCCTCCGCCCCCGGGACGGAAGGATCGGCCGGAAAGGGCGCATTGCCGGGAGACCTTATTGTGCGGGAATGGGCGCCCGGCGAAGGGAGCCTGACGTTTTCGGACGGGGCGAGGATCGTCCTTTCGGAAGGCGCGGACGAAGGTCTGAAAGCAGTTGCCGAACTGTTTGCCCGGGAACTTTCCGACCGGCTGGGAACGGAGGTATCCCTGCTCCTTGAAGGGGATGGCCTGAAGCCGGAAGCGGGCGACATTTTTCTGAGCGCATCTTCCGGAGAGGCGTCGGAAGGGCTCGGGGAGGAAGGATATCGGATGGTCCTGAACGCCCAGAGCGCATCGGGCGAGCGGGTGTCGGACGCATCGGCTGTTCCGGGCGCGGGAACCGTTTCCATCCTGGCGCGGACGGCGCAGGGTGTCCGCTGGGGCTGCGTGACCCTGCTGGATCTGATGGAAGAGGCAGAAGGAACCGGCGGGACGCTGCCGGCAGGCGTCCTCCGGGATTATCCCCGTTACAGCGTCCGGGGATTCGGCATCGACGTAGGGCGTAGACCCGTGAGCCTGGAGCTCCTTTACCGGATCGTGGAAGAGCTGTCCCGCCACAAAATGAATACTCTTCAGATCCATTTAAACGATAACCAGATCATCGCCCAGAGCGAATATGACGGTACTGAGGAAGGGGCCAGAAACCTTTATGCCGGGTTCCGTCTGGAATCGGATATACGAAACGGCGCCGGGGAGGGGATTACCTCTACGGATCTGTTTTATACCAAAGAGGAGTTCATGGAACTGATCGAAACGGCCAAAGCCTATGGGGTGGAAATCGTTCCCGAAATAGACACTCCCGCGCACAGCCTGGCGCTGACCAAAGCGTTTCCATCTCTGGGGCTCTCCGGGAATCCGGAAAGCGTGGATCAGCTGGATCTGTCCAATCCGGAAGCTTCAGAGCTGGTAAAGGATCTGTGGGGGGAATATCTGACAGAAGATGCCCATGGCAGAACCCGGGAAGAGGGGGGAGGGGACCCGGTCTTCGGGGAGTGCCGTACCCTTCATATCGGAATGGACGAATATTTTGGGGAAAAGGACGAATATCTTTCCTATCTGACGGAGCTGTCTTCCTGGATCAGGGAGACGGCGCCGGACAAAGAGATCCGCGTCTGGGCCAGCCTGTCGGAAATGGCGGAGGACCTCTCGACGGTGCCGAAGGATCTGCAGATGCAGGTCTGGGATACTTCCTGGGCGGATCCCGAAGAAATGTATGAGGCGGGATTTCCCATCCTCAATTCATTAAGCAGCAACCTGTATCTCATTCCCGGCGGCGGATACGACTGGATGGACAGGACGTTTCTGGAAGAGGAGTGGCAGCCCAACATCTTTCGGACTGCGGAGCGCACATGGATCCTGCCGGCCTGGTCGGAGCGGATGCTGGGCGCCTGCTACATGATGTGGAACGACTGGTGGCGGCAGGACGGGAAAGAGATCTCGGAAGAGGATCTGTTCGCGCGGTTTCAGGATCCGCTGCCCGTTATCTCCCGGAAACTCTGGGGGGAAGATTGAAAAATGTGCCGGATGGCACATTTTGCGGTCGGAGCAAAAGACGATCCGACATGGAGGAAATGATGAAATACAAATCGACGGAAGCGAAAGGAGCTTTACATGGCATCGCGCATTAAAAATATGACCGAGGGAAAACCGGTTTTCCTCATCGTAACCTTCGCCCTGCCGCTGATGGTGGGCAACGTGTTTCAGCAGCTTTATACGGTGGTGGACACCATGGTGGTGGGAAAAGCGTTGGGGGTGGGCGCATTGGCCGCCCTGGGCGCTGCGGATTGGCTCAACTGGATGATGCTGGGCACGATCCAGGGGCTGACCCAGGGCTTTGGAATCCTGATGGCACAGGAATTCGGTGCCGGCCGCCTGGAACGGCTGAGGAAGGTGGTGGGAAACGCCACGGTCCTTTCCGCGCTGGGCGCCGTACTTTTGCTGGTTATCGGTCAGCTGATAGCCCGTCCGGTGCTGGTTTTGCTCCAGACGCCGGAAGAGATTATCGGAAATGCCCTGCTGTATCTGCGCATCATGTTTCTGGGAATTCCCATCGTGATGGCCTATAACTTTCTGGCGTCCATTCTGCGCTCCCTGGGAGATGGAAAGACGCCGCTGCACGCTATGATCGTGGCCGCCCTGACCAATATCGTCCTGGATCTTCTGTTCGTGCTCGGTTTTCACTGGGGCATCGCCGGGGCAGCGGTAGCCACGCTGATCGGCCAGATGGTTTCGATCCTTTTCTGTTTCCGGCATATCAGAAAAATCGAAATGCTGACGCTGCAGCGATCCGATTTCCGCATGGAAGGTCATCTGGGGCGCAGGCTCCTGTTTCTGGGCTCGCCGATGGCGCTGCAGAGCGTGATCATCTCCGTGGGCGGCATGATCGTACAGTTCGTGGTCAACGGCTTCGGCGTGCTGTTCATTGCGGGATTTACGGCTACCAATAAGCTTTACGGCGTGCTGGAAGTGGCGGCTACTTCCTACGGCTATGCGATGATCACTTATGTGGGACAGAATCTGGGCGCCGGGAAGATCGACCGGATCCGCAGGGGCATGCGCGCGGCGGTGGGCGTAGCCATGGTGACTTCGGTGGCGATCGGGGCCGCCATGATTTTGTTCGGAAAAATCGTTTTAGGCTGGTTCATTTCCGGGACGCCGCAGGAAGTGGAGCAGACCATGCAAGTGGCCTATTTCTATCTGGCGGTGATGAGCATCTGCCTGCCAATTCTCTATCTGCTGCATGTAACCCGCTCGGCCATTCAGGGGATGGGAAACACCGTATTGCCCATGGTGTCGGGCATTGCGGAATTTCTGATGCGGGCCCTGACTGCGGTGCTTTTGCCGCTGGCGGTGGGAGAGACGGGCATCTTTTTCGCGGAAGTGATGGCCTGGGCCGGCGCGGACATCATTCTCGTAATCAGCTATAGGAAAACCATACGGGAGGTTTCACGGTTTCAGCGAAAGGAGTCCGCCTTTCCGGATCGCACCGGGCGATAAAAACGGGTATAAACTTCCTCCATTTACAGATACTAATTCCTGCAATGGTAAGTACAGTAAATGGAGGAAGTTTTTATATGAAAGCGACGGGAATTGTAAGACGGATCGATGACCTGGGGCGTATCGTGATCCCCAAAGAAATCCGGAGGACGCTGCGCATCCGGGAGGCGGATCCGCTGGAAATTTTTACGGATCGGGAGGGGGAAATCATCCTGAAAAAATATTCTCCCATCGGGGAGATGAGCACATTTGCCAGACAGTATGCGGAGAGCCTGTCCCAGGTATCGGGGCACGTGACTCTGATCGCGGATCGGGATCAGTTTATCGCGGCGGCGGGGGGCTGCAAACAGCTTCTCGGCAGGGAGATCAGCCGGGAACTGGAAGAGAAGATGGAGAACAGGGAATATGTGATGGCTTCCGGCGGGGACAAAAACTTCATCCCGGTGGCGGCGGAAGGAATGGAGGATTTCGTCCATGAGGCTATCTGCCCCATCATCTGTGAAGGGGATGTGATCGGGGCGGTGATCCTGCTGGACCCGGACGTGAAAAACGGAATGGGGGAAGTGGAACAGAAGCTGATTCAGTCTGCGGCGGGCTTTTTGGGACGGCAGATGGAACAGTGACCGGGGCTTTCGGGATAGCTTTTATCGTTTGGCAACTCCTCATGGTCGTGAGTATCGCGGCGGATAGGGAAGGAACCTTCCCTATCCGATTCCCGATCTTATCCTACATACGCCTCGAACTCGTCGTCCAGCGCGTCGAAGAATACGATACCGATGATACCCCGGCCTGTATGGGCGCCGATCGCGCAGCCCAACACAGTTTCCACAAGCTCTCTGGGCTGTACGGCGGAAAGGAGCATCTCTTCGGTGAATTCCAGGGATTCCCGGTCTTCCCCGTGGCAGATCCCCATGATCTGGCGGGAGGGGTCGGAAACATGTTCTTCCACGTATTCCACCAGACTCTTTAAGGATTTCTTGCGGCCGCGGACGGTCTTTAAGACGGACAGGGCGCCGTCGCGGTCTACGATGAGCACGGGCTTCATGTCCAGAAATTCCCCGGCCGTCCCCTTGAACCTGGAAAGGCGTCCGCCCTTGATCAGATATTTCAGCGTCCGGACAGTGAACACATGATGGATATGGGCGATGAAAAAATTCGCGGCCCGGATGAGAGTATCTTTCCCGGCGCCATGCTCCTGCATCAGCAGCAGCTTATAGACGATGAGACCGAACCCGATGGAAGCGGATTTGGAATCGATGATGGTCAGGTCGAAGGACGGATAGTCCTCCAACACAGCCTGCCTGGCCAGATTGGCCGCATTATAGGTTCCTGCGATCCCTGTGGAAAAGCAAAGATAGATCACGCTGTCGCCCCGTTTGGCATAAGGACGGAACGCCTGCTCGAACATATCCGGATTGATGTGATAGGTTTTGATGTCGTGGGTTACGTCGTCCAGCATTCCATAAAATTCGGGCGTGGAAATGGTCGCGCCGTCCAGATAATCCACGTCGTCGATCACCACGGGGGTGGGAATCACATGCAGATGAAACCGGTCAATGATTTCCCGGGGAAGATCACTCGCCGAATCGGTAATGATTTTTAACATAAATTCCTCCGTCAAAAGCCTTTTTGCGGGCCTGATGGGCCACATGAAGGTATTGTACCACAAAATGATGAAAAAGACCTTGTCTTTCTCTTAAATTTATCCGAAATCATTCCAAAGGAACTCATACCTGGCTCATCTGGTTGAGCAGCTGAATCTTCATGTCATACAGCTTTTGGGAGAGGTCCACATACACGCCGTGAGGGTTGACCAGGCGGCGGGTTTCCTCCCAGAGCGTATCCAGTTCCGCGGAGCAGTACTCCCGGATCTCCATGACTTTTGGGGAATGATAGACGCATTCGCCTTTCCGGAAAACGGGAATCATCATTTCGCGCATGCGATAAGTGCCGGGCTCCAGCTTCGTCTTTTTCCAGGGTTCATTGGGATCGAACAGGATCAGGGGATCGTCCTCGCTGAAAGATTCGTCCACCAGACAGATCAGATCCGCCTTGATCTTCCCGGTATCGGCCTCATAAATCCGGTAGATGGTTTTATTGCCCGGATTGGTGACTTTCTCGCTATTTTCGGACAGCTTGATTTTGGGGATGAATTCGCCGGTTTTGCTGTCCTGGATGGCGGCCAGTTTGTAGACACCGCCGAAAGAGGGCCAGTCCTTGCTGGTGATCAGATGGGTGCCCACTCCCCAGGAAGTGATCTGACACCCCTGTACTTTCAGGCTGTCGATCAGATATTCGTCCAGATCGTTGGAGGCGGAGATCACCGCATCGGGAAACCCGGCCGCATCCAGCATCCTGCGCGCCTTTTTGGAGAGATACGCCAGATCTCCGCTGTCCAGGCGGATGCCGTAAAAGGTCAGAGGAACGCCGCTGTTTCGCATTTCCGTAAAGACGCGAATGGCGTTGGGCACGCCGGATTTTAAAGTGTCATAGGTATCCACCAGCAGGATGCAGGCGGAAGGATACAGTTTGGCATAGGTTTTAAACGCGGTATATTCGTCCGGAAAGCTCATGATCCAGCTGTGGGCGTGGGTTCCCTTCACGGGAACGTCGAAAAGCCTGCCGGCCAGCACGTTGCTGGTGCCCACGCAGCCGCCGATCATGGCCGCCCTGGCGCCGTAAATGCCCGCATCCGGCCCCTGCGCCCTGCGCAGTCCGAATTCCATGATGCCGTCCCCGCGGGCGGCATAGCAGACCCGGGAGGTTTTGGTGGCGATCAGGCTCTGATGGTTGATCAGGTTCAGGATGGCGGTTTCCACCAGCTGAGCTTCCATGATGGGAGCGATCACCTTGACCATGGGCTCTCTGGGAAACATCACGCTCCCTTCCGGAATGGCATAGATATCGCCGGAAAAGCGGAAATCCTTCAGATATTCCAGAAAGTCCTCTTCGAAAATGCCGAGGCTTCTCAAATAACTCAGATCCTCATCCGAAAAATGCAGGTTGTTGATGTATTCGATCACCTGCTCCAGGCCCGCGCAGATCGCGTAGCCGGAATCCATCGGGTTGTTACGGTAAAAAGCGTCGAAAATGACGGTCTCATTGCGGTCTTTGTTTTTGAAATAACCCTGCATCATGGTCAGTTCATAAAGATCGGTCATGAGGGTAAGATTCTGTTCTCCCATCGTTTTTCCCTCCTGAGATATCAGTCTTTTTTGTATTTTTCCGAGATCGTGATCAGGATGAAGCCGATCACGAACAGGACGATCAGGGACAGCACGCCGTATTTGGAGCTGTGCAGGAAATAGGCGCAGGCGGCCAGGATCAAGGGGCCGAAGAAGTCCGCGAACTTGCCGAACACGTCGAAAAACCCGAAGTATTCGCTGGACTCATCCTTCGGAACCAACTTGCCGAAGTAGGAGCGGGACAGCGCCTGGATACCGCCCTGGCAGATGCCCACGCAGACGGCCAGAATCCAGAATTCCGGTTCCGTATCCAGCCCGTATCCGAAAACGCAGATGGCGATGTACATGAAGATGAAGATCTTGATGAGCCGCATGGTGCCGTATTTTTTCGCCAGCATTCCGCTGAAGATCGAGCAGGGGAATGCCACGAACTGGGTCAGCAGCAGGGCCAGCACCATGGCATTGGAATCGATCCCCACTTCCCCGCCATAAGTGGTGGCCATGGAGATAATGGTTCCCACGCCGTCGATATAACAGAAATATCCGAGGATAAAGAAAAGCAGCCGCTTGTCCCTGGCAAGCTTTTTTAAAGTCTTTCCCAGACGGGAAAAGGTAGCGGAGACCACTCGCTTCTGCCGGGGAAGGGAGTATTTCTGATGGACGTTTTTGTAGAGAGGGATGGACATGACGACCCACCAGACCATGGTGATTACGAAGGAAATCCGGGTGGCGGCCGTCATGGAAAGCCCCAGCGCATCGCAGTTTAAAATGAGCAGCAGCCCGGTCACGAAGGGAATGCAGCTCCCGATATATCCGAAGGCATAACCGTAGGAGGAAATCCGATCCATCCGGTCGTTGGTGGTGACATCGATGAGCATGGCGTCATAGAATACGTTACAGGCCGCGTAGCCGATGCGGGACAGGATGAAAAAGACCAGGAATGAAATCCAGCCCGGCGCGAAAGTGAACAGCAGCCCGCCGGCGATGGCGAGGATGAAAAAGACCGTGAAGATCTTCTTCTTCATGCCTTCATAGTCGGCGATAGCGCCCAGGATGGGGGAGAGAATCGCCAGAATCAGAATGGAAATGCTGGTGGCGCTGCCCCACAGGGAAGTTGCGGTGGAGGAAGCGACTCCTGCCCCTTCGGCGAGGCTGCGGAAATAAATCGGAATGGTGGCGGTGACGATCATGATGAAAGCGGAATTGGCCACATCGTACAAAATCCAGCTCTTCTCCGATCGCGTCAGCCGGTTGTCAGCGTTTTTTTCTCTCATAAGAAACTCCTTCCGGTAAAAAAACTGTGGAATACCCACCTATTTTACTTCATGGCGGGAAAGAAAGCAATGAAATCCCGCCGGAAAATCTTTAAATCGTCTTTTTATTGACGTAAGAATTTTCAAATTTGGAGTATACGATCGTCTGGGAGTGGTAGAGGCTGTAATAGCCGGACAGCATATAGCTGATGGCCACGGCGATCAGATAGTAGTATGCGTGGTCGAAGCCGAACAGCTCGAAGCTGATCAAAAGAGCCGTGATGGGGCAGTTGGTCACGCCGCAGAAGACAGCCACCATGCCGATGGAAGCGCACAGGGGAGCGTTGGCGCCGATGAGGGTCGCGAACAGGCAGCCGAAGGTGGCCCCGGTAAAAAACGACGGCACGATCTCCCCGCCTTTAAATCCGGCGCCGATGGTGAGGGCGGTGAACAGGATTTTCAGGAGAAACGCCAGTGGGGCGGCTTCTCCGGCGAGCGCCCGCTCGATCACGTCCATTCCGGGCCCGAGATAATCGTCGGTCTGAACCAGAAGCGTCAGCAGGATGAGAAAGACGCCGCCCATAGCGGCCCGCAGATAGGCGTTTTTAAAAAAGCGGGCGTACTGGGCCTTGAAAAAACTCATGGCCCGGCAAAACAGGATGCTCACGAAAGCGCACAGAACGGCCAGGACGATGACCCGGAAAGAAGAGGTGAGATTCAGATCCAGGGCCGTTTCAATTTTCATGTTATCGAAGGGGGAATTCAGGCTTCGCGCCAGCAGAAAGGCAGTGAGGGAAGCCCAGATACAGGGAACCAGAGCCGCGTAGTACATCACCCCCACGCTGGCGATTTCCATGGCCAGGAAGGCCGCCGCCATGGGCGTTCCGAACAGAGCGGAGAAAGCGGAGGAAATTCCGCTCATCAGAATGATCTTCTTGTCCTTTTCATTAAACCGGAATTTTTCCCCCAGCTGTTCGCCGATGCTGCCGCCGATCTGCATGGCAGCGCCTTCCCTGCCCACGGAACCTCCGAAGAGGACCGTCAGAAGGGTGGAGATAAAAATCAGACCGCTCATCCGAAGAGGAATATGAGCTTCTTTATGAATGCTGTCGATCACCGTATCGGTACCCGCGTTGTTTTCATAGCGAAACGTCCGATACAAAAAGACGATGAGAAGTCCCGCCAGGGGCAGAAACAGGAGAATCCACCGGTGGGCGTGGCGAAAATCCACCGCCGCTTTCAGACCGAAATTGAACAGAGTGCTGACGGAGCCCACCACGAGCCCGGTGACCGTGGAGAAAAACAGCCACCGGAGGAACTGAAGCAGATTGCTCAGGCCGCTGTAGAGAGCGTTATCGGATAATTTTTGGCGCAGCCGGTTCTCTTCGGCTGATGTGGACGGATCGTTTGTCATGGCGTTTTCCTCCCCGATCGGTGTTGATGCGACCTCCTGTCCGGACTCATCGCATTTGTAAGACTTATTGTAACACCTGGGCGGGAGAAAGGAAATCAAAAGTATGCAAAAAAGAAAGAGCGCCGTCCCGCTGCGAAAGGGGGTGGCGCTCTCCTCAAAAGGAGAAAAACAGTAAGATAGACTTTTACGCGTACTTTTCATTGAAAGCTTCCTGAATGGCCGCTTTCGTCTGAGGATCCTGCTCCACGGAAAGCTGGTAGCGGACTCTCGTCTTCATGTATTCGGTGCCGATCTTGACGCCGGCCTTGCAGGCGGCTATGCGGACCTTGCTGTCCGGATGATCCAGGAAATGGGTGATATGGTTAACGGAATCCTCGTCGCCGATGTTTGACAGGGCTTCCAGCGCAGCGCACATCACTTCCGCATCCGAATGCTTCCCATCCAGCAGCTTGATGATCCCCGCGCTCTTTTTCTTGCCTTCCAGCTTTTTGATTTTCTCGATTGTGCTTTCATCGCTCATGATAAATGACCTCCTTACATCTGTTCATTTTTGAACTATTTTCAACTATAGCGCGAAAGTTTGTTTAAACTGTGATCACTTTATAAACTTTTCAAAAAAGAACAATTGTCCAAATCGATACGCCCGAGCGGCGCTTTTGCTTTACAATCGACGGAAGGAGGGCCGAGAAACGCCGGCTGTACAGGGGCGGCTGAATGCGGCCGGCGGAGGGCATGAGGATTTCTCTGCCGTCGCGGAGGAGGGGATCACGGGGAACGGTCTTTCGCAAACTGCCCGGGTTTTCCGGGCAGTTTGCAAAAATCCGTCCTCTCTTCTTGACAAGCGGGAAAGCCCCGCCGTATAATGGCAGACAGATAGGAAAAGACTGTGACGAAGACAGTAGGCAGCAGCGGAAAGCGACAGCGAGCCGGCGATGGTGGAAGGCCGGCGCGAGTAAGCGCTGACGAAGATCCCTTCCGAGTCGCAGGGCCAAAAGGACGCAGGCGGAATCCTCTGCTTTCTGCAGTCCCGGTAGGTTCTGACGCGGATCCGGCGTTATGAGGAGACCATATTTCCCGCGCGTTTTTTGAAAGCGCAGGCGGGCGTATGCTGTAACGGGTGGTTTTGCGAAGTCACAGAGAATTTTGCCTCGTCCCTTTACAGGGACGGGGCCTTTTTTATACGATAGGAAATTTCATTTCCTATCGTATAAAAAAAGACGCTCCGCTGAGGATGCGCACTCGCGCGAAAAGCAGAGTGTTGCCTGACGGCAACCGCACTCGGCGCGAGTGTGCGCCCGGCGCACACTTTTTTATTATGTTTTATGATGATTTAGAAAGGACGAATGCCATGTACAACAAAGTGGACACCAACCTGAACTTTGTGGAACGCGAGAAAAAGATCGGGCAGTTCTGGCGCGAAAACGACATCTTCGAAAAGAGTATGGAGAACCGAAAGGAGGGCCCCACCTACACTTTCTATGACGGGCCTCCGACCGCCAACGGCAAGCCGCACATCGGGCATCTGGAAACGCGCGTCATCAAGGACATGATTCCCCGTTACCGCACCATGAAGGGCTATTATGTGCCCCGCAAGGCGGGCTGGGATACCCACGGCCTCCCGGTGGAGCTGGAAGTGGAAAAGATGCTGGGATTGGACGGCAAGGATCAGATCGAGCAGTACGGTCTGATCCCCTTCATCGATAAATGTAAGGAGAGCGTCTGGAAATACAAGGGCATGTGGGAGGAGTTCTCCGACACAGTAGGCTTTTGGGCTGATATGGAGCATCCTTACGTCACCTATGAAGACGATTATATCGAGTCCGAATGGTGGGCACTGAAGCAGATCTGGGACAGAAAGCTCCTCTACAAGGGCTTTAAAATCGTGCCTTACTGCCCGCGTTGCGGCACCCCCCTGTCCGCGCAGGAAGTGGCCCAGGGCTATAAGGACGTGAAGGAACGTTCCGCTGTCGCCCGCTTTAAAGTGAAGGGCGAGGACGCATACATTCTGGCATGGACCACCACTCCCTGGACGCTGCCTTCCAACGTGGCGCTGTGCGTCAATCCCAACGAAAACTACTGCAAGGTGAAGGCTGCGGACGGCTACACCTATTATATGGCGGAAGCCCTTCTGGATACGGTGCTGGGCAAGCTGGATCGGGAAGACCCCAACCAGCCGGCCTATGAAATCCTGGAACGTTATGTCGGGAAAGATCTGGAATATAAGGAATACGAGCCCCTGTTCGACTGCGCGGTGGAAACCTGCAAAAAGCAGAACAAAAAGGCGTTTTATGTAACCTGCGATACCTATGTTACCCTGACAGACGGTACCGGCGTGGTGCACATCGCGCCGGCTTTCGGCGAAGACGATGCCAACGTGGGCAGGATTTATGATCTGCCCTTCGTACAGCTGGTGGACGGCAAGGGAGAGATGACAAAAGAAACTCCCTGGGCCGGCGTGTTCTGCAAAAAGGCGGATCCTATGGTACTGCAGGCGCTGGAGGACAAAAAGCTGCTCTTTTCCGCGCCGAAATTCGAGCACAGCTATCCCCATTGCTGGCGCTGCGACACTCCTCTGATCTACTATGCGCGCGAGTCCTGGTTTATCAGGATGACGGCGGTGAAGGACGAGCTGATCGCCAACAACAATACGGTGAACTGGATCCCGGAATCCATCGGCAAGGGCCGCTTCGGGGACTGGCTGGAGAACGTACAGGACTGGGGAATTTCCAGAAACCGTTACTGGGGCACGCCCTTAAATGTCTGGGAGTGCCAGTGCGGCCACATGGAGTCCATCGGCAGCCGTCAGGAGCTGTTGGAAAAGTCCGGGGATGAAAGAGCGCTGACGGTGGAGCTGCACCGCCCTTATATCGATGAGATCACCATGAAGTGCCCTTGCTGCGGCGGGGAAATGCACCGGGTTCCGGAAGTGATCGACTGCTGGTTCGATTCCGGGGCGATGCCATTCGCGCAGCATCATTATCCGTTCGAAAATAAAGAAGTGTTCGAGCAGCAGTTCCCGGCCCAGTTCATTTCCGAGGCTGTGGATCAGACCAGAGGATGGTTCTATTCCCTGATGGCGGAATCCACCCTGCTGTTCCACAGATCCCCTTACGAAAACGTCATCGTCATGGGGCACGTGCAGGACGAAAACGGCCAGAAGATGAGCAAATCGAAGGGGAATGCGGTGGATCCGTTCGAAGCGCTTGAAAAATACGGTGCGGACGCGAACCGCTGGTATTTCTACACGGTTTCGGCGCCCTGGCTTCCCAAACGTTACAGCGGCAAGGCAGTGATGGAAGGGCAGCGGAAATTCATGAGCACCCTGTGGAATTCCTACGCGTTCTTCGTGCTCTACGCCAATATCGATCAGTTCAATGCGAAGGAGCACGTTCTGGAATACGATAAGCTGCCTGTCATGGACAAATGGCTTCTCTCCCGGATGAACACCATGGTGAAGGCTGTGGATGAAAACCTGGATCAGTATCGAATTCCGGAAGCCGCCAGGGCGCTGGAGGATTTCGTGGACGACCTGAGCAACTGGTACGTCAGAAGGAGCCGGGAACGCTTTTGGGCAAAGGGGATGGAACAGGATAAGATCAACGCCTATATGACGCTGTATACCGCACTGGTGACGACTGCGAAAGCCGCCGCCCCCATGATTCCTTTTATGACGGAAGAAATCTATCTGAATCTGGTCAGAAGCGTGGACGAAAGCGCGCCGGAAAGCGTACATCTGTGCGATTTTCCAGCGGTTAACGAAGCGTGGATCGACGGGAAACTGGAAGAGGAGATGGCGGAAGTCCTGAAGATCGTGGTGATGGGCCGGGCTTGCCGGAACGCGGCGGCCATCAAGAACCGTCAGCCCATCGGCACCATGTTCGTCAAGGCGGAAAAGCCCCTCTCCGATTTCTATCAGGAGATTATCGAAGACGAGCTGAATGTGAAAAAGGTGGTCTTCACGTCCGACGTACGGGACTTCACCACCTATACGTTCAAGCCTCAGCTGCGCACGGTGGGGCCCAAATACGGCAAACAGCTGGGCGCTATCCGGCAGCATCTGGACGGGCTGGACGGCAACGCGGCCATGGACGAGCTGGAAAGTGCGGGATCCCTGAAATTCATGGCAGGGGACGTGCAGGTGGAGCTGACGAAGGACGATCTGCTCATCGAGATGAGCCAGAAGCCCGGCTATGTATCCGAAGCGGACAACGCCATGACCGTGGTGCTGGACACCAACCTGAGCGAAGAGCTGGTGGAGGAGGGCTTCGTTTACGAGGTCATCAGCAAAATCCAGACCATGAGAAAGGACGCGGGTTTTGAAGTCATGGATCACATCCGCGTGTCCATCTGCCATAACGAAAAGATCGCGGGAATCGTCCAGAAGAATCGGGACATCATCGCGACGAAGGTGCTGGCGGACGCGATCGAAACTGACGGGCCCGCGGAAATTTCCAAAGAGTGGAACGTCAACGGCGAATCCGTGACCATCGGCGTGCAGAAGATGAGCTGAGCGGCGGTTCAGCATTTTCGACAGTTGAAAAGCAGCCCCTTTTCGGCGGGGACGATCGGTTCCCTCCGAAAAGGGGTTTGTTTTGTCCCATGGCTCTAGGATGCCCGGGCATCTCCTTAAAACTTCGGAACCGAAAACCGCCGGGCGGCTTGCAAGACACCGCATTTGTGGTAAAATACGAGATGTGACAGATTATGACAAAATCCCTGCAAAAAACGCAGAAGATTGCGGGAATGTGGGGGAAACGGATGAGGACAGGGGATATGAAAGACGAGATCGGACGGATTTGCGGGGAACTGGACTTCCCGGCGGAGGGACGGCAGGCCATGCTGGACGCGTGGGATGCGGTGAGCGGATGCCCCGAGGCGGCGGATTGCTTCGAAAAATGGATCGCGGCGTACGGGGAAGATATCCATATAGACTATAAGGCGGCACTTCTGGATGCGGACGAAGCGGCAAAACGGGCCGGGATCCGGGAATATACGGCGGAGATGCTCCTTTTTCTGTGTTTTGCAGAGCCTCTGAAAAAACGATATGAAGAGAAAGGGATCGACGATTCCATCTGGAAGGATTCCTGCATGGATCTGCGCTGGAAACTCATGGAATGCCATAAAATGTACGGAATCTGGGGCAGCTTTGTGGCCTGGTGGTTCCCGGGATTCTTCGATCTGACGCGGTTCGCCCTGGGGAGGCTGCAGTTCGAACTCATCGATTTCCCGGCGGACTACGAAGCGGCTGGCAGGAGGAAACCGGAAGGGATGACGAAGGCTATCAACGTCCACATCCCATCCTGCGGGAAGCTGAAGATGGAGGAATGCCATGAGTCCTACCGCAGGGCGGCGGCCTTTTTTGCGGATGCATTTCCGGACGGAAGGCGCGCGTTCGCTTGCTGGTCCTGGATGCTGTACTCCCCGCATCGGGCGTTTTTAAAACCGGATTCCGGAGTGGTGAAATTCATGAGCGAGTACGACGTTTATGCCACGGGCGAAGAGGACGGGGACTTATGGCGAATCTTCAACCGGATGTACGACGGCAGGCCGGATGCCCTGCCGGAGGACACCAGCATGCAGAGAGGCTACAAAAAGTGGCTTCAGGAAGGGCACCATGCCGGATACGGAAAAGGGATCTTCTATTACGGAAAGCCCGGATTTTCGCCCTATTGGGAATTTTAGACAATATGAAAAAAAAAGATGAGCGAAAAATGGCCAAATCATCTGTTGCAGCGCAGAAAAACCATGGTATAATAGAAACATTGCGGCGCGCCGTTTTCGGAAGAGAGGCGCAGGTCGGAGAACAAGGAGGCAAAAGAATGTTAAAGAAGGCATCGATCAAATTCGATAAAGAGCTTTTCAAGAGAAGTGTTCTCAACAATGTTAAGACTCTTTACAGAAGGACATTGGAAGAAGCGACCCAGCAGCAGATCTTCCAGGCGGTGTCCTATGCGATCAAGGACGTGATCGTGGACAACTGGATGACGACGCAGAAAGAATATGAAAAACAGGATCCCAAGATGGTCTACTATATGTCCATGGAATTCCTGATGGGGCGCGCACTGGGCAATAACCTCATCAATCTGCAGGCTTATGATGAAGTGAAGGAAGCGCTGAACGAGCTGGGAGTGGATATCAACGTCGTGGAGGATCAGGAGCCCGATCCGGCTTTAGGCAACGGCGGTCTGGGCCGGCTGGCGGCATGTTTCCTGGATTCCCTGGCGACGTTGGGGTATGCGGCTTACGGCTGCGGAATCCGTTATCGCTACGGCATGTTCAAGCAGGAAATCCGGGACGGTTATCAGGTGGAGGTGCCGGACAACTGGCTGGCGGACGGCTATCCTTTCGAGCTGCGCCGTCCGGAATACGCAAAAGAGGTCAAATTCGGCGGCTGGGTGAATGCTTATGTGGACGAAAACGGACGCACGGTATTCCGGCAGGAAGGATATCAGTCCGTCAAGGCCGTTCCGTACGATATGCCCATCGTCGGCTATGGCAACGGGATCGTCAACACCCTGCGCATCTGGGATGCGGAACCCGTGGAATGCTTCAATCTGGATTCTTTCGATAAGGGAAATTATCAGAAGGCCGTGGAGCAGGAAAACCTGGCCAGGAACATCGTGGAAGTGCTTTATCCCAACGATAATCATTATGCCGGCAAGGAGCTGCGCTTAAAGCAGCAGTATTTCTTCATCTCCGCCTCCGTACAGGCAGCGGTGGCCAAATATATGAAGCGGCATACCGACATCCGCAAATTTTATGAGAAGGTGACCTTCCAGTTAAACGATACCCATCCTACCGTTGCCATCGCGGAGCTGATGCGCATTCTGATGGACGATTATTATCTGACCTGGGAGGAAGCGTGGGAAGTGACCACCAAGACCTGCGCTTATACCAACCACACGATCATGGCGGAAGCGCTGGAAAAATGGCCCATCGAGCTGTTCTCCAGGCTGCTGCCCAGAATCTATCAGATCGTGGAGGAGATCAACCGGAGATTCCTTCAGCAGATTCAGCAGAAGTATCCCAACAACCAGGAGAAGATCCGCAAGATGGCGATCATCTACGACGGACAGGTGAAGATGGCCCATCTGGCCATCGTGGCGGGCTATTCTGTCAACGGTGTGGCGCGGCTGCATACGGAGATCCTGAAGCACCAGGAACTGAAGGACTTCTACGAGATGATGCCGGAGAAGTTCAACAACAAGACCAACGGTATCACCCAGAGAAGATTTTTGCTGCACGGCAATCCGCTGCTGGCGGACTGGGTGACGGCTCATGTGGGGGACGACTGGATTACGGATCTGCCCAAGATCAGCCGTCTGAAGATCTATGCGGACGACGAGAAGTCCCAGCAGGAGTTCATGAACATCAAGTATCAGAACAAGGTGCGTCTCGCAAAATATATTCAGGAGCACAACGGCATCGAGGTCAATCCGAGATCCATTTTCGATGTGCAGGTCAAGCGGCTGCATGAATATAAGCGCCAGCTGCTCAACATCCTCCATGTGATGTATCTGTACAATGAACTCAAGGATCATCCGGAGATGGATTTCTACCCCAGGACGTTCATTTTCGGCGCGAAGGCGGCAGCGGGATACCGCAACGCGAAGCTGACCATCAAGCTGATCAATTCCGTGGCGGATGTGGTAAACAACGATCCGGCGGTCAACGGCAGGATCAAAGTGGTCTTCATCGAAAACTACAGGGTGTCCAACGCGGAGTGGATTTTCGCGGCGGCCGACGTGTCCGAGCAGATTTCTACCGCCAGCAAAGAGGCGTCCGGCACAGGCAACATGAAATTCATGTTAAACGGGGCGCTGACTCTTGGAACCATGGACGGCGCGAACGTGGAGATCGTGGAAGAAGTGGGCAAGGAGAACGCGTTCATTTTCGGTCTGAGTTCCGATCAGGTCATCCAGTATGAAAATTTCGGCGGCTACAATCCCATGGATATCTTCAACAACGATCAGGATATCCGCCGCGTGCTGATGCAGCTGATCAACGGAACCTATTCCCACAACGATCCAGAACTGTTCCGGCCGCTGTACAATTCCCTGCTCAACACCCAGAGCACATCCAAAGCGGATATGTACTTCATCCTGGCGGACTTCAAGTCCTATGCGGAAGCGCAGAAACGGGTGGAAGCGGCATACAGGGACGAGAAGGGCTGGGCGAGAAGCGCTATCTTAAACGTGGCGTGCTCCGGCAAGTTCAGTTCGGATCGCACGATTCAGGAATATGTGGACGAGATCTGGCATCTGGACAAGGTGGTCCTTCCCAAAAAGCAGGAGAAAACAAAATAGACAGATAGGAAAACGGATCGGAGAAAGGCAGGCATTCCGGAAAAGGGGCCTGCCTTTCGGATACGAAAGCGGCGGAGCAAAAGACGCTCCGACATGGAGGTAACGATGGAGTTGGGAATTATGGAACAGGTAAAAAACATTGCGATGCACTTTTGCCTGGAAGGGGAGATTGAGGAAATCATCCCCTACGGGAACGGTCATATCAACGATACTTTCCGCATCGCCTGCCGTCTGGCGGACGGGAGCACGAAACGCTATATTTTGCAGAAAATGAACCGGAGCGTCTTTAAAAATCCGGAAGAGCTGATGGAAAATGTCATGAACATCACCTCGTTTCTGCAAAGGAAAGTCCTGGAAGCGGGAGGGGATCCGGAGCGGGAGACCCTGGAAGTGATCCCCACGAAAGAGGGCAAGAATTATTTGGAGGACGAGGGCGGGGAGTGCTGGAGGATCTATCTTTACATCGAAGACGTGACCTCTTTTGATGCGGTGGAGAAGCCGGAGGATTTCTACAACAGCGCGGTGGCCTTCGGGAATTTCCAGCGTCTGCTGGCGGATTATCCGGCGGCTACGCTGCACGAAACCATCCCGAATTTCCATAACACGGTAAGCCGTCTGGCGGATTTCAAAAAGGCGGTGGAAGAGGATGTGTGCGATCGCGCCAAAGACGTGCAGGAAGAGATCCGGTTCGTGCTGGAGAGGAGCGCGGACTGCAGCCTGATCTGCGATGCGCTGGACAAAGGGGAGATCCCGCTGCGGGTGACGCATAACGACACGAAGCTGAACAATATCCTCATCGATAACAAAACCGGAAAAGGCATCTGCGTGGTGGATCTGGATACCGTGATGCCGGGGAGCGCCCTGTACGATTACGGCGACGCCATTCGCTTCGGCGCCAGCACGGGAGCGGAGGATGAGAGGAATCTCGATCTGATTTCCTGCGACCTGCACCTGTATGAAATCTATACGAAAGGTTATCTGGAAGGTTGTCAGGGCAGCCTGACGGACGAGGAGATCAGGCTGATGCCCGTGGGAGCCAAGCTCATGACGCTGGAGTGCGGCATGCGGTTTCTCACGGATCATCTGCAAAACGATGTGTATTTCAAGATCCATCGGGAAAACCATAACCTGGATCGGGCCAGAACCCAGTTCAAGCTGGTGGCGGATATGGAATCCAAATGGGATGAGATGCAGCGTATCGCGGAAAAATATCTTTCCGGAAAGGCGTAAAAGATGCCTCCGATTCATGTGATGATCAAACCCGCATCGGGCCTGTGCAATCTGCGCTGCCGCTATTGCTTCTATGCGGACGAGATGGAAAACCGGGAACAGGGGTCTTACGGGATCATGGATGTCAGGACGCTGGAAAACGTGATCCGCAGAACGCTTGCGTTTGCCGAAGGGGAGTGCACCATCGCTTTCCAGGGCGGGGAACCGACCCTGGCGGGGCTTCCCTTTTACGAGCGCTGCCTTGAGCTGGAGGAAAAATATAACGACAAAGGGATCGCCATCTCCCACGCGCTGCAGACCAACGGGTATGTGCTGGACGAACGGTGGTGTGAATTTTTCGCCCGGAATCGCTTCCTGGTGGGGCTGTCCGTGGATGGGATCAAGGCAACCCATGACTGTTACCGCAGGGACGCCAAAGGGCAGGATACGTATTTTCATACGCTGGAGGCGGCCCGGATGCTGGAGAGCGCCGGGGCGGAGTTCAACGTGCTGACCGTGGTGCACAGGAAGACCGCGCCCAGGATCCGAAAGATCTATGAGCAGTACCGGAAACTGGGATTTTCCTGGCAGCAGTACATCGCCTGTCTGGATCCTATCGGGGAAAAACAGGGCCAACAGGACTATTCCCTGACGCCGGAAGCTTACGGGCAGTTCCTCATCGACCTGTTCGAACTGTGGGAACTGGATTACCGAAAGGGACAGCAGCCGTATATCCGCCAGTTCGAGAACTACATCGGGATTCTGATGGGGCAGGTTCCGGAATCCTGCGAACAGAGAGGGATATGCAGCTTTCAGAACATCGTGGAGGCGGACGGCAGCGTGTATCCCTGCGATTTCTACGTGCTGGATCCGTATCGGCTGGGGAATCTGAATGAGGACGATTTCGAGACGATAAACGAGCGCCGAAAGCGGATCGGTTTCGTGGAGAGCTCCCTCAACCACGCGGAAGAATGCAAAAATTGCCGCTATTTCGCGCTTTGCAGGGGAGGCTGCCGCCGGCACAGGGAACAGCCCGGCACGGCGTTGGGAGAGAATTATTTCTGCCGGTCTTACCGGATGTTTTTCGACGCCTGCCTGCCCGGGATGCAGCGGATTGCGGCGGAGTGTATGCAGAGGCGGATGTCGGTTGCGCGGCGTTGAATTTTCGGGTATACTTTTTAGTGAAAATACGCTGAAAGAAAAAGGAGGTTCCTATGGTCACATTAGCAAAAGGCGGAGCCTGGCTGGTAAACGGTCAGCAGGTCGTTTTGGACGGCCCTGAGGCAGGGCGCGAGCTGACGGCGATGACGGGACAGGCGCCGGCCCGGGAAGAAGCGAAAAAAAATACGATTGCATACGGCATTTTGGAAAACCATAATACGTCCGGCAACATGGAGCAGCTGAAAATCAGGTTCGACAAACTGACGAGCCACGATATCACTTTCGTCGGAATCATCCAGACCGCCCGCGCGTCGGGGCTGACCAGATTTCCGATTCCCTATGTGCTCACCAACTGTCACAATTCTCTGTGCGCGGTGGGAGGCACCATCAATGAAGACGATCACATGTTTGGGCTGACCTGCGCCAAGAAGTACGGCGGCGTTTACGTGCCTCCTCATCAGGCGGTGATCCATCAGTTCGCCAGGGAGATGCTGGCGGGCGGCGGCCGGATGATTCTGGGTTCGGATTCCCATACCCGCTACGGCGCTCTGGGCACCATGGCCATGGGAGAGGGCGGCCCCGAGCTGGTGAAGCAGCTTTTGAACCAGACATACGATATTCCCATGCCCCAGGTGGTGTGCGTCTATCTGACCGGGAAGCCGGAAAAGGGCGTGGGCCCGCAGGATGTGGCCCTGGCCGTTATCGGGGCGGTGTTCGGTAACGGATATGTGAAAAACAAAGTCATGGAGTTCGTGGGCCCCGGGGTATCGAATCTGAGCGCGGACTTCCGCATCGGCATCGACGTGATGACCACGGAAACCACCTGCCTGTCCTCTATCTGGCAGACGGATGAAGAAATCGAGGAGTTTTACGAGATCCACGGGCGCAGGGAAGAGTATCGCAGGCTCGCGCCGGGAAATATAGCGTATTACGACGGATTCATCGAAGTGGATCTTTCGAAGGTCAAACCCATGATCGCCATGCCTTTCCATCCCAGCAATACCTACACCATCGAAGAGCTCAACGCGAACCTGACCGACATTCTGGCGGATGTGGAGAAGAGGGCGGCGGTGAGCCTGGACAATGCAGTGGAGTACAGCCTGAAGGACAAGGTCAGAGACGGGAAGTTCTATGTGGATCAGGGAATCATCGCGGGCTGCGCGGGCGGCGGATTCGAGAATATCTGCGCTGCAGCGGACATCCTGAAAGGCAGCGATATCGGCAGCGATGCCTTCACATTGAGCGTTTACCCGGCTTCCATGCCCGTTTATATGGAGCTGATCAAAAACGGTTGCGCGGCGACGATCCTGGAGACGGGCGCGGTGATGAAGACGGCGTTTTGCGGGCCGTGTTTCGGCGCGGGAGATACCCCCGCCAATAACGCCTTTTCGATCCGCCATTCCACGAGGAACTTCCCCAACCGGGAGGGATCGAAGCTTCAGAGCGGACAGATCGCGTCCGTGGCTCTGATGGATGCCCGTTCCATCGCCGCGACCGCAGCCAATAAAGGACTGCTGACGCCCGCCACCGATTTCGACGGCCCTATCGGCAAGTACAAATACCATTTCGACGCGAAGATCTACCAGAACCGGGTGTTCGATTCCCACGGCGTCGCGGATCCCTCCGTGGAAATCCATTTCGGGCCCAACATCAAGGACTGGCCTGCGATGTGCGAGCTGCCGGAAAACCTGGTGCTGCAGGTGGTTTCCGAGATCCACGATCCGGTGACCACCACGGACGAGCTGATCCCTTCCGGAGAGACCAGTTCTTACAGATCCAATCCGCTGGGCCTGGCTGAATTCACCCTTTCCAGGAAAGATCCCGCCTATGTGGGGCTGGCAAAGGACATTCAGAAGGCGCAGAAGGCCGTGATGGAAGGCCGCTGTCCGCTGGAGGAAAAGCCGGAGTTAAAGGAAGTGATGGACGCCATCCGCATGCAGTTTCCCGAAACCGGGGAGGGCAACGTAGGCTTTGGCTCCACCATTTTCGCGGTGAAGCCCGGCGACGGATCCGCCCGCGAGCAGGCGGCCAGCTGCCAGAAGGTGCTGGGGGGTTGGGCGAATATCGCCAATGAATACGCCACCAAGCGCTATCGTTCCAACCTGATCAACTGGGGAATGCTGCCTTTTTTGATTCAGGAAGGAGAGCTCCCGTTTGAAAACCACGACTACCTTTTCTTCCCCGGTATCCGGAAAGCGGTGGAAGAAAAAGCGGCGGAAATCACGGGTTATACCGTGAAACCGGACGGGCTGAAAGAATTTACCGTGACCTTGGGGGATCTGACCGACGAAGAGCGGCAGATCATTCTGAAGGGTTGCCTGATCAACTATAACCGCGTGGACAGCTGAAATACAGCGGGAATATTTGCCGGATGCTTCCGGCATAATTCCGGCCGCCCCTTCATAAGCTAAGGATAGGACATGTGCGGACAGGACATGGAAAACGGTTGTGAAGGGGGAACGGACGGTGCGGGAGAAAAATCAGGAGAATAAGACGATTCGAACCGCGAGGAGGAAGAGAGCGCAGGACCTTCTCGCGGTTCTTTTCTTTTTGTTGCTGCTGCCCTATACGTGCAGCGTGATCGGGGGGATCGCGGTGGAAGGGGAAGGGGATGCGACCCAGACCATGGCGGGCGCGGCGAAAGGCCCCTATATTTATATGGAGGAAAAAAACGGGGTGTGGAAGGTGCCGGCCGACGAGTTTTTGACGGGGGCGCTGGCGGCCACCATCCCGGGGGAATATCGGACGGAAACGCTGAAAGCCCAGGCGGTGATCCTGCGGAGCATTTGCAGGGCGGAATCCGGAGAAAATGGCGGGCTGGAATATCTGACCCGGGAGGAACGGGAAAGCCTGTGGGGAGAGGACTTCGCGGAAAATGAGGAGCGGTTTTCTCAGGCGGTTTCGGATACGTCCGGAATTGTCCTGGCCTGGGAGGGGGAGGTGGTGAGCCCTCCCTTTTTTCGGCTGAGCGCAGGGAAAACCAGGAGCGGCGCGGAAATTTTCGGCCAGGAGCGGATTCCGTGGTGCCACAGCGTGGAATGTCCCCATGATCTGGAGGCGGAGGAATTTTTGCAGGAAAAGCGGGTGGGGAGGGAAGAGTTTTTCCGGAAGCTGTCGGCGGAGGGGATCGATCTGCCAAAGTCCGGCGCGAAGATCGTGCTCACTAGGGACAGCGCAGGCTATGTGATGACCGTAAGCTGTGGGGAGGCGCGGATGGAGGGGGAGAAGTTCCGGGCGCTGTTCGGGCTGCCCTCCGCCTGCTTCACGCTGCAGGAGGAGGCGGGAGAAATTCTTTTGCAGACTAAGGGAGTGGGGCATGGGCTCGGATTCGACCAGTACAGCGCAGATCTGCTGGCGGGGGAAGGGAGGGATTATATCGAGCTGCTGGACTGCTTTTTTGCCGGGTTAACTCTGGAAAAAATGGAATAAACGAAAAAGGGACTGGAAAGACTATGCCTGAAGGACTTCAATCCACAGCTGCCGCCGTACGGGACAGCTGTTCAAATCGTAAAGGAAAGGATCAGCGATATGAGAAGAAGGAAATCAGGCGGAAACTGGCGCAGGGAGAAATGGATCATGACGGCATCCAGTATTCTGGTGCTCACGGCGATGACGGTTACGGGAGTTTATATTTACAACAGCAACCAGGGCGGTGAGCCGGAAAACAATGTGGTGGATTTTTCTGCTCTGGAAGAGGAGACGACCGAAGGCGAACAGGTCGCGCAGGCGGAGAACAGCTCCGCCCAAAACCTGACCAGCGGGCAGGAAAACACCGGGGAACTGGATTACGATCCGTATTATGCGGAGGCGGATCGGAAACTGAACGAAGCCGGAGCCGCATCGGAGCAGGAGGAAGCGGCGCAGCAGGCTCAGGCGGGGGCCGAAGCGGGGGCGCTGCCCGATGCCGGGACGGCTCAGCAGGAGGAAATGTCCGTGGGATATGCGGAAATCGACCGCAGCCCGCAGGATGACGCAGCAGAAGAGGCGCCGGAGGGAGAAAGCGGCGAGGGCGGCGAATCCGCGGGAGAGAGCGGCGCGGAGAGCGCGGACGGCGGCGCCGGAACGGAAGACGGCCAGACAGCTTCCATTCAGGAAGCTTCCGCTCAGGAAGCGGATGGACAGGCTCTGGAAGCGGTGGCGGACGTGGCCGCAGAGGAGAGCAACCTGCACTTTTCTGAGGACAGCGTGCTGGAATGGCCGCTGGCCGGAAACGTGCTTTTGAATTACAGCATGGACAAAACCATCTATTTTCCCACGCTGCAGCAATATAAATACAATCCATCCATCGTCATCGCGGCGACTCAGGGAACAAACGTAGCCTGTGCGGCGGATGGCGTCGTGAAATCCATCTACGAGGATCCGCAGACGGGAACCACTCTGGTGATGAATCTGGGAAACGGATATGAGCTGACGTACGGGCAGCTGGAGGACATCCTGGTGGAAGAAGGGGATCTGGTGGAAGCGGGCGTATTCCTGGGAACTGTGGCCGCGCCCACAAAATATTACACGGCGGAGGGAACCAACGTCTATTTTAAGATGACGAAGGACGGCGAGCCGGTGAACCCTCTGGATTACCTCGGATAAGCGGTCGATTTCGCTGCGCGGGGCAGGCGATGGCGGACGGTCTGCCCATGCGCGCCGGATGGGATGCGCCGGATCGGAAAAGTCCGCCCCGTCCGGTCAGATTCTGCAGGGGCTTTCATCGGGTGGGAGAAAAGGAGAAAATTCCTTTACGCCGAAGCGTTTTGAGCGTATACTAATACAAAAATCCGTATGGATCAGCGAGGAGAACGATTATGAAAGTTGTTGTATTAGCGGGCGGCATCAGCACGGAGCGGGACGTATCCCTGATTTCCGGGAAGATGATTTATCAGGCGATGAAGCGGCTGGGGCATCAGGCAGTTTTGCTGGATGTTTATCTGGGAATGGAGCGGGACGATCTCGAGCATATTTTCGAGAGCGATGAAGATTTTGCGAAGGATATCGAGGATATCCGGGAAATCAATCCGGACATCAGCAGGGTGAAGGCCTTGAGAAAAGATGGGGGCAAAAGCTACTTCGGCCCCAACGTCATCCGGATCTGCCAGATGGCCGATGTGGTTTTCATGGGACTGCACGGCGAGGACGGGGAAAACGGAAAGGTTCAGGCCGCTTTCGACCTTCTGGGCATCCGTTATACGGGAACGGATTTCGTCAGCAGCGCGCTGTCCATGGATAAGGCGTTGGCCAAGGAGCTGTTCGCCTGTCACAACATCCCCACGCCGGAAGGGTTTACAGTCAAAAGGGGACAGCAAGCGGCCCTGCCGAAACGGTTTCCCTGCGTGGTCAAGGTTTGCTCCGGCGGATCCAGCATTGGCGTGTCCATCGTAAAGGATGCATCGGAGTATGAAGCGGCGCTTCAGGACGCCTTCCTCTATGGAGAGGAGGCCATCGTGGAGCAATACATAAAAGGGCGGGAGTTCACCTGCTGCGTGCTGGACGGAGAGGCCCTCCCCCTGGTGGAAATCGCGCCCAGGGAAGGATTTTACGATTATAAGAACAAATATCAGGCAGGAAGCACGGTGGAGATCTGCCCTGCGCCCCTGGATCAGGAGCATACCGAGCGGATTCAGGAGATTTCCTGTCAGGTTTACCGGGCTCTGCGGCTGAAAAAATACGCCCGCATGGATTTTATGATGGACGAAGACGGAAACGCCTATTGTCTGGAAGCCAATACCCTGCCCGGAATGACCCCCACTTCCCTGATCCCTCAGGAAGCGGCGGCGGTGGGGATGGATTACGACCATCTGTGCCAGAAGATCCTGGATCTGGCGTTTGAGGAGTGAAGACAGCTATGAAAAACATGACGTTATGGAATATTGCCCGGGCCTGCCAGGGACGGCTCGTGGTTCCCACGGGAAAGCGGCCGGTTTGTCCGGGATCCGGGATCGGAGTGATCCGCCGGTATTCGGGAAAGGAAGCGGCCGGCATCGTGCTGGACTCCCGGAAGGTGGAACCCGGATTCGCGTTCGTGGCCACGAAGGGCGAGCGGGTGGACGGACACCGGTTCATCCCGGAAGTCTTTGAAAAAGGAGCCATCGGCGTGGTATGCGAGCAGGAGCCCAAGGAGTTGCCCGGCCCCTGCATCATAGTGCCGGACAGCCTGGAGGCGCTCCGCAGGATCGCGGCCTTTTATCGGCAGCAGATGCCCGTTCCCATCGTGGGCGTGACCGGGAGCGTGGGAAAAACCAGCACCAAGGAGATGATCGCGGCGGTGTTAGCCCAGAAGTTCCGAACGCATAAAACATGGGGGAACTTCAACAACGAAGTGGGAGTCCCCCTGACCCTTCTTTCCATGCCCGACGATGCCGAAGCGGCCGTGGTGGAAATGGGGATCAATCATTTTGGGGAAATGCGGCGATTGAGCGAGATCGTCCGGCCGGATCTCTGCGTGTTGACCAACATCGGCCAGTGCCATCTGGAATTTCTGGGGAGCCGGGACGGGATCCTGAAGGCGAAATCCGAGATTTTCGAGTTCATGAATCCGGACGGCACGGTCTGTGTCAACGGGGACGACGATAAGCTCGCAGAGATTCAGGACGTGCACGGCAAAAAGCCGGTGCGTTTCGGCCTGGATCCGGAACGAAACGACGTTTATGCGGATGAAATTGAAAATTTGGGCCTTCTGGGCAGCAGAGCAGTCATCCACGCCGGGAAGGCCGCGTTCCCTGTGCGGATTCCCCTTCCCGGGGCCCATATGGTGCAAAATGCTCTGGCGGCCGCGGCGGTCGGGTTTGCGCTGGGGCTTTCAGCGGATCAGATCGCGGCGGGAATCGCTTCCGCGCGCCCGGTGAGCGGAAGAAGCCGGGTGATACAGGCCGGGGATCTGGTCGTCATCGACGACTGTTATAATGCCAATCCGGTTTCTACGAAAGCGGCCATCGACCTTCTGTGTCTGGCCGAGGGCAGGAAAGTGGCCGTGTTGGGGGATATGTTCGAACTGGGAGAAAACGAAGAAGAACTTCACGCCCAGGTGGGCAGACATGCGGCGCAGCGCGGGGTGGACTGCCTGATCTGCGCCGGAACCCTTTCCCGATGGACGGCCCGCGGGGCGAAGGAAGCGGGGCTGAAACAGGTCTTCCATTTCGAAAGCCGGGGAGAGCTGATCGGGGCGCTGCCCGGGCTGCTTTTGCCCGGAGACTCAGTGCTGGTCAAGGCGTCCCATTCCATGGGGTTTGAAGAGATCGTGGAGAATCTTTTACGGTGAATGCGGGTACGGGAAAACACGGGAATTACACTAAAATTTTCTAGTGGACTCAGAGAAAGCATATTAGAAGCAGGAAATAAGCCGGATAGCTTTTTTTCACACGGCTATTTGTGCCGGGGCGTCACAAATAGCGATGATGGCATCAGAGAAATCGTATTCTCGATTTCTTTTCGCCCCGTCGCTGACGCTCCGGAAAGAAGATTGAAATGAGCAAATCACAAAATATTTATGACAACCAAACCTTTTTTGAAGGGTATAAGAAACTCCGTAGTAATCAGTATAGTGCCAACAACGTGGAGGAAAAGCCTGCTCTTTTTTCTCTATCACCAGAACTGACAGGAAAATCCGTCTTAGATCTTGGTTGTGGGTATGGTGAGAATTGTGCTGAGTTTAAGTCGCTTGGAGCATCCGCGGTTGTTGGTGTAGATATCTCCGAGAAAATGCTTGCTGTTGCAATTGGTGAGCACCCTGGAATCAAATTTATTCATGCAGATATGAGCGATCTATCTTTCATCAGAGACAGGTATGACGTGGTATTCAGTTCTCTTGCGTTGCACTATATAGAAGATTTTGCTGCATTTGTAAAGGGTGTATATGACGTATTAACTTCAGGCGGATATTTCATATTTTCGCAGGAACATCCTTTAACGACAGCGCCTGTCTCCGGCGCAAGCTGGGCGAAGGATGAGAACGGAAACGTACTTCACTACAAATTAACAGACTATTCGCGTTGCGGAAAACGCAGTACAATATGGATAGTTGACGGCGTGGAAAAGTATCATCGTACTTTTTCCGAGATAGTCAACTCATTGTGTTCGGCTGGATTCACCATAGAGACAATGCTTGAGCCTACTCCACCACAGGAAATAATAGAGCAGGATAAAAGCTGGGAGAAAGATTTCCATAAACCGAATTTCTTACTGATAAAAGTAAGGAAACGATAAGCAAGCCGGGTATCTACGATCCTCTGGCGGAATACCGGCAGATCGTGCTGGACGCCATCGGACGCATGGATATGTCCAAAAAACCGGATACGAAGATCCGGTTTCCATCTCAATCGTAAGGTTGTATTTGCAGGATTCTGACCGCTCCAACTTTGCAGACGGCTCGATCTGGTTGATACGCTGAATCTTATTCAGCCGTTCCAGAATGATCTTGTCGGCCAGCTCCGGTACGATTGGCTCGTTTCGCCAGCCGGTAAACCTTGTCCTTATCCGTACTGAGTGCCAACCGCTCATAGAGGGAGCTGTTGTACTGCCGTTTTAGCTCACTGAGGCTCCAATCGTTTTTGACAGACTCGATTTCGTAAAAATGCCGTTCCTCGATATTGTCAATGCGCATGAGCTTCAAATAGTGCGACCAGCTCAGGTAAAATTTCCTCCCAGTGCTGACAGCAGGTAGGTTCCCAAATTGGCTAAACACTGTTTCGCCAATCTGATCCTCGGAATAAACTTTGTAAAACTGGCGAATATTTTTCAGATTTCCGACGGAAAAACCTTTGCCGAAGTTTTTCGCCAAATAAGCAGACAGCTCTTTCAAAAGCTGCGAGCCGTATGCCGCGCGGTTTGCGCCGTGCTGCTCTTCCTCGACGATCATCCGGCCAATCTCAAAATAGGCATAGACCATCGAAAGATTGACTGCCGTTTTCGCATTCTTCCGAGCGTGGGCAAGCACATCGGAGACACCCTGCAGGAAGTCGCGGTTGATTGGTGTGATCTCGTTCTTATCCATCGCCGCGCCTCCTTAAATCACTCGTACCCGCTTGGAAATATCGCTCGCATCTTCCGGCACATTGGTATCGAAGCAGGCAATCAGGTCGCCGCCGTTGTAGGTGTGGACGGTGCAGCCGTCGATCTGCTCGGATGTATATGGCATGCGTAGTTTATCCATTCGGCTTATCCTCCTTCATTGTAGGTTTGCCAAAGTGGCAAATCGGATATTTTAAGAATTCTTCTTGTGCTATGGGCGGAAGTTCGTCGAAGCACTTTTGTGCCTCTTTATCAGCATCCATAAGCAAGTATGCTCCACATCTTATGGCTGGCTGATACTTGCTTTCTGTGAGTTTTGCAAGACCCACAATCTCACTCATCGGCCTTCTGCACGATTCATGCTTTGCTGTATGCCATACTGGCGGATCATATCCCGGTAAGCCTGGCTGGTGTATTGGGTCCCCCTGTCACTGTGGATAATGGCTCCACGGATATCAGGGTATGCCTTAGCTTGCCCAATTTCTTTGGCAAGCTTCACTGCCTGTACTTTGTATTCATGGTCATATTGTCTGTTTTCTGCCATTTTGTTCACTCCTTATTCTCTTGATTATATCTCAAACCCTCGAGAATGGGGTGTCAACTTTTTTTATATCACATCACGATCCCATATCCTATTCTTTCGCACGAATCGTATTTCTGTGCTTTACAGCGTTTCATTTTCTCCGAAAAACCCCTCCAGCAATTTCTCCGATACCGCAAAGGGGCAGTTTTTGAGCTTGCTTTCATTTCCCATCATCCCCCGAATCGCCCGCTCGCGCGTGGCCTGGGGGATATCCTGTTTCGTCAGCGGCGTTAAGAAAGCGGCCAGCGCGCCCAGATCGGCAAAACCGGCGGCGGTCAGCAGGGGAGCAGCAGCCTGGGAACCGGCGGCGGCCAGATAGGGAACCTGGAATACGCCTACCGCCAGACCATGAGGAATGCTATCGTCATAGGTCAGATAGTAGCTCAGCCCGTGGGGCAGGGAAGTGCTCGTGTGGGAAATGGCCATCCCGGCCAGGGTGGAGGCGCACATCAGGTTGGAAAAATCCTGCGGCGACGGGGCGCGGTTTCCGGCCAAAGCGCCTTTCGCTTCGCCCCAGAGGCGGAGGCTCTGCAGACAGAGCATCCGGCTATATGGGGTGGCGTTCGCGTTGATATAGCTTTCCACGCAGTGGGAGAAAGCGTCGATGGCGGTGGAGACCAGAACGGAATGAGGGGCGAAGGCCAGATAGCCGGGGTCGCACAGGGCGAGCGAAGGAAAGACCGGCCGGGCGATGCCCTGCTTGATTTTGAGCTCGTGCCGGGTCAGGATGGACCAGGGAGTGGCCTCCGAGCCGGTGCCGCAGGTGGTGGGTACCGCTGCCACGGGAAGGCTGTCGCCGTCGCCTCTGGCATACAGGAAATCGGCCGTTTCCTCCGGGTGTTTCATCAACAGCGCGATGGACTTGGAGGCGTCCATGGGGGAGCCGCCGCCGATGCCGATGACGAAGTCGGCGCCGAAGGAAAGCCCCGCTTCCTTCGCCTTTATCACCGTTTCTACAGAGGGATTTTCCTCGATGTCGTCGAAGATCAGAAACGGAATTCCATGTGCCTCGAGCGCGGAAACGACATCCGACAGAGAACCGTTTTTCCGGGAAGAGTGTTTTCCGGTAACGATCAGAGCGCGGGATCCCAGAGCGGCGAGTTCCTGTCCGTGCGCCCTGACGCAGCCGTCCTGCTGGTAAATTTTTGTGGGAATGTAAAAGTACATAGCGAAACCTCCTTTTCGACTATTCTATCATAATGCGAAACGGCCTGCCATCCGCTTTTCGGAAGAGATTTTCCACTGGGGGGAGATTTCTGCCATTGGTGCGCAGCCCCTTGTTTTTCCCGGGGATTTTGCTATGATGATACGGACGACAGCTGGGAAGAGAGGAAACCGAAATGCCTGTGATGGGGCTGTATTGCAGCAAAGAGAAGTTCGCGCAGAAAATAGAAGACACCATTTCGCTGCTTTTGGCCGCCGGCAGACAAACGGGGAAGGACTTCGGTCTGGGGCCGGAGGGCTGCCGGATCCGGAGGATTCAAAGCCTGCCCCGTGGGCCGGAGGGCGGACCGGGAGACGTCTGGGCGCCGGAAGCGCTTTCCTGGCTGATCCTTTCCGGCGACAGCGCGGAGGAGACGCTGCGGACGGCGGAAGCGGTCTGGGAGAGGGATCCCGCCCTGCCGGTGATCTTCGTGGCGGGAAAAGCGGAAGACGTATTCGCCGCCCTCCCGAGGCCATTTTTCCACATCGTGAGGAAATACGCGCTGGAGCAGGATCTGATGGCGGTGTTCGAAAAGATCGGCCGTACCAGGAGAAGCGTGGATCGCTGGCAGGCGTTTTCCACTAAAAACGGGATGATCCGGGTGAAGCAAAAGGATATCCTGTATATTGAGAGCGATCGCCACGAAATCCTGCTGCACTGCGCGCAGGAAGAGATCCTCATCGGGGAGACTCTGACCTGGTGCGAAGAAACGCTGAAAGGGGATGGTTTCGTTCGGATCCATAAGAGCTTCCTGGCGAATCTGTACCACGTTCTGCGTTTGGAGAAGGACAGTCTGACGCTGGATACGGGACGGCGGCTCTACATCAGCCGATACCGGTATCCGGAGGTGAGGCGGCAGTTCGAGCAGTATATCCGGCATCTCGACTTTTTATAAAAAGCGAATCATCGATCCGGCTTTGTGCGAAGCGTCACAAAGCCCGCTATCTCAGCGCAAAAGCGCTTTGAAATGGAGGAAGCTATGAGCATCATCACAGTGGAACGCCTGAAAAAGGAGTTCGAGTATTATCAGAAGGCGGATGGATTGAAAGGATCCATGAAAAACCTGTTCCACAGGGAAACGCTGAAAAAGGAAGCGGTGAAGGACATCAGCTTTCAGGTGGAAAAGGGGGAAATCCTGGCTCTGTTAGGGCCCAACGGGGCGGGCAAGACCACGACCCTGAAGATGCTTTCCGGAATTCTGTTTCCGACTGCCGGACAGGTAGAGATTGACGGCTTTATCCCATGGGAGAGGAAAAACGCGTTCAAACGCCGGTTCTCCATCGTCATGGGCCAGAAAAACCAGCTCTGGTGGGATCTGCCGGCCAGCGACAGCTTTTATCTGAACAAGTGCATTTTCGATGTGGACGACGGGGAGTACCGAAAGACCGTGGAGGAGCTGGCCGAGCTTTTGGATGTAAAAGATCTGATGAACGTTCAGGTGCGAAGGCTCTCTTTGGGCGAGCGGATGAAGATGGAAATTCTGGCCGCGCTGATCCACAGGCCCCGCATCCTGTTTCTGGACGAGCCTACCATCGGCCTGGATATCCTCTCCCAGCAGAAGATCCGGGATTTCCTGCGCTATTATAACGAGCAGACCAAAACAACCATCATCCTCACCAGCCATTACATGCGGGATATCGAAGAGCTGTGCAGCCGGGCGGTGATCATCAACCAGGGACAGCTGGTCTACGACGGACAGCTGGCGGATTTGAGCCACCTGATGGGGGATCGGAAGCTTCTGACCCTGATGGGGACGCAGAATCTGAAAAAGGAACAGCTGGACATCTACGGAAGGGTGCGGGAGCTGGCGGGAGCCAGGGCCGTGCTGGAGGTGCCCAGGCAGGCCTTGAAGGAGACGGCTTCCTCCATCCTTTCCACCCTGCCCGTGCAGGACTTTACGGTGACGGATATCCCGCTGGAAGAGAGCATCGCGCTGATGTTTCAAAGAGAGGTGACGGCAGTATGAATCCCTATCGCTGTGTATTTCAGATGGGAATCGAAAAATCGCTGGAATATCGGGCGAATTTCTTCTTGAGCCTGGCCAGCGCGATCTTTCCCATTATCATTCAGACTTTTTTGTGGAATTACTTATATGGAAACGCGGACGCGGGAGCGGTGACGGGGTATTCCTATCAGCAGATCATGGTCTATACCCTGCTGGCGTCCATGGTGTCCAAACTGGTGAGCGCCGGGTTCGAAACCCAGATCAACGAGGACATCAAGCTGGGCGGGCTGAACAAATATCTGGTCAAGCCCGTGGGCTACTGCCGATATCAGTTTTTCTCATTTCTCGGGGAAAAACTGCCCCAGCTGATTATCCTTTTGCTGGTCGCTTCCGGTCTGATCGCCTTTTCCGCAGCGTTTCTGGAGCTGCCTCTGTCGGCGGTGCGGATTCTGGCCTTTCTGGCAGCCCTGGTGCTGGCGCTGACGCTGAACTTCTTCATTTTTTACTGCGTGGCGCTGCTGAGCTTCTGGCTGACGGACGTGAACCTGATGTTCGGCACCATCAGCGTGGTGCTTGTGGTGGTCAGCGGAGGGATTTTCCCCATGGATATTTTCGGGGAGAAACTGGCCTTTTTGATCGGACTTCTCCCCTTCTCCTACACCACTCAGTTCCCGGTGAACATCATCAACGGAAAGCTCACCCTGATGCAGGCAGGAGGAGGATTTTTGTGCCAGATCTTCTGGATCGCCCTGTTCGGGACGCTGGGATTCGCGATGTGGAAAAAGGGACTGAAGCGGTTTGCTGCGGTAGGAGGATGAAAGGTTGCGAAATGCGCTGGATAGCGAATTTCACAATCAGGATTTGTGACGCTTCGGAATGGAGGAAACGGTGAAAGAAAGAGATCGGAAAGAAAAAAAGCTGGACGGCTACTGGGCTGAAATGAAGCGGTGTTTGCGCCTGCTGAAAGTGTTCGCCAAAGTGTCCCTCATGTCCCAGCTGGAATATCGGGCCAACTTCGTCGCCGGGGTGGCTGTGGAAACGGGCTGGATGCTCATCAAACTTCTATATGTGGCGGTGGTCTACCGGGTGGGCGCCGATATCGGCGTGCTCACCCCGGATCACATCCTGCTCTTCGTGGGAATTTACACGCTGATGACGGGATTTTACATGCTCTATTACGGGAACTTCACCTCCATCAGCCGGATGGTGCGGGAAGGGGAGCTGGATCTGTATCTGGTCAAGCCGGTGTCCCTGCAATTTCTCGTCACCATGCGGCGGCTGGATGCGGCCCTGCTGCTGCCGGACTTCGTCGCCGGGGTGATCATGATCTGCCTGGGATGGGCGAGGGCCGGGCTGCCGGTGACCTTCGTTTCCGTGACGGGATTTTTGTTCTTCACGGTCTGCGGAATCCTGCTGACCTACAGCCTGTTTTTGCTGCCGCACCTGTTGTGCTTCTGGATCGTGGCCACCAGGGGGGTGGCGGAAATGACCTCGGCGATTTGGGATTTCAACAATATGCCTCAGCTGATTTACGGGAAGTGGATGCAGCGGATCGGGACGTTTCTGCTTCCGGTCTTCGTCATCACCAACTTCCCCGGCCTGTTTCTCATGGGAGAACTGTCCCCGCTTCTGATGGCCTGGGGGATCATCGCGCCGATCCTGTTTTTCGGAATCACCCGGCTCGTGTGGAAACGGGCGGTGAGAAACTACAGCTCCGCCAGCTCTTGAGCGGTGCGGCCGAAGCGCCGGAAATTCAGCGCTCGAATCCGTGGATCCAGTCCGCTTTTAAAAAGTAGATCAGAAAGATCGCGGAGCTCAGGCTCCAGGTGAGAGGGTAGGCCCAGAATACCGTATTGATTGCCGGGAAAAAACGGACGGCCACGGTGACGTAGGTGACGCGGATGATGCACCAGCACAGCATCATGACCAGCATGGGCACGGTGGCTTTCCCGGCTCCCCGCATGATGCCGGCGATACAGTGGGAGAAGGCCAGCAGGAAGTAGAACAGGGTGACGGTTCTGGCCTGGGCCGTGCCGAAAGCGATGACCTCCGGATCCCCGTTGAACGCGGAGATGAGCAGGGGAGCGGCCAGATAGATACACACGCCGACCACTTCCGCCAGGAAAATGGAACAGAGGATGCCGAAACGCGCGCCCCGCTTCGCACGGTCGTACTGCCTCGCGCCCAGATTCTGGCTGATGAACGTGGTCAGCGCCATGGAAAAGCAGGTGATGGGAAGAAAGCCGAAGCCTTCGATCTTGGAATAAGCGCCGCAACCCGCTACGGCCATCTTGCCGAAGCTGTTGATATTGGACTGCACCACCACGTTGGCCAGAGCGATGATGGAATTCTGCAAACCTGCGGGAAGACCGTTTTTGATGATCTGCCGGAGCATGGAAAAATCGAAACGGACCTTCCGGAGGGAAACCCGATATTCTTCGGGGCTGCGCATGAGGCGGCGCAGGCAGAGGGCAGCGCTGACGAACTGGGAAATGATGGTCGCCAGGGCGGCGCTCCCCACGCCCATGTGGAACACGCCCACGAACAGCAGATCCAAAACCACGTTGGTCAGGGAGGAGATGATCAGATAGATCAGGGGGTGGCGGCTGTCCCCGATGGACTGCAGGATGCCCACCGAAACATTATACATGACGAAGGCAAGGGATCCCAGGAAGTAGATTCGGAAATAGAGGACGGAGTTGGGCATCACGTCTTCGGGAGTTCCCATCCAGATCAGCATCTTCGGCGCCAGAATCAGGCCGATGACGGTCAGAGCCACGCCGGCTACCAGCCCGAAAGCGATATCCGTATGGATGGCGCGCTGGAGTTTGTCGATCTGCCGGGCGCCGTAATAGCGGGCCACCACTACGCCGGCGCCCAGGGCGATGCCGTTGAAAAATCCCACCATCAGAAAGATCAGGCTGCCCGAGGAGCTCACCGCCGCCAGGGCATCGCTGCCCAGGAAGTTCCCCACGATGAGGGAATCGGCCGTGTTATAGAGCTGCTGAAACAGATTGCCGAGAAAGAGAGGCAGGGCGAAGAGCACGATTTTTTTCCAGATGGGACCTTCGGTCATCAGGGTGGAAGGAGCGGTTTCTTTTGTCTGCATAATGATAAACCTCGATTCTACATTGCTTTGTCCGGCGGCGAAGAGCCGCTAAAGGCCAGTATAGCACAAACTCCATCCGAAAACAGCCGGGCGTTAAGAAAATATTTTGTTTCTCTTCGCAAAATTTTTCCGGGACTCGGACTCGCTTTCTAAGAAAAAGGCGATATACTTCTGGACAAAGGAGAAAGGAGGCGGATTCGGATGGAAGCGTTGCGGGCAGAGGGGATTTTGACGGAGGAAGGCGTCCGGAATTTTCGGGTGGAACAGGGCGTTCTGGAATGCGTCCCCTGCGCATCCGGACAGGAAGCGAGACAGCTCCTTTTCGCCTGCGGAGGCCTTTGGGAACCGCCATCCGGAACCGTGGAGGTGTTCGGAAGGCAGCTGTACCGGATGGATGGACAGGAGAGAGCTGTTTTCCGACGGCGAAACATCGGGGTGGTGGATGCGGAGAACAACCTCATCCCGGGACTGAATCTATACGAAAACGTGATCCTCTCTTCGGAACTGGACGGAAGACAACCCGATCTGGCTCAGGCGGAGAAACTGGCAGCACAGGCAGGGCTGGCCGGAGAATGGGACAAAAAAGCGGATTGCCTTTCCCCGGGAAAGGGCCAGATCGCGGCCATCATCCGCTCCGTGCTGGCGGGAAGTTCCCTGATCCTCATGAGGATCGACCTGGAAACGCCCGAAGAGCAGACGCGGGGAGTGATGGAATTTCTGCATCGAATACAGGAGCAGAGAGGGCTTACGGCAGTGGTATTTTCCGCGAAGAACGGACTGGAACCTTAACAGGAGGGAGGAACGAGATTGGGAAATGACGGAAACATCAGCAGGAATTGCATGAGGCGGATCGCGGCGAGGCAATGGAAGAAAGGAATCCACGGATGGATCGTGGGCGTTCTGGCATCCGCAGGAGTGATGGGGTTTGGCCTGTTTTGGGCATCTTTCGAAAAGGGCTGGCATGTGGGGCTGATCGCCAGCTGCGTCCTTTTGGCTCTGTACCTGATCGGTAAAAAGGCAGCCTGTCCGGACGAATCCTGCCTGGAAGTGCTCAAGGCTGCGGGCGCTCAGGAGGAACAGATCCGCCAGATGGCGATTTGGCAGATAGGCCGGATGCTTTTGGCGGCGGCGCCGCTGGGAATCGCGCTGTTTTTGGCGCTGAAGGGGATGTGAGAAGGGTTTGGTGTGGGAAACATGGAAACCGGGAACAGGAGGAAATCCCCGCATAAAAAAGGAGGGCCGGTCGGAGTTGGGGGCCGACCGGCTAAGTATGAAAAAGTATTTATGAGAAAAAGGCTGCTTGCCTTTGTTGATTTTACTGTACCAGAAGTTTGTGTCAAAATTCTGAGCGTTAGGTGAAATCTTTGTGAAAAACCTGTTTTATAAACAATCGAAGAAGATCCGGTTAAATTCTTCCAGCTCGTCATAGAAAATCCCGTGGCCGGACTGCTCCAGCCAGAACAGGCGGGCGTTTCGAATACTGCGATACAGGGTCATGGCCAGCTCGTTTGACACGATGGAATCCTTCTTTCCGTACAGGAGGAATGCGGGAACGTTTACGGATTCCGGATCCGCTCTTCCGTCTTCGTCCCGCAGGGAACAGGCCGCCCGAACCGTGCCGATGCCGGATGAGGACAGGGCGATGTGTTCCAGCCAGTCTGTTGCCGGCTGTCCATGGGGGCGGGCGAAGAGCTGCTGTTGACAGAATTCGCGGATGAGGCCGGGCCGATCGCATTTCGCCCGGGCGATCAGTTCTTCGACCGCTTTCGGGGACATTCCGGCGGAAAAGTCCGGACGTCGGACAAAGCAGGGCGCGGCCGCAGCGAAAAGAATCAGTTTTTTCACCCCATAGCCGCCATAGAGCCGCATGTAGCGCAGAGCGACGGCGCCTCCCATGGAAAAGCCGGCCAGCGCGAAGGACGAAAGGTTCAGGGAAGCGACGATGTTGTAGAGATCCCCGGCCATCTGATCGTATCCGTAGCCGAAGGCGGGGGAGTCGGAAGCGCCGAATCCCCGGAGATCCGGAGCCACGACCCGAAACCCCAGCTCGGTGAGAGGGCGGATTTGATATTCGAAAATTTCATGGGAGAAGGGCCAGCCGTGTACCAGCAGCACGGTCTTTTTCGCGTTGGGCTGATATTCGTAAACCGCCAGCCTGACGTTGTCGGACTGCACATAGATCATGGGTTCTGTCTCACATCTCTTTTTACTATATATATGGCGGATTTGAGAAAAACGGTACAAATTTGGGGGAATAATATGATATAATCAAGAGCAGCGAATATTTCACGGGGAGCTGAAACACTGCGCTGCGCTCGGAGAAATTTACGATATCGCAGTGGAAGACATGGACCGTCAGGCCGGAGGCCTGCACGGCTGATTACAGAAAGGAAAAGGAGAAAGAGACGATGCGTTTTCAGATTATCAGCGACAGCGCCTGCGATCTGCCCAGGGAGAGAGTGCAGGAACTGAGCGTGGAGATTGTGCCTTTTTATGTTTCCTTTGAAGAGGAAAACTACATGAAAGAAGGCGTGGATGTAGGCGTGGAGGAGTTCTATCGGATGATGGCGGACCGCGCGGGGGAATTCCCCAGGACTTCCATGCCCTCCGTACAGGATTATGCCGATGTTTTTGAACGGTATGCAAAGGATCGGGTTCCGGTGCTGTGCATCTGCATCAACGCTGCTTTCAGCGGATCCATTCAATCCGCAATGAACGCCAGGACGCAGATTCTGGAGGAGTACCCGGACGCGGAAATCGAAGTGATGGATTCGGAACTGGTGACGATCTTGCAGGGAATGCTGGTGGAAGAAGCGTGCCGGTTGAGGGGAGCGGGCCTGAGCCTGCAGGAAGCGGTTAAGAAGCTGGAGGAGATCCGTTCGTCCGGAAGGATTTTTTTCACCACCAACGATCTGGAATATCTGCAGCACGGCGGGCGCATCGGCCGCGCGGCGACTGCCATCGGAAACGTGCTTAAGATAAAGCCTCTGATCGAATATATCGACAGAGGGCTCGTGTCTGCGGGGGTCAGCCGGGGCCGGAAGAAATCCCTGCTGCAGACCATCGAAAAGGCCAGGGCCTATGTGGAAGCGGATCATATCGATCTTTCCGACTACCGGATCGGGTTGGCCTGTGGCCTGGATAAGGAAGAGTTCAAAAAATACCGGGAGCAGGTGAGGATGAGCTTTCGGGATAAGGCTGACCAGATCAGACGCCTGGAGATTTTTCACGTGGGAGCCACTATCGGCGTGCATACGGGGCCGTACCCTACAGGGATCGCGCTGTTGAAACGATGCCGTCTGTGACGGGAGCGGGATTCCTTACGGGAACATTTTCATGAGACGCCGGCGGGAGGCGGTGCAGGACGCGCATCAAAAATCGAACTGCGAATAAAAGGGCCGGCTTTCGGGCATGCTGTAGCTGTCTGAAAGGAGGCTGAAAAAATGAGCAAGACCTTGGATTATATCGCATTGATCATCGTGTTCATCGGTGCGCTCAACTGGGGGCTGATCGGACTGTTCCGGCTGGATCTGGTGAGAATGCTGTTCGGGGATATGAGCTGGATCAGCCGTCTGGTCTACGTGCTCGTCGGGATCTGCGGAATCTACCTGCTGACATTTTTGGGCAGGATCGGCAGAGAAGAGTGACTCGGAGAACCGGCGGAACAGGCCTGAAAAAGTGCACAGGCTGTCTGCGATCAGACGGATTTGGACGCGGCTGCGGCCGGGAAAGACCCGGCCGCAGCCGCGTTCAGCTCTGGAAAGGGCGGGATCTGGGGCGTGCGGAAGAAATGGATTCCCGGAGAAAACCGGCCTTGACATCCGGAAAAAGCCCATGCAAAATAAAAGGAAAGGGACAAACGGTTTCCTGAAGATACGATCGGGGGAGGAGACGATGGAATTGACAGAACACTTTAAAAAGAAAGAAATAAAAGAAGAAGGCAAGCGCCTTCTGATCGCGCTGTTCGGGGCGGCGATTTATTCGGCCGGGGTCAACCTTTTCATCGTGCCGGCAGGGCTTTACAGCGGAGGGATGATGGGGTTCGCGCAGGTAATCCGTACCATTCTGGTCAGCTATATGCATCTGCCGCTGCAGAATTTCGATATCGCCGGCCTGATCTACTATGCGGTGAACATCCCGGTTCTGATTCTGGCGATGAAGAACCTGGGCAAGCAGTTTTTGGCCAAGACGGTGATCTGCGTCACGGCCACGACGGTGTTCCTCTCCGTGATCCCAATCCCGCAGCAGCCGTTGCTGCCGGATGACGTGCTGGCCGGAAGCGTCATCGGGGCGCTGATCTGCGGCTACGGTATGGGCACCGCGCTGAGCATGGGAGGATCCCTCGGCGGCATGGACATCGTGGGCATGCTGCTGATCAAGTGGAAGAAAAACTTCAGCGTGGGCCGGGTCAATATGATCACCAACGTGATCCTGTACGGGATCTGCCTGTTTTTGTTCGACGTCAGCACGGTGATCTATTCCCTGATCTACGCGGCTGTCAGCGGAATGGCCATCGACCGCACTCATTCCCAGAACATCAACGTGGAAGTCCGGATCATCACCAAAAAGGACAACCGGGCGCTGGAACAGGAAATTCTCCGGGAGCTGGATCGCGGCATCACCCGTCTGGACAGCGTGGGGGCCTACACCAACGAGAAATCCAACATCCTGTACATACTGATCTCCAAATACGAGGTCTCCAGACTCAAACATATCGTCCTGAAATACGATCCGCACGCGTTCATCGTCATGAACGAAGGCGTTTCCGTCATCGGGCATTATCTTAAAAAACTGTAAAAAAGTGTCGTTCCCGCCGACGGAAAAAGGAATCGAGAGCCAGCCGCCCCGGGAGGAACATTTCAAGCGACTTGCCTGAGCGAAGGCGGAGCGCGAAATGTCCCCTCCCGGGGCGGTGTACTCATATCTTATTTTTCCTCTTTTTCCTTCGCCTCCGTTTTGGGTTCGCAGGTCAGGTGCATCCCCAGCTTTTTGAAGATGCCTTCGTCCACGGGGGAGAGGAGCACGGTGGAGTGCACCTCGCAGCCTTTTAACAGGGGCAAAGCTGCCAGGGCGCGGGCGGCTTTTTCGTTGCTCGCCGCGCTGATGGAGAGCGCGATCAGGATTTCATCCGTATGCAGCCTGGGATTGATGCTGCCGAGATAGCCGGTCTTGAGCGTCTGAATCGGGCGGATGGCCTCCGGGGAAACCAGATGCACTTCGTGATCGATGCCGGACAGGATCTTCAGGGCGTTGAGCAGACATGCGGAAGCTGCGCCCAGCAGAGCGGAGGTCTTGCCGGTGACCAGGGTGGAATCCGGAAGCTCGATGGCCACGGCGGGCGCGCCGGTACTTTCTTCCCGATCCATGGCAGCGGCGATCACCTTGCGGTCTGCCACGGTAACGTCGGCCTGTTTCATCAGGAGTTCCAGTTTATACAGGATGGACTGGGAGCTGTTACCCCGCTTTAAGTCGCACAGACAGTTATAGTAGCGCCGGACGATTTCCTGTCTGGAAGCTTCCCGGCAAATCTCGTCGTCGATAATGCAGTTTCCGGCCATGTTGACGCCCATGTCCGTGGGGGACTTATAGGGACATTCTCCCAGAATCTGCTCGAAAATAGCGCTCAGAACCGGAAAAATCTCCACATCCCGGTTGTAGTTGACCGTGGTGACGCCGTAGGCATCGAGGTGGAAAGGGTCGATCATGTTGACGTCGTTTAAGTCCGCCGTGGCAGCCTCATATGCCAGATTGACCGGATGCTTTAGCGGCAGGTTCCAGATGGGAAAGGTCTCGAACTTGGCATAGCCGGCTTTGATGCCGCGCCTGTGCTCATGATAGAGCTGGGAGAGGCAGGTGGCCATCTTGCCGCTTCCGGGCCCGGGAGCCGTCACCACAACCAGCGGCCGGGTGGTCTCGATATAATCGTTTTTGCCGTAGCCCTCTTCGCTGACGATTTTCTCCACATTGGTGGGATATCCTTCGATAATATAATGAATATAGCAGCGGATTCCCAGCGTCTGCAGCTTCTTTTGAAACAGATCCGCAGCCGGCTGCCCCGCGTACTGTGTGATCACCACGCTGCCCACCATCAGGCCTATTTTCTCAAAGGCTTCCGCCAGGCGAATGACTTCCAGATCGTAGGTGAGACCGGAATCGCGGCGGGTCTTATTGCTCTCCAGGGCGCCGGCGCCGATGGCGATGACGATTTCGGCGTGTTCCCTCAACTGAAGCAGCATTTTGAGTTTGCTGTCGGGTTCGAAGCCGGGGAGAACCCGGGAAGCGTGGTAATCATCAAAGAGTTTGCCGCCGAATTCCAGATACAGCTTGTCGCCGAACATGCCGATCCGCTCGCGGATGTGGCTGGACTGCATCTGCAGATATTTTTGGTTGTCGAATCCAATATTCATATGTAAGTAAGGCTCCTTCTTGCAGCTGCAGGACATCGGGCAGTTGCGGTTTTCTTAATCTTATGGATACCCAATGATTATATAACGTATACAGAAAAAAAATCTACCGTTTTCTTCAAAAAATTTAAGAATACTTTCATGATTGGGGGAGAGAATTTCAGGGTTTTTCTATTGATTTCTAACCCGTTAATGTCTATAATTAGTAGATAATTGTGTACTTCTATTGAGAAAAGAAAGGTCAACTGAATGGATAATCATATGAATTCTTATAACGGCGGCTCCGGCGGTTCCGGCGGCCCCGGAAACGGTCAGGGAGGCCCCGGCGGCCAGGGGGGTCCCGGCGGATCCAATCCCAAGAAGACCAGCCTGATCCTTTTGGCCATCGCGGCCGTGGTGACGCTCCTGAGCATGAGCTTTTTCATGAAGATGCTCAACGGCGCCACCAACCAGGAGATCTCCTACCCCGATTTCCAGAAGCTGGTGACGGAAGGAAAGGCCGAGCGGGTTACCTGGGATGACGAGCAGATCTATATCCGGCTGGAAGGGGACTCCCAGGAAGGGCTGCTCCCTGCGGTTCCCCAGATGACTTACTACACGGGGAAGGCCCAGTCGGACGATGCGCTGGAGGCCTTCCTTCAGGAAAACGGCGTGGAGGATTACGGCAAGGAGATCCCGGATAATTCCAGCTTCCTGTTGACGATGATCCTGTACTATGTCCTTCCCATCGCGCTGATGTGGGTGCTTTTGAGCTTCCTGTTCAAAAGGATGGGAGGCAGCGGCGGCCCTATGGGAGTGGGCAAGAGCAATGCCAAAGTATACGTACAGAAGGAAACCGGCGTCACCTTCAAGGATGTGGCAGGAGAGGACGAGGCGAAAGAATCGCTGCAGGAAGTAGTGGATTTCCTGCACAACCCACAGAAATACGTTAAGATCGGCGCCAAACTCCCCAAAGGAGCCCTGTTGGTGGGCCCCCCGGGAACCGGAAAGACCCTTCTGGCCAGGGCGGTGGCGGGGGAAGCGAAGGTTCCCTTTTTCTCCCTGACGGGCTCGGATTTCATCGAGCTGTACGTGGGCGTAGGCGCTTCCCGGGTGCGTGATCTGTTTAAAGAAGCGACCAAGAACGCGCCCTGCATCATTTTCATCGACGAAATCGACGCCATCGGCCGCAGCCGCGATTCCAAATTCGGAGGCGGCAACGAAGAGCGCGAGCAGACTTTAAACCAGCTGCTCTCCGAAATGGACGGGTTTGACACCTCCAAAGGAATTCTGGTGATCGGGGCTACCAACCGCCCTGAGATCCTGGACAAGGCGCTGCTGCGCCCGGGCCGGTTCGACCGGCGTATCATCGTGGATAAACCGGATCTGAAAGGCCGCGTGGAGATCCTGAAGGTTCATGCAAAAGACGTCCGGATGGACGAGACTGTGGATTTCGACGCTATCGCGCTCGCCACCAGCGGCGCAGTGGGATCGGATCTGGCCAATATGATCAACGAAGCCGCCATCAACGCGGTTAAGGAAGGCAGGGAGTGCGTCTGCCAGAGAGACCTGTTCGAAGCGGTGGAACAGGTGCTCGTGGGCAAGGAGAAAAAGGATCGCATCATGAGCGCGGAAGAACGCCGTATCGTTTCCTATCACGAGGTGGGGCATGCGCTGATTTCCGCTCTTCAGAAAAATTCGGAACCCGTGCAGAAGATCACCATCGTACCCCGCACCATGGGAGCCCTCGGATACGTGATGCACGTGCCCGAAGAGGAGAAATTCTTAAATACGCAGGCGGAGATCCACGATATGCTGGTGAGCTATCTGGGCGGCCGGGCTGCTGAGGAGATCGTTTTCGATACGGTGACTACCGGAGCGGCCAACGATATCGAGCAGGCAACCAATCTGGCCCGTTCCATGGTGACACGTTTTGGAATGAGCAAGAAATTCGGCCTGATCGGCCTGGAATCCATCGAAAGCCAGTATCTGGAAGGCCGGGCTGTTTTGAACTGTTCGGATGCCACCGCGGCGGAGATCGACCAGGAGGTCATGCGGATTTTAAAGGAATGTTATCAGGAAGCGCTGGAGCTGCTCTCCCATAATCGGGAGGTTATGGACAAGCTGGCGGCCTTTTTGATCGAAAAAGAGACTATTACGGGCAAAGAATTCATGAAGATCTACCGGGAGATCAAGGGACTGCCGGAGTCGGAGGAAAAAACGGAGGAGAAGGCCCCTCACAGCGGGGAGGATTCGGAGAAAAAGCCTTCAAAGGCGGAGAAAGAGCCGGGGGCGAAGGATATACCCGGGGGAGAATCCCGAAAAGAGGAGCCCGTGCAACCCAAACCCTGGGAGCAGTTTGAGAAGGAACAGAGGCAGGCAGCGGAGAGCCGGCCTTCGGAAGAAAAGGCGCAGGATGGAGAGTCCGGACGGTGGACGCCCCCGACGCCGGGACCCGAAGCCAGATATCAGGGACCGGTGGGAAGGTTTTCCGGCGCCGTGCTCAGGGATGACGATGAGGAAGATAAGCGGGACGGCTGACGGATCAGCTGGAGAGAAAGGGGCTGCCGCGCCTTGAATTGTGCGGCGGGCCCTTTTTATGCGACAGGAAATTGTATTTCCTGTCGTATAAATGATAATGCTCCGCTGAGGATGCGAGGATGCGCACACTTTTTTATCCGGGAGTAACTTCGACGGATCGCAGCAGTAAGGAGAGAAAAAGATGTTTTGCTTTGAGGAAGAGCTGAAAAAACTGCCGGCCAGGCCTGGGGTTTATCTCATGCATGATGCCCGGGATAATATCATTTACGTGGGAAAGGCGGTCAATCTCCGCAACCGGGTGCGCTCTTACTTTCGGGACAGTACGGTTAAAAGTCCCAAAATTCAGAAGATGGTGAGCCTGATCGCGCGGTTTGAATATATCGTTACGGATTCCGAGCTGGAAGCGCTGGTGCTGGAAAATAACCTGATCAAGGAGCACAATCCCAAATACAACACCATGCTCAAAGATGACAAAACGTATCCTTATATCAAGGTGACCGTAGGAGAGGCTTTTCCCAGGGTACTGTTTTCCCGACAGATGAAAAAGGACAAGTCGCGATATTTCGGCCCGTTTACCTCGGCCGCCGCAGTAAAGGATACCATAGAACTGTTGAACAAACTGTTTAAACTGCGCACCTGCAACAGAAACCTGCCCCGGGACTGCGGCCTGGATCGGCCGTGTCTGAATTATCATATCGGACAGTGCGCGGCGCCCTGTCAGGGAAAGATCGGGCGGGAAGAGTATCGCAAAAACGTGGATCGCGCGCTGGAATTTCTGAACGGAAATTACGGAATGATCCTGGACGAGCTGCAGGCGAAGATGGAGGCTGCGGCCGGGGCGCTGGAATTCGAGGAGGCGGCCAGAATCCGGGATCTGTATAACAGCGTGAAGCAGGTTTCTCAGAAGCAGAAGATCACGGATAACGACGGGGAGGACAAGGACATCATCGCATTGGACAAAGACGGATCGGAGGCGGTGGTACAGGTCTTTTTCGTGCGCGGCGGAAAATTGATCGGCCGGGAGCACTTCTATATGACCCGGGTGGAGGACTCCGACAAAGCCCAGATTTTGCTGGACTTCGTGAAACAGTTCTATGCCGGGACGCCCTTCGTGCCCCGGGAGCTGATTTTGCAGCGGGAGATCGAGGAGATCCCCGTTCTGGAGGAATGGCTGTCCGCCCGCAGGGGCGGTCGGGTATTCATCCGGGTGCCCAAAAAGGGGCAGAAAGAAAAGCTGGTGGAACTGGCGGAAAAGAACGCCCGCATGGTGCTGGATAAGGATCGCGAGCGGATCAAGCGGGAAGAGGCAAGGACTATAGGGGCTGCCCGGGAAATCGCGGATCTTTTGCATCTTCCCCTGCTGAACCGGATGGAAGCTTTCGACATTTCCAACATCAGCGGATTCGAAAATGTGGGATCCATGGTGGTCTATGAGAAAGGCAAACCGCGGCGCAGCGACTATCGAAAGTTCAAAATCCGTACGGTGGCAGGCCCCGACGATTATGCCTGCATGAAAGAAGTGCTCACCCGGCGTTTTCTCCATGGCCTGGAAGAGGCGAAGGAACTGGAAGAAAAGCAGCTGTCCGAAGAGTTCGGCAGCTTCACGAAGTTTCCGGATCTTCTGCTGATGGACGGCGGCAGAGGACAGGTGAATGTGGCGCAGCAGGTTCTGGAGGAACTGGGGCTGTCCATCCCCGTCTGCGGTATGGTCAAGGATGATAACCATCGCACCAGAGGCCTGTATTACCATAATCAGGAAATTTCCATCGACCACAATTCCGAAGGGTTTAAGCTGATCACCCGGATCCAGGATGAAGCGCACCGCTTCGCCATCGAATATCATCGTTCCCTGCGCAGCAAGGATCAGGTCAGAAGCGTGCTGGACGAGATCCCCGGGGTGGGACCGGCCAGGCGGAAGGCGTTGATGCGCTGCTTTTCCTCCATCGACGAAATCCGCAGCGCCACGGCGCAGGAACTGTGCGAGAGGGCGCAGCTCCCGCCCTCCGTGGGGCAGGAAATCTACAGCTTTTTCCGGAAAGGAAAAGAAAAGGAAAACGTTGTTTAGCGTTCAAAACTATGTTAAGATAAATGAAACGAAGGGAAAAAGGAGAAAGGGTATGGCGAGCATCAGTCTTACGAATATTATCGAGAAGATGAAACTGGAAAATCTGACGCCGGAAATCAACGTGAAGGGGATCAAGATCACGCAGCCGGACATCAACAGACCGGCGCTGCCCATGGCCGGGTATTTTGAACATTTTGAAGCGACCCGCCTGCAGATCATCGGTTTCGTGGAATACTCCTACATCGGCAGCATGTCCGAGAGCAAGGAACGGGAGGTTTTGGAGGCGCTGCTCTCCTATCCGATTCCCTGTATTATTTTCTGTCGTGATCTGCATCCGGACGAGCTGTTTCGGCAGATGGCAATCGAAAAGGGCGTGCCCCTTTTGCTGACCAAAAAGGCCACCAGCGCTTTCAAGGCGGAGATTATCCGCTGGCTGAACGTGAAGCTCGCACCCTGTATTTCCGTACACGGCGTGCTGGTGGACGTATACGGCGAGGGCGTGCTGATCACCGGCGAAAGCGGGATCGGCAAGTCGGAAGCGGCCCTGGAACTGATCAAGAGAGGACATCGTCTGGTGACGGATGACGTGGTGGAGATCCGCAAGGTCAGCGATGAAACGCTGGTGGGATCAGCACCGGACATCACCAAACACTTCATCGAGGTGAGAGGCATCGGCATCATCGACGTCAAGGCGTTGTTCGGCGCATCCAGCGTCAAGGAGACGCAGAATATCGATCTGGTCATTCGTCTGGAGGACTGGGATAAGGAACGGGAATACGACAGGCTCGGACTGGAAGAGGAATATACGGAATATCTGGGGAATAAAGTGGTCTGCCATAGCATCCCGATCCGGCCCGGACGGAATCTGGCGGTGATCTGCGAATCCGCAGCGGTCAATCACAGACAGAAAAAGATGGGATATAATGCGGCTCAGGAGCTGTATACCCGCGTGCAGAACTCGCTGGCGCGAAGGAGAGAAGAAGAGGAGGAATGAGGGGATGAACAGATACTGTTTCGGTGTGGACATCGGGGGCACGACAGTGAAGCTCGGATTGTTCAATGCGGACGGAGATCTGCTGGAGAAGTGGGAGATTCCGACGGTGACGGAGGATAACGGAAAAGCCATCCTGCCGGACGTGGCCCGCAGCATCCACAGGAAGATGGATGAGAGGGAAATGACCCGGGACGAAGTGCTGGGAGTGGGCGTCGGCGCGCCGGGTCCCGTAGATTCCGAAGGCACCGTTTACGGAGCGGTCAATTTGGGATGGGGAACCTTCAGCATCAAGAAGGAGCTGCAGACCCTTTTGAATATGCCGGTGGAGGCCGGAAACGACGCTAATGTGGCGGCTCTGGGAGAAATGTGGCAGGGCGGCGCAAAGGGATATGAAGACGTTGTGCTGGTGACGCTGGGAACCGGCGTGGGCGGCGGCGTGATCGTCCATGGGAAGATTCTTTCCGGATCCACCGGATCTGCCGGGGAAATCGGCCATGTCCACGTCAACGATGACGAAGAGGCATCCTGCAACTGCGGAAACAAGGGTTGCCTGGAGCAGTACGTATCCGCCACCGGTGTGGTTCGTCTGGCAAATGAGAAGCTTGCGGAAAGCGACAGGCCCAGCCTGCTGCGGGACCGGCCGATGAGCGCAAAGGCCGTGTGGGATGCGGTGAAGCAGGGCGACCCCCTGGCGATGGAAGTGGCGGAAGATTTCGGCTGGTATCTGGGAAAGGCGCTGGCGGTAGTGGCAGGCGTGGTCAACCCCGAGATTTTCGTCATCGGCGGAGGCGTCTCCAAGGCCGGGAACGTACTGATCGACTATATCCAGAAAAATTATCAGAAATACGCGTTCAGCGGCTGCCGCGGCGCGCTGTTTACGCTGGCCAGACTGGGAAATGACGCGGGCATTTACGGTTCTGCGAAGATGGTCCTGGATTGAGAAATGCGAAAGAGAGCGGGAGAAAAACGACGGGCGGATTATGGAATACGGCATAATCCGCCGTCTGCCTGCATAGGATAGAAAAGGAATCTGGGTGAAATGAATTGAGCAGAGCATTAAAGGAATTTTTGGAGACGGTGCTTCCGCAGGATCATATCCTTCTGGAAGAACCGATGAGCAGGCATACCACGTTCGGGATCGGGGGACCGGCCGAATGTTTTGTCATCGTGGATACTGCGGATCAGTTGGAGCGGGTTTTTTCGTATCTGCAGCGGGCCGGCTGGGACTTTTTTCTGATCGGAAACGGCAGCAACCTGCTGGTGGGCGATAAGGGCTACAGAGGAGTCGTGATCCGGCTGGGACAGGGCTTCGAAAAGATCGATGTGCAGGGGGACAGGATGACGGCGGGCGCCGGCGTGCTGCTGGGCGGCGCTGCAAAAGCGGCGCTGGCAGCGGGGCTGTCGGGGATGGAATTCGCATCCGGCATCCCGGGAACCATAGGAGGGGCCGTGCGGATGAACGCCGGAGCTTATGGCGGGGAAATGTCCCGGATCGTGGAAACCGTGGAGGTCATGGGACTGGACGGAGAAATCCTGACGCTGGACAATGAGACTATGGAGTTCGCCTACCGCAGCAGCGTGATCAAAAACAGGCCTTATGTGGTTTTGAGCGTAACCCTTCGCCTGACGCCCGGAAACGAGGAAGAGATCGCCGGAAAAATGCGGGAGCTGACGCGTCGGCGACGGGAGAAGCAACCGCTGGAATATCCCAGCGCGGGAAGCGCGTTCAAACGCCCGGAGGGGTATTTTGCCGGGAAGCTCATTATGGATGCGGGACTTCAGGGATATAGCTGCGGCGGTGCGCAGATTTCGGAAAAGCACTGCGGCTTTATCATCAACAGAGGAAATGCGACGGCTGCGGATGTGGCGCAGCTGATTCGGAAAACCATAACGACGGTACAGGATAAATTCGGAGTCACTCTCGAACCGGAAGTGATTTTCCTGGGAGACTTTTAGAAAATGAGATTTGTGATTGTGACCGGCATGAGCGGCGGGGGAAAGAGTACCGCCATGCGACTGCTGGAAGATATGGGATTCTACTGCGTGGACAACCTGCCGGTTTTGCTCATCGATAAATTTATCGAACTGTTGTCCATGCCCAATACGGAGATTTCCAGGGTGGCGCTGGGGCTGGACGTGCGGACGGATCAGTCTTTTGCGCAGACGGAAAAAATACTCCGTTCCCTCCGGCAGAATGGACTGGTATTCGAAGTCCTGTTCATGGACGCTTCGGATAGCGTGCTGGTGAAGCGATATAAGGAGAGCCGGAGGATCCATCCGCTGTGCACCCCCGAACACAGCCGTATAGAGGACGGAATTGCCAGGGAGAGGGAGGTGTTGCGCCAGATCAAGAAGGAGGCGGACTATGTGATCGATACGTCCAAACTCCTGACCCGGGAGCTGAAGGAAGAGCTGGATCGGATTTTTCTCAAAAATGAGGAATACAGCAGCCTGATTATCAACATCTGTTCTTTCGGATTCAAACACGGGATTCCCGCGGATGCGGATCTGGTATTCGATGTGCGCTTCCTGCCGAATCCTTTTTATGTGGATGAGCTGAAGTATTTAACCGGAAACGATAAGGGCGTACAGGACTACGTGATGGGATTCCCGGAGGCCGGGATTTTTTTGGACAAGCTGACGGATCTGTTGCGGTTTCTGATCCCGAATTATATCAGGGAAGGGAAATATCAGCTGGTGATCGGGATCGGCTGTACCGGAGGAAAACACAGGAGCGTGACGCTGGCCAACGAACTCTATCGGAGGCTGAAGGGCTGCGGAAAAAGCTATGGCGTCACATTGAGCCACAGGGATATTTGAGATGTCGTTTTCATCAAAAGTAAAGGAAGAACTGTATCGCCATGTAAGCACGGCGCGCCACTGCCAACTGGCGGAGCTGGCTGCAATTTTGCACTTTTGCGGCAGCATCGGAGGCGGGGAACGCGGAAATTTTATACAAATCAGGGCGGAAAATGTGCTGGTCGTGAGAAAAAGCTTTACATTGCTGCAGAAAACATTTAATATAAGTACGGAAACGAAGGTGCAGCACGAGGAGAACGGCAGCGCGTATTTCCTGAAGATTCCGGATCAGGAAGTGGGAAAACGGATCCTGCAGTCCACCCGGTTTCTGGACAGCGACGGAAGGCTGGTTTCCGGCCTGCGGGATCCGGTCAATCGCATGATCATCAAGAACGCCTGCTGTCAGAGAGCTTTTTTGCGAGGAGCTTTCCTTTGCGTCGGTTCCATGAGCGATCCGGGGAAGGGATATCATCTGGAACTGGTGTGCGGTCTTCAGCCTCAGGCGCTGCAGCTTCAGGAGCTGCTCGCGGGGTTTGAGATCGAAGCCAGAATCGTCCGCAGAAAGAAATATTTCGTCGTTTATATCAAAGAAGGCGCCGGGATTTCGGATTTCCTGAACGTGACGGAGGCCCATGTGGCGCTGATGGAGTTCGAAAATTCAAGGGTGGTTCGCGACGTGCGAAATACGGTGAACCGCCGGGTGAACTGTGAGACGGCGAATATCGCCAAGACGGTGAATGCGGCGGCCAGACAGGTGGAAGACATCCTTTGGCTCCAGCAGAAATACGGTCTGGAAAATTTGCCGGACGGCCTGCGGCAGATGGCGCAGGTGCGGCTGGAACATCCGGACGCGCCGTTGAAAGAACTGGGAACTTATCTGGACCCGCCTGTGGGTAAATCCGGAGTGAACCACCGTTTGCGCAAACTGTGTGAACTGGCAGACAGTATCAGGTTATAAGGAGGAGATATTATGAAACAAAAGGCTGTGACGATCAAGCTGAAACAGGGCATGGAGGCGCGACCGGTAGCGATGCTGGTGCAGGTGGCGAGCAGGCACAGCAGCTCCGTATACCTCGAAGCGGAAGGCAAGAAAGTAAACGCCAAGAGCATCATGGGGATGATGAGCCTGGGGCTGGACAGCGGAGATATGGTTACGGTGATTGCGGATGGTCCGGATGAAGAGGACGCGGTGGCCAATATGGCGGATTATCTTTGCGGAAGAGAAGAATGAGATTTTAGAAAATCGAAATAGACGAGAGAGGGGCTGAAATGCGAAGAGAAGCGCGTATCAGTCCTTTTTCTGTTTCAAACCCGTGGAGGACAAAAACGGGAATGGAGATTGAGATGGCCGGAAAAAAGTTGTTTTTCATTTATAATCCGAAGGCTGGGAAAGGGCAGATTCGCGGGAATCTGCTGGATATACTCGATATTTTCGTAAAGGCGGGGTATGAAGTTACAGTTCGCCCTACACAATATGCCGGAGAGGCGGTGGAGCTGGCCGCCAACAGAACGGCGAAATACGACCTCGTGGTCTGCAGCGGCGGGGACGGGACTTTGGACGAAGTGGTGACGGGGATCATGAAGAGCGTGCGCAGAAGGCCCATCGGCTACATTCCGGCGGGAAGCACAAATGACTTCGCCAACAGCCTTCATATCCCCAAGAGCATGAAGCGGTCGGCGGAGGTGGCGGTAAACGGGGAGCTGTTCGCCTGCGATGTGGGATCCTTTAACGACAATACCTTCGTGTATATCGCGGCCTTCGGCCTGTTCACAGAGGTATCCTACGAAACCAAACAGGGGCTTAAAAACGTGTTGGGACATATGGCCTATATTCTGGAAGGCATGAAAAAGCTGACGAATATCAAATCCTACCATATGAAAATCACCACGCTGGAAAACGAGATTGAAGATGACTTTTTGTACGGAATGGTGACCAACTCCACATCCGTGGGAGGATTTAAGGGGATTACGGGGAAATTCGTGGATCTGAGCGATGGGGTTTTTGAGGTGACTTTGGTGAAACGCCCGAAAAATCTGGAGGATCTGAACCGAATTCTGGGCGCTCTGACCATGAAGGACATCGATGCAGCGCAGATGTACTGTTTCAAAACTTCCTATCTGAAAGTGGAGGCGGAAGAAGAAGTGGCCTGGACCCTGGACGGCGAGTTCGGCGGCCGGCACGCAGAGGTGGTCATCGAGAACCGGAAGCAGGCCCTGCACATCATGGTTCCGCGGGAAAAATGAAAAATTTTGCCGCTGCCGTATTTCTTTTTTCGATTATATAAGGTATAATAACAACGGTTAGATAAAAACAATATTTTCACATGGAGGTAAATAATATGTTAGTATCTGCTACAGAAATGCTGAAGAAAGCGAAAGCCGGCCACTACGCGGTAGGCCAGTTCAACATCAACAACCTTGAGTGGACCAAGGCGATCCTTCAGACGGCTCAGGAGCTGAACTCTCCTGTAATTCTGGGCGTATCCGAAGGCGCGGGCAAGTATATGTGCGGTTATAAGACTGTAGTGGGCATGGTAAACGGAATGATGGAAGAGCTCAACATCACAGTTCCGGTTGCTCTGCATCTGGATCATGGCTCCTACGATCATTGCTATAAGTGCCTTGAAGCGGGATTTTCTTCCATTATGTTCGACGGCTCTCATTATCCCATCGACGAGAACGTGGCGAAGACCACGGAGCTGGTAAAGGCCGCTCATGACAAGGGCGTTTCCATCGAAGCGGAAGTGGGTTCCATCGGCGGAGAAGAAGACGGCGTTATCGGCATGGGCGAATGCGCGGATCCCAACGAGTGCAAGGCGATTGCGGATTTGGGCGTGGATTTCCTGGCAGCGGGCATCGGCAACATCCATGGCAAATATCCCGCAAACTGGAAAGGGCTTTCTTTTGAGACTCTGGATGCGATCCAGAAGCTCACCGGCGATCTTCCTCTGGTTCTTCACGGAGGCACAGGCATTCCTGCCGATATGATCAAAAAGGCGATTTCCCTGGGCGTTGCGAAGATCAACGTGAACACAGAGTGCCAGCTGGCGTTTGCGGCAGCTACCAGAAAGTACATCGAAGAGGGCAAGGACAACCAGGGCAAGGGTTATGATCCTCGTAAACTGCTGGCTCCCGGCTTTGAAGCGATCAAGGCTACCGTGAAGGAGAAGATGGAGCTGTTCGGTTCCGTCGGCAAAGCCTGAAGCGTACATTGACAGGGGTTTAGAGGTCAGATAAAAGAGATGGCAACCGCGTTGCTGCCGTCTCTGAGAGGGAAGGGCTGTCTCAGATCGGTTCGCCGGGAGACGGCCCTTTTTGCATTCATAGTTTATTCATATTTCTTTAACGGAAAGTTTTTTTCACCATCATGCTTTTGACATTTTCACTTTCTATACTAAGACCATAGGATACAGAAAAGAGTCCTCAACAGATTGACAGTATCGTAACTTTTAAATAGCTTTTTCATAATAATTGCCAGGCAACATCAGGTTGCCTGGCATCCTCCCTTTTCGGGGCCGTTTGCGGAAACGGCTCCTTTTTTTATACGACAGGAAATTTCCTTTCCTGTCGTATAAAAAAAGACGCTCCGCTGAGGGCGCACGTACACCCGGCAAGCGGCTGTCGTGCTTGCACGAGCAGACATTTGAAAGCGAAATTGTAAAAAAAATTTAAAGGGAGTGTAAGAGTTTGGTTGAAATCCTGTAATCATCATGTTAAGATGAATCGTAGTCGTGAAAAAAATGTCGGAAAAAGGAGGCGGTGGATGCGCGCGGAAGGGAAGACTGAAGTGAAGAACAGCATCGGACGGCTGATCTTTGTGGCCGCAGCGGTCCTGATTCAGGTGGGCTGGTTTCTGGTGTTGGTGGTTCGCTTAAACGAGTACTCTGTGTGGATTTCCATGGCTTCCAGCATACTGGCTTTGTGCGCGGTTCTGGCCATCTACGGAAAGCGGATCAACGCGGCGTTTAAGATGCCGTGGATTATACTGATCCTGTCCTTTCCGGTTCTGGGGATAAGCCTCTATATGGTGGTGGGGCGATCGGGCGTCACCCGACGGATGCAGAAACGGTTTGCCCGGATCGATGCGGAGCTGGACGGCCTCCTTAAGCAGGACGAGAACGCGATGCGTCGACTGAAAGAGAGGGATCTGACGGCGGCGAACCAGTGCCGCTACATCTCCGAGTGGGGAGGCTATCCGGTCTGGCAGAATACTGACGTGGCGTTTTACGGCGATGCGGCGGAGGGGCTGAATGCCCAGAAAGAAGCCTTGAGAAAGGCCGAAAAATTCATTTTCATGGAGTATCATGCCATCGAAGACGCGGAGTCCTTCCGGGGGATCCGTCAGATCCTGGTCGAGAAAGCGGGACAGGGAGTGGAGGTGCGCGTGATCTACGACGATATCGGCAGCATCGGGTTTATCAATCCGGAATTTATCCGTCGGATGGAGGCGGATGGGATTGCCTGTCGGGTGTTCAACCCCCTCATACCGGTCGTGAATGTGTTCATGAACAACCGGGATCACCGCAAGATCACGGTGATCGATGGAAAGGTCGGCTTTACCGGCGGATACAACCTGGCTAACGAGTACTTCAATCTGACCCACCCCTATGGTCATTGGAAGGATACCGGAATACGGATATCGGGGGATGCAGTGCGCAGTCTGACCGTGATCTTTCTGGAGATGTGGAATGCCATCAAAAAGACGGACGTGGATTACCGGAGATATCTGACGGACTTCCCGTTTTGCGCTGAGGAGGACGGTTTTGTGCAGCCATATGCGGACAGCCCTCTGGACGGGGAGCCGATGGGGGAAAACGTCTATATGAACGTGATCAAAAGTGCACAGCGGTACGTGTATTTCACCACCCCTTACCTGATCATCAGCGATGAGATGGGCAGGGAGCTGGGGCTGGCGGCAAAGCGGGGCGTGGATGTGCGGATCATCACGCCGGGGATTCCGGATAAGAAAGTGGTCTTTCGTGCGACGCGATCCTATTATGCGGGGCTGGCGAGGGATGGCGTCCGCATTTTCGAGTACACGCCGGGGTTCATTCACGCGAAACAATGCGTATGCGATGACCGAATCGCTACAGTGGGCACCGTCAATCTGGATTACCGCAGCTTGTTTCTGCACTTTGAGAACGGGGTTTGGCTGTACGGCTGCAGCGCTGTCGGGAAAATAAAAGAGGATTTTGAGCAGACGTTCCCGGTCTGCGAGGAAGTCACGGAAAAGTATCGGGGCAAGAGGACGGCTTCCCTGCGAGTGGGGCAGTATCTGCTGCGGCTGCTTTCTCCGCTGATGTAGAGACGGATGAAAAGAGAGGAATAAAACATGGATTTATCGCTTTCGTATTTCCTGCAGGAAATGACAACGAGCCCGATCCTGATGATTACAATGCTTTTGACGCTGGGGGTGATCTTCGTCAACGGGTGGACCGACGCGCCCAACGCCATCGCGACCTGCGTGACCACCCGCTGCATGAGCGTGCGGAGCGCGATCTGGATGAGCGCACTCTTCAATTTTCTGGGGGTATTTGTGATGACCCAGATCAACAGCTCGGTAGCGTCTACGATCAGCAATATGGTGGATTTCGGCGACAATACAGGATATGCCCTGATCGCCCTGTGCGCGGCGCTGATCTCCATCGTGGTCTACAGCGTGACGGCATCCGTATTCGGGATTCCCACCAGCGAGAGCCACAGCCTCATCGCCGGCCTGTCCGGCGCGGCCATCGCGATCCAGCAGGGGCTGGACGGAATCAATATGCAGGAATGGATCAAGGTCATTTACGGTCTGGTGTTAAGTCTGGCGCTGGGCTTCGCAACCGGATGGGCGATATGCAGAGTTGTCACGCTCGTCTGCAGGAACGTGGAGCGTCGGAAGGCGAACCGCTTTTTCAACGGGGCGCAGATTGTGGGAGCCGCTTCCATGAGCTTCATGCACGGCGCCCAGGACGGCCAGAAATTCATCGGCGTCCTGTTTCTGGGGCTGGCGTTCGCCAATGGACAGAGCAGCGTGCACGGGATGGAAATCCCGGTCTGGCTGATGCTTTTATGCAGCCTGGTGATGGGGCTGGGAACCAGCGTAGGAGGAGAGAAGATCATTAAGTCCGTGGGAATGGATATGGTGAAGCTGGAGAAGTACCAGGGCTTTTCAGCCGATTTGGCGGGAGCGGCCTGTCTGCTGTTCTCCAGCCTGTTCGGAATTCCGGTTTCCACCACTCACACCAAGACCAGCGCGATCATGGGAGTGGGAGCGGTCAGAAGGCTTTCCGCCATCAACTTCGGCGTGGTGAAGGATATGATGCTGACCTGGGTGTTCACGTTCCCGGGCTGCGGTCTGATCAGTTTCGTAATGGCAAAGTTATTGCTGATGATTTCATAAAGAAAACAGGGGAGAGACATGTCAAAAAAACAGGATGCTTACTATTTCAATCTTTTTATCGCCTGCGCGGAGGATTCCTGCAAGGCGGCCCATCTGCTCAAGGATACTCTGATGAACTTCCGGCCGGAGAAGCTCAAGGAGCAAATGGATCGGATCCATGAGATCGAACACGCGGCAGACGATAAAAAACATCAGATGATGGATCGGGTGTCGAAGGCGTTTATCGTTCCCATCGAGCGCGAAGATATCGTGGCGCTCAGCCAGAACATCGATGAAGTGACGGACAAAATCGAGGATGTGATGATCCGTCTTTATACCAACAACGTGCAGAAGATCCGTCCGGACGCTGTGGAGCTGCTCGATGTGGTGATCCGCTGCTGTGAGGAAATGAAGGAAATGCTCACGGACTTCGCGGACTTCCGCCATTCCAGAACGCTCAAGGACAGGATCATCCGGATCAACGCCATGGAAGAAGAGGCGGATCGTCTGTACATGTCCGCTATGCGCAAGATTCATACGGGGAGCAAGGATCCATTGATCGTCATTTCCTGGAGGGAAATCTATGCGTATTTGGAGAGCTGCGCGGATGCCTGCGAACACGTGGCGGATGCGGTGGAGAGCGTCGTCATGAAAAACTCCTGATTTTTCCTGAATTTTTGATAGGTTTTACGCAAGCCAGATAGCGACCAGGAGCCCGGAGGACTATAGTAAAATATGAGGAAGAGGCATCGGAACGGAAGAAATGGCCGCCCGGTGCCTTTTTGGGAAAGAAGGGGAATCCGGATGAATAAAATTTATGTGTTGGACACGAATGTCCTGGTGCAGGCGCCGCATGCGTTGATGAGCTTCGAAGAAAACGAGGTGGTGCTGCCGCTTGTGGTAGTGGAAGAACTGGATAATCTGAAAAAGGACGAAGGGGAGAAAGGAGCCAATGTGCGGGAAGCGATCCGCCTTTTGGAGAGGTTCCGGGAGAGAGGAAACCTTCTGGAAGGGGTGGAGACCCTGCGCGGCGGAAGGATCCGGATCGAGAGGAATTATCTGGACGTACCCCTTTCCCCCGACCTGGCCGAGTATAAGTCCGATAACCGGATTCTGAAAGTCTGTCTGGGGTTGACAAGAGAACACGACAGGAACGTCGTTCTGGTGACGAAGGACATCCTGCTTCGAATCAAGGCGCAGCTTCTGGGCGTCAGAGCGGAGGACTTCGCTGCGGAACAGGTAGGAAAACAGGACGAACAGTACTGCGGGAGGGCGGAGGTCTATGCGCCGGACGAACTGTTCCGGGAGTTCAAGAAAAAAGGGATTCCGGCGGAGGCTGTCTATCAGGCGGACGAAACGGGAAAATGCGTCCGGCCGCAGCTGTTTGAAAATCAGTTCGTGATCATCCGTTCGGATCAGTCCGAAAAGAAGACCCATCTGGGACGGGTGGAAAACGGGACAATCCGCAGGCTGGAATACAGAAAGAGCGCGCCTTACGGAATAACGCCCAGAAATGCGGGGCAGTATTTTATGCAGGAGGCGTTGATGCAGCCCGCCCGAAAAGCGCCTTTGGTGATCATAAAAGGCATGGCAGGGACGAGCAAAACGTTCTATTCCCTGGCGGTGGGGCTGGAAAAGATGCTGAACAATCCTACCGGGGAGTACCGGCGGATTTTAATCTGTCGACCCAATGCCCAGTTCGATTCGGACATCGGTTTTTTGCCCGGGGATGAGCAGGAAAAAATTTCGCCTCTCCTGCGGCCGGTTATCGATAACCTGGAACAGCTCATCGATTCCGACGAGGAACAGCGGTATCGAAATGAAAACGAGCTGCATAACAAGATCGACGAGATTTTCGAACGGGGAATCCTCCAGGCGGAAGCGCTGAACTTCATTCGCGGGCGTTCCATTATGAAAACCTATCTGATCATCGATGAGGCACAGAATATGACGCCGGCTCAGGTGAAGGGAATTATCACCCGGGCGGGGAAGGACACGAAAATCATTTTGCTGGGGGATCCGAACCAGATCGACAGACCGTTTCTGGATGAGAGGACCAACGGTTTGAGCTACGCGGCGGAGCACATGAAAGGGAGCCCGTTGTGCTGGCAGGTTACCATGACGGCGGCGGAATGCGAGCGTTCCGAGCTGGCGATGGATGCGATCCTTCGGCTGTGAGGAGGAAGAGATTCATTGGGAAAAGAGAAATGCCGGGAAATATCTTTTGAGGAGATCCGGAAAAACGAAGAGATCAACGCCCTGATCGAAAAGGGAAATGAAGTCCTGTTCGCTTTGGGATACACGGAGCATTCCAAAAAACATGCGGCGAAGGTGGCGGAGCGCGCGGGGGAAATCGTAAAAAAGACAGGGCATTCGGCCAGGGAGGCGGAACTGGCCCGGATCGCGGGCTACATGCATGACATCGGAAACAGCGTCAACCGTCATGATCACGCTCAGAGCGGAGCCTTGTTGGCCTGGCAGATTCTCCGGGAGCTGAATATGCCGCTCCCGGAGATTTTGACGGTGATGACCGCCATCGGAAATCATGACGAGGAGACGGGAACGGCGGTGGACGTGGTGTCCGCGGCCCTGATTCTGGCGGATAAGACCGATGTCCGGCGCAACCGGGTGCAAAATCCGGTGCCCGCGAATTTCGATATACACGATCGGGTCAATTATGCGGCGCTTTCCTCCAGCCTGGAAATCAAAGAGGAGAAAAAGGTCATCCAGATGAAGCTGGAACTGGATGACAGCATCTGTACCTTGATGGACTATTTTGAAATCTTTTTGGAGCGCATGCTCCTGTGCAGACGGGCCTGTGAAGTGCTGGGATATCAATTCAAGCTGGTGGCCAACGGCAGCAAGCTGTGCTGAAGCGTTTTTCTTTTTGATCCTCCGCCGGAAAGCGGTGTATAATGGTAACGTCTGATGGAACGAAAAAGAAAAGGACTGGAGGAAAAGATGGAACCGCTGAAAATAGCCCTGCTGCAGATCGCGCCCTGCGATTCGTTAAACGAAAACCTGAAAAAGGGGATGGGAGCCTGTCGGAAAGCCCGGGAAATGGGCGCGGATATCGCCCTGTTTCCGGAAATGTTCAGCAACGGATACCGGATATACGGCCGGCCTGTGGAGGAGTGGCAGGCGGAGGCCATCCCGGCGGACGGGGAATTCGTGGGCGCCTTCGGAAAGCTGGCGAAAGAACTGAATATGGCCATCGGCATCACGCTGTTGGAAAGATATGACGGGGATCCGCGCAACGCGCTGGTGCTGTTCGATCGCTTTGGGGAACGAAGACTCTCCTATTCGAAAGTGCATACCTGCGATTTCGACGTGGAGCGCAATCTGACTCCGGGAGAGGATTTTTATGTAACCGAGCTGGATACGGCCTGCGGCCCGGTGAAGGTGGGTGCGATGATCTGCTATGACAGGGAATTTCCTGAAAGCGCGAGGATTCTGATGCTCAAGGGTGCGGAGCTGATCCTCACGCCCAACGCCTGTCCCATGGAGATCAACCGGCTGTCCCAGCTGCGGGCCAGGGCGTTCGAAAACATGCTCGCCGTCGTCACCTGCAACTATCCGGGCACCGTACCGGACTGCAACGGCGGCTCCAGCGCATTCGACGGGGTGGCCTATCTTCCGGATCTGGAAGGATCGCGGGACACCTGCATTCTTCAGGCGGGCGAAGAAGAGGGGATTTATATCGCCCGGTTGGATCTGGAGCAGCTTCGGGCTTATCGCGCCTGCGAGGCTCACGGGAACGCCTGGCGGCATCCGAAAAAATACGGGCTGCTGGTGGAGGCGAAAATCGAAGCGCCGTTTATCCGGGAGGGATACCGGGAATGAGCGAAAAACGGCCGTAAAGGGAGGGCATAGCGTTTGGCGGAAAACCGCCGATGCCATGCCCTCTCTTTTACGCTTTCTGTCAGCGTTCCTGCAGCTTATTCGGTTCCGGATAAGTCACGCCGAAGGTCTCCACAGTCATGGATTTGATCTTTTGTTCTTCCAGCGGACGGTCAGACCAGTCGGTTCTGGTTCCCGCAATCCGGTTCACCACGTCCATCCCTTCCGTCACTTTGCCGAAGGCCGCATATTCCCCATCCAGATGGGGGGAGTCCTCATGCATAATGAAGAACTGGCTGCCTGCGGAATCGGGGATCATGGTACGGGCCATGGAAAGGACGCCTGCGGTGTGCTTTAAGCTGTTGGGGAAACCGTTGGAAGCGAATTCGCCGCGGATGCAGTATCCGGGGCCGCCGCAGCCTGTGCCCTCCGGATCGCCGCCCTGGATCATGAAGCCCTTGATGACGCGGTGAAAAATGATCCCGTCATAGAAGCCTTTCCGGATCAGACTGATGAAATTGTTGACGGATTCGGGCGCGATTTCGGGGTAGAGTTCTGCGCGGATGACGCCCCCATCTTCCATCGTGATCGTGACAATCGGATTTTGTGCCATAAAATCGATACTTCCTTTCTTTTTTGAAATGGATTACTATATTGTAGTGAACTGTTACATATTGTAATGGAAAACCTCGCTGGCGTAAAGAGAAAAGAGAGGGGAATGGGCTTTGAAAGGACGGATTTTTCCGGACGCCGGAAAGAACGGGGGAGAAATGGCCGCAGGGCCTGTGTGGTTGACGGATGAACCGGAGGAAGCGGGGAGGCTGAGGAAAGCGGGAGAATGCGTGGCATTCGTGCTCACGGAGGAGAACCGGAACGCCGATCTGTCGGGAGTTACCTATTGCTTTGAGGCGGACGCCGGACGGCCGTTCAGCCCGGGAGAGGAGACGGATTGCGGGCGCTGGACGGAATGGATCCGGGAGCAAATCGGGGAAGAAGAACTGTTGAAAGTCTGGCAGAGGCATGCGGGACTGCCCTGGCATATCGCGGATACGGAGCGGCTGTCCATCCGGGAAATGACGGAAGCGGACGGAGAAACCCTGTACGAAATCCAGAAGGACGCACAGGACGCCGGATTTCTGGAGCCCATGGAGAAAGACCCGGGGGTCAGGAGAGAGCAGCTCGGAGCCTATTGCCGTCATGTCTACGGTTTCTATGGCTTCGGTATCTGGACCGTGACGCTGAAATCCAACGGGCGGGTGATCGGCCGGGCCGGTCTGGAGATGGTGGACGGCTTTTCGGATCCCTGTCTGGGATTTGTAATCGATCCCGGGGAACGGGGAAAAGGATACGGGGAAGAAGCCTGCCGGGCTGTGCTGAAGTATGGCTTCGAAGAATTGCTCCTGCCCGCCGTCCGGGCGCGGGTGCGCAGGGACAATGAAGCCTCTCTGCATTTGTGCGGAAAACTGGGGTTTGTGGCGGACAAAACGGCCGGAAAACCAAAGGATCTGTGGACGGACTTGTGTTTAGCCGCGGGGGATTTTGGACGAATTCCTGCTGACGGAAGCGGCGCGGCAGAGCGATAGGGACAACGAAAACGAAAGAGGAAAGGGTATGTATATCGGGGATTTGCACATTCATTCCAGATATTCCAGGGCCACCAGCAAGGACGCTACGCCGGAATACCTGGAGCTCTGGGCTAGAAAAAAGGGAATCGATCTGATCGGGACAGGGGACTTCACCCATCCCGCCTGGCGGCAGGAGCTGGAGGAAAAACTGGAGCCGGATGAGAACGGCCTTTATAAGCTGAAATCGGAATATCGGATCCGCGGGGAAGGGGCGCCGGACGGCAGGCGGCCTCGTTTCGTCGTGACCGGCGAGATAAGCTCCATTTATAAAAGGGGGGACCGGGTGCGCAAAGTGCACAGCCTGCTCGTGCTTCCCGGTCTGGAGGCGGCGGATCGGCTGGCCAGGCGGCTGGAGCTGATCGGTAACATCCATTCTGACGGACGGCCTATTTTGGGGCTGGATTGCAGGGATCTGCTGGAAATCATGCTGGAAACCTGCCCGGAAGCGATCTATGTGCCCGCGCATATCTGGACGCCTCATTTTTCGCTGTTCGGCGCCTTTTCGGGCTTCGATCGGATCGAGGATTGCTTCGGGGATCTGACGCCCCACATACGCGCGCTGGAAACCGGTCTGTCTTCGGATCCGCCCATGAACTGGCGGATTTCCGCCCTGGATCGATACCAGCTGATTTCCAGTTCCGATGCGCATTCCCCTTCCAAACTGGGGCGCGAAGCTACCCTTTTCGAAGGGGAGCCGTCCTGGGGAGGAGTCCACGACGCCATTCAGGAGGGAAAGGGGCTGGCGGGCACCATCGAATTCTTTCCGGAGGAGGGGAAATACCATTACGACGGGCACAGAAAGTGCGGTCTGTGCATCAGCCCGGGGGAGAGCCGCATCTATGGAAATATCTGTCCTGTATGCGGGAAAAAGCTCACCATCGGCGTGCAGCATCGGGTGGAAGAACTGGCTGACCGGCCGGAAGGTTATGAAAAGCCCGGCGGTCTGCCCTTCGAAAGCCTGGTTCCCCTGCCGGAGGTCATCGCCGCGTCCACGGGCTGTTCGGCCGCCGGGAAAAAGGTGCAGGAACAGTACGAAAAACTGCTGTCCGGCCTGGGATCGGAATTCGAAATCCTGCGGCAGGTGCCGGTGGAGGAGATCGGGAAAACGGCCGGGCCGCTGGTGGCCGAGGGAATTCGCCGACTGAGGGGCGGACAGGTGGAGCGAACGCCCGGCTTCGACGGGGAATACGGCGCCATACGCCTGCTTTCGGAAGAGGAGCGGAGCGGGCTGGAAGGACAACTGAGCCTGTTCTCCTCCGAGGAAATCCGCAAAATGAAAGAAATGGAAGAAGAGGGCGAAAGAAAGGAAAAGGATAGAGTGCCCGCGCTTCAAAAAAGCCGGAAAGAGGAAGAAGAGGGAGCGGCGGAAGCGAAGGAATCCGCCGACTTCCCGCCCAACGCCCTTCAACGGGAGGCGATTCGGCGGGAGGATCGCGCCGTCGCCGTGGTAGCAGGACCCGGCACGGGAAAGACGAAAACGCTGTTGTCCCGTCTTCTCTGGCTGCTGAACCAAAGGAGCGTGGATCCGTCCCGGATCACGGCTGTAACGTTTACCAATCAGGCGGCGAAAGAGATGAAAGAACGTCTCAAAAAAATGCCGGGCGGAAAAGAAGCGCTGGAAAAGATGCGGATCGGGACATTTCACGCCCTCTGCAGCCGCCTGCTTTCGGAACAGGGCAGAACGCCGGTTTTGGCGGACGAGGGATATTCGATCCGGCTGGCCCAAAAGGCGAAGGAGAAGTTCGGATTTCCGGCGGGTGAGGGAAAGTTCCTGCGGGAAATATCGCTGTATAAATGCGGTCTGCCGCGGCCGGAACAGGCAAAGGCCAAAGATTCGGCTGAGTCGGATGCCGTCGGGGCACAGACGGCCTTTCGGGAAGCGTTTGCCTGGTATCAGGACCAGATGCGTTCGGACGGCGTAATGGATTACGACGATCTTCTGCTGGCGGGGCTGAAGTTGTTTTCGGAAGCCGAAGGAGAGGGCGCCCGGGGGATGAGGAAAGGGTTCGACTATCTTCTGGTGGATGAATTTCAGGACATCAATCCGGTGCAGTACGCGCTGATCCGGGCCTGGAACCGGGATGGAAAGGAGCTGTTCGTCATCGGGGATCCGGATCAGTCCATCTATGGATTCCGGGGCAGCGACGCCGGGTGTTTCCACCGGCTTCAGGAAGATTTCCCCAATCTGGCGAGGATCGGGTTGCAGGAAAACTATCGTTCTACCGGGCGAATTCTGCAGGGCGCCGTTTCCCTGATTTCCCATAATCCGGGCGGCCGGCGCGGGCTGTATGCGGCCGCGGGGGACGGGCAGCGCATCCGGATTGTGACCGCCCCGGACGAGCGCAGCGAAGCCATTTTCACGGCGAAAGAGATCGGCCGGCTGGTGGGCGGAATCGATATGCTGGACAGCGATGAGAACGGCGGCCTCAGGGAAGGCCGTATGCGCGGATTTTCCGATATCGCGGTTCTCTATCGGACGCACCGGCAGGCAGAACTTCTGGAAGCATGCCTGCGCCGGGAAGGGATTCCCTACGTGGTGGCCGGACGGGAAGATTTCCTGGCACAGGATAACGTCAGAAGCGCGCTGTATTTTTTCGAAGCCCTCCTGCATCCGGGAAATGCCTTTGCCATGGAGCGGGCATTGCACCCCCCGGGGGAGGAGAACGGGGCGGAAACGTTCGCCCTGCTGGCGAAAAAATACGGGAAAAAAGTTCGTTCCCAGAAGCCGATCCGACTGCTGGAGGAATGGGCGAAGGATCGCCGGCTGGAAGAGGATGAGGGGCTGCGCAGGCTGGCGGATATGGCCGTGCTTTTTCCGGATATGGAGGCGTTTCTGGATAATCTCGTCTTCGGGACAGAAGGGGAAATCCGCCGCAACAGCGGCAGAAAGTTTTCCCCGGATGCCGTTACGCTGATGACTTTCCACGGTTCCAAAGGGCTGGAATTCCCGACGGTGTTCCTGCATGGAATCAGGCGGGGGCTGGTGCCGCTGGAACTGGCCGGAAAAGAAGGCGATGTGGAGGAAGAACGGCGGCTGTTTTACGTGGGGATGACCCGGGCGAAGGAAGAGCTGATCCTCACCACATCCAAAATGCCCTCCGCCTTTCTCGCGGAAATTGACGGGGAATGCGTGGAGCGGGAAGCAGTGGGAAAAGAGAGGCGGGAGGACGAGGCCGTGCAGTTGAGCCTGTTCGATTTTCTCACATAAGTGAAAAAATTGAAAAAAGGTCTTGAAAAAGTGCTATATCTGTTGTATAACAGATGCTGTAAAAAGAAAATACTGAGTCAGACCTGCTTGTGAAATGCAAAAACGGGCCGCTAAGCGATCAGTTGAAGGAGGAAAAGATAAAATGACTACTTTGAAGGCTGAGAAAAGAAGCATGGATGTGAAGGCAAAAAGGCTTAGACGGGAAGGATTTGTGACCGGAAATGTGATCGGCAGAGAGATCGAAGGCTCCGTGCCGGTGAAGATCCAAAGAACCGAGGCGGAGCGCCTGCTGAAAACCTGTGCGAAGGGCAGCAGGATCACGCTGGAAGTGGACGGCGAGCCCATGGATGTGCTGATCAAGGAAATCGACATGAACCCGCTGAAAGGGCAGATTCAGGAGATGGATTTCCAGGCGCTGGTCAACGGGGAGAAGGTGCATTCCGTGGCCGAGGTTTATCTGCTCAATCACGAGAACGTAACTACCGGAATCCTGCAGCAGCATCTGCAGGAGATTTCCTACCGTGCGGTTCCTGCCGCGCTGGTGGAAAAGGTGGAGATCGACGTGGGAAATATGCGGCTGGGAGATTCCATCCAGGTGAAAGATCTGCCCATCGCTTCCAATCCGGACATCGACCTGATGACCGATCCGGAGACCGTGGTGGTTTCTGTATCCGCCGTGCATAACGCGCCGTCGGAGGAAGAGCCCGAAACGGCTGAGGGGACGGACGCGGCCCAGCAGTAAAGGAAAACGCGCTGAAAGTTAGCTATAGAGGAGAATCATTGTAGTGTCCAACTACGGTGGTTCTCTTTTTTTATACGATAAGAAATTTCATTTCCTATCGTATAAAAAAACGCTCCGCTGAGGATGCGCACTCGCGCGAAAAGTAGAGTGTTGCCTGACGGCAACCGCGCTCGGCGCGAATGTGCGCCCCGGCGCACACTTTTTTTTGCTCCGCTGAGGTTCTTTACATTCAAAGCAAATAATTTTATATTGACAATACTGTGTGATATACAGTATTATCAATGCAGGAGGTGACGAAAGTGGGAGAAGAAAGAAACCTGCTGGAAGGGCTGCTGCAGGAGCTGCGGAGAGGAACCCTCGTGCTCAGCGTGCTCAGCCAGATCAAAGAGGAAAAGTACGGCTATTCCCTGATCCAGATGTTGGAGGAGAAGGGGGTTCCCATCGATCCCAACACCCTGTATCCGCTTCTGCGTCGCCTGGAGAAACAGGGGCTTTTGGAGAGCTGCTGGGAAACGGGAGGATCCAGGCCCAGAAAGTATTACAGGAGAACCGATTACGGGGACGAGGTTTACGCTCAGCTCAAAGAACAGTGGAAAGAGCTGGCGGAAGGAATGGAAAGATTGCTGAGGGAGGATGAGGTATGAATCAGAAAGAACAGGAATGGACGGAACGCTATATTTATCAGGTTGTGCGACGTCTGCCAAGGCAGCAGCGCAAAGAAGTGGAGGAGCAGCTCCGGGAGCTTATCGGCGATATGGCGGAAGCGGAGGGAGGTGTGCAGAAAGCGCTGGAAAAACTGGGAGATCCGGCAGAGTTCGCAAAAAAATATCAGGACGGGGAGCGCTTCCTGATCGGGCCGGAGTCCTATGATTCGTTTCTCTGGTTCGTGAAAGTCGTACTCCTGTGCACGGCCATCCCCCTTCTCTGCGTGAACGCTTTGGAAGGGGTGAAAACCGGGGCCGGGCTGATCGGAGAGGGACGGGTATCCGCCGCGGTTATATCGGCGATTTACGGGATCACAGGGGCTGTTCCCGAGATTTTGTCAGCCTGCCTGAGCGCATTCGGCAGCATCACGCTGATGTTCGCCATTCTGGAGAAAAAGCGGATTCGGCTGGACAGGAAATCGGAGCGGGAATGGCTGGAGTGGAATCCGAACTGCCTTGAGCCGATTCCCCCGAAAAAGGCGCGGATTGACCGGGCCGATAGCATCGTCGGGATCGTCTTCATTCTTCTGTTCGGAGTGCTGCTGATTTTCGCACCGGAATTTTTCAGCGCTTTCGTCCGGGACGGGGAAGGAATTGCCATCGTTCCCGTATTTCATCTGGAAGAGTGGAATCGAATCCTGCCGTTTTTCGTGCTTAGCCTGGCAGCGGGGCTTTTTGATGAAGTGTTCCGGCTTGCGGTCGGGCGATACTGCCTGTCGGTGCTGATCTGTAATATCATCTGCAATGCGATGCAGCTGGTCTTCGGCTATGTAACGCTTTTCGTTCTCCCGCTGTGGAATCCGGATTTCGCGTTGAGACTGGAGGTTCTTCTCCACGGGACAGAAGCGCAGAGATCTCCCGGCTGGTGGAATCCGGAAGCGGTTTCATCAGGACTGTTTTGCCTGTTCGTCGCGATCACCCTTCTGGAAATCGGTACGACTGCATACCGGACGTTCCGCTACGGCCGGAGCTGAGAGAGGGGAGAGGCCGGTCTTCGGACCGGCCCAATTTCCGCATTCCGCTCCATATTCCCGGCAAAGGGAGAAAAACGTCTCCATGGAGGCTGTGCGGTATTTGCTCCTGTGGCAGATGACGTGAAGGCTTCTCCTCAGCGGGGGATCCAGGTCGGCGGGGACGACGGTCTTTTCTTCCACATCCCGTTTCACCAGCAAGAAGGGCAGGACGGCCACTCCGAGCCCCTGGGCCACGCCGCTGACGATGGCCTGGGTGCTGGAGCTTTCCCACGCGGGACGGACAGCCAGCTGCTGCAGGGCGAAACTGGCATCGAGAAGCTCCCGCCCTGCGCTGCCCTTTTCACGCATGAAAAACGGATATTTGGCCAGATCGGCCAGGGAAACTTTTCCGCGCCCGGCAAGCGGATGGCCCGGGGGAACGATGGCGCACAGAGCGTCTTGCAGAAACGGGACGGCCTGCAAATCCGGATGATCCGGCTGATTTTCCACCAGGCCGATATCGATGGCATTATCCAGGATCAGCTGCTCGATGGTGGCGGAGTTCTGGATGACTGCTTCGATCCGCAGCTGGGGGAAGGCGAGCTGACAGCGATGGATGAGGGCGGGCAGAATATGAGTACCGATCGTGATGCTGGCCCCAATGCGAAAAATGCCTTCCGAGTCCCAATTCCGGAATTTCCGTTCCATCTCCGCAAAGAGGGAGACGATGTGGAGGGCATAGCCGTAGAATTCCTTTCCGCTTTCCGTGGGGATGATCCGCCTGCCGGCTCGCGTGAAGAAGCGGGTGCCGTAGTGATCTTCCAGTTCCCGTACGGCCAGGCTGACGGATGGCTGGGCCAGATGCAGAGACTCGGAAGCCTTTGTGATGCTGTTATGCTGAAAGACGGAGACATATATGTTCAAATGGCGGAGGGTCATGGGAGCTCCTTTCTGAAAACAGATCGGAAGAAGCGCGGCCGCAGGGAAAAGCGAATCGCTTCGTCCGACAATTTTATAATAAAAAAGTTATATATTCTATAGAATAATACTATTTTACATATAATTCAACCCCCGCTATACTGAGAGCCGGAGGAGGAAAGAAAATGAAACGGAAAAGAGAGATTTTGGGAAAACTGTTCTGGTCCACCCTGTATTTGAGCGCTTTCACCTTCGGCGGGGGCTATGTCATCGTCACGCTGATGAAGAAGAAATTCGTGGACGAATATCATTGGATCGAGGAAAATGAGATGCTGGATCTGATCGCCATCGCCCAGTCGTCGCCAGGGGCCATCGCGGTCAACGGAGCGATCGTGGTGGGATACAAGCTGGCGGGTATGATCGGCGCCCTCACCGCTATTATCGCCACCATCATCCCGCCCTTCGTCATCATCTCTCTGATTTCGGTTTTCTATAACGCGTTCCGGGAGAATTTCCTGGTCAGCCAGATGTTGGAAGGAATGCAGGCCGGCGTAGGAGCGGTCATCGCCGCAGTGGTCTACGAGATGGGCGCGGGAATCGTTCACGGAAAGAACCCGATGTCTCTGATCATCATGGCGGGCGCTTTTGTGGCTACCTGCATTTTCGGGGTCAACGTAGTCTATGTGGTGATCGTCTGTGGCCTGATCGGCGTCATCCGGACGGTTTTGGAAAAAAGGAGGGCGAAGGGATGATCTATCTGCAGCTCTTTTTGAGCTTTTTACAGATCGGCCTGTTCAGCTTCGGCGGCGGTTATGCGGCTATGCCGCTGATCCAGGGGCAGGTAGTGACCCAGCACGGCTGGCTGAGCATGGAAGAATTCACGGATCTGATCACTATTTCCCAGATGACGCCGGGCCCCATCGCCATCAATTCCGCCACATTCGTGGGAATCAAAATCGCCGGAATCCCCGGGGCCCTGGTGGCAACGGGAGGCTGTATCCTGCCTTCCTGCGTGATCGTCACGCTGATCGCGAAACTATACCTGAAATATCGCAACATGGCGATGTTGCAGGGGATACTCCATTCCCTTCGTCCCGCAGTGGTGGCGATGATCGCTTCCGCCGGGATTTCCATCCTTCTGACCGCTTTCTGGGGAAGCGAAGCTGCGGTGAACCTGTTGGAGACGAACTGGGTGCTCGTGATAATCTTCGCGGTTTGCCTGGTCCTGCTGCAGAAGTTCAAGATGAATCCCATTTGGGTCATGGTGCTGGCCGGGGTGATGAAAGTGGTTGCAGCGCTGGCGATGGGGGAGTGAAGGGCTGTCAGGAGGCGAAAAATTTTAGAGGAATTTTATTGATTTAATCTTCCGATCATGTATAATTAGGAAAGGGCCGGGAATTTCGGCACCGCGGCGGGGGTCGCAGGCCGGTATCCCGTCCGATACCAAAATTAAAGAGAAGAGAGGTTGAATGTAAGATGGCGGTAATTGATTTAAGCAAGTACGGTATTACAGGAACTCAGGAAATTGTACATAACCCTTCTTATGAATTGTTGTTCGAAGAAGAGACCAAGCCCGGTCTGGAAGGTTATGAAAAGGGCCAGGTGAGTGAACTGGGCGCTGTCAACGTGATGACCGGCGAATATACAGGACGCTCTCCCAAAGATAAATTTATCGTTGTCGATGAGAACTCCAGGGACACCGTTTGGTGGACTTCCGACGAATATAAGAACGATAATCATCCTGCATCCGAAGAGACCTGGAAGGTCGTCAAGGACATCGCGCTCAAAGAGCTGTCTGACAAGAAACTCTATGTGGTGGACGCGTTCTGCGGCGCCAACAAAGACACCCGTATGGCGATCCGTTTCATCATGGAAGTGGCATGGCAGGCTCATTTCGTGACCAATATGTTCATCCGCCCTACGGCAGAGGAACTGGAGAATTTCGAGCCCGATTTCGTCGTATATAACGCTTCCAAAGCGAAAGTGGAAAATTATAAGGAGCTGGGTCTCAATTCCGAGACCGCAGTCGTTTTCAACATTACCAGCCGCGAGCAGGTAATCATCAATACCTGGTATGGCGGTGAGATGAAGAAGGGCATGTTCTCCATGATGAACTATTATCTGCCGTTAAAGGGCATCGCTTCCATGCACTGCTCCGCGAATACGGACATGAACGGGGAGAATACGGCTATCTTCTTCGGCCTTTCCGGCACCGGCAAGACCACCCTTTCCACGGATCCCAAGCGTCTGCTGATCGGCGATGATGAGCACGGCTGGGACGACAACGGCGTGTTCAACTTCGAGGGCGGCTGCTATGCGAAGGTCATCGACCTGGATAAGGATTCCGAGCCCGATATTTATAATGCGATCAAGAGAAATGCCCTTCTGGAAAACGTGACCGTAGACGAGAACGGTAAGATCGACTTCACGGACAAGAGCGTGACGGAAAACACCCGCGTATCTTATCCCATCGATCATATTCAGAACATCGTGCGCCCGGTATCTTCCGCGCCGGCAGCGAAGGAAGTGATTTTCCTGTCCGCGGATGCGTTTGGCGTACTGCCTCCGGTTTCCATCCTGACTCCGGAACAGACCCAGTACTACTTCCTGTCCGGTTTCACCGCAAAACTGGCAGGCACGGAGCGCGGCATCACAGAGCCCACCCCCACCTTCTCCGCTTGCTTCGGACAGGCTTTCCTGGAGCTGCATCCGACCAAATATGCGGAAGAGCTGGTGAAGAGAATGGAGCAGAGCGGCGCGAAGGCATATCTGGTCAACACCGGATGGAACGGGAGCGGCAAGCGTATCTCCATCAAGGATACCCGCGGCATCATCGATGCGATCCTGAACGGCGACATCCTCAAGGCGCCCACCAAGAAGATCCCTTACTTCAACATCGAAGTTCCCACCGAGCTTCCCGGCGTTGATACCAATATCCTCGACCCTCGTGACACTTATGCGGATGTTTCCGAATGGGAGACCAAGGCGAAGGATCTGGCACAGAGATTTATCAAGAACTTCTCGAAATACGAAGGAAACGAAGCCGGTAAGGCCCTGGTTTCCGCAGGCCCTCAGGTCTGAACCGAAGCGAACGGACGGAATATTTAAACTCTTCATAAGATAGAGCGGATGGAACCGCCGCGGGAAACCGGATATCCGGGTTCCCGCGGCGGTTCTTTTTTTGTACGATAGGAAATAAAATTTCCTATCGTACAAAAAAAGACGCTCCGCTGAGGATGCGCACTCGCGCGAAAAGTAGAGTGTTGCCTGTCGGCGGGAAACTATAGAGGGACAGTCCGGGAACGGATTATGCATCGCCGGGAGAAGATGGACAGGCAGGGGGAAAGGGAGTATCATAGTAGAAGATTCCCGGATTTCGGGAGGCGAACCTAAAAAACGAAGGAAATTTTCTTTCGGGGATTTTTGAATGAAAGAATCTACAACGGCCCCATTTTTCCCGGCGTTCTCCTGCGTGGTGCCGGGAACTTCATCGGCACCTTGTCGGTGGCGTTCGGGCTGTGATAAATGATCATTGTGATTTGCGGAAAGGACTGACGCGAGCATGAAGTTTTTTCATCTTTCGGATCTGCACATCGGCCTGAGGCTGTTCAATCGGGATCTCAGGGAGGATCAGGAGTTCATCTTAAAACAGATCGTGGATCTGGCAGAGGGGGAGCGGCCGGATGCCGTGGTCGTGGCCGGCGATATTTATGACAGGGCGGTTCCGTCCGCAGAGGCGGTGGAAGCATTCGACCGCTTCATCGCGGATCTGACGGGCAGGCTTCCGGAAACCGCTGTGATGCTCATCAGCGGGAACCACGACAGCGGACAGCGGCTGAACTGCTTTCGCAGCGTGCTGGCCCGGCAGAACGTGTATATGATCGGTATGCCGCCTCAGACGAAGGAAGAGCATATCGCAAAGGTTACGTTGGAGGATCGATGGGGAAATGTGAATTTTTACCTGCTCCCCTTCGTGCGGCCCTCCATGGTTCGGCAGCTGTTGGAAAGGGAGGAGGACGAGGGCGCTCTCTCCTATGATGAGACGGTGCGCAGGTTAATCGGGCGGGAAGTCATCGACGGGCGGGAGCGGAACGTGTTGGCGAGCCACCAGTTTTACCTTCCGAAAGGGAAAAAAGCGGAAGAAGTGGAGCGGATGGATTCCGAGATCCGCACGGTGGGAAACATCGATGAAGTGTCGGCAGATGTGTTGGAACCTTTCGACTATGCGGCGCTGGGGCATATTCACAAGCCCATGCGGGTCGGCGGGGAATTTTACCGTTACTGCGGCACGCCTCTGGCCTGCTCGATCAGCGAGGCGGGGCAGCAGAAGAGCGTCCTTTCGGTGGAATTGCGGGAAAAGGGAGAAATTTCCATCCGGGAGCTGCCCCTGGTTCCTATGCGCCAGGTGCGAGTGATCCGTGGCGCTTTGGAAGAAATCGTCAGCCGGGGATGCGACGACTATGTGACCGCAGTGCTCACGGATCGGGAAATGCCGGATGGGGCGGAGGCGCAGGATCGCCTTCGGCGCGCTTTTCCCAACCTTTTGGAGATTCGCAGGGAGATCGTGCGGAGGGCGGACTATGGCCAGGAGCGGGTTCCGGCGCCGGATCTGGATCCCTTTGAGCTCTGCTGCTCCTTTCTAAAGGACGCTGATGAAGAGGAAAAGGCGATTTTGCGGGAAGTGATCAACGCGGCGAAGGAGGGAAACCGGGGATGAGACCGCTGAAACTGACAATGCAGGCGTTCGGCTCCTATGGGAGGCGGACGGTCATCGATTTTGAAAAGGCAAATCAGAATCTGTTTCTGATCGCCGGGGATACCGGCGCCGGGAAGACTACGATTTTCGACGCCATCGTGTTCGCTCTCTACGGGGAGGCCAGCTCCGGACTGAACAAAAAAGACGGAACCGAGCTGCAGAGCCAGTTCGCCGGCAGCGAAGTGGAACCCTTTGTGGAACTGGTCTTTTCGGAGGGGGCCGGAGCGGATCCCGCAGCGCGCGCGGAGTATGTTGTCCGCCGCGTTCCCCGACATGTGCGGCCGCTCAGAAGGGGAAAGGGCGTGAAGGAGGAGAGCGGGTCGGTCTCTTTGGCGATGCCGGACGGGACGGAATATCCCCGGAAGGAAACGGATAAAAAGCTGGAGGAGCTGGTTGGTCTGACGAAAAATCAGTTTATGCAGGTTGCCATGATCGCTCAGGGAGAATTCATGGAACTGCTCCGGGCCAAATCCGACGAGAAACGGGAAATTTTTCGAAGGCTGTTTCATACGGAACTGTATCGGGATATCGTGGAAGAACTGGGGCGGCGCCGGAAGGAAAAGCAGAAGGAGATGGCGCAGATCCGAACCGCCTGTCAGACCGAAGCTTCCCATGTGGAGATCCCGGAGGAATACGAAAATGCGGGACAACTGGCAGATCTGAAGGCTGAGATCGAAGGGGAAGGGACGTTTTCCGCTGCGGCCATGGAAGAGTTCCTGACGGAATTGAATCTTCTCTGCGCCTGGCTGAAGGATCGCGGCGAGGCGGCGGAGAAGGAACGAGCCGCAGCGGAATCGATTTATCTGGAAAAGAGGGATGCCGTCGCTGCGGCCCGTCACCTTCTGGAGCGGTTCGGCGAACTGGAACAGGCCGAGCGGGAATTGAAGGAATGTGCCGCAGCCTCGCCGTGGGTGGAGGAAACCGTCGGATTGATCGCCGGAATCCGGGCAGCCTATGAAATCCGGGCCGTTTTTCTGCGGTGCGAAGACAGCGGGAAAATCTTGGCCGACAGAAAGAAAAATCTGGCCGAACAGAGAGAAAAGCTGCCGGAATACGAGAAAATCACAACATCCGCCCGGGAATTGGAGAGGGAGGCCGGACAGCGGCAGGAGGAGGAAATCCAGCGCTGTGCCACTGTATCCGAACGCGTGAAAAAGGCATTGGAGTCGTTCGCCAAAATCCGGGAAGCGAAGGCGGATTTGGGTTCCAAAGAGGCGGACGCCCAAAAGGCAGCGGCGGGGATGCAGGCTGCCCGGAAGAGCCTGTCCGATTTGGAGGAGCAGGAGCGGGAACAAAGAAAGCAGGAGGAAGCGCTGGCCGGGACGTCCGCCCTGGCGGAACGGTGGAAGGGCGAATGCGCCCAAAAGGCCGGACTGGATGCGGATCTCGGCGCGCTGGATAAGCTCCGCAAGGAAGAGCAAAACCAGAAAATCCGTGCCGGACAGGCAATAGAGACTTATCGCCAGGCCAGCGCGGCCTATGAAAAAAAGAATGCGGAATATGAAACTATGCGCCGGGAATTTCTGAACGCCCAGGCGGGCTTTTTGGCGGCCCAACAGCTGAAAGAGGGGCAACCCTGCCCGGTCTGCGGCTCCCTGGATCATCCCCGGCCCTGCCGGCTGGAAGAAGTGCATCGAAACCTGTCCAGAGAAGCCCTGGACGCATCCGGAGAAGCGGTGAATCGTCTGCGCGACGTACAGGAACGAGCCGCATCGGAAGCCCATGCGTCCCGCGAGCTGGCGGAGGAAAAGGAGGAGCGGTTCCGGGAGGCGGCGGGGCAGTTCTTCCGGAGACTTTGGGAAAGTCTGCCCGCCGGCATCTCCGTTTCCGGGAAGCCGGACGAGACGGATATCCGTGAAACGGAGATCGAGGCCGCACGCAATGCGTTGGAACGATGGGGACAACTGCTGTCGGCTCAGGCGGACGATCTTAGCGGCAAGGAGGAAAAACTGCGGCGGGTAAAAGCTTTTCTGAACGGGCTGGAAGAAAGAAAGGCGGAAGGCAGAGCATGGGTGCAGCGGGCGGAGGAAAGCGCTGCTGCGGCTCAGGCGGCGTTGGAACGGAGCCGTGCCGCGTTGGAAAGCCTGGAAGTTTCCGGGGAATTTCCGGAAGAGGCGGCTGCCCGGAGCGCCCTGGAGGAAGCGCAGCGGGCTCTGGAAGAGAAGAAAAGGGCCTGCAGCAGCGCCCAACGGGCGGCCCGGGAAAGCGAGGAACGGCAGAAAAGAACGGAAACCCTGATTCGGCGCTATGAACAGGAATTGCCGGGACTGGAAGAAGAATGGACCGCGAGAAAACAGGAATATGAAAAGATTCTGACGGAAAAAGGGATGGGCGAAAACGGGTGGAAATCCCTCGTTGAGCGATACCGGCAGAGCCAGGCGGAAGACCTCCAGCAGAAGGTGGAGGCCTGCAGGCGAAAGGAAGCGGCAGCCCTTCAGTTACGGGATACCGCACAAAAGGCGATCGGGGGCCGCCCCCGCCCTGCGCTGGAAGAATTGGGGGCTGCTCTGGAGGAAGCCGGGAAGCGAAAGGAAGAGGCGCAGGGGCGTGCGAATCTCATTCGGGAACAATATCGGATAAACGACGGCGCATATCGGTCTCTGGCACCGAAGATGGAAGAGCGGGGCGCGCTTATGGCCCGGTATCAGCGTATCGATGGGCTTTACAGCCTGTTGGCCGGAAACGTTTCCGGTTCCCGGATGGATATCGAGACATTCGTGCAGCGCCGTTACCTGGAGCGGATTCTGGATCGGGCGAACCGGAGGTTTGCGGAGATGTCGGCGGGGCAGTTTACGTTACGGCTGCGGGATCTGGAAAGCGCCGGCGTGGGGAAAAACCGGGGACTGGATCTGATGGTCTATTCGGCCGTCACGGGAAAAGAACGGGAAGTCCGTACCCTTTCCGGCGGGGAGTCCTTCATGGCAGCGCTTTCGCTGGCCTTAGGCATGGCGGATCAGATCCAGGAGAGTTCCGCGGCGGTCCATCTGGACATGATGTTCATCGACGAGGGCTTCGGTTCCCTGGACGAACATTCCCGGGATCAGGCCGTAAGGGTTTTGCAGGAAATGGCCGGCGGCTCGAAGCTCATAGGAATCATTTCCCACGTGACGGAGCTGAAACAGGAAATTGAAGACCAGCTGATTGTCACAAAGGATGAGGAGGGAAGCCATGTGAGGTGGCAGATCAGTTGAGGGGGAAGAAAGCAAAAAAAATTCCTTATCCGGAAAACAAATTATGAGAAATGTTTTCGGATAAGGAATTCTCTGGGGAAATTGCCTTTAAATTCTTTTCAATCCGCAAGTAAATTACTTGACAGAGTAATAGTAGCATAGATGAAGAATGAAATCAATTCGTAAGAAGATTTTTTGTTCCTGGTGATTATCTAAACGCTCAAACAAAGGAGTATGGAGAACGTTAAAAATTGAGAGAGGTTATTTATGGATGTGTGCAAATGAACAAAAATATATACTCGAATTAAAAGGAATATCTTATTGAAATCAGACTGTGGATGTTGTATAATAAAAAATAAAAAATATTCTCAATTTTCGTATATAAAAGGAAGGGTGTATGATAGCGCACAAACGGGAATCCGACGGAAAAGAACAGAGCCTTCGAGAACACAGCAGGAACGTATCGAAATTATGTCGTTTAGCTGCGGAGGATATTCGCCTGGAAAAGTTGGCCGAGTTGACGGGGTTGCTGCACGATTTGGGGAAAGGCATAAAAGATTTTCAGAATTATTTGCGGGGAAGCGACAATAAGCATCCGTTTCATGCCGGCATCGGCGCACTTTTTGCCTGGAAAAAGTGGGGATGTGACAACCAAAATGTCAGAGAAAGAAGGAATGCTCAGCTGATTTCTCTATGTATCTATGGGCATCATGCGGGACTTCCGGACTGTCTTAACGATTCGGGCCATTCCCCATATCTGGATGGTTTGCAGGATCAACGGAACGATTATTTTGAGGAAGCAATCGAAAATTTTTATAAAGAGGTTGCTTCGGAGGAAGAACTGGATGCTCTCTTTGCAGATGCAAATAGAGAGCTGGAGGAATGGAAGGCGGACAGGAGTTCTTTTGACTTCGGGATGATTGTCAGGCTGGTGTTGAGCGTTCTCGTGGATGCAGACAGATGGGATTCCGCGTGTTTTGAATATGAAACGGATCCTTTTGCAACTCAGCAGAAAAGGTATCCGGATTGGGAGAAGCTGATCATAGCGCTTGAAGGATGTTTGCAGCAGTTCCCACAAGAGGGAAGGCTGGATGAGATACGTCGAGGGATATCGGAATCTTGTAGGGTTGCAGGAGAAAGCGGAACGGGAATTTATACCCTGTCCGTTCCAACTGGAGGCGGCAAGACCTATTCGAGTCTGCGGTTTGCACTTTATCAGGCAAAAAGGAACGGACAAGGACGAATTTTCTATTTTATTCCGATGAATACGATATTGGATCAGAATTCAGAGGATATTAGAAAAGCGCTCAAAAACTATCCATCCATATTGGAACATCACTCGGACATCGTCCTGGAAAAAGAACAGGAAGAAGAGAACTATCGCAGGTTGTCGGAACGATGGGAAAGCGATATTATTTTGACCAGCCTTGTTCAGTTTTTGGAGGTGCTGTTTCAAAATGGGAATGGAAAAGTCAGAAGAATGTATCGGTTAGCTAATTCAGTTCTAATTTTTGATGAAATTCAGGCTTTGCCCAAGAAGTGCAGGGGATTATTCCGGTTAGCGATCCAGTTTTTGGTGCAGTATTGCAAGTGTACTGTTTTATTATGTACAGCAACACAGCCGGCTCTTGGAGTGAAGGCGAAAGAAGTGATGCCGGATGTAGAGGCGCTGTATCGGGAGCTAAAGCGTGTGGAATATATTCCGCAGTTGGAAGGACGAACCTATCAAAATGCGGCGGAGGATATTATTTGCTTTTTTCAAAGGAAAAAATCGGTGCTGATGATCGTAAATACCAAAGAGGCTGCATGGACGATTTTCAGAGGAGTATCAGATCGACTACAGGCATCGGGCTTTTACTCCGCAGAGATGAAATCCGGCTTATCGGATAATGAACTGGAAGAGTTAGCCGAAAAGAGCACTGAAAAAGAGATCCTATGCGTACATCTCAGCACGAATATGTGTCCAGCACATCGAAAAGAAATCTTGCGATGGATGAAAGCATGGCTACGGCAAAAGAAACAGGTTTGCTGTGTCTCCACAGCCCTGATTGAGGCGGGAATCAATGTGAGTTTTCCGATTGTTATCCGCAGTTTGGCAGGAATTCCGAGCGTTATTCAGGCAGCGGGGCGATGCAACCGAAACTGCGAGGCAGATCAAGGAGAGGTGTATCTGTGGAATCTTATGGAAGAAAAGCTGAGCCGTTTGCCAGATATTCAGAAAGGAAAAGAGATCAGCCTGAATTTACTCAGCGAACCGGGAAAAGCGGCGAAAATAGGGACACCAAAGATGATAGAAGATTATTTTGATAGAGAAAAAACGTATGCGCAGAAAGTGGAAAGATATCCATATCCACAGTGGAATTCGGATCTGGTTACAATGCTTTCTGCCAATAACGAGTGCCGGATGGCAGCTGGGGGAATGCAGAATACTCCGCTTTCCCATCTGAGCAAGCGGCTTCACCAGAGCTTTCGGACGGCAGGAGCTTATTTTCAGGTGATTGATGAGAAAACGAAAAGCGTTCTGGTTCCGTACCGCAGGGGAAAGGAATTGATCGAAAAACTGTCCAGTCGGCATACATTGGGAGAAGAGAACCGGTATTTAAAAGAAGCGCAGCAGTATAGCGTGAAGTTATACGAACATGTTTATACACGACTGGCTAAGGAAGGGGCTTTGCATGCAATAAGAGAGCCGGGAATATTGGCATTAAAAGAGGAGTATTATGATGCGGGATCAGGGGTTTTATTAACGCCCCAAGAAATGCAGGATCTCATTTATTGATCTAAAAAAAGAAGGAGGGGTACGATTTGAAGATCAGAAATCAGATTGAGTATTGTGTATCGGGGAAATATGCGCTGTTCAGCGATCCGATAACCAGGATGGGAGGAGAAAAGTTTACCTATCTGGTTCCAACCTATCAGGCGTTGAAAGGAATTACGGAAAGCATATATTGGAAACCATCCATCATTTGGATTCTGGATGAAGTGAGGATTATGAATCCGATTCGTACAGAGTCTAAAAATATTCGTCCCATCAGTTATCTCGCGCCTAAGAATACCCTGTCCGTTTATACTTACCTGACGGACGTATCCTATCAGGTTCGTGCACACTTTATATTTAATGAAAACCGCCGCGAAGAACTGGGAGATGATTTCAATGAAAATAAGCATCACAATGTTGCGAAACGGATGGTGGAAAAGGGAGGCCGCAGAGATGTTTTTTTAGGGACGAGGGAATGCCAGGGATATGTGGAGCCTTGCATTTTTGGAGAAGGAACAGGATATTATGACAGCCGGGGAGAATTGGATTTTGGAGTGATGTTCCACGGCTTCGATTATCCGGATGAAACGGGAGAAGAATGGATGTCTGCCAGATTTTGGAGGCCGAGGATGAAAGACGGGGTGATCCGGTTTTCTTCACCGGATGAAATTGGGACGGAGATGCGGCAAAAAATTCGTGCGACGAAAGCAAAAAAGTTTGGAAGGGAGAGGAATAATTTCAGCGGTTTACAGGAAGAAGGGTTGGTAGAAGAATTGCTTGGAAAAGGAGGAGAGGCAGATGTCGTTGATGCAGAAATTGTGTGAGGCATATGACGCCGGTATCTGCTGCGATCAGTCGAAAGAAGCAGTTCCTTTGATGCCAGTGGGATTCGTTAGAAAAAAAATAAAATTTCATGTAATCTTGACATTGGAAGGGGAATTCGTTTCGGCGAATGAACTGGCCGGAAAGGATCAGTTTATGGAAATTCCGAGTACGCCACAGGCGGAAAGCCGTACAGGGGATAATGTAGCACCTTTTCCTTTGGCAGAGCAGCTGAAATACCTGATTTATGAGGAAAGGAATAAGAAGCGGTTTACCCAGTATATGCAGCAGCTTGACAAGTGGTGCAAACGGCCGGGCACGCCTCTGTGTCTTAGCGCGGTACATCGGTATTTGTCTAAGCATACGCTGCTTGCTGATTTGGAATCGCAGCCGAATCTGAAATTGAAATACTATAAGAATCATGAGAAAAGGGAAGGTATAGGCGAAGATACAAAATCTATGGTTTGTTTTTCCGTACAAATGAAGGACGGAAGCTGCGACGATCTCTGGATGAGAAAGGATGTCAAGGAGAGTTGGAACGCGTGTCTGTTGGAATTTTTGTCGGGGGATAAAGGACTTTGCTATGTAGAGGGGAAGGTGCTTCCGATCATGGAAAGCCACCCTAAGCTACAGGGAAATGCGAAGCTGATTTCAGCCAAAGATACAGAATTTCCGTTTCAGTACAAAGGACGTTTTGTGGAGGACAGGAGCGCCGCACTGGTCAGTTTCGATGCCTCTGTACGCGCGCATAATGCACTTTCCTGGCTGATCGAACGCCAGGGAATGCAGAAATACGGGATGATATGGGTGGCGTGGAATACAAACGGGGCGATGATGAAAGTACCCATTGATGAGGGCGGTGGATTCGGTGAAGAAGAGGAGAGCGAAGAGAGCGATTCAAAACCGATAATCGATACTTTTGCAGGCTATGCGAAAGAAGTGCGCTCCGCTGCTTCAGGCTATGGAGGAAGGCTTCGGGAATACGATAATAAGCGGAGGAACTGCGCTGTTATTTTGGGGCTGGAGGCCGCGACAGACGGAAGAATGTCCGTTACTTATTATCAGGAGTGTCCTGGAAATGAGTATATACAACGTTTGGAAAACTGGTATAAAGACTGTTGCTGGTGGCATTATTCTGAAAAAAAGAACAGAAAGGAACTTTCCTCCCCCAGGCCGAACGAGATTGCTACGGCTGTTATGGGAATCGACGCAATAAAAACAGCAAGACAGGACAAAAAATGTGAAAAGTCTTATACGAAGCTGATGAGGAGGCTTCAGTCGGAAATTTTGACATGTATGATAGATGAGCGGAGGATTCCGCTGAATGTTGTCCGCAGTGCTTTTTACAGGGTGTGTGCGCCGCTGGCATTTGTGAGCGGCAGGGATCGAAAATGGTCTCGTTTTGCATGGGAGAGCAGTGTGGATACGGCTTGTGCACTGATCCACTGTTTTCAAAGGCGAAACGGAGGAAAAAATGAATTGATATTTTCACCGGAACTGAATGAGGATTCGAAGAACCCTGATTATCTATATGGACGGCTTCTGGCCGTGGCAGACTTCGTGGAAGAGCGGGCATCGGAAAGGGAAAAGGATTATCCCACAAATGCGGTGCGGCTGATGCAGAGATTTGTACAGCGCCCATTTGAAACGTGGCCGGAGATACATGATAAACTGATTCCTAGTTTCAGAAAATTGGGGGCGTATAGTAAAATATATCAGATAATTCTGGAGCGAATAGAAGGACAGTTCTCTGGCAGAGACCGATATGAAAGAGGAGAACTTTCTTTGGAATTTTTACAGGGATTTTCCAGCCAAAGGCAGCATCTTTTTCAGAAATGGGAAAAAGGTGTGAAAAATGGGGATACAGAAAAAGTTTTGTATGAATTGCCGAAAAGGCGGTCTGAACTGTACGGTTGTTTTCTGGCGATTGCGGATGCTGCAGAGAGGGAGGCAGATGATGAGGATCGGACAGGTAAAACTAATGCCATTCAGATGATGCCACAGTTTGCTGCTAGACCCTATGAGAGTTGGAGCCGACTGCATGACAAATTGATTCCATATCTGGAAAGGCTGGGCGAAAGGGCCGATTATTACGGGTGGCTGATCCGGATTGTGGAAATGCAGTTTTCACAGCCAGATAGGGATTCGAATGTACCATTAGATGGAAGCTTCCTCCATGGATATTATTGTATGCTTCGCACTTTTTACGGGAAAACGCAGTTTTCCTGGGAATCTCAGGAATGGACGGAAAGTCGTGATCCCAGAAGCGCTTTATTCGGGAAAATGTTGGGGATAGCCGGACGATTGGAAAAAAAGGGATGGGACGATTGCACGGAAGAAGAAAAAAAATTTTCGAACACGATGCGTTTTATGACCATATTTGCACAGAAACCGGCGTCTACATGGGAGAATTTAAAAGAAAAATTAAATCCATATAGAAGAGCTGCGGGATTCCGAGGGACAATGGAATGCGAAATGCTGGAACAGTTGGAGGTAGAATTAAAGAAAAATGGATGGGATACCAACGCGTCGCTGAGCAGTATTTATCTGCACGCGTATTACAGGGAACAATATAGATAAAGGAAAAGGAGAAAAACTATGACCACTTTAAAAAACAAGATTGATTTTGCAATCGTCTTCACTGCCAAAAATGCGAATCCAAATGGAGATCCTCTAGACGGCAATCGGCCCAGGACGACATATAAAGGGCTGGGAGAAGTGTCGGATGTCTGCCTGAAACGAAAAATACGAAACCGGCTGCTGGACGAAGGGGAAAACATTTTTGTGCAGTCTGATGACCGTCGAAAGGAGGGGGATGAGTTTAGGTCTTTAAAGGACAGGGCGGATCATGAACCGGCTCTGGTAGAATGCCTGAATGAAATCAAAGCCGGGGAAAAAACAAGAGAAGATTACGGCAGACAAGCCTGTAGAATCTGGTATGATGTCAGGGCATTCGGACAGGTATTTGCCTTTAAAAAGGGAAAGAAGGAAGAAGAATCAGATGCTGTATCGATTGGTATCAGGGGGCCTGTGAGCATTCAGCCCGCATTCAGCATAGAACCGGTCAATATCATCAGTTCACAGATCACAAAGTCTGTTAACTTGGAAACAGGAGTGGATCCGGATAAAAAAGGGCGCGACACCATGGGCATGAAACATCGGGTAGAGTTTGGAATATACGTTACTTATGGTGCAATCAATGTTCAGCTCGCGCAAAAGACGGGATTCAGTGAGGAGGATGCGAACGCCCTGAAAGAGGCACTGCGCACATTATTCCGTAATGATGAAACGTCCGCGCGCCCGGCTGGCAGTATGGAAGTCGTAAAATTGATTTGGTGGGAGCATAATTGCCCCAGCGGCCAGTATTCGTCGGCTAAGGTACATCGGACGCTGCAGGTCTCAGGAGATGATCAGGGAAACGTATGGGTGAGCGTTTCCGAATTGGAAGGATTGATCCCGGAGGTTTTGGATGGAGAATGACGACTCTGATTTTTTGCTTAAGATATTTTCAGTATTGTCGCAGACGATGGGCGTTGGTTCACATTGAACAATATTGTGAAGAAAATGTGCAGACACAGGAGGGACACTATATGCACGAACGTGTACATGACAGCGATTTCACCGAGGTGCGTGGTGCAGTTGTTTGTCCTGTGGGATGCCAGTTCGTCCCGAGGAAATAAAACTCATTGGCGTATGCGACATGGTAGAGCTGTATCGAGATGAAAATGGAGTGACGATTCATGGACGGGACGGACGATGGCGGCTGTATCCGGTAGAATACAAATTGGAGCAGCCGGATACCCGGGGAGCGGACTCGTTACAACTATGCGCTCAGGTCGTGCGTCTGGAGGAGATGTTCGTAACGGACATTACGGAAGCGGTTCTGTATTATGGAAAGACATTGTCTTTCGTGTATACTTTGCTGGAAAACGAAATTGCGAGCGCTCTTGAAACAGTAGGATCGGATTCGGCTGTAGGATTTCTTCACACAGTTCGCCCCGGGAGTATCCCAAAGTTTGTGTAAACCTTCAAACTGATGTAAGATAGACTT
>QAKV01000009.1 GCA_003343625.1 Clostridiales bacterium
GTGGAAACCGGAGATTTTAAGCGGTTCGCTAAGGGGAATACCTATGCGGCATTTCTGGGACTGACACCTGGAGAGCATTCCAGTTCAGACAGGAGAACCTGTTTCGGCTTCTCTAATTCCTTCAGAAACCATAATTTCCTTCATAGCCTTCCAAGCCTGCTCAAAACATATTTCATACAGTGCTACCAAGCCACTTAAAATTACATTGTTATATGGTTCGTCATACTGATAAATATCCTGAAGGTTTTCCAGCGCTCTGCAAAAATTCTCATATTTCTTCATAGATGACAATACCTTCCTTCTTGATGCTGTCCAGCAGTTCCTTTTGAACAGAGGCATCCAAATTGACAATATCGAACTTCAGAAGTGTATCTGTATATTCTTCCACATCCAAAGCAAATCTTTCAAAATTTCCTCCAGAAACAGCCAAATCGACATCACTGAGATGGTGAAAATCCCCCCGCGCACGTGATCCAAACAAGATTAATCTTTTCACTCGGTGTTCCCGCGCCAGTGATACAAGCTGCCGAACCAGCTCGTCTTTGATTCCCGGTATTCCAGAGGAGGATGACATTTGCATTTTCATAGGCACTGCCTCCTATCCATCTTATTTGCGTCAGCATCTATATTTTAAAATACTCTGATACTTCTGGCAAGATCTCTTACAAAAAGTGCGACAATTAAAGATTATTTTAGGGAATTTTATGCTTTCAGGAATGAGCCGATAAGTACGATTATGGGAAGTGAATAGCATGTTTTAGCCTGTCTAATCCTTCTAATTCACTGAAAATTTGTACGAAAGAATGAATATGCCTGAGGTTGATATGACATTGGAAGTTTTGGTTTCCTGTATGGAGCAGAAGGATTTTTCCCTGGCTGAAAAGTTGGGAATAGATTCGGATGCCCTTTTCATTAACCAATGCACATATGAAAAAGAAGAACGCCAGCAAAATGGAACCTATAAGTTGCGTATGATATCTGCAAAAGACCGCGGCCTTTCAAAGAGCCGTAACTTGGCCATACAGCGAGCGGAAGGAACAGTCTGCCTGTTTTGCGATGACGATGTACGATTGGACTCGAATTATCGTGAGAAAATTTTGAATGCGTTTTCAGAAAATCCTCAGGCTGATATCATTATTTTTTATATTTCTGGTTTAGGGAAACGGCTAAAACCTCAAGTTTATCGTTTGCGATATTTTGATTTACTGAAAGTTTCGTCCGTTCAAATTGCGTTTCGACGGAATAAGGTGATTTCATCAGGAATACAGTTTGATCCTTTTATGGGCGCAGGAAGCGGAAATGGAGCGCAGGAAGAAAATAAGTTTTTAATGGATTGTTATAAAAAGAAATTATCAATTTATTATGTCCCGATTAAGATTGGTGCGCTCATTCCAAAAGAATCCACATGGTTTCATGGATATGATCGTAATTTTTTTTATCTTCGCGGAACTGCAACCAGGCATTTGCTCGGCTTGCCGCTTTCATTGATTTATGCTTTTTACTACACAATTGCTAAACGAAAGCTTTATTCGCATGATATTTCACCGTTGACAGCACTCCGGGAAACCATTCGCGGGTGTTTTCAAAATGATATTAAGAGGCAAAAGCGACTATCTGTTGGAGAATAAATCATGGAGCAGTCCAAAATCATCAGCTTTATTATTCCAGCCTATAACAGTGAAAAGTATCTTTACAAATGTTTAAACTCATTTCTATTAAATGAGAATACAAATTCAAAAATGGAAGTCATTATTGTAAATGATGGCTCGACTGATGGTACTGAAAAAATTGGAAACGATTTTGCAAAAAAATATCCTCAAATTTTTCAGGTGGTCAGTAAAAAAAATGGCGGACACGGTTCAGCTGTTAATGAAGGTACTAAAAAAGCAAAAGGACTTTATCTAAAAGTCATTGATTCTGATGATTGGATCTTAACAGAAAATCTCGAGAACTATATATCTGCTCTGGAAAGCATATCTGCAGATGTTGTTTTAACGCCATATTTTTTTTATAACATACAGACTCATTCCCTGCAGCCATGTTCTTATTCGGACAAAAATATACCTTCAAAACTTACATTGAATGATGTTTGCGAAAAATGGACTGATGTGAAAGAGCTTTTTACAATTCACGGTATTACTTACCGTACAGAATTTTATCGTCAAAATTCCAAAACGCTCCCGGAACATATATTTTATGATGATCAGATATATACCACCGTTCCATGCTGTTACTCTAAATGCATATATTATTGTCCGATTTTTCTTTATATTTATCGTATTGGCGACAGCAGTCAAAGCGTTTCGGAAAAAAATCAAGCCATACGGAATACGCACCTGAAAAAAATTATTCTCTCAATGTCACAAGACTATAAGCAGCATAAAGAACAATTCCTGGAATATGAGGGAGAGTTTTATTTAGAAAAAATGAAGATTGTACTTCTCAGCTACTATCGGGTGACATGCCTCTTATTGTCTGACCGAAGGCAAGGGAGGAAAAAGGCTAAGCATATGAATGCTTATATGAAACAGCTGATACCAGAACTTTGGCAAAGTACAAAGATGAAATACAATATATTTGTATTTTTAAGTCTTTTGCATTTCTCTTCACGCCAATATCAATATGTATTAAATTCTATCATTTATAAACATATTAAAAAATATCAAAATTCATAAGAGGGAGAGTATGAAAAAAACGCAAGAAGAAAGAGTAAAAGTATCAATTGTTATTCCAATTTATAATGTTGAAAGATATTTATGCCAATGTCTCGACAGTGTCGTTAATCAGACATTGAAGGAAATCGAAATTATCTGCGTAGATGATGGATCAACAGACAGTTCCCCTGAAATTATTGCTGAATATGCAGCTCGTGACCCCAGAATCAAGGTAATTACAAAGGCAAACTCCGGCTATGGAAACTCCATGAACAGAGGGTTTGATCTGGCATCGGGTGAATATATCGGAATTGTTGAATCTGATGATTATGCTGATTTAAACATGTTTGAGACACTCTATAAAATTGCCACAGAGAATCAGCTTGACGTTGTAAAATCCAGCTACTATTTCTATTTTTCAAAACCGAAAGAAAGAAATGAGAAACAGGAAATCGTTTCTTCTGTATTGAGCGGAAAGACGATTTGTCCAACAACATCTTTCAAATCAAAAATGGAAATGGTGGAATTTTTTAACATTAAACCTACAATATGGTCATCCATCTATCGCAATGCATTTATAAAAGAAAATGGGATCCGCTTTAATGAAACACCTGGTGCATCTTACCAGGATGCAAGTTTCAATTTCAAGGTATGGTGCTGTGCTCAAAGAGTCCAACTGCTCCGAGATGCATTCCTTCATTACAGACAAGACAACGAAAATTCTTCGGTTAATTCGAAAGGTAAAGTGTTTTGCGTATGCGATGAGTACGCTGAAATGCAGCGTTTTTTTAATCAGCATCCCCATAAAAAAGGACAGCTGGAATACATTAAAAATCGTATAAAATATGATTCCTATATGTGGAATTATGAACGTCTGGCACCGAAATATAAATATATATTTATTGAACGCGCAGCCGCAGAATTTAAAGAAGATATGGCAGATGCCAAGCTGGATAAAAGTTATTTCGAGTGGTATAAGTGGGAAAATTTATTTGCCATTATTAATGATCCCATTGACTGGCATACGAAAAATATGATGGATAAAGGTAAGACATATGTAGAAAAATGGCAGCTCGACAGTCAGCTTAATAATGTATATAACTCTAATACATATAAGGCTGGCACTATTGTACTTTTTATTCCAAGGAAAATTAAAGGTGGAATTCAATGTATAAAAGATCATGGTTTCTTCTATACAGCCTTCTATGCAATTAAGAAAATTTATCGGTGCGCAGGTGGAAAATAGCGATGATAAAAGAACCAAAATTCTCAATTATTATTCCTGTTTATAATGTGGAGAACTATCTCAGTGAATGCCTGGACAGTGTTATTAAGCAAACGATTATGGATTTGGAAATCATTTGTGTTAATGATGGAACCAAAGACCATTCTCGTGAAATTCTGGAAGAATACCAGAAGCAGGATGCCCGAATCCAGATTATTGATAAAGTTAATGGCGGATTATCATCTGCTCGTAATGCCGGCTTGGCTGCCGCAACGGGTGAATATATCCTGTTTTTAGATTCAGATGATTATCTGGAACAGTCCGCCTGTGAGCGTATTTTATATGAAATACTGGAACATCACCCAGATATTATAGTATTTGGAACACACATATTTCCTTATTATCCATGGCCAACAGAGTGGCATATTCGTAATTTGACAACCCGCACTACCGCATACTGGAATGATGGAATAAATGCCCTGATGAATGAGAATGGTTCAACCCCATTTGTATGGCGCGATTGTTTTAAAAGGGAATTTCTTCATCAGCATCAGCTTCTTTTTAATGAAACTGTTCGCTTTGGCGAGGATATTATTTTTCAGTTTGAATCTTTTCCATTTGCAGCATCTATTATATTCATTTCAGATAAACTGTACCATTACCGTTGGAGCCGTGCTGGTTCTTTAATGGCTTCCGCTTCTAAGGATATGTATAAAAAATATTCATATCACATTGATGCGATGCAGATTATCGGTGATTACTGGAAAGAACATGGTCTGCTTGACTTGTACGGAAAAGAATTTTTCAAATGGTCAGTTTCATTTATCGGGTGGGACTTGTTTGACTATTCCGGAGATTTTAAAGAAATTCTAACCAGTCGTGCCCGTGATTTTTGGGAAACCTTTAACCTTAATCAATACGCAAACAGTCTCACGGCCAAAAACAGAGTTTATTATACGTATATACTGAACTATCCTACGGCCAAGCCAAAATAAAGGAGCGATGCTTATTGAGTAATTGTCCATTTTTTTCTATTATTTTACCAGTTTATAACGTAAGCAGCTATTTGGAACAATGCTTGGACAGTATACGAAATCAGACACTTGAAAACATCGAAATTATTTGTATAAACGATGGAAGCACAGACAGTTCGAGAGAAATACTTCGGGATTATCAAAAAAGAGACATGCGAATTGTAATCCTTGATACGAAAAACCTTGGACCTTCTGCCGCGAGAAATCTTGGATTTTCACAAGCCCGCGGAGAATATGTGCTGTTTATGGATTCCGATGATTTCATTGATGCTGAGTTATGCTCTTATCTTTATGAGCAAAGTTTAAAATATAAATCTGATATTACTGTATACGGCGCCTATCCGTTTCCAGAAAATTCACCACAATGGCTCGCGCGTAATCTGGTTGTACGGTCACGCTTTTATGAACATGACAGCATAGCGGCTCTGATTTATGAAAACGGAGCAACTCCTTTTGTTTGGAGAAATGTTTTTCGGCGCCAATTTCTTTTGGAGCATCAGTTATCTTTTCTTCCAGATGTTTTCTTTGGTGAAGATCTGATCTTTCAGTTTATGTCTTTTCCTGCTGCAGAGCGGATTCTCTTTTTGGAAAAACGACTATATCATTATCGCTGGAAACGACAAGGCTCAGCCATGTTTAATGCAGAAAACAACTTGGGGCAGAAATACAAACACCATATTCGTTCTGTAAATATCCTGGCTGAATATTGGGAAAATCATGGATTGCTTTCAAAATATGGGAAAGAGTTTTTTATATGGACCATTTCCTTTCTTGGAGCCGATCTGCATCATTATACCGGTTCAGATAAGCAGGAACTGCTATGCGAAGCAAAGAATTTGGTAGAAAAATATCAGTTAAATGCGTATGCCAATGAACTTTCGGAACAGCAGACTTTCTATTATTCTAATATTATGAAAGGCAAAAACGGATAGTTTTTGCTTATGAGGTTAATATGCATGCAATTCATTTTCGTATAAAAATGCTTTTTAAATATAAAGATCTGATTTCCCAACTAGTGATACGGGATTTAAAGTTAAAATATCGGCGTAGTTTTTTGGGATACGTATGGAGCATTTTGAATCCTCTTCTGATCATGATTGTCATGACTGTAGTTTTCTCAACTATGTTCAGCCGAAATATTGAAAACTTTCCAGTTTATCTTTTGGCCGGCCGCACTATATTTGAATTTGTTACAGGCAGCACAACACAAGCCATGCATTCTGTTACAGCAAACAGTGCTTTATTAAAAAAGGCATATGTTCCCAAGTATATTTTTACATTGTCCAAAATTACAAGTGCTTTGATTGACATGGTTTTTTCCCTGGGAGCACTGATTATCGTGATGGTAGCGACGCATGCGAAGGTAACCATATATATTGTATTTTTCCCAATCGTCTTAGTACAGGTTTATCTCTTCAGCCTTGGGTTGGGATTCTTTCTTGCACAGGCAAATGTTTTTTTCCGGGATATTCAATACATTTATAAAGCTGTTGTGACTGCATGGATGTACTTGACACCGATTTTTTATCCAATTGAATCGCTGCCGGAAAAAATACAATATATCATTACCAGGTTTAATCCTTTGTATTATTATGTAGCTCAATTTCGTGACGTTATTTATGTTGGACAGCTTCCTGAAGTAAGGCTTTTTTGGGGAGGATGGGTCATGGCCATTCTTATGCTGCTCTTTGGGTTATGGACATTTCAGAAAAACAAAGACAAGTTTATTCTATATATTTAGATATTGAGGAATATAATGGGCGAATATATTATTGATGCGGAACACATTACCGTCCGCTTTAACAAAGCCAGTGAAAAGATTGATAATCTTAAAGAATACTTTATTAAGCTAGTTAAACGTCAATTGATGTTCCAGGAATTTCTGGCGCTGCAGGATGTTACGATTAAAGTAAAAAAAGGCGAAGCCTGGGGTCTGGTTGGTGTAAATGGCTCTGGAAAGTCCACATTGCTTAAAGTGATTAGCGGAATTCTCAAGCCATATCAGGGTGAGGTGCATGTATATGGAGAAATTGCGCCGCTCATTGAACTGGGAGCTGGTTTTGATGGAAATCTTACTGCACGGGAAAACATTTATTTAAATGGAGCAGTATTAGGACATTCAAAAAAGTTCATGGAAGAACATTTTGACCAAATTGTTGAATTTGCTGAGATTCAGGATTTTCTTGATTCTCCGATAAAGAATTACTCTTCTGGTATGAAAGCACGATTAGGATTTGCGATCGCAACAATTGTAAACCCTGATATTTTGATAGTTGACGAAATTCTGTCAGTTGGTGATTTCTTATTCCGTCAAAAGTGTCAGAAGCGAATGAAAGAAATGCTGTCCTCAGGAACAACCCTTCTACTGGTTTCACATAACATTGATACGGTAAAATCCATGTGTGATCATGCTTTGTGGCTGAACAAAGGAAAAGTTATTGAGCAAGGAGACGTGAAAACAGTTTGTGAGCATTATGCAGCTTTGCAGAAAAAGCTGTGATAAGTGAGGTTTAATCATGGTAGAAAATACAATTTCAATTATAAAAGGAAATGAATGTACGGGATGCGGAGCATGCTTTAATAAATGTCCAGTACAGGCGATTCGAATGCAGGAAAATAAAGAGGGATTCCTTTTTCCTCAAATTGATGAATCTGCATGTGTTCATTGTGGGCAATGCTTAAATATTTGTCCTGTTCATAAGATTGATTATTATAATTGGGAAAACCCGGAATGTTATGCAGTTTGTGCATCTGATGAAATTCGTATGGAAAGCTCATCGGGAGGTGTTTTCACACTTGCTGCTCAATGTATTCTTGAGCAAGGCGGATATGTCTGCGGTGCGGCTTACACCGATAATTACGAAAAAGTAGAGCATATATTAATTTCTGATAAAAAGGAACTTTCCCGCTTACGCGGTTCTAAGTATGTTCAAAGTGATACCGGAAATTGCTATCAAAAAATTCTGGAGCTTTTGCAGAAAGGAAAACTCATCCTTTTTACAGGCTGTCCATGCCAAGTCGCTGGACTGTATAAATTTCTTGGAAAAGAATACGAAAATCTGTTTACATTGGATCTGGTATGCCATGGCTGAATATTCTGCGGTGGCGGAGCCACCCAATCTCCTGGAATAGAGCCGTGGAATCCGTTATCGAGAGCCACTCGTCCGATGGTGGGAGCCATGACCCGTGTCGTGGCTCCCAGTAGGATGATTTAGTTTTTGATCATCCTTTTCCTTTGCCGCATTGAAACATCCCCGTCAATCCGCATGGTATAGGCAGATGGGATGATACGGTCAAGGATGGAATCGGCAAGGGCACTGCCTCCTAATCTTTCATGCCAGCCTTCCGGCATGAACTGGGAACAGAAGATGGTGGAGG
>QAKV01000041.1 GCA_003343625.1 Clostridiales bacterium
TCAAAAAAGTCGTTATAATAATCTTGTTTTCGCATAGTTCCATTATAACATGGAACGGAGAAAAAGATGGTTGTCGTTAGCCATCTTTTTCTTTTTTTTAAGGATAAATTTCGGGGGCAGACGAGACTCATGCGAGTCACGTCTGCCCCCGATTAAGACTATCTATTTCCCGACAGCCCCCTTTTGGCTCCTGTGTGATATGGGATATCATGATGCGTTTTTTACTTCGCCTCGTGGTATTCCTTTTCCGTGTTCACGTTCCAGATGTTGGAACGGTCCTGAATACCGTTGACGATATTGTGAACCGTTTCGAAGGACGTACACATGGAATGATCGATGTTGTTATACCGATGCTGGCCGTTTCTGCCCACGCAGTATAAGTTATCGATGGTGTTGAGCCATGCGACCAGCGTATCGATTTCGGAATAAGTATCGAAGTAAGCGGGATACGCTTTCTTTACGGACTCGGAATGGGTGTCCAGCACATCTTCAGGGGAATCGATAAGCCCCATCTTCACGATCTCGTCCACCGCGAACCGGGAGAACTCCTCATCCGTCATATTCCAGAGGGAATCGCCCTCGGTACAGAAATATTCCAGCCCGATCCATACCGTATGATCCAGATCCACCACCATGTAAGGGGACCAGTTGTTGTATATCTGGAACCGGCCCAGCTTCACGGTGCGGTCGTGAACATAAACCCAGTTGTCCGGCACGATGTTGCCGATGGTTTTGATCCTGGTCTTGTTCTTTAAGTTCAGGCGGGGAACCAATACGCCCAGCGTCCGGTAGTCCCTGTAGGGGAGGCCTGCGGCGATCGCGGCTTCCTTTGCGGGAACATCGTTCATACCGCCCACCAGATCCTTGATGGGCATGGAGGAGATGAAAACATCGGCCTCGGCACGGATCTTTTCTCCGCCGTGCTCATAGGTGAGGGAAACGATATGGTTGTCCGCGTCTTTCTCGAGGGAAACGACTTTGCAGTTTTTCAAAATCCTGCCGCCCATCTTTTCCACTTCGGCAGCGGTGACGTCCCAGAGCTCTCCGGGGCCCAGCTTGGGATAGCTGAAGGACTCGATGAGGGAAGTCTCCACGTGGCGGTTCTCCTTATTGGGGAGCAGCTTGCCGAACATATCCTTGATGATGGCCATCACGGAAAGGCCTTTGGCGCGCTGCGCGCCCCAGCTGGGATCGATTTCGCTGGGATGACGGCCCCAGAGGTTTTCTGTGTAATGCTCAAAAAACATGGAATAGAGCTTTTTCCCGAAGCGATTGATATAGAAGTCCTCCAGAGACTTCTCTTCCCGCTTGTGCAGGACGGAAGCCAGATAGCTGAACGCGGCGATGATGTCGGTCTTCAGCCCCAGATTTTTGAAAGTCTCCCACTTCAGCGAAATCGGGTAGTCGAAAAACTTCTGATCGAAATAGATGCGGGAAACGCGGTTCCGCTTGAGCATGACGCGATCCTCTTTTTCCGGATCAGGGCCGCCTTCCTTCACGGCCACCTGACGATCCAGGCGGATGTCGTCATAGGCGGGTTTCCCCTGCATGGGAAGCATGTTTTCCCACCATTCGTTCACTTCAGGCACCTTGGAGAAGAAACGATGGCCGCCCATATCCATCCGGTTTCCCTTATAATTGACGGTTTTGGAAATGCCGCCCATATACTGGCTCTCTTCGAAGACAGTGACTTCATATTCATCGGACTGTTTCAGCAGTTCGTAAGCGGCTGTCAGCCCGGCCGGCCCGGCTCCTATCACAAAGGCTTTTTTCATGAGAATTTATATTCCTTTCTGATTGTGTCTGTATTCATCATCCCATTGTACCATAGATAGTCCCTTTATTCAAACATAAAACGCGAATTTCCCGTCAATCCGTCCGCTTTGACCGAATGGCATATCGGGAAAGGAAATTTCTGCAGAAGGACTTATCAGACACAAACAAAACACTAAAATTTAGTATTTAGTGCCGAAAAAGCACTTTAAATTTAGCTATTACCTGATAAAATAATATATATGATCGAATTTGTCAAATAATTCGTACATGTGGAGGGAAAGAAATGAGTTGTATATGGGTATCTGCGCGTGAGTGCAGCACAAATGAACTTTTTCAGCTTACGGAGCTGGTCAGAAAGGACAGGGATCTGCAGATCATCGTTTCCTGTGAGCCGCCGGTCTGGAATAAAGAAAGGGAGCGGACGGAGCAGAATGCTTCGGATCTTCTGGTGAAGCTGGGAGTCCGGGCGAACCTGAAAGGGTATCAGTATCTGAAGACGGCGGTGAAATTATGCCGGAAGGACAGAGAAGAACTGGACGGCATTACGAAACGGCTGTACCCGTCTATTGCCAAAGAGCACCGGACTACGGCGGATAAGGTGGAGCACGCCATACGACATGCGATTACAGCATCATGGGAAAAAGGGAGGAGAGAAGAGCAGAGAACTGTGTTCGGCTACGACGCTGACAGCGGAAGGAGGCCGACAAACTCCGAATTCATTTTACAGATATTGGACTATCTGGAGAAGATGGACCGGCCGCTGTACTCCTGACGGCCGAAAGGGAAAAGATATTCTGCGACATGATATAAAAGTAAGAAAGTTTCATGGTAACGAAAAGGAGCCGTGACATCAGCCGATACCCCGCATACAGATCCATTCCCCGGCCGCAGGCCGGGCGAGAAAGGGATCGATATGCAGGGTATCCGTTGCCTGTCACGGCTCCTCGTTCGTCTTTTTTTGAAGGGAAACGAGCATCTCCATCAGGCGTCGGGAGGCCGCGCCCAGAGGCCGGCCGGGATGCCGCACCAGACAAATATGCCGGATGGGGATCTTTTCCGTCAGGGGGATGGAAAACACCTGCCCCTGCTCCAGCGCCTGGGCGGCAAGCTCTACGGGAAGGAAGGCGAGCCCCAGATTGTGGATCACGACCGGAAGGAGCAGATCCGCGCTGGCCAGCTCGATATCATAGTGGAGCGGAAGGCCGTGGGAAGCAAAAAAATTTTCATAGAAGCGGTGAGCCATGGTGGATGCCGGCAGCCCTGCCAGGGGATACTGTTTTAAATCGCCGAGCGTATTGCTCTGATCGCACAGATTCCGGAAACGGGGCCCGCCCACGAGAATGGTCCTGACCGGACAGAGTTTGGTGACAGCGTAGGGTTTTTCGATCTGTAAAGGGGTGGGGACTACCGCCATATCCGTGCGCCCTTCCTTCAGATCGGTCAGAACGTGGGAAGTGGTTCCGTTATTGATCCGGATTTTGACGTCGGGATGTTCCTGTTGAAATAGCATGAGCTGATCCAGCAGCAGGCAGTGGAGCGCCGTTTCGGTGGCGCCGACGCTGACCGTTCCGCCGTGGAGACCGAGCGCCAGCCCCAGCTCTTCTTCGCCCCGCAGGATCCGCTCACAGGCGGGGGCCACATAACGATACAGGAGTTCGCCTTCCGGGGTCAGGGCGATCCCGTGATGGGAACGGATGAACAGACGGCACCCCAGCTCGCTCTCCAGATTCTGCATGCTGCGCGTGACGGAAGGCTGGCTGGAGAGGAGGATGTTGGCGGCCCGGGTGAAGTTCTTGTATTTGGCGACAAAATAGAAGGTTTTATAGTAATCGAAGCTGGCCGGCATGAAGATATTTTCCTTTCTTTATCATGTGATTCTGATATAATCAGTATATCATAATATTATTTTTCAATATGATTTACTCATAGTATAATACGGCAGGAATCAAAAGAAAAGCAAAAAGGAGGCGTGCCAGGATGGAACAAACCATTGAAGAAGTCTTAAACCGGCTCGTGAATGTAGAAGAGACTGCCATTCGAATGCGGGAAGCGCTGGAAGAGCAGAAAAAAGAGCTGTCTGCTCGAATGGAAGCGGAGAAGAAAAAGTTCGACGAAGAACTGGGGCAGAAAACCGACCGGGAGATACAGAGCCTTCAGGAACGGATGGATCGGGAAAAGGAAGAAGAGCTGGACAGTCTGCGCCGGCAGACCCAGGCGGAGCTGGAAGGCCTCAAGCATAAATATGATACGGAACATGATAAGATTTCGGATGATATTTTAAAATCCATCGTAAGGATGTGAGCAGATGAGTTTATTTCGTTACAGCGGCCTCGCGACGAAGGTGAGGGCAATGAGCGGAAAGCTGCTGAAAGACGAAGATTTCGATCAGATCGGCAGTCTGGACAGCGTGCCTGCCGTAATCGCCTGGCTGAAAAGGAAGCCGTCCTATGCGCAGATCCTGGGAAAAGAAGATGAGAACAGCCTGCATCGGGGACAGGCAGAAGGATTGATCATGCAGTCGCTTCTGTCGGATTTCAGAAAGCTGTACCGCTTTTCCAATCTGGAGCAGAGAGCCTTTCTGGACGGCTATTTCCGCAGGTTTGAGATTAACTGCCTGAAGATGCTGATCCGGTCCCTGGTCAGCGGCCGCGACACGTTATCAGACCTTTCCGAATACGAAGAGATTTTTTCCCGGCACTCGGCCTTCCCGCTGGGACAGGCCGCTGCGGCGCAGACCATGGAAGGCCTGATTTCCGCGCTGCAGATGACGCCTTACGGAAACGTGCTCAGACGGGTTTCCCAGAGCAGCTCCCGGAGGCTGTTCGACTATGAATTCGCGCTCGATATGTTCCTCTTCCGCAATCAGTGGAAGAGGGCCAAAAAGGATCTGAAGAAAGAGGACAGGGAAACCATCCTGCAGTCGGTCGGGACGCAGATCGATGTGTTGAATCTACAGTGGATTTACCGGGCGAAAAAGTATTATAATATGGAAGCGACCGAGATCTATGCCATCATCATCCCCGTGCACTATCGCCTGAAAAAGGAGGAGGTCAGGGCGATGGCCGAAGCGGGCAGCGTGCCGGAACTGATGGCGGCGGCAGCCCGTACGAAATATGGCAAGTATCTGGAGAAAGAAAGCCAGCCCGATCTGGAAAAGATCGGGACGCAGATCGAGGAAGCGATCCATCGGACGATGCTCGGCAGAAACCCCTATTCCGCTGCCTGTCTGGATGTATACCTGTATCAGAAAGAAAGGGAGGTCCATAAGGTGATCACAGCGATGGAGTGCGTAAGATATGGCCTACCGTCCGATAAAATCAGAGAATATCTGTCGTAAAGGGAGGGGCCGAAATTGATTGAAAAAATGAAGTTTATAAGTATCATCGGGCCGAAGCAACAGCTGGATCTGGTGGTCGAGCAGTATCTGGGGAAATATGAGATACAGCTGGAAAACGCCATGGGGGAGTTGAAAGAGCTCAAAAACATCACTCCCTGCGCGGAGAATAACCCTTATCGGGAACTGGATGAAAAAGCTGTTAAAACCGCAGCCTTCGTGGGAGAAGGCCCGATTGCGGAATGCGAGATGTCTTTGGATGATGCCCGTGAGAGAATTGACGGCGCATATCGGAAGATACAGGAAGCCGAGGAGAAAAAGAAAGCTCTGGCGGAGGAGCTGAAGAAGAAGGAAGCCCTCCTGGAGACCGCAAAACCCTATCGGGATCTGCATTTCGACATTTCCCGCATCCTGCGCTTCAAAGAGGTGAAGTTCCGCTTCGGCAGAATTCCCGCAGGATATTACGAACGGTTGAAAACATATGTCTATGACGATGCCTGCACGATCTTTGAAAAGTGCCGGGCGGACGATTCCTGGGTATGGGGAGTGTATTTCGCTCCGGCAGCGGAAGTGCGGAAGGTGGACGCCATTTACGCATCCATGCATTTTGAGCGGATCTACCTGGAAGACGCCTATGAGGGCACTGTGGATGAGGCCTGCAGGCAGCTCGAGGAGCAGATTCAGGAGCAAAAGCGTAAAATCGCCGACGCGGACAGCGCCCTGCACCGGGAACTGGAAGAGCAGGCAGCCCAACTGCGCCTGGCCGCGCGGATCCTTTCGGACGCATCCAGACGATTCGACATTCGCAGGCTGGCGGCGTTCACCCGGGCTAAGAACGAAACGTTCTTCATCCTCTGCGGCTGGATGACGAAAAAGGATGCGGATAGGCTGAAAAAGGAGCTGGATGCGGATCCGGACATCTTCTGCACCATGGAAGAAAACACGGATAAGCGGATCTCCAGGCCGCCGACGAAACTGAAAAACCCGGGCCCCTTAAAACCGTTTGAGATGTTTATCCGGATGTATGGCCTGCCCAACTATCGGGAGTTCGATCCCACCCTGTTCGTGGCAATCACCTATTCCATCATCTTCGGCGCCATGTTCGGCGATGTGGGACAGGGGCTGTGCCTGCTGGTGGGAGGATTTTTGCTGTATCGCTTCAAGAAGCTGAATCTGGCGGCGATTATCGCGTACTGCGGGTTCTTCTCCACGATTTTCGGCTTCTTCTACGGCAGCGTCTTCGGGTTTGAAGATTGGATCGATGCTCTGTGGCTGAGGCCCACGGAAGCGATGACGCAGTTGCCCTTTATCGGGAACTTAAACACTGTCTTCGTCGTGACCATCGCCCTGGGAATGGGGCTGATCCTTTTGACCATGATCTTCCATATGATCAACGCCTTTAAGGCGAAGGATCTGAAGACCGCCCTGTTCGATACCAACGGATTGGCAGGGTTCCTGTTCTATGCGGCCGTGGTGGCCGTGGTGGTGTTGTTCATGACCGGACATGCCCTTCCCGCGGCTGCGGTGCTGGTGGTGATGTTCGTCGTCCCTCTTCTGGTCATCGCCTGCAAGGAGCCTTTGGGCGACTGGCTGGAAAAGAAGGGCGCACATCTGGAGGACGGGCCGGTGATGTTCGTCGTACAGGCTTTCTTCGAACTGTTCGAAGTGTGTCTGAGCTATTTTTCCAATACGCTTTCCTTCGTGCGTATCGGGGCCTTCGCGGTCAGCCATGCGGCCATGATGCAGGTGGTCATGATGCTGGCGGGGGCCGAAAACGGCGGCAGCCCCAACCTCATCGTGGTGATCATCGGCAATCTGATCGTCATGGGTATGGAAGGGTTGATCGTTGGCATTCAGGTTCTGCGTTTGCAGTATTATGAATTTTTCAGCCGCTTTTACAAAGGAGATGGACGGGAATTCGTTCCCTATATGAAACAGACAAGATAAGAGAATTTAAAAGGAGGTCATTTATCATGACAAAGATTTTATTGTTCGCAGCGCTGATCGCGTGCATCGCAGTTCCATTCCGCGTATTCGTGAAGGGAGAGCAGACGAAAGCCAGATACAGGAAAACCCTGGCGGTAAACGGCGCTCTGTTCTTCGGTCTGATGGTATTTACCGGCATCATGATGTTCTCCGGCAGCGCGTCCGCCGCTGAAGCGGCCGACGCAGCCGCAGCCACGGCAGGAGGCCTTTCCACCGGGCTGGGCTATCTGGCAGCAGGTCTCTCCATCGGCCTCTCCTGTGTGGGCGGCGGTATCGCCGTAGCCAGTGCGGCCAGCGCGGCGCTGGGCGCAATCAGCGAAGATTCCTCCATCCTCGGTAAGTCCCTGATCTTCGTGGGCCTCGCCGAAGGTGTCTGCCTGTACGGTCTGATCATCGCCTTCATGATCCTGGGTCAGCTTTGATGAAAATGTATTTGATCAGCGACAACATTGATACCTGGACCGGCATGAGACTGGCCGGTGTGGAGGGCGCGGTGGTCCACGAGAAACAGGAACTGAAGGCAGAAATCGACAAGGTGCTTGCCGATCAGGAAATCGGGATCCTGCTTTTGACGGAAAATTTCGGAAAGAGGTTTCCGGAAATCATCGACCATATCAGGTTGGAGCGCAAACTGCCTCTGGTTGTGGAGATTCCGGACAGACACGGCACGGGCCGCGCTCCGGATTTCATCACATCCTATGTGAATGAAGCGATTGGAATCAAATTATAGGAGGCCGTTATGACGATTGAAGAGAAGCTGCAGCATTTCATGGATGCGACCACCCAGAAGGTCAACGCCGAAAATGCCAGCCAGATAGAGGATTATGAAAAGGGCTTGGAAAAAGTGCTGTCCGATTACAAGGAAAATGCCCTTCGGAAAGCCCAGCTCTCCTTAAAACTGAAGGAAGAGAGCCTGAAAAAGCAGAAAAACGCCGAGGTGGCAAAACAGCAGATGGAAATCCGGGAACAGACCGGAAAGCTTCAGCGGGAGCTCCAGAGCAAGCTCTACACGGAAGTGAAAGGAAAGTTGGAGCGATACATGGCCACCGGGGCATATGAAAGATACCTGATCAATCAGGTGCGGGAAGCGAAACGGTTCGCGGGGAGGGATCAGGTAACGATCTACATCGATCCCGCGGATATGGCGAAACAGAACGCGATCTCCGCAGCGGCCAACACGCCGGTGCTGGTGAGCGGATATGAATTCGGCGGAGGAATCCGCGCCGTGATCGCCAGACAGGGGATCCTGATCGACCAATCCTTCGATACGAAGCTGAGGGAAGCTTTTGACGGATTTGTGTTCCATCTGGACGCGCCGTCCGCAGCGGCTGCGGGCGCCGGAAAAGACTGAGAAAGGAGGAAGCTTCCCATGACAAAGGCTTTGAAAATTTTCGGCATCAACGGGCCGCTGGTCTCCATTAAGGGACAGACGGACCTAAAGATGGGCGAAATGGTATACGTGGGCGGGGAAAAGCTGGTGGGCGAAGTGATCCGGCTGACCAAAGAAATGGCTACCATCCAGGTTTTTGAGGAGACTTCCGGCTTAAAGCCGGGGGAGACCATCCATCCCACCGGGGCGACCCTTTCCGTCACCCTGGCGCCCGGAATCGTGAGAAATATCTTCGACGGAATTGAGCGCCCCCTGACGGAAATCGCCAGGAAGTCCGGAACCTATATCGACAGGGGCTTTTCCATGGAATCCCTGGACACGCAGAAGAAGTGGGCCGCGAAGATGTGTGTCAGGCCCGGGGATTACGTGACGGGAGGGACGATTCTGGCGGAAGTGCCGGAAACCCCTGCCATTACGCATAAAGTGATGGTTCCTCCCGGATTGGAAGGCAGGGTGGAAACCGTGGTTCCCGACGGGGAATACACTATCAACGATACCATCGTGACGATCATGCGCAGGGATGATTCCGTGGTCAGGCTGACGATGACCCAGAAATGGCCTATCCGCGTGGCCCGTCCGTCAGCGAAGCGTCATCCCGCGTCCCGCCCCCTGGTGACGGGACAGAGAATCCTGGACACTCTGTTCCCCATCGCCAAAGGCGGTACGGCGGCTATCCCCGGCGGGTTCGGCACCGGCAAGACGATGACTCAGCACGCCATCGCAAAGTGGTCCGATGCGGATCTGATCGTCTATATCGGCTGCGGCGAGCGCGGCAACGAGATGACGGAAGTGCTGGAAGATTTCTCCAAACTGATCGATCCGAAATCCGGCCGTCCCATGATGGATCGCACGGTGCTTATCGCCAATACGTCCAACATGCCCGTGGCGGCCAGAGAAGCGAGCATTTACACGGGGCTGACGTTGGCGGAATATTATCGTGATATGGGCTATCATGTGGCCATCATGGCGGATTCCACATCCCGGTGGGCGGAAGCGCTGCGCGAGCTCTCCGGCAGACTGGAGGAAATGCCCGCGGAAGAAGGGTTCCCGGCCTATCTGGCCAGCCGTCTGTCGGGCTTTTATGAGCGCGCCGGAATGGTGGAGAACTTAAACGGGACGGAAGGAAGCGTCACGATCATCGGAGCGGTTTCCCCCCAGGGAGGCGACTTTTCCGAACCCGTCACCCAGAATACGAAGCGGTTCGTGCGCTGCTTCTGGGGACTGGACAAAGGTCTGGCGTATGCCAGGCATTTCCCGGCCATCCACTGGCTCACCAGCTACAGCGAGTACCTGCCGGATCTGGCCAGCTGGTATGCGGACAACGTGGGCTCCGATTTCATCGATGACAGAAATCAGCTGGTGGCGATCCTGAACCAGGAGAGCAGCCTGATGGAAATCGTCAAGCTGATCGGCAACGACGTGCTGCCGGACGATCAGAAACTGACCTTGGAGATCGCCAGGGTGATCCGTCTGGGCTTTTTGCAGCAGAACGCTTTCCATCCTCAGGATACCTCCGTGCCTCTGATCAAACAGAAGAAGATGATGGAAACGATTCTGTACCTGTATCAGAAAGCGAAAGCTCTGGTTTCCATGGGGATGCCCATGTCGGTGCTCAAAGAGGATCCGATTTTCGACAGGGTGATTTCCATCAAATACGATGTGGAAAATGACCGTCTGGACAAATTCGACGATTATAAAAAGGCGATCGATCAGTTCTACGATAATGTCATCGCCCGGAACGCATAAGGAGGGATAGCATGGCAATAGAATATTTAGGCCTGAGTTCCGTCAACGGCCCCTTCGTCGTGCTGGAAGGGATTCGCGGCGCGGCCTATGATGAAATCGTTGAAATCGTGGCGGAAGGACGGGAGAAAAAACTGGGCCGCATCGTGGAGATCAACGACGATAAAGCGGTGGTGCAGGTATTCGAAGGAACGGAAAACCTGTCTTTGCATAACACCCATACCCGCCTGACCGGACATCCCATGGAGATCGGCCTGACCGGAGACCTGCTGGGCCGCACTTTCAACGGAATCGGCGAACCCATCGACAATCTGGGAGATGTGGTGGCGGAAAAGTATGCCGACGTCAACGGGAAGCCCTTAAACCCCGTGACCCGGGAATATCCCCGTAACTATATCCGTACGGGGATTTCCGCCATCGACGGGCTGACCACTCTGATCCGCGGTCAGAAGCTGCCGATTTTTTCCGGAAACGGCCTGCCCCACGATCAGCTGGCGGCGCAGATCGTCCGTCAGGCATCTCTGGGCGACGATTCCGATGAGCAGTTCGCTATCGTGTTCGCGGCCATGGGCGTCAAATACGATGTGGCGGAGTATTTCCGGCATACCTTTGCGGAAAGCGGCGTTTTCGACCACGTGGTGATGTTCCTGAACCTGGCCAACGATCCGGTGGTGGAGCGTCTGATCACCCCGAAGGTGGCGCTGACCGCAGCCGAATATCTGGCATTCGAAAAACATATGCACATCCTGGTCATCCTGACGGATATGACCTCCTTTGCGGAAGCCATGCGGGAAGTGTCCTCCAGCAAAGGGGAAATCCCGTCCAGAAAAGGATACCCGGGTTACCTGTATTCCGAACTGGCGACTCTCTATGAGCGGGCCGGCATCGTGGAAGGGGTGGAAGGCTCCGTGACCCAGATCCCGATCCTGACCATGCCAAACGACGATATAACCCATCCGATTCCGGATCTGACCGGTTACATTACGGAGGGGCAGATCGTTTTGGACCGCAGCTTAAACGGCCAGGGGATCTATCCCCCTATCAACGTGCTGCCCAGCCTTTCCCGCCTGATGAAGGACGGCATCGGCGAAGGCTATACCAGGGCGGATCATCAGGCGGTGGCCAACCAGCTGTTTTCCTCCTATGCGAAAGTGGGGGATGCGCGGGCGCTGGCCAGCGTCATCGGCGAGGACGAGCTGTCCGCGCTGGATAAGAAATATCTGGAGTTCGGGAAGGCCTTCGAGAATACCTTTGTGGGCCAGGGCGAGGAGGAGAACCGGACGATCCTGCAGACGCTGGAAATCGGCTGGGATCTGCTTCGTATGCTTCCCAGGGAGGAGCTGGACCGAATCGATACCAAGATCCTGGATCAGTATTACGATGTCGCCCGGGACGAAAAACAGGCGTAAGGAGGCGTTTCTATGGATCTCAACGCATTTCCTACCAAAGGCAATCTGATGCTGGCCAAAAACTCCCTTGCCCTGGCCAAACAGGGGTATGAGCTGATGGACAAGAAGCGGAACATCCTGGTGCGGGAGCTGATGAACCTGATCGAGGAAGCCAAAACCATTCAGGCGGAGATCGACAGCACCTTCAGCCAGGCCTATCAGTCATTGCAGAAGGCGAACATCCAGACGGGTATCCATTACGTGCAGGAGATCGCCAGAGCGATCCCCATAGAGGATTCCGTGCGCGTCAAAAGCCGCAGCATCATGGGAACCGAAATCCCGCTGGTGGAACACGAGGAAGAAAAAAGGCAGCCTTATTATGGTTTCTATAATTCCAGCGAATCTGTCGATGAGGCCAGAGAGGGATTTCTGAAGGTCAAAGAGCTGACCATTCGCCTGTCCATGGTGGAAAATTCCGCCTACCGTCTGGCGGTCAATATCAGAAAGACTCAAAAGAGGGCGAACGCCCTGAAAAACATCACCATTCCCAGCTATACGGCGCTGGTCAAAAATATCAGCAACGCGTTGGAGGAAAAGGAAAGGGAGGAATTCACCCGCCTGAAGGTGATCAAACGGAATATGCAGAAATGAAAAACGCCCCGGAGGTGGAAACAGTTCGCGCGCTGTCAGCGCAGCTGACAAGTCGTTTGTACGGTTTAGCCTCCCGGGCATTTTTTCATTTCTATTTTTCTGCGTCGCGGTTTTGCGGATCGTGCTTTAAGAGCAGTTGCGCCTCCGCAATCAGCAATCGTTTCATTTCCGGCGAGAGGCGACCGTAATAGTACATCAGCCTTCCGGCCTGCTCGTCGGAAAAAGACGATATATAGTTGGGAATCTCGGTGTTCCCGAGGAGATAGTCGATGGAAACATCGAAATAATCAGCAAGTGAAATCAGGGTGGAAAAATCGGGCTCCCGGTAGTCGTTCGCATAACCGTTGAGCGTCGAGCTCGCGATATTGAGAGAGTCGGAGAGCTGGCGCTGGGTAAGATGATGTTCTGTCAGAAGCTGTTTGAGCCGTTGTCCAAAGGTCATGCCGTTTTGTCCTCCTTTTCAAGCTATACCCATTCTATATGATTTGAATTTTCGCGTCCGCATAGTGCGCGAAATGAATTATGAATACGCGAATGTGGATCAAAAACGAAGTGCAAAGGAATTTCCGGTTGACGAATTCACTAAAATATAATATTCTAACAATAGTTAGTTAATGCTAATTAGCGGACGACAAAGAAGTCCGCCTTTTCTTGCCCAGCGGGTTAGCGGACACTAACTTGCTGAAACTTTTATAATCTGAGCCTCCTGACGGAGACAGAAAGGAACGGGATCGTATGAGTATTGTGATTGTTGGCGGTAATGAAGGAATGGCGGGTCAGTATGAAATGATCTGCAGGGAACATGGCTGCAGAGCCCGGGTATTCACAAAGGAGCACGGTTCTCTGAAAAAGAAGCTGGGATGTCCTGACCTGCTGATTCTGTTCATCGGAACGGTTTCCCATAAGATGGTGATCAGCGTTACACAGGAGGCGAAACGGAACCGCATCCCGGTCATGCGGGTTCATACCAGCAGCGCCAGCGCCCTGAGAGCTGCATTGCTGGAATGCGGCGCGGCGGTTTGAGATAGTTTCATGAAAAAACAATTTCGTATCCACGGAACATATTCAGCATTTTGACAAAATTTGTCATTTGAATTACATATTGTAGCTATTTTCTCTCAAAAGCTCCGATGTATGTTAATATAGGATTAGAAAAGAACGCAATATAAGTAACAAAGACGGAGTTCCTTCTTTGAAACGGTGTTGTGAACAGACAAGGGAGAAATTTATGAGAAAAATCGCAATTTGTGACAGCTGCTGCGAGACGTTGGAAGCGATGAAAAACATGCTGACCGCGCAGTACGGGAAAGAGTTGCAGATCGCCACTTATCCGTCTGGGGAGGAGCTGTTGCGCACATGGCAAAAGGATGAACGCAAAAAAGCTGAAATTGTCGTCATGGAGGTCAGGAGCGAGGAGGAAAACGGGATTGGTGCCGCCCGGCAGGTACAGGATATTTTCGGAGATGTGAAGATGATCTTTTCCACGGGAGAGCTGGAGTGCGCCGAGGATATTTTCGAAGCAAATCCGGTCTATCTGCTGGCGAAGCCGGTCAAGCAGGAAAAGCTTTATGAAGCTGTGGATCGGGCCATCGACCAGATCGAGGAGGGAGAGGCCGCTTCGGTGACTCTGATTTCCAAAAGTTTTATCGCCCGGGTCAGGGCTGAGGATATCTGGTACGTGGAGAGCGAGCGTCGCGTTTTGACGGTGCACAGCAGGGAAGAGGATATCCGGGTGAACATGAAGCTGAGCGATCTGGAAGAACGGCTGCCGGAATTTTTTGTCCGGGTTCACCAGAGCTATCTGGTCAATATGAAGCAGATCCGCGTCTTTTCCGCGAAGGGAGTGGAGCTGGCGGACAGGCGCATTATTCCTGTCAGCAGGCCGAGATATGCGAAAGCGAAGGATATCTTCCTGCAGTTTTTAGGGGAAAAAGAAGAATAAGGAAAGGGTTTCCTTCCGATACTAGAGAGCAGGAAAGAGAACGGAGGGAAACGAATATGAGCGATCAGGAAAAGAGAAGGGCGCCGGGAAAGAGAGCGATGTTCACCTGCGGGGAACAGAGCATAGAATTCCCGGCGCCCGTTTTTATCCGCTCCAGCGCAGCGGTAGTGGGAAAAAAAGAGGGCGAAGGTCCGCTGGGAGAACTGTTCGATATGGTTGGAGAGGACGATCTGTTCGGATCCAACACGTGGGAAGAAGCGGAGAGCAGCCTGCAGAGGGATGCGCTGCATCTGGCGATGAAGAAGGCGGGAATGAACAACACGGATCTGCGTTATCTGTTCGCCGGAGATCTGCTGGGACAGAGCATTGCAACCAGCTTCGGGCTGGCCCAGTATGAACGCCCGCTGTTCGGATTGTACGGCGCCTGTTCCACCTGCGGCCTCTCCTTAAGTCTGGGAGCCATGGCGATCTGTGGAGGGTTTGCCGAATCCGTAGGCTGTGTGACCAGCAGCCACTTCGCCAGCGCGGAAAAGGAATTCCGCTTTCCTCTGGGATACGGAAATCAGCGCCCCCTTTCCGCCTCCTGGACGGTCACCGGCAGCGGCGCTTTCATCCTGAGCAGCAGCCCGGGGAAAGGCGCTCGCGGAATCATTACCGGAATTACTCCGGGGAGGATCGTGGACTTCGGCCTGAAGGACTCCATGAATATGGGCGCGTGTATGGCGCCGGCAGCGGCGGACAGCATTTTCGGTCATCTGGAGGACTTCGGGCGCAGCCCGGAAGATTATGACCGAATTATCACAGGAGATTTGGGAAAAGTGGGGCAAAGAGCCCTCCTGGATCTTCTTTTGGCAAAGGGAATCGATATTTCACGGCAGCATATGGACTGCGGGATCGAAATCTATGACGGCAAAAAGCAGGATACCCATGCCGGCGGTTCAGGCTGTGGCTGTTCGGCTGCAGTTTTGTCGGCCTACGTTTTGAAGAAAGTGGAGGAAGGGGACTGGAAGCGGGTACTGTTCGTTCCCACCGGCGCACTGTTGTCTAAGACGAGCTTCAACGAAGGGAAGAACGTTCCGGGAATCGCCCACTGTGTGGTGATCGAGCATGTGGACGCGGCCCGGAACGCATAAAACAGGTATGGATTCAGCAGGGAATATAGATGTCTATCTGTTCCCCGCAGCGGTTGAATTCCTGTATCGGGACTAGCAAACCGCCCTGGCGATAGGGATTTCGAAGAAGCAGCCCTGATAGCGTCTTCCCTTCTGTCACAGCGCAAAGACTGTATTCTGGAGACAGGTGATACTGAAATACTCGGATTTTCCCGAAACAGCGATATCGAAATCGGAGGCCGTCCAGGGATCGAGGAAGCTGGGGGTCGATGATAAGGCCGTCTTTGGAAAAGCGGATTCCCAGAATGTTCTCGATGAGCTGGCGCAGATAGATGCCAGGGCCGCTGGAATAGAGCCGCCACCCGCCGTTGACCCGGATGGATCCGGTGCGGAGCAAATCAAAGGACCGTTCATACTCGTAACGGTCATGGAACGCGCCGTCCGAAGAACTGAAGTACAGATTGCTTTGCCGGATTCCCGCGTTGGGGACGGTGTGTCCGATGAGGATGGGATTTATGGAAAATAGCGATTCCCAGGCTTCTGCAGAATACCCCAGCTTAGCCATTGCTTCGATATAGCGAATGTGGGCGTGGGTATATTGCAGGCTGATTTCCCGTCCGACGTTGGCGGCCTGTTCGGCGCGGCGAAACAGGCAGCAAATACCTCCCTGATATCGGGCGGGACGGTCCATCAGTCGTACTCCGTCCGGAAATTTCAGGTGAGTTGCTATGATTTCAGCGTTATTTTGCGCCTGAGCGGGATTCACCAGTTCCGCTATGATACTTCTGGTCATTGGAAGAAGCCTGTAGTGGATGCCGGTTTGGGAATCAAGAGGATGCAGCATGTAAGGATTGGCCTGTCCGGCCTGCCAGAAACCGGCGATCACCCCTCCGCGGATCAGATGCCGCTGAAAAGCCATCTTCAGGCGGTCTGCAAGAGAAGAGAACTTTGAGGACAGCGTTTCACAATTCTTCTGCCCGGCCAGCGCCTTATCCAGAGAGCGGAATGTCTGATAGGCCAGGGCGACGGTCCAGGAGCTGACCAGATTCTCTTTGAGAGTCTCCGAGGCGGGTTGAAGCGTATCATCCCAGTCCCCCCCTGCATAGGTAATGAGATCATTTCCCGGAAGAAGGCGGAATCGGATGATACAGGAAAGCGCCAGCTCGATATGGGACAGAATGGAATCCCTGCATTCGGGATCATCTGCATATGCCACTTCTTCTGCGAGGAGATCGTAATCCCCCGTGGCTTCCAGATAATCCGCGACGCTCTTCAGTGGCCAGAAGATCACGTCGCCATGGCATTCACCGGCGGAATCGGAATAGCGATCGAACATAAACCACTGGGGCCATTCCTGCGTCGTCTTGCTCTGATGGGAAAAAATTCGAAGTAACGTATCCCGTGCCAGTTCGTAATGCTGAGTGGCCAGAAAAAATTCCATAGGGCCCTGACAGACGTCGCGAGTGCCCCAGGCGGCTCCGCCTGTCTGTTCCAGCCCATGGGGCATGGCGAAGTGTATCAGGGCATTGTGAGCATACCACCAGACGGTTTCATTCAGAATGGAAATCCGTTCGATATGGTCCCCGATATCCAGGGAAAACTGCCGGATCAGCTCTTCATAATAGGACAGACAGATCAGTTTTTCTTTTTCGAATTCGGGATGTTCTGCACTCGCAGCGGCTGTTGGTTTCGTATCCAGATGTCCCCGGATCGTTACAGAAAAGCCGGAAACTCCGGAAAAAGACAACGACAGGCGATCGCCGTCCAGGGATTGTCCGCCGTCCAGAAATACGCCATCGCCCCATATCCAGGCGGGATGATCGGGGGATAAAACGTCGTAATGGAGTTGCGGATAAGCAGGAAAATGGCCATAAAAACGGATGCCGTCCGGCAGCTGTTCGAAGGTGTAGTCGCCTGCATACTCCAGCGTGCCCATCACGACCTGGCCGGTTACGATAAAATCATAGGAAATGCGGTTGCAGCTGGTTACCGTCAGAAAAAGATCAGGGGATTGGGCTGCGGCATAAGCCGTTACGATCAGAGTATCTTGTTCGGTTTTATAAAACCATCTGGAATAGTTCATTCCCATTTCGTAGAGGCCGGGAAGGCACAACATATGGAATCGATTTTTCTGGCGGATGTAAATCCGCAGTCCGCTGTGTTTTTGTAAATTCAAAAAGCCCCGGGAGGAAGAGAACAACTTGTGCCGATCCGTGTTACCAACGGCCACGTGGCTGTGAAATACACCGAACATGTACTGGGTGGACGCGATCAAAGAACTGCTGATCCGAGATGTATCCGGAGGAGTTATGAGGATCGTTCCATGAGGCCGAAGGGTTAAAAGCTCCTTTTCTTTGGTGACTACATGGGCGTGATCTGGAGTGAAGAAGGAAAAAAGTGCGTTTTCGCGGATTTCTTCCAGACTTCGGCGGGGAAAAAGAAAGTCGATTTCCTCCGCCGAAAAGGGAAGGGAAGAGAGCGGCTGGACGAATTCACCTTTGAGGCGAACCGATTTCAAAGGGAAAAAAACGCCGCAGTCTTCGCCAGCTTTCTCATGGATGCAGAAGATTTGTGCCTGCGGTTGCGGCGCCGTGACGGCATCTGGATGGTCGCGGAGAAACATGCCGTAAAACCCCACGGAAACTTCTCCGTTCAAATGGATCTTTTCAGTCTGCAGAGCGATATATGCGAATTCGTATTGCAGGACGGTATCTTCCAGGTCGCTTGAAAGCGCGGCCGGAGTTCCCGTTTCTTTGCAGGAGAGGCCGAAAAATTGAAGCCCGTCCGTGGAATAGTGGATCGCCCTGCAGCCGATTGCCCCCTGTTGTACATAGGGATTGCAGGAATGAGAAGGCAGATTTTGACGGGAACAGACGACATAACCATTGTCTTCCGAAAAGACGGAATGACCAAGATACTGGGAAGTATACAGTTCATTGGTATAGACAGCGGTTTCTGCACTGATGCCGAGATCCTGCCCGTAAATGAGATCCACGTCTCTGTTCGTTCCGGAAAGGGTGATATCCCAAAACCAGAGGTTGTTTTCGGGGCGGAACGTGACCGTATAGGAGATATCTTCCACTCGCCCTGTCAGGCGCAGGGCGCGATCCGAACGGGACGCTTTTCCAGAGGCTCGTATCCCGAGCAGGGGATAGGTCGAGATCCGATCCGGGAGAAAAATTCGCAGATAGATATTGTTGACAGAGCCATCCAGAGAGGTTCCCCTGAACTGATTGATCAGAAAGGGGCCGTTGGTGAAGGAAAAGATATCGCCGGAGGGAAGAAAACGATAGATACAATCTCCCTGAGAGAAGGTGATGAGATGATCGGACAGTTTCATGATAACATCCTTTCTGATGGGCATTTTCCGCTTTATTCTCCCATAACCTGAATCTGAATTTCCCGTTCCCTGGGCCGAGTCTGATCGAAGTCGATGAAATAGACGTGGCCGAATTTTCCAAGATCGAGTTCGTCATCGGCCAGAATTATCGTTTCGCTTCGACCGAGGAACATGGAGCGTAAATGCGCGTCGGTATTGAGCGTTTCGGCCTTTGACTCTCCGTGTTCCTGTGAAAATGCGGTCAACTCAGGGCCAGGATGCATGTACTGCCCTTCTTTGCGACAGGTGGGGATCAGCCCTTCAAACAGATCTACGAGATCTTGCTGCAGGTATTCCAGACCGTTGTAGGTAGTATCGAAAGAGCACTCCTGGATTGCGATGGAACAGGTGGTATGATGCGTGTAAACGAGACAGAAGCCGTTTTGGATACCGGAAGAGGCGACTGCATCCCGAACATGGTCGGTGATTTGTACGAAAGTCGGATATCCACCTTTGGACTGTACATTTATTGTTTTTCTGTAAATTTTCATGAGATTTTTCCTTTCCTGCTGAGGTCGTCGCACGCGTGGCGCATGTTTGAGATCATTTCCTCCACCATGGAGTGAGGATCTTTAGCGTTTAGAATGCCGGAGGAAACCCCGACGGCCTGAGCGCCTGCGTATACGAGATCATAAACCTGTCGGCCAGAAGTGATTCCGGCGGCCAGTTCGATTAGCGTATGGGGGGAGATTTCGTGGATCGCGCGGGTGACTTCCCGGATGAAAGCCTCGCTGCACGTTTTCCCTGTTCCTATCAGTTCCGGAGGTTCCGGATTTATGATATCGGGAGCAAACTGAGCGATCGCGCGTGCCTCGCTTACTGAGCCGGCGCAGACAAAGGAGAGAAGGTCGAGCTGCCTGGCGCGCTCGATCGTAAGCACGATGGCGGACAGGGAAAGGGGACGCTCACAATGATTGATCACGACGCCCTTTGCTCCGGCGGCTTTGATCGATTCCGGCAGAACATCGGCCATACCTCTGCCGGGTTTTAACGTATCCATATAAGGGGCGAGAATGATCAGGTGATCCGTGTTTTCCGCGACCCGCCGGATATCCGCGTAAGGCGCGATAAAAAGAACCGGAATCCGGTATTTTTTCGCGCATCTGTCGGCAGTTTTGGCCAGGGCCAAAACCGCATCGCCATAAATGTAATTTTTTATTCCGATTTCAAAAAAAGGAATATGCAAGATAGGTTTCATATAATCTCCAATTCTGCGAAAAGGCCACATCAGTCCTTACACTTTTATGATCGTCGCCCCGGCGTTGGCGCAGTCGGCCAGAGTGGAGTTGTCCAGCCGGTTGTCCGTGATGATGCAGGAAACATCGTTCAAATCCACATAGGAGATCAGGGAATTCCGGTTGAATTTATCGGAGTGTGCCAAAATGATGGATCTTTCGGAGTGCTGGATCAGCTCCGCGTCGAACCGAACGGTATCCAGATCCATGGCCATGATACCGTTTTGAGCGGAAATCGCATCGGCGCCCATGAAGCAGCAGTTAAAGCGGAGGCCTTTTAAGGACAATTCGCTGAAGTATCCGACGAAATCCTTCCGCTGTTCCCGGTATTCCCCGCCCAGAAGAATGATCTTTTTATATACCGGGTAAAGGATTTCCAAATTGATGAGCGAGTTAGTGAAAATGACGAGATCCTCCAACTCTTTTTTTTGAATGCGCTCTGCCAGAGCGATGGACAGCTGCTGCACGGTCGTTCCGGCTTCCAGAAATATGGTCTCATTGCTTTGGATCATAGATGCGGCGTGATGGGCGATCCGGATCTTTTCTTCCAGATGTTCCTTTTTTAGTTTGTCGAAGGAATATCTGGTGGTTTCCGCATCCAGAGAACTGATGGAACCATGGGAACGGTTGAGCTTTCCCTCGTCGGCCAGGGATGCGCACAATCGCCGTGCAGTAGGTACGGAAACGTTTAAAATTTCAGATACTTCGTAAATCCTCAATGATTTTCGGGAGTGAAGGATCTCCAATAATTCATTTTTCCGGATTTCTACTTTTGTCATGGATTGAACTCCTTTCTGACTCTTGTACTTTTATATTATCCTTTTTGAACCAAAAAATCAATAATTTGATTGAAAAAAGTTTAAAATAGTATATTTTTGAAAATTTGATCGAAAAAATAATTGATATAAAAATAAATGATCGAAAAATATAAAAAATAGATCAATAATTCAATTTTTTTAAACAAAAAGGTAAAATCGATTGACAAAATAATTGAAAAAAGAATATAATAGGGCAAAAGGAGGAAAAAACATGCCGAGTTATCATAATTGCTTTTCAGTTCAATCAGACAGGAGGGTTACATTTGACGATGTGACGGATCGGGCGAAGGCATTTGTAAATGAATCGAATGTTTCAAACGGAATTTTACTGGTATACTCCCAACATACTACATGCAGCGTTCTGATACAGGAGCAGTCCGATGACGTGAACTATTGGGGCACGCAGTTCGTTTTGCAGGACATGGTAAATGGGCTGGAGAAAATATATCCTAAGTGTCAGTCGGAAGGCGATTATTTGCATCCCGGACCGCTTCATATCGAAATTGCCCAAAGAGAGCGGGAAGAGGAACCGGTCTGGAGTCTGAATACGGATGCGCATTTGCGATCGGTTCTTTTGGGGCGTTCCGTGACTGTCCCCATTGTGGATGGGAAGCTGCAGCTCGGAGATTTTGGCAGAATCTACTTTGCGGATTTCGATCAAGTACGCGCCAGAGAGCGGACGGTGCGTATGACGATCGTTGGAGATTGAGGGAATGGCGGCGAAATACCTGACTTTAGATGTAGGAACCACAGCGGTAAAAGTGGGTCTGTTTGACCGAATGTTTCAAATGCAGGATATGGTGGTCAAAGAATATACCCTGCGCAGCGGGCCGAATGGAACTGTGGAATTGGATCCTAATGTGTATTTGGACAATGTTATATGCGGAATCCGGGAAATAATGGAACGGATGCATCTCGCGCCGGAGGAAGTGGCATCGATCACCTGTACAACCCAGGGGGAAACGCTGATTCCCGTCGATCAGAACGGGAATGCCCTGCATGATGCGGTGGTATGGCTGGATGCCAGGGCGATGGAAGAGAAAGAGCGCATTGCGCGTCAGTATCCGAAAGAGGTCTTTTTCGAAAAAACCGGAATTCCGGAGGTGACGGAATATTGTCCCATTTCAAAACTGCTGTGGTTCCATAACCGGATGCCGGAAATATATGAAAAGACTGACAAGTTTCTCCTGCTGGAAGATTTCCTGATTTATAAGCTGACAGGGAAAATGGTGACGAATCCTTCCATCAGTTGTACTACCGGATATCTGGATATTCGAACCAAAAGGCTGTGGACGGACATTTTGGAGAGAAATGGCCTGGATCCCCGGAAGATTCCGGAAATTCTGCCCTGCGGGGCTAAGGTCGGTCTGTTGTCCCAAAAAGCGGCTTTGGCTACGGGGCTGACGGAAAGGACGATGGTGACTACCGGCGCTATGGATCAGGCGGCATCTGCTATTGGCGTAGGGAATGTGGTGGACGGAATCGTTTCCGAAACTACCGGTACCTGCATGTGCGTTGCGGCCTCTGTAAAGGATCTGAAAATGGATCCGGAGCGCCCGGTTCCCGTCTATGTGCATGCGGTGAATTCTTTATATCTGCGAGTATCCGTTTCCCAGACTGCGGGCATGGTTCTGAAATGGTTTCGGGACGCGTTCTGCGAGGATCTGAAGGAGAAGGGAAAAAATGCTTATGATGCAATGTCTGCACTGGCGGAAAAGGAACCTCCTCTCAGCAGAGGCGTGATCTTGGCACCTTTTTTGACGGGAACCGAAACGGACAGCCGTGTACGGGGAGCCTATTATGGAATCGGGCTGGACACGACGAGAGGGTGCTGTATTCGGGCTGTAATGGAAGCGGTGGGCTATACGCTGCTCGAAAAACTGAATGAAATGGATGTGGAAAGCGATAGGATCTATTCTCTGGGAGGGGCGGCTGATAGCCGGGTCTGGAATCAGATTAAGGCGGATATCAGCGGCAGGCAAATCGTAATTCCTGAAATTGGGGAATCCACGTCCCGGGGTGCGGCCCTGCTCGGCGCGCTGGCGCTGGAGGATATCGGCCGGATCAAAGAAGGAATTGGAAAAATCCAAATTCGGGAATCCTATAAACCGCAGCCGGAAAATAAAAAGTTATATCAGGACGGATACAGGGAGTATCGGAGTTTTTGCGAAACCGTGATTCGATATGAACGAAGCCGGCGGCTGGCCGGAGAAGGAAGGGAGAATCCATGGAAAGAAGAAAACCGAAAATAGGGCTTCTTGGATTGATTACAGGAGGATATGAGAGCATTTTTCCGGGAATTTTGAAAAGGCAGGAAGCGTATGCTGGAGAAATTGCCGCTTCGCTGGAAGATGTCGCGCATATTGTCTTTGAAAAAGCGGGAACGGATCGGGCGACGATCGAAGGGATTGTAGAACAGTACAACAGAATGGAACTTGACGGGATGTTGATCGTGTTGCTGGCTTATTACCCGGGAGCATACCTGACGCGCGCCCTGCAGAAGAACCGGCTGCCTATTGCCATGGCGGTGGTACAGCCGGATCAGGAAGTGCTGGATGACTGGGAGGAACTGGATTTTACGGTCAATCAGGGAATTCATGGAGCCCAGGACAATGCGAATACCATCCATCGGCTGAAGATCGCCTGCAGTTTTTTTGTAGGAAATCGGAACGAAGAACGGTTCCGTCGGTTCGTGGAGGATTTCGCGAAAGCCTGTTACGCCAGGGCAGAGCTGATGGGAATGAGGGTTGGAGTATTTTCCAGAATGTGCGGGATGGGCGATATCCTGGCCGACGATATGGCATTTTATAAAAAGATCGGGCCGGAAATTTGCCATGATACCATCGGTAGCATCGTTTCTAAAATGAAGGAAGTGAATGAACGGGAAATCGAAGAGGAGATTTTAAAGGATCACGAGAGATTCGAGATAGATCCGAACCTCAGCAGGGAATCGCATGAAATCGCTGTGCGGGAATACCTGGGGTTCAAAAGATATTTGGAGGAAACTGGCTATCGGGCTTATACGGCTCATTTCGACCAGTTTGCGGCGGATGGAAGATTCCGGCAGCTGCCGCTGTACGCGGCGTCCAGACTGCTGGCGGAGGGCTATGGGTATGCGGCGGAAGGCGATTTTATCTGCGCGTGTATGGTGGCGGCGGCCCATGCTCTCGGAGAAAACGATGGGAACTTCACGGAAATGTATACCATGGATTTTGTGAAGCAGGCGATCATCTTCTGCCATGCAGGAGAGGGAAACTGGTCCACCGTATCGCCCGGAAAGAAGCCGAGGCTGATCGATCGGTATCTGGGAGAAGGTGGCCTGGAAAATCCTCCTACGATTCTGTTCACGCCGCGTCCGGGAAGGGCGACGCTGGTATCGTTGGTCGCAGTAGAAGGGGAAAAGTTCCGGCTGATTATCGCCGAAGGAGAAATCCTGGAAAAATCGGACTTAAGGCGTTGCGAGATGCCGTACTTTTTCTGGAGACCGGATGCCGGTCTGGAAACCTGTGTGGAAAAATGGCTGGAGAACGGAGGCACCCACCATGAGGTGATCAATCTCGGCGACGTGTCACAAAGATGGATATTGCTGGCGAAAATGCTCGGAATTGAATATGTCGAAATCTGACGGGAAGAGGAGGAGAAAGATGAAATTAAAGATCAGCGTGATAGGGGCGGGAAGCTCCGTGTTTTCATTGAGCTTGATCCGCGACATCTGCTGCACGGCCAATTTGAACGGCTGTACGGTATCTTTTATGGATATCGATGAAAAAAGGTTGGATAACGCATATGCCCTCTGTGTGAGATATGCGGCGGAAATGGGAAGCAATATCGCGATTGAAAAGACGACGGATCGGCTCAAAAGCCTGGAAAATGCGGATTTCGTCATCAATACAGCCCTTCATGTCAACTACGACATGTGGAAAAGGGGATGGAAAATCGCGCAGGAAAAAGGATATCGCTATGGCGGCAGCTTGCACATTATGCACGATGAGGCGTTTTGGATCAATTACTATCAGTTTGGTCTGATGGAATCCATTTATTTGGACATCCTGAAGATCTGCCCGAATGCTTGGTATTTGGTGGTGGCGAATCCGGTACTGGCCGGGATCACTTATCTGAAGAGAAAATATCCGGATGGAAAGATTGTCGGATTATGTCACGGATTCAACGGGGTATATGCGGTCGCCGGAGAAATGGGCTTTGACCGGGAAGATGTCAGATTTGAATTATCGGGCGTAAATCATATGGTCTGGCTGACGCATTTTACCTGTAAAGGAGAAGACGGCTTCCGGCTGTTGAATGAATGGATCGAAAAGGAATCCGAAAAGCATTTTGGGGAAATCGGATACTGCAGCTGGACGGGCCCGAAACCGGTCGACCTGTATAAAAGATACGGAGTCTTCCCCATCGGCGACACGGCAAATCCCGGCGGGGGAGCGTGGGGATGGTGGTACCATACCGATGAGGAAATTCAGAAAAAATGGAAAGAAGATCCTGAGCGATGGTTTCAGGAAGTTTATTTTGAAGGAAATGAGCGGGTGATAGAGGAAATTGCGCGCGCGGTGGAGGACGAGAGCGTCAGGGTGAGCGAACTGTTCCCGCCGGAATATCCGCCTTCGGAGCCCATGGTGCCCCTGATAGAGTCCATAGCGTGCGATATCCCGAGAATTATTATCACGAATATCCTCAATGACGGAGAATATGTTCAGGGCGTACCGAAAGATTTTGAGGTCGAAATTCCCACGCTGGTGAGTGGGAACGGAATCCAGGGAATTCGCTGCAAAAAGTTACCGCCAGCAATCATCTCCCATATTCTGAGAGACAGGGTGGCCCCAGTGTTGGTAGAGCTGGACGCCTATGAGAAAGGGGATTACGAGCTGCTCGTGGATATGATCATGATGGATCCGTGGACGAGAAGTGAACAGCAGGCCAGGGAACTTCTGGATGCGATTTTGGAACAACCGGAGCTTGCGGAGATGAAGGAACATTATAAGAAGCGGTGACGGCGGCTTTCCGAAAAAAGGAGGATGCGGAAACTAGTGAAAAAACTCGAACGGGTAAAAACGAAACTGAATACATTCCGAAAGGATTTCTGGAAAAAGAGAGTCTTGTGGCTGATGATCTCTCCTACCCTTCTGTTTTTCATTGTATTTGCCTATATTCCCATGCCGGGAGCGTACATCGCATTTGTGGATTACAATATCAGCAAAGGAATTTTCGGAAGCAATTTCGTAGGGCTCAAAAACTTCGAGTTTTTGAGCCGGACAGGGGATTTGTGGAGAATTACGAAAAATACTCTGCTCTATAATTTGGCATTTATGCTGACAGGAATTTTGTTTGAAGTAGGGCTCGCTGTTATGATATCGGAGCTCAAGGCCAGATGGTTTAAAAGGATTTCCCAATCCGTCATTTTGCTGCCTCATTTCATTTCGATGGTAATTGTCGGTTTTTTCGCCTATAACCTGTTTAACTATAACTATGGATTTTTCAATACCATACTGACGAATCTGGGGTTTGCAAAACACGAGTTCTATTCCGACCAGGGGATCTGGAAATATATCATCGTGGCGTTCAATACGTGGTCAAGCACCGGTTATGGGATGATCGTTTATCTTGCGGCAATTACGGGGATCGATACGGAAATATACGAGGCGGCTGCACTGGACGGCGTTTCGCCCTGGCAGAGGATCCGATATCTGACGCTCCCTCTGCTTAAACCGACTATCGTGATGCTGTTTTTGTTCGGACTCGGTGGGATCCTAAACGGTTCCTTTGATCTGTTCTACAACCTAATCGGAAATAATTCTGTGCTGTTTCCGCAAACGGATATTATCGATACTTACGTATTTCGTGCCCTGGTCGGACAGTTTAACCTTCCCCTTAGCGGCGCGGCGGGCTTTTATCAGTCCGTATTCGGACTTATCTTTGTGCTCACTGTGAATGCGGTGGTGAAAAAACTGGAACCGGACTACGCGTTATTTTAAGGAGAGCGGTATGAGCGATAGACCAAAAAGAGAAAAATCAGTGAAGCAGGAAGAAAAGCGGATGCGGATACTGTTTACAATATGTGTGACGATCTTTGCGTTGCTTTGCCTGTTCCCGTTTTTATTGATGATCTCGTCCTCTTTTATGAATGAAAAAGAGATTCTGTCGGAAGGATATAAGCTGTTCCCGAAGGAATTCAGCCTGAGCGCATATGAATTTTTGTTGAAAAATCCGACGAATTTGCTGAACGCTTATAAAGTGACTATTTTAATCACCATAATTGGAACTCTTTTGGGGTTGTTTTTTATGTCCATGTCCGGTTATGTGCTGAGTCGCCAGGATTTTAAACAGAGAAATGCGATCTCGTTTTTCATCTATTTTACGACTCTGTTCAGCGGAGGATTGGTTCCCTCTTATATTTTGATGGTGAATGGACTGAAACTCAAAGACAGCCTGTGGTCCCTGATCCTGCCGGGAGTGATGTCCGCATGGTCTATTTTCCTGATGAGAAATTTCATGAAATCCATTCCGGATTCGCTGTATGAATCCGCAGCTATAGATGGGGCCGGAGACTTCCGCATATACTGGCAGATTTTTTTGCCCCTCGCCAAACCGTCACTGGCAACCATCGGCCTTTTTTTGGCATTGGGATATTGGAATGAGTGGCATAATGCCATGCTGTATATCCAGACGTCGGAAAAATATCCTCTTCAGTATTTCCTTCAGAGGATGGTGACACAGGCAGATGTACAATTATTGATTCGCAAAGGTCTGACGATCAGTACGGCAGATCTGCCTTCCGAGTCCATCAAAATGGCGACGGCAGTCATCGCCACTGGGCCTATCGTTTTGGCCTATCCGTTTGTGCAGAAGTATTTCGTCAGCGGCCTTACGGTGGGATCGGTAAAAGGATGAGGAATCCGCAGTTCCCTGGGGAGGGAGACTGTTGATCAATAAAATTTTACGACAGGAGGTTACTATGAAGAAGAGAAGAAGAATGCTCGCGTTGTTGCTGTCGGCGGCCATGACGGCCGGGTTGCTTTCCGGATGCGGACAGAGCGGCGGGGAGAGCGTGGCGGAGAGCCAGGCCGGGAATACGTCTGAAACACAAACCGTTGACACTTCGGAAACGGTGAACCTGTCCCTTTATCTTTATGGCAGCGAAGGGGTGGCGAACCAGGAGATTCTGGATGAGCTGAACAAAAAGTTGCTGGAAACGGTTAACGCAACGCTGGAAATCAAATATATTGACTGGGGAGATGTCTCCACAAAATATCCGCTGCTGTGGGCATCCGGAGAAGAATTCGACATGGCTTACGCGGCCAGCTCCACTCCGGTTCCTTATGCGACGCTGGCAAAGCAGGGCGCGATCGTGGATATCACAGACATGCTGGATACGTATGCGCCTAAACTCAAAGAAGCGTTGCCGGAATACAGATGGGAAGGAATGAAGGTAGACGGAAGAATCTATGGCGTTTCGGACAATTACTCCGAATTTACGCCCTACGGATTCATATATCGGAGAGATCTGCTCGAAAAATATGGTATGTCGGGGATCAATTCGATAGATGATATGGATGCCTATATGGAAGCGGCGTTGGAAGACGGCTGGATTCCGCTGAACGGCGGAGTCGATCTGGCGATGGATCTGTACATGATGCTGGTGGATACGACGCCGGGATGGATCAGAGAATGCCCGGGAATCCAGAGCGGAGAACCATTTCTTTGTTCTAAGAGCGTGGATGAGCCCACGGAGATCTTTCATCCGGCCTTTACGCAGGAGTACGAAGATTTCGTGGTGAGGATGCGCGAATGGGCGGACAAGGGATACTGGAGCAAAGACGTGCTCTCCAATACGCAGGACGACAAGGAGAATTGCTACAACGGCCTGAGCGCAAGCTTTATCACCCATATGTCCGACTGGACGGGAAACTATGGTACACAGCAGCAAAAGCTGCCCGGGGTTGAAACGGATTTCTGGTGCTTCGCGCTGGATAACGGGAAAATTACCAGAAGTGCGCCTTCTTCCTGCGCGACGGTCATCAATGCGAAATCGAAATATCCGGAAAGATGTCTGATGGTAATTGAACAGCTGATGACCAACGAGGAGTGCTACAGACTGCTTCAATACGGGATTGAAGGAAGGCAATACGAGATTGTGGATGGTATGATCGTGGAACCGGAAGGTTATGATGAAGAAAAGGATTCCGGCGGATTTGCAGCCTGGGGGTTCCGGACGGATGAGATGAATATCCCTTCGGCCTCTGAGGATCCCAGAAGATATATCCTGAATGAGGAATGGAAAGAAGTGGCGATCGACGATATTTACGCTGGATTTAACTTCGATTCTTCGAATGTGACTGCTGAACTGGCGGCTATATCCAATGTGAACGCCCAACTCGGAACGCAGCTTTTGCTGGGGAAAACGACCCAGGATCCCATAGAGGCTGTGGAAGAATACAGAAAGCAGCTGACGGATGCGGGAATTGAAAAAGTAATCCAGGAAGTGAAAGAACAGTATGAAGCGTTTTTGAACGAAAATTGAACGAAAGAAAAAGAGAGGGCCGGGGAATTTTCCGTTTTTCCCCGGCCTTCGCACATTTAAGACGCCTCTTTTCGGATCGTATGATTTTATCGTCCGCGCTGTTGTCAAAGAGCATAAACTGTGATAATGTTGTCGTGATAAAGGATGCTGGAAAAGGAAAGGGACGATGCGCATGCAGAAAGTCATTCTGGTCGGCGGAAATCTGAGTTCGGATTCGGAATTCGACCGTTCCATGGAGGAATTGGAAAATCTGGCAAAGGCATGTGAGCTGGAAGTGGCGGCGCGGACCGTGCAGAACATCTCGGCGGTCAACACCGCTTTTTATATCGGCAGCGGAAAGGTGGAGGAAGTCCGAAGGATGGCGGAAATGCTGGAGGCGCAGCTGATCATTTTCAACGACTCGCTCACGCCCACTCAGCAGAGAAACCTGCAGAAGGCGCTGGATGTGCCGGTTTGGGATCGGACGGGCCTGATTCTGGAGATCTTCAGCAGGCGCGCGAGAACGAGGGAAGCGCGGCTGCAGGTGGAGAGTGCCCGCCTGCAGTATATGCTGCCCAGACTAGTGGGGATGCGGGAGGCGTTATCCCGACAGGGAGGAGGCGCCGGCGCGGGCGGCGGATTCGGCGCGGGCGGAGGGTTCTCCAATCGCGGCGCCGGCGAGACGAAACTGGAGCTGGATCGCAGGAAAATCGAAAAGCGGCTCAGCGAGCTGCGGCGTGAACTGGATATCGTGGAGAAGGATCGCCGCACCCAGAGAAAAAAGCGTGAGGGGAGCGAACTGCCCTCCGTGGCGCTGGTCGGCTATACCAACGCAGGAAAGTCCACGCTGCTCAACGCCCTGCTTAAGCGCTGCGACAGCCCGCAGGAAAAGCAGGTGATGGAAAAGGATATGCTCTTCGCCACTCTGGATACCACGGTGCGCCGGATTTCCCCGGGGGATAATCGGGATTTCCTCCTCTCGGATACGGTGGGTTTCATCGATAAGCTTCCCCATTCTCTGATCAAAGCCTTTCGTTCCACTCTGGAGGAGGCCTGCAGCGCAGATCTTCTGTTGCTGGTGGCGGATGTTTCCGACGGGTATTGCAGAGAACAGATGAAAGTGGCGCAGGAGACGTTGCGGGAGTTGGACGCGGAAAAGATTCCCTGTATTTATGTGATGAATAAGGCGGATCGGACGACGGAACCGGATCAGCTCCCGAAGCGGATCGGAGACAGGATCTATCTGTCCGCCAAAGCGGGGATCGGTCTGGAAGAGCTGCTGGATATGATTCGGGAAAAGCTGTTTTCCGACTATGTGGAATGCGAGATGGAGATCCCGTACACGGATGGCTCAAGTGCGGCCTGGCTTCGGGAAAACGCGCTGGTGTATAGAACCGAATACCGGGAGGATGGCCTGTGGATGCGGTTATCCTGTAAAAAGAGCGACGCGGGCAGATTCGCCGGATATGTGATCCCGGATTTGGCGCGGGGAGGACGAAACGAATGAGGGAAATGGAATTCAAGATGGAGCGTCCGGGCCTCTTAAAGAAAGGGGATCGCGTGACGGTTACGGAAGGGGTATTGCCCAGCAACTATTATTATACCATCGATCCTTCCCTGGCCATGTCAGGGAATTATCCTTTCCGGGAACGGCTGATGGCCCGGGAAGGCGAGGTGACGGCGGTGGAGGAAAACGAGAGGGGATTCTATGTGACCGTCCGATTCGGGGAATGATGTTTCCGGTGACAGCGCCCGGAAAGAGTGCTATACTGAATGAGAAATTCCGGCGGGAATTGGCTTAACGCAAAGAGAAAGAAGGAGGCAGCAGGAAACATGAAGAAAATTTCTACAGATCAGGCGCCGGCAGCGATCGGGCCTTATTCTCAGGCGATTGCAGCGGGCGGATTTTTGTTCGCATCCGGGCAGATCCCGATCAATCCGGCCAGCGGGGCCGTGGAGGCGGAAGGGATCGAAGCGCAGGCGGAGCAGGTGATGAAGAATATCGGCGCGGTTCTTTCGGCGGCAGGGACCGATTACGATTCCGTGGTCAAAACCACCTGTTTTCTGGCGGATATGGCGGATTTCGGGGCATTTAACGAAGTGTATGCGAAGTATTTTTCCCAGAAGCCGGCCAGAAGCTGTGTGGCTGTCAAACAGCTTCCCAAGGACGTCCTGTGCGAGGTGGAAGTGATCGCCTGTGTGGGAGAGGGCGCGGACTGCTCCTGCAGTCGGGAATGAAGAATATCGTCCTGATCGGGATGCCGGGCGCGGGCAAGAGCACGGTCGGCGTGGTTTTGGCAAAACACGAAGGCCTCGGATTCCTGGATTCGGATCTCGTGATTCAGGAAAAGACGGGGCTTCTTTTGCATGAAATCATTTCCAGGGAAGGGGATGACGGATTCCGCCGGGTGGAGAATCGGATTAACGCATCGATTCAGGTCAGGCATACAGTCATCGCCACCGGCGGGAGCGTGATTTACGGCAGGGAGGCCATGCAGCATCTGCGCCGCATCGGCACGGTCGTATATCTGAAGCTGTCCTGCGCATCCATCGCCGAAAGGCTCGGGGATTTGAAGGAGAGAGGGGTCACTCTGAGGGAGGGGCAGACTTTACAGCAGCTCTATGACGAAAGGGTTCCGCTCTACGAAAGATATGCCGACATCACTGTGGACTGTGAGGAAAAGAGCATCCGCGAGATCGTGGCGGAGATTTCGGCGAGACTCCCCCAATGACGGATAATGATAGAAAGAAACGGAAAGACAGAAGATGAAACGGAATAGAAAAGCCATTCAATCCAGCCTGATGCTGTTTTTGGCCGCTTCCATCTGGGGAGCTGCTTTCGTGGCGCAGAGCGTGGGAATGGATTATATGGGCCCTGCCACTTTCAATGCTGCCCGCTTTCTGATCGGCGGAGCTGTATTGCTTCCGGTCGTTTGGTATCGAAGGAAGCGGGAAACTGCAGAAGGGAGAGAAAGGCGAGGCGCCCGAAAGGATCGCAGGCTTCTGCTCACAGGAGGAATCTGCTGCGGAATCGCTCTGTGCGGCGCGAGCCTTCTGCAACAGATCGGCATCCAGTACACGCCGGTGGGCAAAGCGGGTTTTTTGACCACTCTCTATATCGTGATCGTGCCGTTGATGGGCACTTTTCTGGGGAAAAGAGCGGGAACGAAGGTCTGGATCGCTGCGGGGATCGCCCTGGCGGGGATGTATCTGCTCTGTATGGCCGGCGGGACGTCAGCCGTTGCGGCCGTCGGCACGGGGGACGCTTTCATGCTGGGATGCGCTATCCTGTTCTCGGTCCATATCCTGGTGGTGGACTATTTTTCCCCCAGGACGGACGGAGTGGCGCTTTCGTGCATCCAGTTTTTCACCAGCGGAGCGATCTGCGCAGTTCTGGCCATGATGGCCGAGACGCCCAGCCTCTCCGCCCTGATCGAGGGCGCGGTTCCGGTATTGTATGCCGGCGTCCTTTCCTGCGGCGTGGCCTATACGTTACAGGTAGTCGGTCAAAAAAATCTGGATCCCTCCGCAGCCTCCCTGATTCTGAGCCTGGAATCGGCGGTTTCCGTGCTGGCGGGCTGGGTGATTTTAGGACAGAAACTGAGCGGTCGGGAGCTGGCGGGCTGTGCGCTGGTTTTCATGGCAGTGATCCTGGTGCAGCTTCCGGTTTCTGCGGCAAAATCGTTGTAAAAACGGCCTTTTTGTGGTAAACTAAAAAAGGCTCTGTCGGGCTACTGATCGTTCTGTTCGCGGTGATCGTGGCGGTGGCGGCATCCGTGACGGCTGCGGTGACAGCGGAAACGGACCGGGAAGAATTTTGAAAAAGAACGGTTTGATAGAGAAGAGCTATCAGGCCGTTTTTTCATACGACAGGAAATCGTTTTAAAATCCAGGAGGAATCAGAGAATGGAGAGATTACGGAACACGGAAGCTGCGGAAGTATTCCGCTTTTTTGAGGAGATCTGCAGGATCCCTCACGGCTCCGGAAACATCGGGCAGATCAGCGATTATCTGGCGAAGTTCGCCAGGGACAGGCAGCTGGAATATGTACAGGATGGAGTGAAAAACGTTATCATCATCAAGGAGGCGACGCCCGGCTACGAAGACGAAGCGCCGATCCTTTTGCAGGGGCACATGGACATGGTGGCGGTGAAAAAGCCGGACTGCCCGAAGGATATGAAGAAAGAAGGGCTGGATCTGCGCGCGGACGGCGACTGGCTGTATGCCGAGGGAACCAGCCTGGGGGGAGACGACGGAATCGCCGTGGCCTATATGCTCGCTATTCTGGATTCGGATTCCATCGCCCATCCCAGGATGGAGGCGGTGATCACCGTGGAAGAAGAGACCGGCATGGACGGGGCCAGGGCCATCGACCTGAGCATCTGCAAGGGAAAGAGGATGCTGAATCTGGACTCTGAGGAAGAGGGAATTTTTCTGACCAGCTGCGCGGGAGGGGCGAGAATCCATGGCTTTTTGCCCGCCGTGCGGACGAAGGCGAAAGGCCTTCGCTATCGGATTTCCATCGAGGGGTTGCAGGGCGGCCATTCCGGAGGAGAGATCCACAAGGAGAGAGGAAATTCCAACTGTCTCGCCGGGCGACTCTTATACATGGCATGTCGGGAAGCCGGGGCCCGTCTGGAGTTTGCGGAGGGCGGACTGGCGGACAACGCGATCCCCAGACAGACCGGGATCGGCCTGGTGGTGGAGCCCGCAGACGCGGAACGCCTCGATGCGGTGCTGGCGAAGTTTGAATCGGAAGTGAAAAGGGAGCTTTCCACAAAGGATCCGGGTTTTGCCGTCCGCCTCGCGGAAAGAGCGGAAGGGGAATTTGCGGCTCTGACCCGGGAAGACAGCCGGAGAGCGGCTTTCCTGCTGTTGACGATACCCAACGGCGTGCAGTCCATGAGCGCGGATATTCCCGGCCTGGTGCAGACATCCTTGAATCTGGGGATTATGCGGCTTCTGGAGGATGGCCTGCATTTGGACTATTCCGTGAGAAGTTCAGTGGGCAGTGAAAAGGAACTGCTGATGGAAAAGGTGATCGCACTGCTCGCCTCTCAGGGAGGAAAATGGGAGGTCAGCGGAGAATATCCTGCCTGGGAATACCGGAAGAATTCCCCCCTGCGCGAGAAGATGGTGGAAGTCTATCAGCGCATGTTCCAAAAGGCGCCACGGGTGGAGGCGATCCACGCCGGACTGGAATGCGGCATTCTGTCCTCAAAGATCGAAGGGCTGGACTGCGTTTCCATCGGGCCGAACATGAAGGATATTCACACCACGGAAGAAAAGCTGAGCATTTCCTCCACGGAACGGATCTGGAAATACGTCCTGGCCGTCCTGGCGGAGAAAGATCGAGATCACAACTGATTGATATGGAAAAATATAACTAATTGTCGATATAACGGATAAAAATACAAACAGTTAGTTACTCTTAATATAGTCGGAAGGCAAGTAATATGAAGGTACAGACTATATTGAGAGGGAAAAAGCATGACAACTGAATTATATGTGGAGATCGGGGAACGGCTCAGGCAGCAGCGCAAGAAGATGGGGATGACTCAGGAAGAGACTGCGGAGCTGCTGGGCATTTCCTCGACCTATTACGGAGAGATCGAAAGAGGGAACCGGAAACTGTCGATTCAGAAAGTGCTGACGGTTTATGAAAAGATGGATCTGGAACCTACTTATCTTCTGACGGGAGAAGGGATTTCCGGAAAGGCGATGCTGGATATTTTCAAGGATTGTCCCAAAGGGAAAGAACCCGTTCTGGAACAGGTGCTTCGCTATATCGCTCTGCTGTATCAATAGAGCATAGGAGACGAAAGAAGGGGAGTAATGATGCCTGAAGGAGAAGGAAGATACGGGACTTTCGAGGAATTATACGAGAAGGAGTACGACGGGATTTTCCGCTATATCGCCAGGGTGATCCGCAACGATCAGACTGCGGTGGAGGATTTGACCCAGGAAGTGTTTTTCGTCGCCTATCAGAAGTGGGAGATCGTCCGAACCCATCCGAATGCGTCCGGATTTCTGATGGTAGTCGCCAAAAACAAGCTGAAGAAATGGTACGAAAAGCAGCGCAGGACGTATGTGGACGATTCGGATACCGTGGAGCGGCTCGCCCAAAGCGACGCCAGCAGGCAGGAGGTGGATGCCTTCCGGCTGGTGGATTTTTATTCGTCCGTGGAGAATACGCTTTCTAACAGGGATCTGAATATACTGCGCTATTACTATGAATACGGCTACACCTCTGCGGAGCTGTCCGGATGGCTGGGCATCTCGGAGTCCTGCTTTAAAGTCCGCGTTCTTCGGATGAAGCAGAAGTTGAAACGGAGTATGACCGTCTTTCCTTTTTTACTCTTTATTTTTGGCGGCGGAATTGTTTTTTAGGGACAGCCGCTATATGATTAGGATATCGGATTCCGAACGGATCTGCGACAGAAGAGTCGGACAGCCCGATGGAGGAACTGTCGCGGAAAATTTGTGAGGGAGGACAAGGGGGACGGATATGGGAAGGAAAAGAAGTCCGCAGGACGAAAAGCTCGTAAAGGACTTATATAAGAAATTAGACTGGCTGACATTTCAGGCTGCGGAGGAAGAGTTCGATGCGGATCAGGTAAAAGCGATTCTCAAGCTGCTGGACGCGCTGGATCCGCTCCCGGAGCGGACGGAGGCGGATCTCAGAAAGGCCGCCCGCGCCAGGGATGGGAAGAGCCTCGGAGTGGTGGGCGGGAAAGGAATCGGGGAAGAGGGCCGACAGGATATCTCCCTTTCCGACCCCAAAGCGGCGTTCGAGCGTTTCAAAAAGAGATACGGCATCAGCGATGAGGAGTTGGCGAAGAAGAACGGCGAGGGCGGCACTCCCGGGCCAGGTAAGATCCTTCCATTTTCGGAGATGCCTTCCGAAAAACCGGTGGATCCGGAGCCGGAGGGAGAATCCGCTGCGGGAACTGCGTCTTCCAAAGCGGCGCACGGCGGGAGGGGCGGAAGACCTCCCTTTCGGAAGCGGCTGAGGAGATTTTTTTCCAGCGCGCCGGGAAAAGTCGCCGCGGGCTTTCTGGTCGTCCTCTGCGGCATGACCTGCGTGGGAATCGGCACCAGCGCGGTGCAGCAAAAGCCCTTTTTTGAAATCGTTCGCGACGGCGTCAACAGCATGAAGATCACAGTCACCGGAAACACGATGGAGAGCGAAGCTCCCACGGACGAAGTGATCTACGATGAAACCGAGAGAGTGTATTACGAATCCTGGGACGAGGTGAAGGAGGAGAATCCGGATATCATGACTCCGGGGTATATTCCGGAGGGACTGGAGCTGGAGGAGCTGTATGGGAAAGACTATGGAAGTTATATTTTAGTTGAAGGTAAATATAGGGATAAAAATGGCTATAATAGTATAAATATTCGAATAAAGACTTTTCTAGCAAATTATAGAGAAATTGGAGTTAAAGATCCAAACGTATGGAAGTTAGTAGAATATGATCAAGTATCTGACATTAGCTATTATCAAGAAGCAGATTATTATAAAGCCACTTGGGAGAACGAAAAAGCACTTTATGCTGTAGAAGGTAATGAGTTGGAATGCATAAAGGAAATTGTAAGCAAATTTGAATAAAGTAATTAGTGATAGGGGGTATTCAAAAACAGAATACCCTTTTTATTTATTATATAGTAGACCATAACCATTCTGATGTATTTTCCTTATTTGTGATTGTAACGAGATTAAATCTGTAGGGAATAAAAATTTTGGAAGGCATGAAAGTATTCTTTACAGAAGATGCGTCACAGAATGAGGAAAAAATTATCTTTAATTATTACAATGATTCTAATCATGGGGTGTGCTTTTCAAGTAAGTGCGGCAGAGAAAAGTGTAGGATCTCTCACTGATTGCGATCTTAGTATAAGTTGTGAATCTAATGGAGTTGGGATTGTTTTTAATACCTTTTCAACAACGACCGCTGACGAAATCGGCTGCAAAGATATCGTGCTGCAGGAAAAGGTCAACGGAGGCTGGAGGGATATCGATATCAACGGAGGATATGAGAGAAATTCATCGTCCTACGGAGCCAGCGCAGTCTACACCGGAGCAGTAGAGGGGAGAACATATCGGGCATACTGCACCCACTACGCGAAATACGGGAACACGACAAAAACGCTGTATAATGAAACCGGAGAAATGGTATACAATTAACTGATTCAATCGATTTACGAACATGTCTTCAAATAAAAACGAAAGGAAAATTTCTGTAAAGAATCGGCGGGAACCGGCTGTGCGAACACAGCCGGTTCCTATCTCTGTAGGACAGCCTCAACCGCCTGACAATCCGAAGGGGGCATCTTCGGATCCATCTTCTCTGCTTCGCGAGAGGCTTCGCGGAATCCCGTGCTCTTTTCCGGAAAACTCTTGTCAGAAAAAAGGGAATCTGCTATACTGCTAATGGACTGGGGCCTGTCTCGGCCGACCGGCCGGAAGCGGCCTGCAATCGTAGAAATGAGAAAGCATAAAGGAGAATGAAGATGAAAGGAAACATTGTTGTTGGACAGTCCGGCGGCCCTACAGCCGTCATCAATTCTTCCGTAGCCGGCGTTTTCGCTGCTGCGAAGAAGCTGGGCGTGAACAAGATTTACGGCATGGTACACGGAATCGAAGGATTCCTTGAGGATCAGATGATCGATCTGGGCGAATACCTGGATGACGAGACCGGAATTGAACTGCTGAAGAGAACTCCTTCCGCATTTCTGGGCTCCTGCCGATTCAAGATGCCCAAGATCGAGGGACATGAAGACGTATATGAAAAAGTATTCGAGATCATGGAAAAGCATGACATCGAGTGCCTGTTCTATGCGGGCGGCAACGACTCCATGGATACCGTGAAGATGCTGTCCGATTACGCTGCGGCGCACAACAAGCCTCAGAGATTCATGGGAGTTCCCAAGACCATCGACAACGATCTGCCGATCACGGATCACTGCCCCGGCTATGGTTCCGCAGCAAAATATATCGCGACCTCCATCAAGGAAATCATTCGCGACAACGAGTCCTTCGGCGCGAAGAAACCCACGATCTGCATCGTTGAAATCATGGGCCGTCATGCGGGCTGGCTGACAGCGGCTGCTGCTCTGGCAAAGGGCGATGACTGCTCCGGCTGCGATGCGATCTATCTGCCTGAGAAGGACTTCGATATCGACGCATTCATGGCGAAGGTGAAATATCTGGCGGAGACCAAATCTTCCGTCGTAATCGCGGTTTCCGAAGGCGTGCATCTGGCTGACGGCCGTTTCGTCTGCGAGCTGGCCAGCGGAGATAAGGCTGTAGATGCGTTCGGGCACAAGCAGCTGTCCGGCACAGCAGCTTATCTGGCGAACCTGGTAGCTGCGGAGACCGGCTTAAAGACCCGCGCAATCGAGTTTTCCACCCTGCAGAGAGCGGCGACCCATCTCGCATCTCTGACCGATATCAACGAAGCGTTCCAGGTAGGATACGATGCCGTGATGGCAGCGGAAGAGGGCAAGACCGGCATGATGATCACGCTGGATCGCAACGGAGACTGCCCTTATCAGTGCGGCACCAGCGCTTACGATATCCATGCCATCGCGAACGTGGAAAGACCGGTTCCCGCAGAATGGATCACCGAAGACGGCTGCGGTCTGAACGAAGGGTATGAGAAGTACGCTCGTCCTCTGATCATGGGAGAACTGACTCCTCTGTATGTCAACGGCCTTCCCAGACATCTGGTAAGAAAATAAAGATCGGGAAACCGAACTGAAAAAGAGGTACCGGTTACTGCCGATCTTTAACCTCTGACATTTAAGAAGGAGACCGTCCTGCGAAATTCAGGCTTTTTCAAAGCCTGGATTTCTGCGGGCGGTCTCCTTTCCTTTCATCATTTTTCGTTATCCCTCGCGCCGGATCCGGGAAATATCCAGCCGCACCTGTTTCAAAAACTGTTCTTCTCCGCGGGTCGGATGAAAATCCTCCGGATAGATCAGCAGATCCGTCATCTTCCGGGGCGGCCCCAAAAAAGGTCTGCTGATCAGATGCCGCTCGGACAAAAGCGGCGCGGGAAGAGGGGGGAGAAAGGCGAAGGCGCCGGAAATCCGGACCAGCAGATCCAGCAGGCTGCCGTGTTCCTGAACGCGGATGAAACCGCGACCGGTTCCCTCCGGAGACGGATCGTTGAAATGGGAGGCCAGAGAAGCGTCCTCGCAGAGGATCTCGGGGAAGTCCTCAAGCATATCTTCGGTCAATGCCGACGCCGAAGCGAGGGGATGCCGTTCGGACATAATGATCTGCGCTTCGGATCTTTGCAGGAGTTCAAAAGCGATTTCCTTCTGCTTTAGCAAAGTCATAAGTGAGTTCTCATACTGATCCGGGAAACGGATGACGGCCAGACGGCAGCAGTGCATGGAAACGCTCTGAATCGCCTCCAGCGCACCGGTTTCCCGATAATCTGCGGACAGGATCCGCCCTCTGCTGTACCGGGACAGAAACTGGCCGAAAGAGGAGGAAAATCCCGGGGATTTGGGGACGCAGATTTCCAGATGCAGGCGATCTTTATCCTCGTGGGAACAGAACGCTTCCAGCACCTGAAACTGCTGAACGGCCTTCCGCGCCAGCAGGAGAAATTCGCGCCCTTTTTCCGTGGGAACTACGCCTTTGGAACTCCTTGTGAACAGCGAGAAGCCGATTTCTTCCTCCAGCTCCCGGATATCCCGGCTCAGGTTCGGCTGGCTGACGAACAGCTGCTTCGCTGCTTTGGTGATGGAACGGCATCTTTCCACTTCTATGGCATAACGAAGAACGTTCGGGTTCATTCTCTTTCCTTCCTTCCTTTTACATTTTTATAGAAGGGAATGTATCTCATTTTGTACATTCCCGGCGATCTGACGGTCGAATTCAAAATGATCCCGCAAACCCGCTTTTATCATAGCTTTTTCGCCGAAAAACTGCAAGATGTGATATAAAAAAATACATGGATTTCATATAAAAAATGTATGCCCATAAAAAGTGCCGAGGATGTATAATATTGAATATCGAAAAAACATAAGAAAGGATGATTTTTTATGGCTAGGAAAATGAAAACCATGGATGGTAACCATGCAGCGGCCCATGCGTCATACGCATTTACCGATGTAGCGGCGATCTATCCGATTACCCCTTCCTCTCCGATGGCGGAAGCCACTGATGAATGGGCGACAGCAGACAGAAAGAACATGTTCGGACAGACCGTGAAGATCACGGAAATGCAGTCTGAAGCGGGTGCAGCAGGCGCCGTTCACGGTTCTCTGGCAGCAGGTGCGCTGACGACGACTTACACCGCGTCTCAGGGTCTGCTTCTGATGATTCCCAACCTGTATAAGATCGCAGGTGAGCAGCTTCCCGGCGTGTTCAACGTATCCGCGAGAGCCATCGCCAGCCATGCGCTGAGCATTTTCGGCGATCATTCCGACGTATATGCCTGTCGTCAGACGGGATGTGCGATGCTCTGCGAAAGCAGCGTACAGGAAGTTATGGACCTGACTCCTGTTGCACATCTCGCAGCCATCAAGGGACGCATTCCGTTCATCAACTTCTTCGACGGTTTCCGTACCTCCCACGAGATCCAGAAGATCGAAACCTGGGATTATGAGGATCTGAAGGATATGGCGGACATGGATGCCATCGACGCATTCCGCAAGCATGCGCTCAACCCGAATCATCCCTGTCAGAGAGGTTCCGCTCAGAACCCTGACATTTTCTTCCAGGCGAGAGAAGCGAGCAACCCGTACTACGATGCCCTTCCCGAAATCGTCCAGATGTACATGGACAAGGTAAACGAGAAGATCGGTACCGATTATAAGCTGTTCAACTACTATGGCGCTCCGGATGCAGAGCATGTGATCATCGCGATGGGTTCCGTTAACGATACCATCGAAGAGACCATCGACTATCTGGCAAAGACCGAAGGCGCGAAGGTCGGCGTCGTGAAAGTCCGTCTGTACAGACCTTTCTGCGCGGATGCCCTGATCGATGCGATCCCGGACACCGTAAAGAAGATTTCCGTTCTCGACAGGACCAAAGAGCCCGGCGCTCAGGGTGAGCCTCTGTACCTGGATGTGGTCGCTGCCCTGAAAGGTTCCAAGTTCGACGCTGTTCCGATTTACACCGGCCGTTACGGACTGGGTTCCAAGGACACCACTCCCGCTCAGATCGTCGCTGTTTATAACAACACCGAGAAGCAGAAATTCACCATCGGTATCGAAGACGATGTGACGAACCTGTCCTTAAAGCTCGGGCCTGAACTGGTAACCACTCCCGAAGGCACCACCAACTGCAAGTTCTGGGGACTTGGCGCGGACGGTACCGTAGGTGCGAACAAGAACTCCATCAAGATCATCGGCGACAACACCGATATGTATGCACAGGCGTACTTCGATTACGACTCCAAGAAGTCCGGCGGTGTGACCATGTCCCACCTGCGTTTCGGACATAAGAAGATCAAATCCACTTACCTCATCCGCCAGGCTGACTTCGTGGCCTGCCACAACCCTGCGTATGTGCGTAAGTACAACATGGTTCAGGAACTGGTGGACGGCGGTACCTTCCTGCTGAACTGCTCCTGGACGCACGAAGAGCTGGACAAGCATCTGCCCGGCCAGATGAAGAAATTCATCGCAGATCACAACATCAAGTTCTACACCATCGACGGCGTGAAGATCGGTATTGAGACCGGCATGGGCCCCACCCGTATCAACACGATCCTGCAGTCCGCATTCTTCGAACTGACCGGCATCATCCCTTCCGAGAAGGCGAACGAGCTGATGAAGGCAGCTGCGAAGGCTACTTACGGACGCAAGGGCCAGGATGTGGTGGAAAAGAACTGGGCTGCTATCGACGCAGGCGCAAAGGGCGTTGTCAAGGTTGACGTTCCTGAAAGCTGGAAGAACTGCGAAGACGAAGGCCTGGATTACAAGGTAGTGACCGACGGCAGAGAAGACGTGGTCAATTTTGTCAACAACATCCAGACCAAGGTGAGCGCTCAGGAAGGCAATACCCTGCCTGTATCCGCGTTCAAGGATTACGTGGACGGCTCCACTCCTTCCGGCTCCGCTGCATACGAGAAGAGAGGCATTGCGGTGAACGTTCCCGTTTGGGATTCCACCAAATGTATCCAGTGTAACTTCTGCTCCTATGTCTGCCCTCATGCGGTTATCCGTCCTGTGGTTATGACGGAAGAAGAGCTGGCGAATGCGCCCGAAGGCACCCAGGCTCTGGATATGACCGGCATGCCCGGCAAGAAATTCGCAGTTTCCGTATCCGTACTCGACTGTACCGGATGTGGTTCCTGTGCGAACGTATGCCCTGGCATGAAGGGAGAAAAGGCGCTCTCCATGGCTCCTCTCGAATCCCAGCTTTCCAAACAGGCCCTGTTCGACTATGGCCAGAAGCTTCCTGAGAAGCCGGAAGTCCTTGAGAAATTCAAAGAAACCACCGTTAAGGGTTCCCAGTTCAAACAGCCTCTGCTCGAGTTCTCCGGCGCTTGCGCAGGATGCGGCGAGACCCCTTATGCGAAACTGATCACCCAGCTGTTCGGCGACAGAATGTACATCGCCAACGCGACTGGATGTTCCTCCATCTGGGGCAACTCTTCTCCGAGCACCCCTTACACCGTGAACAAAGCGGGCAGAGGCCCTGCATGGGATAACTCCCTGTTCGAGGACAACGCTGAATTCGGTATGGGTATGCTGCTGGCGCAGAACGCGCTCAGAGGCGGCCTGAAGGAGAAGGTGGAAGCGGTTCTGGCTTCTTCCGACGACGAGGCTGTGAAAGCTGCCTGCCAGGAATACCTGGATACATTTAACAGCGGCGTGACCAACGGGCCCGCTACGGATCGTCTGGTAGCTGCGCTGGAAGGCAAAGACTGCGATACCTGCAAGGATATCGTGAAGAACAAAGACTTCCTGTCCAAGAAATCCCAGTGGATCTTCGGCGGTGACGGATGGGCATATGATATCGGCTTCGGCGGCGTGGATCATGTGCTGGCAAGCGGCCAGGATATCAACGTGATGGTCTTCAACACCGAGGTATATTCCAATACCGGCGGCCAGGCTTCCAAAGCAACTCCTACCGGCGCGGTGGCACAGTTCGCTGCAGGCGGCAAAGAAGTGAAGCAGAAGGATCTGGCGGGCATCGCCATGAGCTACGGCTATGTATATGTGGCGCAGATCGCCATGGGCGCTGACTACAACCAGACCGTGAAGGCGATCGCAGAAGCGGAAGCTTATCCGGGACCTTCCCTGATCATCGCTTATGCTCCTTGTATCAACCATGGTATCAAGAAGGGCATGAGCAAGGCTCAGACCGAAGAGAAGCTGGCGGTAGAGTCCGGTTACTGGCATCTGTTCCGCTTCAATCCTGCTGCGGACAAGAAGTTCGTCGTGGACAGCAAGGCTCCTACCAAGGACTTCAAGGAATTCATCGGCGGCGAGGTAAGATACGCTTCCCTGGCGCTGAAGGATGCTGCGAAGGCTGCACGTCTGCAGGATCAGGCTGCTGAGAACGCGAAGGAAAGATATGATTATCTGCAGAAGCTGCAGGTTCTGTACGGTAACGACTGATCTGATCGCGGACTGAAACAGTCGTTTCGATGAAATCGTACGCGTCGGCTGAACCGAAAGGCCCCGAATGGGGCTTTTCGGTCCGATGTCCGGCGCGTATCTCATATGTATCTCATAACGGAAAAATTCAGGAAAGAGGATAAAGGGAAATATGGGAAAAGTATCGGATGACGCTACCATTTTGAATATTAAGCATGAAGTGCTTACCGAAGTGGCGAAGCTCGCATTTGCGGGAGAACTGGAAGAGAAAAAAGAGAATATCCCCTTTGAAATGATCCCGGGCCCTGAAGCGCGTTTCCGCTGCTGTATTTATAAAGAGCGTGAAATCATCAGACAGAGAGTCAGATTGGCGGAAGGGAAATGCCCCGGGAATAAAGAGAGCAGCAATATCGTTCAGGTTATTAACTCGGCATGTGAAGAATGTCCCATTTCTTCCGGATATGTGGTGACGGATCTGTGCCAGGGCTGCCTGGCAAAATCCTGCCGCCAGGCCTGCCACTTCGGCGCGATTACCATCGCCGGCGGACGTTCTCATATCGATCCGAACAAGTGCAAATCCTGCGGCAAGTGTGCGGAAGCCTGCGCATATTCTGCGATTGTCAAGATCCAGAGGCCCTGCATGAAGAGCTGCCCTGTGGATGCGATGACCATGGATGAACACGGCGTTTGCCAGATCGACGAATCCAAGTGCATCCAGTGCGGCCAGTGCGTACACAGCTGTCCCTTCGGCGCGATTGCGACCAAGACGGATGTGGTGGATGTGGTCAACGCCATCCGCGACGGCAAGAAAGTCGTCGCCATGCTGGCACCTGCTGGAGAAGGACAGTTCGGCCCCGACATTACCATGGCGAGCTGGAGAACAGCGATGAAGAAAGTCGGCTTTGCGGACTTCGTGGAAGTCGGTCTGGGCGGCGATCTGACGGCGGCGTTCGAGGCGGCGGAATGGGCGGAAGGATTCAAGGAAGGCAAGAAGATGACCACTTCCTGCTGCCCTGCCTTTGTCAACTATATCAGAAAGCACTTCCCGGAAGTGGCGGGCAACATTTCCACCACCGTTTCCCCGATGTGCGGCGTGTCCAGACTGCTCAAGGCGAAGGATCCCGAAACGGTCACCGTCTTCGTCGGACCCTGCATCGCCAAGAAGTCTGAAGCGCACAACCACAACATCGAAGGCAACGCGGACTATGTGCTGACCTTCGGGGAAATCCGCGCGATCATGCGGGCCAAAGGCGTGGAACTGGAACCCGAAGCCAACAGCAGCCAGGAAGCCAGCGTATTCGGCAAACGGTTCGGCAATGGCGGCGGCGTGACCGAGGCCGTTCTGGAATGCCTGAAAGAAACCGGAGAGAATACGGATATCAAGGTGGCCAGATGCAGCGGTATTGCGGAATGCAAGAAGGCGCTGACGCTGCTGAAGATCGGCAGACTGCCGGAGGACTTCATCGAGGGAATGATCTGCGAGGGCGGATGCGTGGGAGGTCCCAGCCATCACAAAACCGCTCAGGCAGCGAAAAAGGATCGCGATAAGCTCATCGGCGAGGCGGATAGCAGAGGCGTTCACGAAAATCTGAAGAATTACGACTTAGATTCTTTCTCCATGCACAGATAAGATATCCATATAGACAAATGCGTGCAGGCATGTACGCGGGAATAGAAGCTGCAATACCCTCTGATGATTCATCGGCGGGTATTGCAGTTTTTTTGTACGATAGGAAATGATTGCCTCACTCTTTTCGCAGCAAATTTTCGGGCCTACCTTTCATTTCACCCGGAATTTACAAAAAATGGGTTGACAGAAAACGTTTTCCATTATATACTGGCATCGGGTGGAAAACGTTTTCCGAAATATCTGTATTCCACCTTTCAGGACTCGCATCGGTCCGTGAGAAAATCCGGAGGGAGGAAAAGGAGTGGCTTCCATTAAGGATGTGGCAAAAAGAGCAGGAGTGGCGATCTCCACGGTATCCAAGGTTCTAAACGGATATGCGGGAGTCAGCGCGGAAACGAAAGAACGGGTAAACGAGGCCATTGAAGCGCTGAGTTACACGCCCAATGCGATGGCGGCGGCATTGTCATCCGGAAAATCGGGAAGGGTGGCGCTCCTCCTGAATTTGGAAGAAGGGATGCCCGCAGTGGACGAGATCGATCTGCAATATCTGGCCGGAGCCATTCAGCGCGCCAGGGAGTTGAAGATAGATGTGATTACCCTGTTTTTTTCCATGTTAAAGGATAAGGGAACTGCAGAAGTCGTAAACTACCTGAAAGCGCAGAGTATCGAAGGGATTATCATTTATGGGATGGAGCGTGAAGACCCGTTCTGGCAGAAGCTGATCGAAAGCGGCGAATTCAAAACAGTGGTGGTGGATGCCCCTTTTTCCGACAGGAATACGTCCTCGGTGTGGATCGATCAGCGAAAGGCGCAGTACGATGTGGCCAAAAAAACGATTCTGGAGAACGAAAATTGCAGAAGGGTTCTCTATATTGCCGGAAAGAAAGAGTCCTATGTGACCTGGGAGCGCGTTCGCGGAATGCAGGAGCTGGCCGAAGAGCTGGATCTGAAGCTGACGGTGGAATACGGGGACTTCAGCGAAAGGAAGGCCCGGGAACTGACGTTTTACTACGAAAAGGAGATGGATGTCTTCGTGTGCGCTTCCGATCTGATGGCCATCGGGGCCATGCGGGCGCTGATGGAGCTGGATGTGTTCCATCCGGTCTGCGGGTTTGACGGTATCACGCTGATGGGTTATGCGGGCAAGCAGATGAACACCGTCAGGCAGAATTTCTTCCGGATCTCCGCTGCGGCGGTGGAGGAGGTAGGTCGCCTGATGGAAGGCCAGATGGGCAGAAATCTGGTTCTGGATTATGAACTGATCCGGATGCAATACCAGGATATCATCAAATGATGGTACCCGGAAGGCAAAGGCATACGGTTGGTTGCAGGAAAAGGTTACCGACGGCAAGGATGTCGGGCAGGAAAAGGCCGCAAAGGCGGCGGAACGGAGGTTTAAAGTGAGAGTGGAAGAGACGATCCAGAGGGAGATTCTGGAGCAGAGAATCGATATGGAGCTGGAGGCGCTGACGAAGCGGCTGTTCGGGAGCACCATACAGGAAGCCACGGATGAACAGGTTTATGTGGCGCTTCTGTATCTGGTCAAAGGGCTGACGGATGCTACGGTGCCCAACGACGGGGACAAGAAAGTCTACTATATTTCCGCGGAGTTCCTCATCGGCAAGCTTTTGTCCAATAATCTGATCAATCTCGGGATCTATGAAAAGGTCGAAGAGATTTTAAAGAGCAAGGGAAAGGAACTGTCCCGGATCGAGGAGGTGGAACCCGAACCGTCTCTGGGTAACGGCGGACTGGGCCGTCTGGCGGCCTGTTTCATGGATTCCATCGCTACCCTGGGGCTTCCCGGCGAGGGAATCGGTCTGAACTATCATTTCGGCCTGTTCCGGCAGGTATTTCGGGATCGGATGCAGACTGCGGAGAAGGATAGCTGGATGGAAAGGGATTCCTGGCTGAACAGGACCGACGTATCTTTCAATGTCTGTTTCGGGGATAAAAAGGTGACCTCCCGCCTTTATGATATCGATGTGATCGGCTATGACAGCGGTGTGAACAAACTGCGTCTGTTCGACCTGGAAGGGGTGGACGAAAGTCTGGTGAAAGATGGGATTTCGTTCGATAAGGACGCCATCGGAAAGAATCTGACCCTGTTTCTGTATCCGGACGATTCCGATGAAGCGGGCAAACTGCTGCGCATTTATCAGCAGTATTTTATGGTCAGCAATGCGGCGCAGCTGATTTTGAAGGAAATGAAAGAGAAGCAGTACGATCTGCGCAGGATGTACGATCACGCGGTGATTCAGATCAACGATACCCATCCGTCCATGATCATTCCGGAGCTGATCCGCATTCTGGTCAACGACAAGGCGTTCACCATGGACGAAGCCATCGAAGTGGTGAGCCGCACCTGCGCTTATACCAACCACACCATTTTGGCGGAGGCTCTGGAAAAGTGGCCTCTGGAATGGCTGGAAAAAGCGGTGCCTCAGCTGGTGCCCATCATCGAAGAACTGGCGGACCGGGTGGCGAAAAAATACGACGATCCGGACGTGCAGATCATCGATGAAAATGGCCTGGTGCATATGGCCCGCATGGATATCCACTACGGCTTTTCCGTCAACGGGGTGGCCGCCATCCATACGGAGATCCTGAAAAATACGGAGCTGCATCCCTTCTATAAAATCTATCCGGAAAAGTTCAACAATAAGACCAACGGCATCACCTTCCGCAGATGGCTGCTGTCCTGTAACAGGGATCTGGCGGCGCTGATTTCGGAAGCCATCGGCGACGGTTATAAGACTGACGCAGATCAGCTGGAAAAACTGCTGGAGTTTTCGGACGATGAGGAATTCTTAAACCGGCTGGAAGAAGTCAAACAGCGCAAAAAGCAGGAGTTGTGTTCCTATATCGCCGAGAAGGAAGGGGTTTCCTTAAATCCGGAATCGATTTTCGATATCCAGATCAAACGGCTGCATGAGTACAAACGGCAGCAGATGAACGCTCTGTATATCATTCACAAATACCTGGAAATCAAGGGCGGCAAGAAACCCGCCCGGCCTCTGAGCTTTCTGTTCGGAGCGAAAGCGGCGCCGGCCTACGTGATCGCCCAGGACATCATCCATCTGCTTTTGGTGCTACAGGAGATCATCAACAACGATCCGGACGTGAAGGACTACATGCAGGTGGTGATGGTGGAAAACTACAATGTGAGCTATGCGGAAAGGCTGATCCCGGCCTGTGATATTTCGGAGCAGATTTCCCTGGCTTCCAAGGAAGCATCCGGAACCGGCAATATGAAGTTTATGCTCAACGGAGCGGTGACTTTGGGTACGGCGGACGGCGCCAATGTGGAGATCCATGAGCTGGTGGGGGACGACAATATCTACGTGTTCGGGCAGACCAGCGAGCAGGTGATCGAGCATTACGAAAAGGCGGACTATGTCTCGAAAGATTATTATGAGAAGAGCCCGGTCATAAAAGAGGCGGTGGACTTCATCGTGGGCGAACAGGCGCTGGCGGCAGGCCATGAGGAGAACCTGAAGCGGTTATACGAAGAACTCCTGAACAAAGACTGGTTCATGACCCTTCTGGATCTGGAGGACTATATCCGGACGAAGGATCGCATGATCGCGGACTTCGAGGATCGGGCGAAATGGAAGCGGATGATGCTGGTCAACATCGCGAAATCCGGCTTCTTCTCCTCCGACAGAACCATTCGGGAATATAACCGGGATATCTGGAAGTTAAAGGAGAGCGAAGACGGAGGAAATCGGCTGTCATGAGAAAGAGCGGGGTACTGCTCCCGGTGACCGGCCTCCCGTCCCCTTATGGGATCGGGGCTTTTTCCCGGGAAGCGTACGAATTTGTGGATTTTCTGAAAAAGGCGGGGCAGAAGCTGTGGCAGATTCTGCCCCTGGGCCCCACCGGGTACGGGGATTCGCCCTATCAGTCCTTTTCCACCTTCGCGGGGAACCCTTATCTGATCGATCTGGAAGCGCTGATCGAAAAGGGATGGCTGACCGCAGAGGAATGCGCCGAAACGGACTGGGGCGGCAGCGAAGCCTACGTGGATTATGAGAAAATGTATTTCAACCGCTTCCCTCTCCTGCAACGGGCCTATGAACGCAGCGAAATCGGAAAGGATCCGGCGTTTGCCGCGTTCTGCGGGGAAAACGACTGGTGGCTTTCGGATTACGCGCTTTTCATGGCTCTCAAGGAAAGCCATGGGGGCGCGGCTTTCCAGGAATGGGAAGAACCTTTGAAAATGCGCGAGAAGGCGGCGCTGGAAGCGTGCGGGCGGGAGCTGAAAAGCCAGATCGAATTCTGGAAGTTCCTTCAGTATCTGTTCTCGGAACAGTGGCAGGCGTTGAAACGCTATGCCAACGGGAACGGGATTTCCATTATCGGGGATATCCCCATCTATGTGGCCTACGACAGCGCGGACACCTGGGCTCATCCGGAGCTGTTTTTGCTGGAAGAAAACCTGCTGCCGAAAGCGGTGGCAGGCGTGCCGCCGGACGCTTTTTCCGCCACCGGGCAGTTGTGGGGAAATCCGCTCTACGACTGGGAATATCATCGAAAGACGGGATATGCATGGTGGCTTTCGCGCCTGGATTTCTGCTGCAGGCTTTACGATGTGGTTCGCATCGACCATTTCCGGGGATTCGAAGCCTATTTCTCTATCCCCTATGGGGACGAGACGGCGGTGAACGGACACTGGGAGAAGGGACCGGATTACGATCTGTTTGCGGCGATGAAACAAAAGCTCGGCAAAAAGGCGGTGATCGCGGAAGATCTGGGAGTGATCACGCCGCCGGTGCGCCGGATGATCAGGAGGACGGGATTTCCCGGCATGAAGGTGCTGCAGTTCGCCTTCGATGGAGGCGACAGCGAATATCTCCCGCACAACTATGAGAAAAACTGTATCGTCTACACGGGCACCCACGACAACCAGACCACGCTGTCCTGGTATGAGCAGCAGGGGCGGAAGACGAAGCGCTTCATCCGCCGCTATCTGCGGGCGAGCCGGGGGAGCGAAGTGCCTCGGGCCATGATCGCAGCGGCGTTGTCTTCGGCGGCGGACACGGCGGTGATTCCGATTCAGGACTGGCTCGGGCTGGGAGATGAAGCGCGGATGAATTTCCCCTCCACTCTGGGAAATAACTGGAAATGGAGGCTCGTCCCGGGACAGTTGACGGATCAGCTGGCCGAAGAGATGAAGGAAATGACAGAGCTGTATATGCGCTGAAAAGGGACAGTATATTTATGAATTACGGAGAGAAGGAATCCGGGCAGCGGCCGGTTCGGCTTAGACTGGAGTTGTGATAAGCGGGATCCTCCGTCACCTCCGGACCGAACCACTCCGGAGGGACGAAGGAATTCGCGCTCTCCTCATCCGGGAACTCCACTTCCGCGATGATCAGGGGAGAAAAAGGCGGACAAAAGACATCCAGTTCGATGGTATACGGAGCGCAGGGAATCAGGTATCTTCTTTTGGAGATCACGGCGCCGTCCGCCTTGGAGAGAAGATGTTTGTAGGAAGGGAGATTTAAAGGAAGGTTGTACTCTTCCCGAACCATCATCCCCTTTCCTTTCCAGGTCAGATAACAGGTGTCGTCCTCCCTGCGGATGCGCACCACCGGATCCACATTCAGATAAGCCTGTTCGATGAAATGGTTCGGATACCGATCCATTTCATCGGGCAGTTTTTTTATGGTGAATTTTCGTTCGATTTCCATGACGTTCTCCTTTCTGCGGCCTGCCGGCCTTGGCAGTATTGTAGCATATCCGGGGATATTTTTTCAAATATTTAGAAATAATTCATATTTTTACCCTTTTATGAGCACCTGATATCTGTTAAGATGAAAAGGAAAAAGAGCGCAGTCCGTGCGCGAAGAAAAAGGAGTTATCTATGGCAAAAGCAGGAATTTTTTTCGCAGAAGGATATGAGGAAATAGAAGCGCTTACCGTGGTGGATCTGTGCCGGAGAGCCGGGGTGGAGATTCTGATGATTTCGGTGACGGGCAAAGACAGCGTGACCGGATCCCACGGGATCAGCGTGAAGATGGATGCCCTTCTCGGGGATGTGGATTTCGGGCAGCTGGATATGCTTATCCTGCCCGGAGGGATGCCGGGCACGAAGAACCTGGAAGGGTGCGGACGGCTGATGGAGGAGCTGGATCGTTTCCATGCGGCGGGCAAATGGATCGCCGCCATCTGCGCTGCGCCTTCGGTGTTCGGACACAGAGGTTACCTGAAAGGGAGGAAAGCGGTGTGCTACCCTTCCTTTGAAGGGGAACTCGCCGGGGCTCAGGTTCTTTCGGAAAAGGCGGTGGCGGACGGAAACGTGATCACCGGCCGCGGGATGGGATGCGCGATCCCCTTCGGGCTGATTATCGTGGAGAAGCTGATTTCCAGGGCTGCTGCGGATGCGCTGGCCGAGAGCATTGTGTACGAAAGGTAGCAAAAGGACTCATGAATATTTTGTTTTTTTTAACGCCTAAGAGCGAAGTCGCTTATGTCCGGGAGGACGATACGCTGCGGCAGGCAGTGGAGAAGATGGAATATCACGGATATGCGGCGGTGCCGCTGCTCTCTGTGGACGGCCGGTATATCGGGACGCTGACGGACGGGGATGTGCTGTGGGGCTTAAAGGAGCTGGATTTCCCGCAGCTGCATGAAATGGAGGATATTTCCGTGATGGAGATCCGGCGCAGCAGGGACAACAAACCGGTACATATCAACGTGGACATGGAAGGGCTGATGGACAAGGTGGCCGTGCAGAACTTCGTGCCCGTTGTGGACGATGAGAAGATTTTCATCGGCATCGTGACGCGCAGGGATGTGATCCACTATCTGGCCGGGCGCGGGAAAAAGGAGAGCGCATACCCGCCGGGCGCGCAGAAGAAGGAAGCTGCTGCACGTTAGTGCAGCAGCTTCCTTTTGGGGAAGGGTTACTTCATTTCCTCTTCCTGTTTTTTGATCATTCTGCGGACCATCTCTCCGCCGATGGAACCTGCCTCACGAGAAGTCAGGTCGCCGTTGTATCCTTCTTTTAAGTTTACGCCTAACTCAGAAGCGACCTCAGTCTTGAATCTGTCCATAGCGGCTTTCGCTTCGGGAACTTCCACCCGATTGGATCTGCCAGAAGAACTTGCCATTGTCGTTCACCTCCGTAACATACTGATTTGTCATTTGGTTTGCTTTTGACCGCGGACTTAAGAGAAAGCTGTCCGCAGCCGCAGGATAAGCGCCGACTTCTCAGCCCCTGGGCCGGCGGCGTTACTTTCGTCCTGCGGCTCTGCAGCTGCCCGTGAACGGTTCGCGCCTGTCGTGATCACTTATCTGACCTTAGTATGTTCGGCAAAAAAAGAATTATTATGGTAGATTCTGGCATGAAATCAGGTTTCGTTTTTGAGATATTTTTTCAGAGGAAGCCATATGATATAGGCCAGAAGGCTGCCGATGAGGGCTGTGATCAGCTGGGTGACGGAAAATGTCGTTCTGGCGGCAGCCAGCACGCCGGGCAGCGCTTCGGGTTTGGGCAGGTGGGAGGAGATGTTGTTCCCGAAGACGGGAAGCAGCACGCCCACGATGACCAGGCCCATGAAGAGCCCTTTGCAGACGCTGCCTGCGATCAGGCCGATGGGAAGGCGGAAGCGCAGATGCGTCCTCTTTTCGAAAATCCAGGCGAAGAGCACCAGGATGAAGTTGCCGGCCATGATGGCGGGAAACATCAGAGGGATACCCGCCATGATCGGGGAACCGGCGATGAAAAACGCGGTGATGGGAGTGATGACGCAGAGAATCGCGGCCCAGGGCAGCCCGACCGCCAGAACGCAGAGGATCAGGCAGGCGTTAATGATGGGGCCCGTGATGTATACGCTTAAATTCTTAAAGTATTGGCTCAGCAGGCAGATCGCCAGAAGAAGGGCAGTCTGCGCCAGCTTTTTGGTTTTGCTGTTCATTTTGTTTTCCTCCTGTGAACTCAGTTTTCTCCAGGAGAAGTATAGAACAATGCGAGAAAAAATGCTAGTATTTTAAAGACATTTATGCTATAATCGTACAATGATTGTGGGTCTGCCCTGTTTTTCCTCGTGAATTACGGTTAAACGAACATGAAAAAACGATAGAGGCGGACATTATGCAAGAAGAAAAGTTGTCTTGACAAAAGGAATACGAGGAGGATTAGCAGATGAGTTTGCAGGTAGAAAAACTCGAAAAGAACATGGCGAAGCTCACCATCGAGGTTTCTGCGGAGGAGTTTTCCAAAGCGGTGGAGAGCGTTTATCAGAAAAATAAGGGAAAAATTTCCGTTCCCGGCTTCAGAAAGGGAAAAGTGCCCAGGAAGATGATCGAGCAGATGTACGGCAAGGGCGTCTTCTATGAAGATGCCGCCAACGAGATCATTCCGAACGCGTATGAGAAGGCGCTGGAAGAGTGCGAAGAGACCATCGTTTCTTCTCCGAAGATCGACGTGACCCAGATCGAAGAGGGAAAGCCTTTCATTTTCACGGCTGAAGTGGCGTTAAAACCCGAAGTGACGCTGGGCGCATACAAGGGAATCGAAGTTGAGAAAGCGGACACGACCGTGACGGAAGAGGAGATCGATGCGGATCTGCAGCAGCAGCGGGAGAACAATGCCAGAACAGTGACCGTGGAGGGAAGGCCTGTACAGGACGGAGACATCGCGGTGATCGATTATGAAGGATTCGTGGACGGCGTCGCATTTGAAGGCGGCAAAGGGGAAAACCACAGCCTGACCATCGGCTCCCACTCCTTCATCGACAATTTCGAAGAACAGCTCATCGGGAAAAATGCAGGGGAGTCCTGCGAAGTGCACGTGACGTTCCCCGAACAGTACCACGCCCAGGAACTCGCAGGAAAGCCTGCAACTTTCCAGGTCAACGTAAAGGAGATCAAAGAAAAGCAGCTGCCTGAGCTCAACGACGAATTCGCGGGAGAAGTTTCCGAATTCGAGACGCTGGCAGAATATAAAGAAGACATCCGCAAGAAACTGACGGAGAAGAAGGAGGAGGACGCCAAGGCTGCGAAAGAAGACGCTGTGATCCAGACGATCATCGACGGGGCGCAGATGGAGATTCCGGAAGCGATGGTGGAAACTCAGCAGAGACAGCTGGTGGACGATTTCGCTCAGAGACTGCAGATGCAGGGACTGTCCATCGATCAGTACTTCCAGTTCACGGGACTGACCTACGATAAGATGATGGAGCAGATGAAGCCGCAGGCGGAGAGCCGGATCAAGTCCAGACTGGTGCTGGAGGCTGTTGCAGCGGCTGAAAACATCGTGGCTTCCGAAGAAGAGTACGATGCCGAGATCGAGAGAATGGCCAAGATGTATCAGCTGGAAGCGGATAAAGTGAAGGAAATGATGGGCGAGCAGGGCAAGAAGCAGATCATGGAGGATCTGGCTGTCCGCAAAGCCGTAGAGTTCGTGGTAGGGGAGTCCAAAGAGAAGGACGAGTGATTTCCGAAAAGGATCCCAAACCGCATATCTGACCGCGTGAAGCGGTGAAAGAGAGGTTTGTAAGATGAGTTTGGTGCCTTATGTCATAGAGCAGACGAGCCGGGGGGAACGTTCTTACGATATTTTTTCCAGATTGCTGAAAGAGAGGATCATTTTCCTGGGAGAAGAGGTCAATGATACCACGGCCAGCCTGGTTGTCGCGCAGCTTCTGTTCCTGGAATCGGAAGATCCGGACAAGGATATCCATCTGTATATCAACAGTCCGGGCGGTTCGATTTCCGCCGGGATGGCGATCTACGATACGATGAAGTATATCAAATGCGATGTGTCCACCATCTGTATCGGCATGGCGGCCAGCATGGGCGCATTTCTGCTGGCTGGCGGCACGAAGGGAAAGCGTATGGCGCTGCCCAACGCGGAGATCATGATTCATCAGCCTCTGGGCGGCGCTCAGGGACAGGCGACGGATATCGAGATCAACGCGAAGCACATTTTGAAGATAAAGGAGCGAATGAACCGTATCCTGGCGGAGAATACTGGGAAAGAGTATGAAGTGATCGCGGCCGATACGGAGAGGGATAACTGGAAGACCGCCGAGGAAGCGAAGGAATACGGTCTGATCGATATGGTCATCTCCTCTCATGAGGATTCGCTCAAGTGAAGCAGACAGGAGTAAAGAATGGCAGGCAGAAATTCTGAAGATCAGGTGAGATGTTCGTTTTGCCATAAGACGCAGGATCAGGTCCGCAAGCTGATTGCAGGGCCTGACGGCGTGTATATCTGTGATGAGTGCGTGGATATCTGCGCCGAAATCATCGAAGAAGAAGACGAAGAAAGCCAGGGGCTGGAACCCCTGCAGATCAAACTGCTGAAACCGGCGCAGATCAAAGAGTTTTTGGATGACTATGTGATCGGTCAGGAAGAAGCCAAAAAAGTGCTGTCCGTGGCGGTTTACAACCATTATAAGCGCGTGATGGCCAGGGACGACAGCGACGACGTGGAGCTGCAGAAGTCCAATATCCTCATGCTGGGACCCACAGGAAGCGGGAAGACCTATCTGGCTCAGACCCTGGCAAAAATCATCAACGTGCCTTTCGCTATCGCGGATGCCACCACGCTGACCGAAGCGGGATATGTGGGCGAGGATGTGGAAAATATCCTGTTGAAGCTCATCCAGGCTGCGGATTACGATGTGGAGAGAGCCCAGCTGGGGATCGTCTATATCGATGAGATCGATAAGATCACCAAAAAGAGCGAGAACGTGTCCATCACCAGGGATGTGTCCGGTGAAGGCGTACAGCAGGCCCTTCTGAAGATCGTGGAGGGCACGGTGGCCAGCGTGCCGCCTCAGGGAGGACGCAAACATCCGCAGCAGGAACTGATTCCCATCGATACCACGAATATCCTGTTCATCTGCGGCGGCGCTTTCGACGGCATCGACCGGATCGTGGAAGCGCGGCTGGACAGAAAGAGCATCGGTTTCAACGCGGAGATCACCTCCAATGCGGATCGGTCGGCTTCGGAGCTGTATGCCGAAGTAACCCCGCAGGATCTGGTCAAATACGGGCTGATTCCCGAGTTCGTGGGCAGGGTGCCGATCACGGTTTCCCTAAAGGGGCTGGACAGAGAAGCTCTGATCCGGATTCTGACGGAGCCCAGGAGCGCTCTGATCAAGCAGTATCAGAAGCTGTTCGGTTACGACCATGTGAAGCTGACCTTCGAGAGGGAAGCTGTGGAAGCCATCGCCGATAAGGCTTTAGAAAGGAAGACAGGGGCCAGAGGCCTCCGTTCCATCATGGAAAAGGCGATGATGGATATCATGTACCAGATTCCGTCGGACCCCGCGATCACCCAGTGCATCGTCACGAAGGAAGCGGTGGAAGGCACGAGCCAGCCCATGGTGGTCAGAAGAGAAAAACAGGGACTTTTGGACGGTTTCAAAGAAGCGAAATAGACGAACAGACGCTCTGCCCGAACAGGGCAGAGCGCTTTTTAAATGGAGTTTTTATGGAAATGCGAGAGAAGATGCCGGCGGTAGCCCTGCGGGGTATGACCATTCTGCCGGATATGATGATACATTTTGATCTGAGCCGGGAAAAGTCGATTCAGGCGGTGGAGCAGGCCATGTGCGACGATCAGCGGGTGTTCCTGGTAGCTCAGAAGCGGCCGGAGACGGAAACGCCTCAGCAGGACGATGTCTATCGGGTGGGTTGCATCGCGAGGATCAAACAGGTGACGAAGCTGCCGGATAACCTGGTTCGGGTGATGGTGGAGGGGATTTCCAGGGGGATTCTGTACGGATTTGTGCCGGAGGAAACCGCCTGGCTTTTAGCCGATGTGGAAGAGGTTCCGGACATCGGCAAAATAGAGAATTTCAACGAAGAAGAGGCCATGAGCCGCAATATCCGGGAGTTGTTTGCGGAATACTGCCGTATCTATCCCAGGACCGGGAGGACGCTGCTGCGGCATATGGACGAGATTTACAGCCTGGGCCATCTGCTGGATCAGATCGTGGAGAGCATGCCGGTGGATTATACCCTGAAGCAGAAAGTGCTGGACGCGCTGGACGTTTCGGATCGATATGAAGTGCTGGCAGAAATTTTGTCCAATGAGATCGAGGTGGCCAAAATCCGGGCGGATCTGGCGGAAAAGGTGAAGGAGCGCGTGGAGAAAAATCAGAAGGATTATATCCTGAGGGAACAGCTCCACTATATCCAGCAGGAGCTGGGGGAGGACGATCTTTCCGAGGGCGCCCAGTTCGAGAATCAGCTGGCGGCCCTGAAGGCCCCAAAAGAGGTGAAAGACAGGATCGCAAAAGAGATTTCCCGGTTTAAAAACCTGGCGAGTAACAGCGCGGAGTCCAGCGTGGAGCGGGGGTATATCCAGACCCTCCTGGAGTTGCCATGGAACAAGGCCTCCAAAGACAATACGGATGTATCCCGGGCGGAGGAGATTCTGGAGAGGGATCATTACGGCCTGGAGCAGGTGAAGGAGCGGATGCTGGAGTTTTTGGCAGTGCGGGCGCTGACCAAATGCGGGGACAGTCCCATCATCTGCCTGGTGGGGCCGCCCGGCACGGGAAAAACTTCCATCGCCAGAAGCGTGGCGGAAGCGTTGAATAAGAAATACGTCCGCATCTGTCTGGGCGGCGTGCGGGACGAGGCGGAAATCCGCGGCCACAGGAGAACCTATGTGGGCGCCATGCCGGGACGGATCGTAGCGGGCTTAAAGCAGGCCGGGGTGAGGAATCCGCTGATGCTTTTGGACGAGATCGACAAGGTGTCCAGCGACTATAAAGGGGATACGTCCTACGCCCTGCTGGAGGTGCTGGACAGCGAGCAGAACAGCCACTTCAGGGATCACTATATCGAGATTCCGATTGATCTGTCCGAGGTGCTCTTCATCGCCACGGCCAATACCACGGAGACCATCCCGCGTCCGCTCCTGGATCGGATGGAAGTGATCGAAGTGACCAGCTATACGGCGAATGAAAAATTCCATATCGCCAAGGAGCACTTGCTCGAAAAGCAGCTGAAGAAGAACGGGATGGAGGGCGGAAAGCTGATCCTGACGGACAGCGCCTTAAAGGAGATCATCGGTTCCTACACCAGGGAGGCTGGCGTACGGGAACTGGAAAGAAAGATCGGCGAGATCTGCCGGAAGGCCGCCCGGGAGCTCCTGCAGAAAAAAAAGAGCTGCATCCGGGTAACGGCGCGGAATCTGGAACATTATCTGGGAAAGCGCCGCTACAATTCCATCAAGGCCAACAAGACGGACGAGGTGGGAATCGTCCGGGGCCTGGCCTGGACCAGCGTGGGCGGCGAGACCCTGCAGATCGAGGTGAACATCATGCCCGGCAAGGGGGAAGTGGAACTCACAGGCCAGCTGGGGGACGTGATGAAGGAATCCGCCCTCACCGGCATCAGCTACATTCGCTCGGTCAGCGAAAAGTACGGAATTTCGCAGGAAGCTTTTAAGACCAACGATTTCCACATCCATATTCCAGAGGGGGCTGTGCCAAAAGACGGCCCTTCCGCCGGGATTACCATGGCGACTGCGTTGCTGTCCGCGCTGACGAAGATTCCGGTGCGGGCGGATGTGGCCATGACGGGGGAGATCACCCTGCGCGGCCGGGTGCTGCCCATCGGAGGATTGAAGGAAAAGATTCTGGCTGCGAAGACGGCCGGAATCCGAACCGTGCTGGTTCCCGGGGCAAACCGGCCGGATGTGGAGGAGATCCCCGGAGAAATCAAATCCGGGCTGGAGATCCTCTTTGTGGAAGCCATGGATGATGTGATCCGAAATGCGTTCGTAAACGGGGAAGGAGTGATGGACGCTTATGGTAATCAAAACGGTGAACCTGGAAACAGTGTGCGGGGTGACCAGCCGGCTGCCGGACAATCAGCTGCCGGAGATCGCCTTTGCGGGAAAGAGCAATGTGGGAAAGTCCTCGCTCATCAACGCGGTGATGAACCGGAAAAGCCTGGCCAGGACATCCTCCCAGCCGGGGAAAACCCAAACGATCAATTTCTATAACGTCAACGACAGTTTTTATCTGGTAGATTTGCCGGGATATGGCTATGCCAGAGCCAATGAGCAGGTCAAAGCCCAGTGGGGAAAGATGATCGAGCGCTATCTGCACGGCTCCAGGCAGCTCAAAGCGGTCTTCCTTCTTGTGGACATCCGTCACGATCCTTCCGCCAATGACAGGGAGATGTATCGATGGATGCTGCACTACGGATATCACCCTATTATCATCGCCACCAAACTGGATAAGATCAACCGCAGCCAGATTGCCAAACAGGTGAAAGCTATCCGGGACGGCCTGCAGGCGGAAAAGGGAACTGTGGTGATCCCCTTTTCCGCCCTGTCCAAACAGGGGCGGGAGGAGATCTATGACCTGCTGGACAGCCTTTTGCCCGGGGGAGAAGAGCGATGAGACATTCCGCGATCAAATATGTGAAAGTATTTCTCAATCTGCTGACGGCTCTTTTCATTCTCCTGTTCGTGCTGTTCGTGGCGCCGAGGATCATCGGTTTTTTCATGCCCTTCGTAGTGGGCTGGATCATCGCGCTGATCGCCAATCCGCTTGTCCGCTTTCTGGACGAAAAGATCCGGATCCGCAGGAAGGCGGGGTCGGCCATCGTCATCGTCGCCGCGATCGCCCTGGTGATCGGCGCGGGTTACTGGATCGGCTCCATTCTGGTGAGGGAGGCTGTCGGCTTCGTGCACGAACTGCCTCAGATCTGGGAAGCGATGGAGGAAGACGTGAGCAATGCCGGCCGGGCACTGGAGGGACTTGGCCGGTATTTGCCGGCAAACCTGGAAGAACAGCTGGCCGGCGTCATGGACGCACTGATGGGATTTCTAAGCAGCGCAGCGAACGGGCTGGGCACGCCCACCGTTTCGGCCGTAGGAAATTTTGCCAAAAACATCCCTTCGATTTTCATCAACGTCATCATGTGCCTGTTGTCCTCCTACTTTTTTGTGGCGGAGCGGGAGGAAGTGATCCATACGCTGCAGAAATATGTGCCTGCGGGCTTTCGGGAAAAATGGTCCCTGATGTACCGCAGCATGACGAGCGCCGTGGGCGGATATTTTAAGGCACAGCTTAAAATAGGGATCTGGATGTACTTCCTGCTGGTGATCGGTTTTCTGATCCTGAACGTGGAGTACGCCCTGATCATCGCTCTGGGGATCGCGCTCCTGGACTTTTTCCCGGTGTTCGGCACCGGGACTGTACTGGTGCCCTGGGCCCTGATCAAAATTCTGGGCGGCGACTACAGAATGGCCTTAGGCCTCCTGATCCTCTGGGGCGTGGGGCAGCTGGCCCGTCAGCTGATCCAGCCCAAAATCGTGGGGGACTCCATCGGCGTGCCGGCGATTCCCACGCTGTTTCTTCTGTTCATCGGCTATAAGGTGGGAGGCGTGGGCGGTATGATCCTGGCCGTGCCGCTGGGCATTATTCTGGCGAACATGTATCAGGCCGGGTTCTTTTCCACGACCATCGACAGCCTGAAAATTTTGATTCACGGGTTCAACCGGTTCCGACGTCTGACGGAAGAGGATAAAAAGGAGGAACCGTGAAAGGGAAAATCTCCGGGAGGTTTTGTGAGCGTGCGCAATTTCAAGATCATTATTCAGTATGAGGGCACCCGTTATCAGGGATGGCAGAAGCAGGGGAAAGGATCCGGCGCCAATACCCTGCAGGAAAAGTTCGAAACTCTTCTCGGTAAAATCGCGGGTGCGCCGGTGGAGATCTGTGCTTCCGGCAGAACTGATGCGGGCGTTCACGCCTGGGGACAGGTCGCGAATTTTCATATGGATACGGATCTTACGCCCGGGGAGCTGATGGAGGTGATGAACCGGTATCTGCCCGAGGACGTGGCCGTCATCTCCTGTGAAGAGGCCGCTCCACGGTTTCACGCCAGATATAATGCCAGAAGGAAAACCTATCGCTATCGGGTATTGAACAGCGATGTGCCGCATGTATTCGACAGAAAATTCGTCTATCAGGTCAAAGAGCCCCTGGATCTTCCCTCCATGGCGCTTGCGGCGGGCCATCTGGAAGGCACCCACGATTTCGCCGCCTTTACTTCCGCCAGAAAGGGGAAGAAGTCAACGGTTCGTACGATTTCTGAAATCCGGGTCGAGCGGGTGGGGGAGGAAATCCGCTTTACCTATACCGGAGACGGTTTTCTGTATCATATGGTGAGGATCCTGACAGGTACGCTTTTGGAGGTGGGACTGTCGAAACGCCCTCCTGGCGATATCGAGCGGCTGCTCGCCGAAAAGGACCGGCAGAAGGCCGGCCCGCTGGTTCCGGCCCAGGGACTGATGCTGATGGAAGTGAGGTATGATTGAAGTTTGTGATGAAGTTCTGGAACGCGATGAGACACAGCCTTTTTTCAGAGGATGAAAGCAGCAGGAAAGCGAGATGGATCGTCCGGGGGGTGTTCTTTTTCTATCTGCTCGTGCTGATGAAGGTGATCGTTTTTAAATATCCGCTGTCCGAGCTGATGGAGATTACGTCTTCCTGGGAGAAAAACGTGATCTGGGAGGGGCTGGATACCGCGAACTTCACTCTGTTTAAGACGATCGACATGTATATCCGCTATTGGGGGCGGCTCAACAGTTTTGAAAATCTGTTTGGAAATATTTTCTGTTTCGTACCTTTTGGCTTTTTGCTGCCTTTTCTGCACAAGGGCAGCAGAAAATGGCAGGTGCTTTTCCTCAATGCATTTCTGTTTGTGTGCGCCATCGAGGTCTTCCAGCTGGTCACGAATTTCGGAGCTTTCGACGTGGACGACATCCTGCTCAACTGTCTGGGCGCCCTGTGCGGATACTGCCTGTTCTCCTTCTGCTTTCTGAACGGGAAGGGCGGAAGAAAAAGGTAGATTTTTCGAACTATACAGGGTATACTTGTTATAAAATGGGTAATTTGCCCGGAGAGGAGCAAAAGACGCTCCGACATGGAGGTAACGGTATGGGAATGTATACGATTAAGAGCGGAAAGCTGTCCCTGAGGATCAGGTCGCTGGGGGCGGAGCTGATTTCGCTGCGGGACTGCACCACGGGACAGGAGTACCTGTGGAACGGGGATCCTGAATACTGGAAGCGCACTTCGCCGGTGCTGTTTCCGCTGGTGGGCAATTACAAAAACAAGGAAGTACGCCACAACGGGCATATTTACAACATGTCCCAGCACGGTTTCGCGCGGGACATGGAGTTCGAACTGATTTCCTTAAAGCAGAATGAAGCCTGGTTCGGGCTTTCCTCCAGCGTCGAAACCATCCGCAAATTCCCGTTCCCCTTTCGCCTGGAAATCGGATATCGGGTGGAAGGGCAGAAGGTAAAGGTATGCTGGAAGGTGATCAATACCGGCTCGGAGACCATGTATTTTTCCATCGGAGGACATCCGGGGTTTGTCTGCCCGATGAAAAAGGGAGAGAAGCAGAGCGATTACTACATCCATTTCGATACGAACAAAGACGAGATCGTCAGCAGGATGATCAGCGGGGAAGGGCTGGCTACGGACACATTGATCCCCTATCCGTTGGAGGACGGCTATCTGCGGCTGTCGGACGATCTGTTCGACCGGGATGCGCTGGTGCTGGAAAATCGACAGACCCAGAGGGTTTCCCTGTGCAGGCCGGACAAAAAGCCGTATGTGGAAGTGACTTTCGACGCTCCGCTGTTCGGCATCTGGTCCGTTCCCAAAAAGAACGCTCCTTTCGTCTGCATCGAACCCTGGTACGGACGATGCGACCATATGAACTTTTCCGGCACCCTGCAGCAGCGGGAGTGGGGCAATGTGCTGCCGGCGAAGGAAGCATTTGAAGCGGAATATACCATCGAGATTCTTGGAGAAGAGGAAGTATGAGGCTGATTTTTATCAGACATGCAGAGCCGGATTACGCGAAAGACAGCCTGACGGAAAAGGGATGGCGGGAAGCGGAATTCCTGGCAGAGCGGGTACAGCGCTGGAAGGTGGATGAATTCTACTGTTCCCCGCTGGGGAGAGCCCGGGATACCGCATCCGCATCTTTGCGAAAGTGCGGCAGACGGGCAGCGGTCTGCGACTGGCTGAGAGAGTTCGACGCGCCGGTCATCGATCCCGAAACGGGGAAGAAACGCCTGCCCTGGGATCTCTGGCCGGGGTACTGGACGAAGGTGCCGGAGATGCACAGTGTGGATACGTTTGCGGATACGGATCTGATGCGTACGGGCCGGGTGAAAGAGGAGTACGCCCGGGTCTGCGCCGGCATCGACGAGATTTTAAAGGCTCACGGCTATGAGCGGGACGGGAAGATGTACCGGACGGATTGCCACAACGAAGATACGGTGGCGCTCTTCTGCCATATGGGGGTCACCTTCTTTTTGCTGTCCCATCTGCTCAACATTTCGCCGGTCAATCTGATCCACGGCATGTTCCTGGCCCCGTCTTCCGTGACGGTGGTGACGACGGAAGAAGTCAGAAAAGGGGAAGCATACTTTCGCTGTCAGATGGTAGGGGACACGTCCCATCTGTATGCGGCCGGCGAACCGGTTTCCCATATGGGTTATTTCGCTGAAATTCTGAGGGAAACGAAATGAAGGGGACGGCGTTGCATCTGACCGTTACGGATCGACTGGCGGAGTCCGTTCTGAAGCGATATCGTTTTTCCCCGCAGGACAGGGATCTTTTGACCGGAGTGGGGAAAAGAGTGCAGAATGCAGTCCGGGAGGGCGCGCGGTTCTGGGTTCGATGGGACGGGAACGGCCGCCGGGATCGGGCGGATGCGGCCCTGACATTGGGCGGGGAGGTGGATGCCCTGCAGGAGGGATATGCCCGGGAAGACAGGCTGTTGGAATGCTATATGGCGGAAGTCTTTTCCGACGAGCTGATGCGCCTGGCCTGTGGGCAGCTGAATGAATGGATCTTGGAAAATGCCGGGCTGCGTGTGGCCCGGTACCGTTTTTTCGGAGAAGATCCACAGCTGCCGCTGGAGGATATGCCGGGAGTCCTTTCGCGGGTGGAGGCGGAGGGAATACGCTGCAATCCCGCTTTCTGCCTGATTCCCAAAAAGAGTCTGGTCTTCGAAATGCTGCTGAGCCCGGATCCGGAGACGTCCTGCGCGGCCATATGTTCCGGCTGCGGCCGGAAAAACTGCCCGAACCGGAATGAGGAGGAGAATGGCGGATGATTCATCTGTATACGGGAGACGGAAAAGGGAAGACGACGGCGGCCATCGGCCTGTGCGTCCGTGCGGCGGGCGCAGGGATGCCGGCGGTTTTTTCCCAGTTCATGAAGGGAAATGACAGCGGCGAGCTGCATGCTTTAAAGCAGATGTCCGGGGTGCGGATTGTGCGAAGCCCGAAGGAATTCGGATTTTACCACACTCTGAGCGAGGAGCAGAAAGCGGAGCTTTCGGGGATCCATGACCGGCTGCTGGACGAAATCCGGATGGCTCTGGAACGCGGGGAATGCGGGATGGCGGTTTTGGATGAGATCACCTACCCTTTGAACTGGGGGCTTTTATCCCGGGATAAGCTCTTTTCCCTGCTGCGGATGGCGCGGGGGCAAAAGGAGGGGCCGGAACTGGTTCTGACCGGGCGCGATCCGGCCCCTGTGCTGATGGAATGCGCGGACTACGTGACGGAGATGAAGGCCCTTCGCCATCCTTACGAAAAAGGGATCCTGGCGAGAAAGGGCATCGAATACTGAAGTGGAGGCGAAGATGAAGTACAGAGCGTTGTTTCTGGATATGGACGGCACTTTCCTGGATTTTGCGGCGGCGGAGCGGGCCGCTTTCTTCTCCGCGATGAAAGCGGCCGGCGCATCCGTCTCGGAACGGGAGTACCGGATTTACAGCGCGATCAATGACGGGCTGTGGAAGTCCTTCGAACGGGGCGAAATTCAAAAGCAGCAGATCCGGGAGGGACGGTTTGGACTGACGTTTGAAAAGATCGGTTTCCCGGGGGATGGCATCGCCGTGGAAAAAGATTACGAACGCCTTCTGGGGGAGGGACACGATCTCATTCCCCATGCCGGGGAGGTGCTGGAATTTCTGGCGGATCGCTATCCTCTCTACGCGGTGACCAACGGGTTTGCGGCGGTACAGAGAAACCGGCTGCACATGGCGGGCATTGACCGGTATATGACGGATCTGTTCATCTCAGAGGAAATCGGATATCAGAAGCCGAAAAAGGAATTTTTCGACCGGTGTTTCGCGCGGATCGGAGGAGACCTGTCTCCGTCCGAAGTGCTTCTGGTGGGGGATTCCCTGACCTCCGATATCCGGGGAGCCAATGCGGCCGGGCTGGACGCCTGCTGGTTCAATCCGGACCGGAAAGCCAACGGGGCAGGAGTCCATGTGGAATACGAGATCCGCTGTCTGACCCGGCTGAAGGAGCTGCTCGGGCCGTAAAGGCTGGAAAAGCGGCTGAATTGCCGTCCTGCGGATAGGAAAAAGGAGAACGATCGTGAAAAAGTTGTTGATCTACCTGAAAGGATATGAAAAGGAAACGATACTGGCGCCCCTGTTTAAAATGCTGGAGGCCCTTTTTGAGCTGTTCGTACCGCTGGTGATGGCGGCGGTTATCGATACCGGAATCGCGCAGCGGGATCGCGGGTATATCGTCCGGATGTGCCTGCTCCTGATCGCGCTCGGGGTTATCGGGCTGGTCTGTTCCATCACGGCTCAGTTTTTTGCGGCCCGCGCGGCTACCGGATTTTCCACGCGCCTGCGCCATGCGCTCTTTTCCCATATTCAGAGCCTGTCCTATACGGAGATGGACACGGTGGGAACTTCCACGCTGATCACCCGCATGACCAGCGATATCAATCAGGTGCAGTCCGGCGTCAACCTGGTGCTGCGCCTGTTTCTGCGTTCCCCCTTCATCGTTTTCGGGGCGATGATCATGGCTTTTACGGTGGACGCGACGGCGGCCTGGATCTTCGTGGTGGCGATCCCCCTTCTGTCCGTCGTGGTGTTCGGGATCATGCTCTGGACCATGCCCCTGTATAAAAGGGTGCAGTCGGCGCTGGACGGGGTGCTGCGGCTGACCAGGGAAAATCTGTCCGGGGTTCGGGTGATTCGGGCGTTCAACAAGGAAGAAGAGGAGAGGGCGCATTTCCGGGAGCAGAACGAGAAGCTCACAGGGCTGCAGAAGTTCGTGGGACGCATTTCCGGCCTGATGAATCCGGTGACCTATGTGATCGTAAACGGAGCTGTCGTCGTGCTGCTCTATACCGGCGCGGTGCGGGTGGATGCCGGCCTGCTCACTCAGGGCGCGGTGGTGGCGCTGGTCAACTATATGTCCCAGATTCTGGTAGAGCTGGTGAAGCTGGCGAATCTGATCATTACCGTGACAAAAGCGATCGCCTGCGGCAACCGGATCCAGAACGTATTCGAGGTGCGCAACAGCTTAAAGCCAGGCTCGTATGTCGGAAACGATGAGGAAAGCGGGAAAGCGGAGGAGCATTCGGTGGAGTTTCGGCATGTGGGGCTGACCTATGCGGGAGCCGGCAATGAATCCCTGACGGATATCACCTTTCGGGCGGTGACAGGGGAAACCGTGGGCATCATCGGGGGCACCGGTTCGGGGAAGACCAGCCTGGTGAACCTGATTCCCCGTTTTTACGATGCCACCAGGGGAGCGGTGCTCTATGACGGCAGGGATGTGAAGGAGTATGATCCGGAAGCGCTCCGCCAGCGGGTGGGCATCGTCCCCCAGAGAGCGGTGCTGTTTGCGGGAACCATCGCCGACAATCTGCGTTGGGGAAAACAGGACGCTACCGAAGAGGAGATGTGGGAGGCGCTCGCCATCGCCCAGGCCAGGGAATTCGTGGAAAAGAAGGAGGGCGGGCTTTTCGCCTCCGTGGCTCAGGGGGGAAAGAACCTTTCCGGCGGCCAGCGCCAGCGGCTGACTATCGCCCGGGCGCTGATCCGAAAACCGGAGGTGCTCATTCTGGACGACAGCGCGTCGGCTCTGGATTTCGCCACGGACGCTGCCCTGCGCCGGGCCATCGCCGGAATGCGGGAGAAACCCATCACCTTTATCGTATCCCAGAGGACATCCTCGATTCTGCATGCGGATCGGATTCTGGTGCTCGACGACGGGGAGATAGCGGGTATGGGAACCCATGAGCAGTTGCTGAAAGACTGTCCGGTCTATCAGGAAATCTACGATTCGCAGTTCGAAACCGGCAGGGAAAAGGAGGCGAAGTGAGATGGCGAAAAAGCTGGACTCCAAGCAGATCGAAATTCTGAAAAAAGTGCTCCGCTACATGAAGCGCTATTGGTTCTTCCTGGGCCTGTCCATCGCGCTGGCGGCCGTCACAGTGGCTTCCACCCTGTATCTGCCCCTGCTCATCGGGGATGCGGTGGACTGCCTTTTCGGAACGGGGAAGGTGGACTTCGAGGGCATTTTTTCGATCCTCAAAAGAATGGGCATCGTCATCGCGATTACCGCCCTGGCCCAATGGGTGATGAACGTCTGCAACAATAAGATGACTTATCAGATCGTTCGGGATATCCGCAACGAAGCCTTTGAAAAAATCGAGATTCTGCCGCTGAAGTATATCGATAGCCATGCTCACGGAGAGATCGTCAGCCGGGTCATCGCGGACGTGGATCAGTTCTCGGATGGGCTTCTGATGGGATTCACCCAGCTGTTCACCGGTATCATCACCATTGTCGGGACGTTGGGGTTCATGCTCAGCGTCAACGTGGGGATCACTCTGGTGGTGCTGTTCGTCACCCCCGTTTCCCTGCTGGTGGCCTCCTTCATCGCAAAGCGGACGTTCCAGATGTTCCGCATGCAATCCGAGGCCCGGGGAGAACAGACGGCCCTGATCGATGAGATGATAGGCAATCAGAAGGTGGTGCAGGCGTTCGGACAGGAGAAGGAGGCGCTGGAGCGGTTCGACGAGATCAACGGCAGGCTGCAGAAGTATTCCCTGCAGGCCATCTTCTTTTCCTCCATCACCAACCCCGCCACGCGTTTTGTCAACAGTCTGGTATATACCGGCGTGGGGATCACGGGCGCTTTTGCGGCCCTCTCCGGCCATCTGAGCGTCGGGCAGTTGACCAGCTTTTTGAGTTATGCGAATCAGTATACCAAACCCTTCAATGAGATCTCCGGCGTTGTGACGGAACTGCAGAACGCTATCGCCTGCGCGGGCCGCGTCTTCGCCCTGATCGAAGAAGAGCCGCAGGCGCCGGAGCCCGAAGATGCGGCCGTCCTCGGGAAGGTGCGGGGAAAGGTGGAGCTGCAGGACGTGTGCTTCTCCTATACGCCCGGACAGAAGCTGATCGAAAACCTGAACCTTTCCGTTCGGCCCGGACAGAGAATCGCCATCGTAGGGCCTACCGGATGCGGGAAGACCACGGTGATCAACCTGCTGATGCGATTTTACGACGTATGCTCGGGGTGCATTCGGGTGGAGGGGACGGATATCCGTCAGCTGACCCGGGAGAGCCTGCGGGCCGGGTACGGCATGGTGCTTCAGGAGACGTGGCTGCGTTACGGTACAATCCGGGATAATATCGCCATCGGAAAACCGGACGCTTCCCTGGAAGAGGTGGTGGCCGCCGCGAAAGCCTGTCACGCCCACAGCTTCATCCGACGTCTGCCCAACGGCTACGACACCGTGATCGGGGAGGATGGAGGGAGCCTTTCACAGGGGCAGAAACAGCTCCTGTGCATCTCCAGGGTCATGCTGTGCAGCCCGCCCATGTTGATTTTGGATGAAGCGACTTCCTCCATAGATACCCGCACGGAGATCAAAATCCAAAATGCCTTCGCCAAACTGATGGAGGGACGGACCAGTTTCATCGTGGCCCACAGGCTGTCCACCGTTCGGGAAGCGGACTGCATTCTGGTGATGAAGGACGGAAGGATCATCGAGCAGGGGAAACACGACCGGCTGCTGGCACAAAACGGATTCTACGCGCAGTTGTATAACAGTCAGTTCGCGCAGTAGGCGCGGCGGGGAGGGGGCAGGCCGGAGCGCGCGGAAAAGCCGCTGAAACTCCGGGGGATAGCCCTTGCGGTTTGCGGGAGGCGCTGTTATAATGAAATGAGGATTCCGGACGCGGCAAGCGAAGAGGAATCCGGAGCAACATAATATCATATTTGGATGCAGAGTAGGTCTTCATGCGTCAAGTGCCTTCCGGACAGAGAGTTGCCGGCTGGACGAAAAGCGCTTCGCGCTTGCGGTATGGAGACCGCATCTCGCTGCAGCAGAAGATAGGAATCTTTATCTCCTTTTGCGGCCGGATGTCTGTAGAAGGAGGTATTGCATGAAGAAAACTGTCGCCTTTTTCTCGGATTCCGCGCGGGAGTTCAAAAATGTCCGCACCGTCACGGCCTGCGGTCTTTTTGCGGCTCTCGCGTTCATTCTGGAATCCTTTTCCATTCAGCTGGGGGAATCCATCAAAATCGGATTTTCCGGTCTGCCCAACGAAATGGTGGATTTCCTGTTCGGACCTGCAGTGGGATGCGTTTTTTCGGGCATGATGGATATTCTGAAGCTGATCGTCCACCCCACCGGCCCATGGATTCCGGGGCTCACCCTGAATTCTTTTCTGGCGGGTCTGGTATACGGCTTTTTCCTGTATAAAAGACCTGTCCGGCTGTGGAGGATTCTGATCGCGAAGCTCATCGTAGCGCTTGTGATCAACGTGGGGCTCGGGACGTTCTGGCTTTCTCAGGTGTACGGAAACGGCTTTTTCGCCATGGCGCCGGCCCGCTTCATCAAAAATATGATTATGTGGCCCATCAATTCCCTGGTTCTCTATCTGACGCTGAAAGTGTTGGAAACGGCCGGAGTATTTCGGCTGATCAAAAGCTTCGGGCCACACAAAAAGAAAGCATAGGAAGGAATATAGAAGAAATGTCGATTCAAAGAGCGCGGGCATATCTCACGACGCTGGGGATGCAGGACCGCATTCGGGAATTCTCGGTTTCCTCCGCTACCGTGGAACTGGCGGCTTCGGCGCTGGGCGTGGAAGGAAAGCGGATTGCAAAAACCCTGTCCCTCTGGCTGGAGGATCGGGTGATCCTGTTGGTCGCTGCGGGCGACGCCAAAATCGATAATGCAAAATACCGCCATCGGTTCGGAAAGAAAGCGAAAATGGGGCTGTCGGGAAATAGATAGTTCCAAATAGGGGCCGTAGAGACTCATGCGAGTCACTACGGCCCCTGAAATTTTTTCATAAAAAAGAGAAAAAGATGGCTAACGACAACCATCT
>QAKV01000032.1 GCA_003343625.1 Clostridiales bacterium
ATCCGCCAGCGGATCGATATGTACTGTACACTCCCGCATCTGGACCGGGCAGAGACAGAACAGTATGTCAAAAGCCATATGGATTATGCGGAATGCAGCCAGGAGATCTTTACAACCAAAGCAATGGACGAGATCCATAAAGCTTCGGCCGGGATTCCGAGAATGGTCAACCGGGTGTGCGAAAAATCGCTTATGTATGCGTTCCAACAGCAAAAACGGCTGATCGATGATTACATGATCAAGTATGTAGTGGAACACGAAATGCTTGGAACCGTAACCGGATAGAGAAGGTGCCGTCCGGAATCCGGACGGCCCATACATCAACCATCACGGTGACAGTAAACTTAGCAGTTTAAAGACAACTCATGAGAGCAGTCTGGTGACAGCTCATGAAATCAGCAACATAAAAAGAACTATGGAGAAGCTATAAACTAATAAGAGAAATAAATAGCAAAGAAAGAAGGTAGAGTATGATTTATACAAGTTATTTTGGAAAACTTAAAAAAATTCCAGATAGTATTATCCTAATTGCGATTTGTGCGAAATGTCCGGAATGGTATATGGGGCTTACGTATAAAAAATTGGCTCCCAGCTATCAAATTTTGATGGACTGGAAGAAAACGAAGAATGAAGAACAATATATCCGAGATTTTAACGAGCAGATATTGGGTAAGCTGGATGTAAAGCAAGTATGCCAGGAATTGCAAGATTTGGCTCAGAATCAAAAAATCGTATTGTTGTGCTATGAAAGAGCAGAAGACTTTTGTCATAGGCATTTGGTTGCAAAGTGGATGCGCGATAATGGAATTGATTGTGGAGAGTGGAAAGAACTTTGACATCATATTGCGAGTGTCTTTGCTTCAGAAGCAATGGCTCTCATATTTAAAAGGCTGGATAGCTCCAGCTTTTTATTATGAATAAGTCTCTTGATGTTTCTCGGTTAGGCACATTGAAATTCTGACATATTAATTGTATATATGAAGAAAGGAGTTCTATATGAATACATCAATATTTATACCAAAAAGAATTAATGCAGGGTATCAAAAGAGAAATGATACATATACGGGAAAATTGGCTTATGTAACTTATTTTGATGAGAAAGGCACATTGAGAAAACAAAAATCATGGGAAAATTGGAAAGATGAGAGTATACCTAACACAGAATTTGATAATGTACCGACAGAAGGATTCGTATTAAATAAAAATGTAGGAGGGTGTCCTGGTGTCTGGGATCAGAGACAAGCTTACTGTAGAATCTATGATCCAAGAGATTTTGAGTTTGAAATAACGATAAAGAATCTTTTGTACATTCTAGAAAATACAAACTCTATCAAAGGAAAGGGATTAGAAGGTACATTTGTATATGGATGGAATGGAAATGAATTAGTATTAATTCCTACATCAGCCCCAGATTATAAAGAATTTTTAGAATACACAAAAAATATTTTTGATACAGAGGATATACAGGCTAAAGATCTAGTTTTAGGAGCCAGATATCTTATGAAAAACGGAGATGAAGTTGTCTATATGGGAAGACATGATACAGGCGGTTGGATTCAGAACGAAGATGACCACAATTGGGCTGACTATGGAGATAATTTCTGGTTTGCCCAAAAAGTAGATTTAAAGGGAAATGGAGAAAATGAGTGGGATTTTATTTTTCAGAAGACAGTGCCAAAAGCAATTATAAAATGTCTGGATGTAAACACAGTACCAGAATATTCAGTAATATATGAAAAGATGCTTAAGCACTGGTGTTACAGTCCTTGTGATAGAAAAATGGATCGATTTGAAAGATTCACGCTTGAAGAATTTACACAGCTTGTATGTGAAGTTGTAAAAACAAAAGGAGAATATGAATTTCTGATAAAGAAAAATAGTAACTATCACTACGGAATATGTGCATGGTACAAAAAGGCATATCTTAGAGTGGGTGAAGAAACAGTATGGATAAGAGAGAAAAGCCCAGTTCCGATTGTCAGAGACTTTTATGAAAAGTACAAGCCTGGATATCTCCAAAAATATTTACCAGATGGAACACTGTATATGAAAATTTGCTATCAAGGGAAATAAAGATAAAGAAAGGAGTTCTAAATGAATACATCAATATTTATACCAAAAAGAATTAATGTAGGATACCAAGAAAGAAGTGACACCTATACCGGAAAACTGGCCTATGTAATTTATTTTGATGAAAAAGGCGTTTTGAGAAAGCAGAAATCGTGGGACGAGTGGAGAGATGAGGATATACCGAATGTGGAATTTGATAATGTACCAACAGAAGGATTCGTTTTGAATAAGCGGATTGGAGGTTCTTCAGGCGGCTGGGATCAGAGACAGGCTTATTGTCGTGTCTATGATCCGAGAGGATTTGAATTTGAAATAACAATAGACAATCTATTGTATATTTTGGAAAATACAAGTTCTATCAAAGGTAAAGGGTTAGAAGGAACATTTGTATATGGATGGAGCGGAACAGAGCTGATTTTAATCCCTACTTCCTCCCCAGATTACAAGACCTTTGTTGAGTATTCTGAGAATGTCTCCAATGCAGAAAATATCCGTGCTAAAGATCTGGTTTTGGGAGCCAGATACCTCATGAAAAACGGAGATGAGGTTGTTTATATGGGAAAACATGATTATGGGTACAAAATTAAAGAGAACCCAGATATAGATTTCTTTGAATGGTGTGACGGCGGACAAAGGTTTTGGTTTGCCAAAAAGAATTTATATGGCGGATATAAGTTTGAGCAGTTAAAAACAATCTCCAAAGGAAAAATAATTAAATGCCTGGATGCAAACACAACGCTAGAGTACTCAGAAATTTATGAAAACATGATTAAAAATCCTAAATATGGGCCATGTGATTCGAGTAAAAATCGATTTGTAAGATATTCCTTTGAGGAATTCCCCACGCATGCACTAATAAATAACAGCGATAAATGGCTACAATATTTTTACGTTTTAATAGAACAAAAAAATAATTTTAAAGAGGTGAGCTTTTCATATAACAGAAATCGAACAGCTCATTTTTACATAGGCAATGAAGCTATTGATATGTCTATCAGGGACTTTTATGAAAAGTATAAACCCGGTTATATTGAAAAGTATTTGCCAGATGGAACATTTTATGCGAAATGTAATAGGTTATGTAATTAAAATAAGCTGTTTTCTGACATATTAATTGTGTAAATGAGGAAAGGAGAAATATTATGAGCAAAACTGATGTAACAATTTTAAGTCTGAAGAAACAGATTGAGGAAAAAAGGGAGGAACTGCAGAAAAAGAAGTTCCGCTTTGCCCCCGAGACGAACTGCATTCTTCCGTTTGAGGGAAATTCCTATAATATCAATGTAGTAAGTGAAAATATCTTAAAACTGCTTCTGATAAAGCTGAATATGTATGCTATGTCGGCCAGGGAGCTAAAAATGAAAATGCCGGAATTTGGCGGATATTCGGTTGAACTTTGGATGGAAGATATCAAAAACCGGCTTGCATTGATAGAACTCAAGAACGAAGAAGCAGATCTGAAAGCTAAGGAAGACAAACTTTCCAAGCTACTGTCGAATGATAAGAAGACGGAACTGGCTATCCAGGAGATTGCAGACTCCCTGGGCCTAAGTGTATAAAAGAAAAAGAACATAAAGAGAAGCTTAAGCTTCTCTTTTGTTTATTTGGGAGGAAATTAGAAATGAGGATAGAAGATGCATATGGTGAACTCGAAAAATACTATGATGAGGTTTACACTTACAATACAGATAGTAACTCCGAAGAATATGATTTAGATAAAGAATGTGAAAAAAGATGGATAAGAAAGATATTAGATCCGTCCTACATAATAAATCAAAAAGATATTTTTTTGTTAAATACTATAGCGAGAGAAACCTCGGATATAAGGCTGTCTGAAGCAATCATGCTTATTTGTAAATCTGCACAATCAATGGAATAAATTTATCTCTCAAATAGTTCTATTTAGGAAGAAAGGATTTTTCTTTATCTGCTTCTGTTCAAAATCATATTAAGGATATAAGAAGTAGAAAGGAGTAAACAATTTGAAACAAACTAAATTGGATGTCGTAAAATCACATTTTTTAGGTGCAGAACAATTATCCTGGGAAGAATTGTTTGACGGGTTTGATGAACTTTATGCAATCACATTCTCTTCTGGTCTGCAGTTTATGAATAAATTATTGCAGAAATTTTCTTTTGCGGAAGTAATATTTGGATGTGAGGAGGTACTAGGAGATGGCTTGGAAGCCATCATCGCTTTGGAAAATTCAATATTAAAGCAGATTACTAAGAAAAAAGCACTATTGTTTATGTCTGATATGGTAAAAAGGGGTAGACTGAATCTTTACATATCAAGAGATACAAAATCCCATGAAAAGATTTATCTTCTAAAGAGTAATGGTGGAAGAACTAGAGTGATTACCGGCAGCGCTAATATGTCTGGGAATGCATTTAACGGATACCAAAGAGAGAATATCACATATTATGATGATAAAGAAGCTTTCGAGTGGTATTTTAACAGGTTTATCGGATTTCGTGACCAATGCAGCGGTGAAGTGAGTAAAGATGCCTTATCAAAAATGTCTGCAGGTGAAGTTGATTTTCTTGATAAGCATCCAGATGAAATTTCTGTTATGAGAGAAGCTAAAACGGCTGTTGTTCAGATAGAAAAAGACAATCCGGATGTAGACACAATTGAGATAGTTACAAATGTAAAAGGGATGGAAGCAGAACTGAAGCAAATGCTGCCAAAACCTAAAAAGAATGTCATTGTGCTTATGGCAAAGGATGTGTTAACTTTTTCAAAAAAGGCAAAAGAGTATTTTATCATTCAGGAGGAAAAGAAGAAAGTATTTCCAAAACTTCATATTGATTATGACAATGAGGTAGTAGATTTTAATGGAGAAGTGCTGGATCTTCATCCAGAAAAAGAGAAAGTAAAAAATGATGCAAAGGTCATTACCTCATACCTGGACAGCCTTTCAGATGCGTATGGAGATACAAAGCAGGCTCAAATGGATTATTTTGCTTTCTTAAATTGGTATTTTGCCTCTGCGTTTATGCCCTATCTAAAGTGGCAGGCAAACCGTACTGGCGATGAACAAACAAGGTTCCCGGTATATGGTATCTTGTATGGCCCATCTAATGGAGCCAAGTCTACTTTTATAAAGATGCTTGAAAAGGCCATGTGTGGTAAAACAATTTCTTTGAATGTGTCTTCAGACTTTACCACTACAAACATATCGAAATTAAAGCAAGGATGTGAAGGGCTCCCGATTAACATAGACGATTTGGATAAGGAACAGTTTTCCAATCATATGAGAATGATAAAGGCTGACGAGTGGGGGACCCCGGAGCATTTTATTAACTATCCTGCAGTGGCTATTACTTCAAATAAAATACCTGCATTGGAAGCTCCGATTTCCAAGCGGGTTATTGCTTTTTATATTGATATGAGCATTGATAGGGAATTTGGGTTAAAACGTTCCAAGCAGATTTCCAATCAGATTAAAAAGCTGGGGAATAGCCTATACTGTGAATACTTAAATCGAATGTTCCCGGAAATTAATGAGATTGTTCGGAGAATGCAGACAGAGGAAGAGTACCAGGCAGATATTTTTCTGGCATCTTCCCATGTATTATCTCAGATCTTTGAAGAAAATGGTTGTTCGGCCTCTTATATCCGCGAGGTAACAATTTCAGACTACATGGGAGATAAAATTGTAGGAAGAAATGCAATCAAGAAATTAAAACAAGCCTGGGAAAATGAACCTGGACAGTTTGTAATAGACCGGAGACGCAATAAGATAACATACAGCATTCCTAAGTATGGAAATTCTTATGATCTCAAGTATATTGCAGATGAATTGCCTGTGACATTGGGTGCAAAGAGAACAAGTACATGTTTGACTATGGAACTGGACAAGGCTGAAGATTTCCTGGGAATTCAGTTTAAAAAGAAATTATTTGGAAGATAAAAGATGTAAGATATTAGAAAGGAGTCAAAAGACGGATATATAATAGTCTTTTTTGAGAGTATGGTTGACTTAAAAACAGCGATTAAAGAGCTTAACGAAGGAAAAATTGAATTCGTATATAATAGTGACGCATGTACTACAGAGGGAGAAATTGTAATCTTGTTAAAGGAACTAGAAAAATTACGGAAAGAAATTAATCCATGGAACCCGTATCCAGATATATTTCCGGAAGAAGAAGGAAATTACTGGATTACATACCAATACACGAATCCTGACGGAGAAAAGGCTCTTATGACAGCAAAAGAGTTTTACAGTGAAAAACATCATGCTTTTATGGGACACAATAGTCGTACAATTGCGTGGAAAAAAGACATCCCATATAACGAGTAATAATCTATTGTTGTATTTACGATAGAATAACATTTATCGAGAAGTTGTGTAGATTACAGCTTCTTTTTTATGCCTAAAACGCGGTTTGTAGTCCGCTGAATCTAGCATACTTACCATATATGAGATGAATTGGAGTATTCAGACCATATAAATACAATTTGAAGGGAAAGAAAAAGAATGACGAATAATGTTAATGAGATGTTTCATGGAATGTTTGGTGGCGTAACGCCTGGAAAGTGCAGATTGGCAATGAATGGTAGAATTGCGGTAAAGACTTCAAATGGCTACAAAACGTATGATGTAAATACTGGGAAGCTTACAAACTGCAGTAATTTTGTATTTGATGCTGGTGATGAGTTTTTCTTCGTAATCCCCACTAACAAGGTGGAAAAAGGAGACCTGATTCTGGTTGGAGACAGAGCTAAGTGCGTTATTGACAAGACAAAGGGACAGATTAAGGTCCTGGATTATGAAACTTCTGCCATTGAACAGATTGTTCCGGAACGCCATGTGTTTATGGGGAACACATATTTTTATGGCAAAATTGTATCCATGTTTGGAGAGCTGGATGGGAAGAACAAAAAAAGCATGGGAAATGTCATGAAATATATGATGCTTTCCAAGATGATGAAGCGTGGTTCTGGTTCCGGCGAAAATGGAGGAATGGATCAGACCATGATGCTCCTTATGCTTGGAGGAGGAAATTTTGGTTCTGTTTTTGATGGCATGTTTAACTTTGGAGATGATGAGGAAGAAGATGAGGTAGAAACAGAATCAAAGGAGAAAGATGCCGCTCTAAATCCTGATGTAGAAGACTATATCGAAAAGGCTGTGGCAAAAGCTATGGAGAAACGTGATACTCCTGATCCAAAGGTACAGGAAGCTATTGAGGCGATGATCAAGAGAGAAATGGAACTTCTGAACAACCCAGACAAGCTGCAGGACCTCCTGGGAAAAAAGGAGGAAGATAAATAATATGGGAGATGGAAAATGGACAAAAAGAGACTTTGAGAGTTATTCCAGATCACGTGGCCGGGTAGTAGGAAGTTCTGGTGAAGTAGAAGGAACTTATTCAAACCAAGAGATGTTCTATTCAAAAACTTTAGATCCTGTTCTTAATCCAAAGAATGTCGTGAGAGAATGTTGCGATTCTGAGGAGCATCCGAACACAATTCCAGTGATTCTAGCGTTGGATGTAACAGGAAGCATGGGACAGACAGCAGTAGAAGTGGCCAAAAAGCTGAATGTTATTATGACAAAGCTTTATTCCCAGGTAAAAGATGTTCAGTTTTTGATTATGGGGATTGGAGATTTAACTTATGACCGCTACCCGATTCAGGCTTCTCAGTTTGAATCAGACATTCGAATTGCTGATCAACTGGAGAAGATTTATTTTGAATTCGGAGGTGGACCTAATCCATTTGAATCCTACACTGCGGCCTGGTATTTTGCGTCCAGACACACAAAGCTTGATTGTTGGAAGCGAGGGAAGCGTGGAATTCTCATCACCATGGGGGATGAGAGGCTGAATCCATATCTTCCATTACGCGGCAATTACACAACATTTCAAGCAGTAACTGGAGATTATCTTCAGTCGGATATTGAAACTTCGGAATTATATCCGGAAGTGATTGAGAAGTATGATGTCTATCATTTGAACGTGAATCATAGAGGAAATAGTTCTTATGTGAATGATGATATACGAGAGTCATTTGGGGAGTATCTTGATAAAGAACACTTTAAGACAACTACGATGGAAAGTATTGTGGATGACATCATAAATATTATTGTTAACGCAGTAAATGTAACTCAGGAAGAGGACTTTGTAAGAGAGGGTAAAGAATCCTGGATTGCATGGTAGGAGATGAGGGTAGGGAAGCCTGCCCTTATTTTTTTAGGAGGGAAAATGAATACATTAACAATTAAACGAAATTTGGATGAATCAACCAGAAAACAAGCAGTTTGGCGTAAACGTCAGGATAGTGAGGAAGTAGAAATATTCTCCTTACATATTACAGAGGAAAAAGAAGTGATCATTACAGACTATGAAGATTATTCTAAAATTTATGCAATTTATTCTTTAGATTATTATAATGCTGGGAATTAAACAAGGGAGATAAATGGTATGAGACAGATTAAAGTGGTAATCGGTTCGTCGTTCGGTGATGAAGGAAAGGGTTTAATGACTGATTACTTTTGCAGTAAAGCACAAAAAAGAGGAGAAAAATGTATTGTTGTATGTTCTAATGGTGGAAGCCAAAGAGGACATACAGTTGATACAAGTAAAGGAGAACATCATGTATTTCACCATTTTGGGTCTGGAGTATTTTCGGGCGCTTATACATATTTACCAGAGCCATTTATCGTGAATCCTATTGCATTTCGGAGAGAATATGAAGAACTGGCCGGTTTAGGATACTTTCCTACAGTGTATGTGAACCCTGATTGTCAGGTGACAACGCCATACGACATGATGCTAAATCAAATTTTGGAGGAACATCGAAATGCTGCGAAACATGGAAGCTGCGGAATAGGAATTTACGAAACGATTCACAGGTCTGAAGCGGGTTATGGGACAAACGCAAAATCGATTCTTCAATCAGGGAACAAAGATTTTCTTGGTATTATCAAAGAATATCTTCCAAAGCGTATTTCTGAACTGGGATTTGAAATTCCAAGTGATTGGAAGGCGATATTATATAATCCTGGAATCATAGATACTTATTTAGATGATTGCGCTTATATGAGAGAAAGAATTCGGTTTGCGACTGATGCTGTTTTAAAATTATATCCCAATATTGTCTTTGAAAATGGACAAGGACTGTTATTAGACCGTGAGAATATGGAATATTTTCCGCATCTTACACCCAGCCATACGGGAATTAGAAATTCATGGACAATTATAAGCAGGACGTTTGTTCCTGAAGAATATAATTTGGAAGTGTGCTATGTGACACGGACTTATATGACACGCCATGGAGCGGGAAGATTTGATACAGAGTGTCCAAAAGAATTTTTAAATCCAGATATGATGGATGAAACGAATGTACCAAATCCACACCAGGATACGTTAAGGTATGGAACACTAGATGGAAATCAATTAATTGCAAGAATTGAAAAAGATATGAGTGAAGTAAAAAGAAAGAAAATTACAAAATCCATTGCTATCACTCATTTAAATGAATACAATTTAACGGAAGAAAATAAACAGGCATTTTCAAAGTTCACAGGTAAAATTTATTGTTCTTATGGAAAATGCCGGGAACATGTGAAATGATAAAGGAAGCATGACAGTAAGAGAATTAATGGAAACATGTGCAGCGCCAGCCAGAAAAACATTAGTATATGCAGTAGAAGTTACAGAGTTAAAATCCGACAAACACGTAACTATGGATAAGCCGATAGTGAAATTTGCTGGAGTACAGAGTGACGAAAGTTCTTATCTGAAAAGAATGGTATTAAATGCTCAGGTACTTAGATGGGAACATTGCAAGACTCCTAATTATAGGATTGTGGGAAGCGGTAATTTAGTAATTTATATATGAACACTTTAGGAGGGGGAATAATGGTAGAAAATGTCTTTATGGAACAGAATCAATTTCCTGAAAAACCAGTAGAATGGATGAATCCGAAAACATATGAAAAAGTTAATGATGAGATAAGAAACTGGCCCTGGTGGAAGAAAGCTGTTTATAATGAATTGTTTGCAATCTCAACACATGCAGAAAGAATATAGGAGAGCGTGAAAATGCTTTCCTTTTTTTATAAAAGAAGGTATATTAATATATAGAATTGTGTGAGGTGAAATGTATGGAAGATATTGGAAAACGATTGCTGCAGTCTATAAACAATTACTATGCAAAAAATGATAATGCAACGAATGAGGGGCTTGCTGAGTATTTATTGAAAAACGTGGAAGAGCTTTCTATGAGTCATGTGTATGAAGCATTGCATGGCACAGAGGAAGAACATTTGAATGTCGCTCATTTTTTATCGCGTCCAATAGGCAGTAAGGTTCAAATACGTTCGGATCTTATTCCCGGAGAAAATTATGGTGGAACGGGATTTATGATAGATATGGTCCCATATTTAGGAAAAGAGGCTGTGATTACAGGTTATGAGTGTCAGGAAGACTGTGTTCCGGCTTATTTGTTAGACGTAGATGATTCGTTCTGGAGCTGGAACGAAGAAATGTTGGAAAGGAGTTAAACTTTCTAATAATAAGAATATTGATAGTCATTCTCCTCATAAACACATGCTTGAGGATGAAAGTAAAATACTGTTAAATTTGTTAATGAAATTAGAGGCACAGCTATGTGCCTTTTTCCTTTGGAAAAATCCCGTGTAATCTATCAATTGGTTCTAAGTCTTTTCACGCATACTTTTACTATAATAGACGATGTATGGAGGTGTGGAATGGACAAAGCATGGGTAGATAAGAAAAAGCAAGAGTACGCAGATAAAATAAATGCATACAAAGAGTCTTTACTTGAATATGTGAAAAATATTAAATATATTGATGAAAAAACAAGAGAGGACGCTGTGGAAGCCTATGAATATGGGTGCTATGAGACAGTGGGATATCTGCTTAATAGAGCGTATTTTTCTTATTTCCAGAATAGAGAGAAAGTGGAAGCAGAGGCAAAGCAGCTGAAACAAATCAACGAACATATAGAAGATATTCGAACCTATCGTGTAGAAAAAGAAAAAATATATGATATATGTTTAGATTCGGAGCCAATTGAATTTGACGGCGATATTATTATCACTGATCCTTCTTATATATTGAAAAAGATGTTAGAGAGAAATCATTGGGAGAGATGTGGGCATGGCAGTAATATGGAGGTATTTGGATTTACGAAATATATTACACATGACACAATCTGTGGTGATTGGTCTTGCTGTACATATAATACTGATACGGGGGAAGTAATCGGTCATTTTTCTGCTGATGCTGGTATGGTTGGTGTATTCCTTTTAAAAGAAGTACTTAAATACAACCCGGATTTCGACTATCACATCAAAAAACCATGGACAACTACCTGGATCAGAAATTTTAAAGGAACTGTGCAAGTAATTGTAAAAGAGGAGCCATATGAACATGAGGAAGACTGGCTGTATTTTATGAATTATGTTGTAGAAGTAGTAGGCCATGGCATCAATAAAGAAACAGGTGAGCCAATCAATTTTGTGGGAAAGCAAGCCATGGAAAATGAAGAATAAAGATGGAGAAAATAGAATGGACAAAGCGTGGGTAGATAGAAAAAATAGAGAATATACAGATAAAATAGCGGCCGACAAAGCATATGTACTGCAGCAATTAAAAGAAAATGAGTATATGGATGAGGCACGAAAAAAGGAATGTATTGATAAATTTGAAAAGGGTAATTATATAGCATTAAAAACAGCTATTGATTCTTTTGTAATTTCATGTGTTGACAAAATGGCATGTGAGGCCGAAAATGAATTAGATGGGATTGATGAGTGGAGCATTGATTTACGCAGAAGAATTTGGGAAATTAGTCAGCATTATATTTGGAATTATCAAAATAAATATGACAGGTATCTTGATTCGGAGCCAGTTGAATTTGATGGTGATATTATCATCACTGATCCATGTTATATAGAAAAAGATAATCCAGAAGTGGGAGAGCGTCCAAGATGGGAAGACTATTTTACTTATTCAAGTCCTACAGAGTATCCTGATTACAGAAAAGCTACACCAGAAGAAATTGATAATCTGGATGACATAGAAAAGATTATACTGGAATTAGGTGCAGATGATTCTGTAATTTATAAATCTGAACAATTTGAAAGAGAAAAACAATTGTACAGTGAAGCGGAAGATGAATATGAGAAAAACAACTTGTCGGACTGGGAGAAAAGTGATTGCGGCAAAAACATGGAAGCATTAGGTTTTTCTTCTCATTACATCACAAGAGATACATTGGAGGGTGACTGGAGCTGTACGACATACAATTCAGATACAGAGGAAGTAATCGGACATTTTTGTGCTGATGCTGGCATGGTTAGTGTATTTCTTTTGGATGATGTACTTAGGTACAACCCGAATTTTGACTATCACATCACAAAACCATGGACAACTACCTGGATTAAGGACTTCAAGGGAACGGTTCAGATAATTGTAAAAGAAGAATCATATGAAGATTATGCCATAGAAGTAATAGGATATGGTATTAATAAAAAGACAGGTGAAGCAATTAACTTTGAGGGAAAGCAGACAGGATTTTAGGAGGAAAATCATGACAAAGAATGAGATGGAACTCATTTATAATATAGAAAAAGAAAAGGAAAAGGTACTGAAAGCAGAGGCACTAAAACCGTTCTTGAAAGACCGGACCTTGTTGTATGGATATACTTGTGAACGGAAAACATGTGATTATACATTCTGTAAGCTGCTGAAAAGACTTGGCATAGAGCTTCCTTTTACGACATACAATGAGGATAGACCAAAGGCAAATTTTTATGGGTTTACATTGGAAGATGCGGAATGTACTGTATCTGGAAAAGCACAAACAGTGCTGGATCATTCAGTAGAAAATTTTAAGAAAGGGTTTGTGTCAGATGAAATAAAACTAGACGAATTTTGAAATACTTATTTCATGTGTATCTGTCATACTATCATTGTAGGATATATCCTTTTGGCTGACAAAGCCGAAGTTACAATCCATTTGGCTGACGAAGCCGCTGAGGGAAAAGGCATAGTTTATCTATGCCTTTTTGAGGTAATTGCAGATGCAATTTTATTTTTTTTGTTGAAATGAATGTTGATTTATTGTCCGTCAGATTCTCTTCATCTGTCATACTATTATTTGGTATTGTAACATTGATGCAACTCCTCCTAAATGGGGTAAGGCATAGTCAAATTGACTGTGCCTTTTTTGCTAAGAAAAAAGAGGCAAAGGTTCCCCAATCGGTTGATTTCCAATGTTTGCAATTGGATTCTGGCATATTCGTATAAAAGAGGAAAAGGAGTATTTATATGTTTTACATCGGGATTGAGGATTTGGCTGCAAATGCCTTCATAGAAATGATAAAAAAGAGTGCAAATCAGCCTAAGAAAACATATTGTGTGACGCTGACAGAACTTGAAGCATATGGAAGGAAGATAGTACAGTATTTGGAACAACGAGGGGAAAAAGCCGTTCTAATGTTATCGAGAGACAATACGGATGCGTTTTTTAGAGATTATTCAGATTATTTTGAAGAATGTGAAGTGTGCGGGGAACTGGGAATTTCTCTGAAGTATGAAAAGAAAGTAGAAGATTTAATTCATAAATTTAGAGGATATTTACAATTAGATGTATTGCAGGCTTTTATAAATGTTGGATGGAATGCATGAACCCAATATTTTGGAAATTAATCAAATGTAAGAAATAAAAGGAGTAAATGAATGACAAAATGTAATAGTAAAAACTCGTGTATGGGTTATTATGGAAAATGCTTGGATATTAAGATTACAAATGCTTGTAATGCAAATTGTTCTTTTTGCATAGAGAAAGGAGGCTATAATCCTAATACTGCAGATATAACCAATCTAATTCGGGCAACTAATACAATGAAAAATTATACGAATGTACTGGTCTTAGGAGGAGAGCCGCTTTTATGCAAGGATTTGGAGCTTTATTTGGCGGGAATTCGTCCACAAAAAGAAAAAATATATCTTACAACAAATGGTAGTAGATTAAATACAGAAATGGCCGAAATGCTGTCTCAGTACTTAGACGGAATTAATATCTCTATTCATCATTACTTCGACAAAAAGAATAATGAAATTTACGGAATAGGGATTAATTTTGATAATATAAAAAAAGCGATAATGGTATTTCGTGAAAACGAGGTTCCAGTAAGAATCAACTGTAATCTGATCAAAGGATACATTGATAATTCAGAGAAAGCAAAAGTGATGATGGAATTTGTGCATGACGTTCTAATGGCGAATGAGCTGCGTTTTTGTGAGTTACAAGAAGCGGAGGATGTGTGCGTAGATGCAAGAGAACTGTTCCCAGGGTTAACGGATAATCCCTTCTGTGACGGATGTGAACAGAGCATAGAAAGCCCTTACCAAGATATGAATATTACTGTAAAGATGACCTGTGGGTGCGTAAATAAAACAAAAGAACCAGTTGCAGATCCGGAACCTGCAGTTCATAAAACAAAAGTAATTTATCCAAATGGGGAAGTAAGTGACGGCTGGAAAAAGAAACTCCGGGATATTCACGAGAGCAGCCGGGGATGTCATGATCTAAGAGGCTGCCACTAAAAAGAATGTTAAGAGGAGACGCTATTTGGTGTCTCTTTTTATTATGAATTTGAAACAAGAAAACTCTAATCAACCAAAGTTGCTTGGAGATGAATTGCTATAGGTTTTAGAGTTAAAAAATTCATTTTCTCTATATATAAAACTAGATACATTGTCAGATTGCTTCGTATCTGTCATACTATAGTTGTAGGGTAAGTTGAGAAGAAAGCTTCACCGTGAGTACAGATAAGCAAACCATTTAGTGTTTCACATGATCTGTGGAACCAATACTCAAAACGAAGCAAGTGTAAAACTCAACGCCTTAAGAAAAGTAATCCCTGAAGAAGGGGATAGGAACATGGTTTGTTTGAATAAACAAACTATTGTGACTATTTTATAGAGGGCAGGCGACTGCCCTTGGAGGCGGAATTTAGCCTCCTGAAGCTCCAAACCGACACAGGTCGCTTGGAGTAGTTCACGGTTATGTATAAACAGTATATTTTATGATATTCGGACAAGAAAACTCCAATCAACCTAAGTTGTTTGGAGATGAATTGCTATAGGTTTTTAATGAGAAAAAATTCATTTTCTCTATATACAAGTCTTGCCCCATTGCCAGATGTTTTTAAATCAAGCATACTTTAGTTAGCTGGAATACTGGCGGTTTTAAAATGCTGTCACATAGTTCAGCGGAGATCATGAAGCTTCAGAAAGGGGTGAGCCAATGCGTACCGTCATGGTAGATATCAAACAAAACCATCCTGCCGTCTCGTATTTTGAGAAGAATACGACAGGAAGCCGTGCTGTGCGCAATACGGCGAACTTTCTGATCCGCAATACCATGACAGGATTGTGTAAATCTCCAGAGGAAAGAACTCATATGGAAACAGAAGTTCTGCATACGGTATTTACGGGCATCCAGAAAGCAAATGCCTATAAGGACATACAGGAAGGAAAAGCTATCTCTGCAGCTTTCCAAAAGGTGAAATCAGGTGAACTGGCCGGATTAAAAGCCCATGCGTATTTGAAATCCAAACTGGATAGTTGCGGAAAACGCTTCTCTTATCCGACAATGGATCACTGGTTTTTAAGCTATGAAGTTCTCGATGCTGTTTTAAAGCATACCGGAAATACCGCGTATTACTCCTGCACAAGTCAGGTTAATCAGCAGGCAATCCGGAAAACAGTGGCGTCGTGGAAGGCATATTTCAAGGCTTTGAAGGATTGGAAAAAGAATCCCGGCAAATACCAGGCAAAGCCACGTATCCCAGGTTATATCCGGGAACATAAGGCTACAGCACATTTTACAAACCAGGTATGCCGCATGGTACGTACCGGAGGCCGTCTGTATCTAAGTTTTGCAAACTGCAAACAGCCAGTACATATCGGCAGGGAAACTTTGATTCCCGGAAAATATGTAAAAACAGAAATAAAGCCGTTTTGCGGCAGATATCGAATTTGTATCACCTATGAGGATGTTTTTCAGGAGCCTGAATTGCCTGCAGATCCAAAGCGAATTCTGGGACTCGATATAGGGCTTGAGAACTTCCTGGCCGGGGCATCCAACACAGGAGCAAGGCCATTTCTTATCCGAGGTGGCTGGCTGAAATCACTGAATCAATGGTTCAACAAACGGCGTGCGAAGCTTCTTTCAACATTAACTAGAGGAGACGATTCCCAGCATTCCAGAAAGCACAGCCATGCCCTGGATGCGCTCTCAAGAAACCGGAATAACCATATCCGTGACTTTTTCTATAAGGCAGCCCACTGGGTTATGCGCTGGTGTATAAGCCATCAGATTGAAGTAATCGTCATTGGCCATACAAAAGGCATGAAGCAGGAAATTAACATTGGGAAAGCAAATAACCAGAATTTTGTCACGATTCCTTATGAAAGGTTTCTGCGCGTACTAAAAACAGTCAGCTGTAAGTATGGAGTTCCGGTTGTGGAGAGGGAAGAAAGCTACACCAGCCAGGCAAGCCTTTTAGATCTTGATGCCATTCCAACCTATGGAGACGGGGATGAAGAATCCGTCTTTTCAGGAGAACGAATAAAAAGAGGGCTGTACCGATCATCAGATGGAAGGCTTATTCATGCTGATATCAATGGAGCAGGCAACATAGCCAGGAAAGAATATCCACATATGTTTGATGAAATGGATATGGGATACCTCTGCGATACAGTAGATGTTGTTACGGGTGAGAAAATTTTAAATATCAAAAGGCATAAGAGTCGGAAGGGCTACAAAAAGAGAAAGAGCCCAGCAGCTAAGGCTCGTCACGAATCCCGGAAATCAAAACGTCTGGAACTGCGAATACTCTTAGAAGTTAATCCACAGATCAAAACAGCTAAAAAGCAAATAGCCGCCTAAGAAAAGTAGTCCCTGAAGAGGGGAATTAGAGGGCAAGTGACTGTCCTTGGAGGCGGAATTAAGCCTCCTGAAGCTCCAAACCGACACAGGTCGCTTGGAGTAGTTCACACACGACATGACGTGTGATGAGGAGTCTTTCCATAGATCGGCAACAGAAGTCAGGGTATATATTAGATGTTTGGCTATTCAATTCCAAGTGTTCGTTCCTCAACGATAAGAAACAAGAATAGTTATTGAAATTTTGTAGATAATAATATATAATCATGAGTGAATATAAGTGCTTATCAAAAAATAAAGGTTCAACTTGACACATTCCTTATGATTTGGTAATATAATAATAGAAATACTTTGTGGTGAAGTATTATTCCCAAGACGCTTGCGATATCAGGTATGCAAGAAGAGGCGTTAAGCGGGGATTCATTCGGGAAGTCTGCACCCGTACCTGAGAGCCGATGGCGAAAAAGAACGTAGTCTTTAAAAGAGGTTCCGAAGAGGTCTGAGGTTAACTACCTTAGACCTCTTTTTGCTAATATACTATGATTGTTGCTGGAGAAAAAGATGGCAAAAAACGACAAGTATATGCAATATACAAGAAGTAGAAAAAAAACACAACTTGATGTGAATTTACAACAATTAGCAGTTGAATATAGCAAATTGCTTAATAAGAGATATTGCTATATATTCAGTGGTGGTATAGAAATTCAGTTTCAGTTTAAAATGGAAAACTTTTACCACATGTTAGGATTCCATAAATTAACAGATGTAACAGTTGTAAAGATGGTGGAGGCTCATAAGCTAAAAAAAGAGGATTTTTTTAAATATGTAAAAGACGGGAAAATAACAATGAACTCAACTGATACTTCTATTGTGGGCGATTTTGAAGATAAAGTTTTAAATATCCAGAATAGCAATAAAAAGTCAGAGTTGGGTGAAATTAAAGCGCATCGTTTCCGGTTCTTTTCTGAAACACAAGTCCTTGAACTGTTAAAGAATGATCCGATAATAGATTTTGATAAAGAAGAGTGCGAGACCTATATCGAAGCAGATAAAATATTTTTCAAACTAATTGCAGAGAAAAGCCGTAATTTGAATCTGTTTATAGGATATGACGAGGCTCTCAAAAGATATTTTATATCTACATTTTTTGTTGAAAGTGAGAAAGATAAGTTTTTACTGAAAAAAGATGGAAGCTCACAGCCTTTATTAAAAATATTATCTCGAAAAGTAATAGATACACGGAATAATACAGTAATAGATTTCTTTATTAAATGGCATAATGTACGTGAAGAATTTATAAATGAACCTTTCTATAGAGGGCAAACCAGATTAAAAACATGGATTAATAATAAGCACATTTCATCTATACAGGTTGTGAATGAAATCAATACTCAACGAAAACTATTAGCACAATATAAAGAAGATGTGGAACAATTAAGAGTAAAATTAAATGTGTTACAACTGATAGTACAGCTTGATATCCCTGAAGAAAAAGAAGAAGCACAACTCAAACTCATGGAATATAATATTGATGCAGATAGTACTGAAGAGCTTGCGGTATATAAACAATACGATATAATTCAAGTTAAAAATGATAAGTTAAGAATAGAAAGTAAATCAGCAGCGTTGGAGAATAAATTACAGAAGCATGAAAAATATCTGCCAGATATAAAGGAGCTGGAATTGCAAGAAGTATTGAGAGTATATCAAATTTACTTGCCAGAAATTAAGCTTGATCGCGAACGAGTGACCAAAATATTAGAATTGCATGATGTTTTTGACGAAACTCTCTATCCGGAAGAATTTAGGAAAATATATAATGAAACCCAATAAAATGATTACTACATAACAGTCTTATATTTCAGCATAAGGCTGTTTTTTTATGGCTCAAAAGAAAAGAGAGAAGAGTAAGAAACTGGTTTGTGTGAAGTTTCGCATGAATATTTGTTCTTCGCATTTTGAACATAGAGTGTTGTTGATTTCTTAAAATAGCATATTTATGATCTACTTGCCTGTCAGCGGATTGCTCTGTATACTGTCATAAGACTACAGAAAGAAAAAGTCTCAGAGCACCCTCCCTGGAAAGTCGTGTACTCTGAGACCCGGTTATAAAAACCATGGTT
>QAKV01000018.1 GCA_003343625.1 Clostridiales bacterium
CTGCTCTGGAAACGCCCATCCATGTGGTGGAGGACCTGAAGCCGCTCCTGGGCGAACTGCGGGCCTGGGGACGGAATCTAAACCAGCTGACCGTCCTGGCCCATCAGGGCCACATCGAGAGCGCCAATCTGCGAGAGGCTGTCGAGATGCTGGGCAGAGTCTACGAGACGGTCAACCGGCTGCTGACAGAGGAAGGGAGGGTGGTAACCCATAGCGACGTGCAACTTCATCCGTGAGAAAAAGCAGACCGCCGGCGCCATGGGCGGCGTCCTGCGGTACGTGGCCCAGGAGCAGAAAACCGTGGACACAGACGGCACCCGCTATCTCACCGGGGTCAACTGCATGGCGGATCTGGCCTATCAGAGCTTCCTGGCCACGAAAAACCTGTATGGCAAGGCCAGCGGCACCTGGTTCTATCACTACACCCAGTCCTTCTCGCCCCAGGAGCACGTTACGCCGGCGGAGGCCCATCAGATCGCCCAGGAGCTGGCGGAGCGGTTCTTCCCCGGCTGCGAAGTGCTGGTGGCTACCCACATCGACCGGGCCCACCTCCACTCCCACCTGGTAGTGAACTCCGTGAAGCCGGACACCGGAAAAAAGCTCCACTTCACGCCCCGGACCTTAGAGCGGATGCGGCTGGTCAGCGACCAGATCTGCCGGGAGCACGGGCTGACCATCCTTAAGCCGTATCGCCAAAAGAAACAGGTCAAGGGCCTCCGGCCGGGGGAGTACCGCAGCGCCATGCGGGGACAGAGCTGGAAGTTTCAGCTGATCGCGGTGATCGAGGCGGCCATGGAGCGCGCCGGCAGCCGGGAGGAATTCCTGGACGAGCTGCGGCGCCGGGGCTACGATGCCCGGTGGGAGGAAGGCCGAAAACGTATTACCTACATCACCCCCTTGGGAATGCGGTGCCGGGACGATAAGCTCCACGAGGAAAAATTCAGGAAGGAGAAGATAGAAGATGAGTTTCGAATCCGACAACGCACAGCGCAACACGACCTTGGACAGGCTGAAACAACGGACGCCGCCTACGTTGACCGACCAGCAGCCCAGCGTTCTTTACACCATGCCGATGACGACGGTGGAGCGGCTGGAGGAAGTCCTGCGGAGGACCTTGACCTTGCAGGAGACCATCCGGGCGGATACGGAGAGACTGGCAACCAAGGAAAATCTGAAGGAGTTGGCCACGGGCCAGCATCTGGTGGACTGGCTGAATCAGATCAACAGCATCCATCAGGGGATCTGCCGGGACCTGCGCCAGACGGTCCAGGAGATGAAGGAGGAACACAAACAGGATGGGAGGCGGCGCGACGGGTTTATGAGGGAGCTCTCCGAACTGGAAGCCCAGTTCCGCCGGAATTGGGACGAGGCCTCGGCCCGCTTCCAGGGGAAAATCCTGCTGACGATCCTGGCGTCGGGCATCGTGTCAGCAATGGTCAGTGTCCTGATGTGGCGGGTGCTGCTGTAACCGGGCAGATCATCCACCTCCTGGCCCGTCTGGAGAGCAGCGAGCAGCAGATGCCGGTGCAGGACAGCACAACCCTCCCCGCCCACATGGACCGCAAAGCGTGGGCAAAGGAGCGGCGGCACCGCATGAGCCGCCAGGAAGCGGAACCAGAGGAAGGGCAGAAGCTTCTCTGAACAGGATCAGACCCCGGGAAATCCCGGGGCCTGATTTTCCGTTCAGGCAACTCAAAATTTGCACCGCATAAAACAAAGATAAGGCTTCCGGCCAAGCTGCCAAGTTGTTACTTTTCTGATAATAGATGCCATGCCCCCTGGCTATTGGGTCCGCATCGTGGTATGTTGAGTCGCTGACAAGGAGGCGGCACGATGTACGACTACATGAGAGCCCTGCACGCAAGGTTCTGCCGGGAGCCGGAGCTTCAAAAAGTCCGGGAGGAATTGGATCAGGTATACAGAGAAATCAAAGCGAGGTTAGGCCAGCAAGATCAGGAGACCCTGCTGCAGCTGGCAGATTTGGAGAACGAACTGCGGGAAGAGACCTCTTTGGCATCCTTCATCGCTGGGTTTCAGCTGGGCATGGGGATTGCAGGAGAAATCGAGCCTTATTCCTTCGAGGAGGAAGAAGAAAAGCGGGCCACAGAGGGGGCGAAGATGAGGTGTCCCCAGGTCAAAATTTGATACGCTATTCAAAGAAAAAGGGCTACCAGCGGCAGCCCTTTCTTAACAAACTGATAACTATCGGCGTTTCCCCTGGCTATTTCGCTTTTCTGTGGTATGTTGTGTCGTTGAAAGGGAGGCGATCAATATGGCAAAGAAACGGGCCAACGGCGAAGGAAATATCCGAAAACGGAAGGACGGCAGATGGGAAGGTCGGTACTCCGCCGGTTATGACTCTAAAACCGGCAAGCGGATCGTGAAAAGCGTACTGGGTAGGACACAGGCAGAGGTCAAAGAGAAACTGAAAGCCGCCATTGAAGAAACGAAAGGGCTGGATGTTAGCCGCAGTGAAGAGTACACGGTAGCTACCTGGCTACGGACCTGGTATGAGCTCTATGCTAAGCCCAATATCCGGGTCGCAACGGCTGACCGCTACCAGCTCATGATCGAAACTTATACCATCCCTCGCATCGGAGACATCAAGCTAAAGAAGCTGACCTCCCGGCACCTGCAGAAGCTCTACAAGGATCTGTTGGAAAATGGCCGGGTCAACCGGAAAAACGGCAAGGGAAATCCCGGGCTCAGCAGCACGACTGTCCGCAGCGTCCATCTGATGCTCCACTGTGCTTTCCAGCGGGCAGTCAAAGAGCGGCTGATCCCTCGGAATCCCACCGAGGACTGTATCGCGCCAAAGGTGCAGAAGATTGAGATGAAAATCCTGCCTGCGGATCACATCAAGAGCTACCTGGACGCGGCCAACGCCAGGGGGCTTCTGCCCATGTTCTACCTGGAGCTGGTCAGCGGCCTGCGGAAAGGGGAACTGGTGGCCCTGCGGTGGGATGATTTGGACACACAAAATCGCACCATCTCCGTCAGCAAACAGTACATCAAAAACCCGAACGGAGAACTGACTCTCTCAAGGCCCAAAACGGAGACCTCCGTCCGGCAGGTGTCGATCCCGCAGACGGCGGTGAATTTACTGATCCAGGAGCACGAGAAACACCCGGACAACCCATACCTGTTCCCCTCCCCAGTGACAGGGGAGATGTACTACCCGGACAGCGTGGTAAACCTCCACAAAAAAATTCTAAAAGACGCCGGACTGGAGCACATCAGGTTCCATGATCTGCGGCACACCTTCGCAACCATGGCTCTGCAAAACGGCGTGGACATCAAGACGGTATCCAGCATGCTGGGCCACTACGACGCCGGATTCACGCTCCGCACCTACACCCACGCCACCCGACAAAAACAGGACGAAGCAGCGGCCACGATGGGTGCCTTCATGGAGCAGATGTTGTGAAGACCAAGATCAGAAAATGCCGGACAGGAGGCACAACCCTCCTGCCCGGTACTCTTGTCTCCATTGTTTCCTTTCGGCAAGTGGGTCACGGTGTGGGTCATCCCTCAAGCCAGCATTTTTCTGCAACTCAAATAGTCAAAATTTGCAACAAAAAACACCCGAAATCTAAGGATTTCAGGTGTTTTCTGGAGCTGATAGCCAGATTCGAACTGGCGACCTCATCCTTACCAAGGATGGAGGATAGATTTGGACATACAATATCTTCGTTGTTCGTTATGTATGAAATTGTTTTTTCCCAACTTGCTGCCTTGTGTCCTGAGCCGTGAACAAAAATTTTTGTTGCCATAAGTATCTCCTTTGAAATTTATTTTCCCGATTGCTCTAACATTTTCTCCGCCAATTTCTGAGACAGGTCGGAGGTTGCCTCGTCCATCGGCGCAAGTTGTCCGATCTGTCCGGCAATCATCGCCGTTACATCATCAACTGCCTGTACTTTTATATCACACCATTTTAACACAAAAGAAGGATCTTGGGTTTGTTTTTGACCCTTGGTCCTTCTTTGTTTTTAGGCTATGCTTTTTTTCACAGCCCCTTTTGAAACGTTTGTGCGAGTGCAAAAAGAGTTACCGTCCCTCCCCGTCAGTTTGACCGTTTTTTCCGTCATACCCTGTCCGGCCTTCGCATAGGTTGTACCAGTGCAGGAAGAGAGACGGGAGGATGGGGATGTTTGAAAGAAAAACGGCGAAACAGACGGAACAGATTCTGAAAACGGACATGCATCGGGGATTGTCAGGGGAGGAAGCCCGGAACCGATACAGCAGAGAGGGGCCCAATCAGCTGGCGGCAGGAAAGAGAAAAAGCCCGTTGGCCAGCTTTCTCGAACAGCTCAACGATCCGCTGATCTATGTGTTGCTGGCGGCCGCAGTGATTTCCCTGCTCCTGCATGAAATCAGCGACGCCATGATCATCATAGCGGTGGTGGGGCTGAATGCGTTCGTAGGGATGGTGCAGGAAGGAAAGGCTCAGAAAGCGCTGGACTCCCTGAAAAAACTGACCCAACCCATGGCGCTGGTGATCAGAGACGGAAAGGAAATGCAGCTGGAAGCCTTCCGGCTGGTTCCGGGGGATCTGGTCTGTCTGGAGGCGGGCTGTCAGGTTCCGGCGGATCTGCGTCTGACGGAAACGGGACAGCTGCAGGCGGAGGAGTCCACCCTGACGGGGGAAACCGTGCCGGTGACAAAGGACGCGGCGTTCTGCCTGCCGGAAGGCGCAAAAAAGATCCCGCTGGGCGACCGGAAGAACATGGCCTATATGTCCACAGTTATTACAGCGGGCAGGGGAAAAGGGATCGTGGTTTCCACCGGCATGAGGACGGAAATCGGAAAGATCGCCTCTATGATGGAGGAAGGGGAAGAAGAGCCGACACCTTTGCAGAAGCGGCTGGGAGAACTGGGAACTGCGCTCAGCCTGCTATCGCTGGGAATCTGCGCGCTTTTGTTCGGAATCGCCGTGATCCAGCGCAGGAATGTTTTCGATATGCTGCTGACCGCGATTTCCCTGGCGGTGGCGGCCGTGCCGGAAGGCCTTCCGGCGGTGGTCACCCTGTGCCTGGCGCTGAGCGTGACGAGGATGGTGAAAGTCAACACGATTATCCGCCGTCTGCCTTCTGTGGAAACCCTGGGGGCGGTGAGCGTGGTTTGCTCCGATAAGACCGGAACCCTGACCCAGAACAGGATGCAGGTGCTATCCTGCTATGTGGACGGCGGGATCCGGGAGGCGGATTCTCTGGATGCGCAAAGGCACAGGCTGTTTTTGGAAGGGATGACGCTGTGCAATGATGCGACGATCGCCAGGGCGCAAAACGGGGGAGAGAGGATCGGGGATCCCACGGAATTGGCCCTTTTGGATCTGTCCGGCCATTATGGAATGGACAGAGGGGAACTGGAGCGGGAATGGCCGAGAAGGGACGAGATCCCGTTTCAGTCGGAGCGCAAAATGATGACGACCTATCATCGGGGCGCCGGAGGAGCGGTGAGCTTTACAAAAGGGGCGCCGGATCGGGTGCTGAAGTTATGTACCAGCGTCTGGCAAAACGGAGGAGAAGAACCCCTGACGGCCGCGAAGAGGCGGCAAATCGAAGAGGCCATCGGGCAGCTGTCTTCGGGCGCGCTGAGGACGCTGGCGGTGGCCTGCAAAAAAGGCGGGGCGGGGCCGGCGGAGCGGGATCTTTTGTTTCTGGGAATTGCCGGGATGAAGGATCCGGTTCGCCCGGAAGCGGCGGAAGCGGTGGAAACGTTCCGCAGGGCCGGCGTGGACACGGTGATGATCACAGGAGACCACGCGAACACGGCATTCGCCATCGCCAGACAGCTCAATATCGTCCGCGATCCCAAACAGTGCATGACCGGGGAGGAACTGGACGAACTGCCGGAACCGGAATTCTTGAAACGCCTGGATGAAGTTCGGGTCTTCGCCAGGGTCTCTCCGGCGGATAAGGTAAAAATCGTCAAAGGGTTTCAGAAAAAGGGTAATATCGTGGCCATGACCGGAGACGGGGTCAACGATGCCCCTTCCCTGAAGATAGCGGATGTAGGCGTAGCCATGGGGAAGGGCGGTACCGACGTGGCGAGACAGGCCGCTGATCTGGTGCTGACTGACGACAATTTCGCCACTATTGAAAAGGCCATTGAAGAGGGGAGGGGAGTTTATGAGAACATTAAGAAATCGGTGGTCTTTCTGCTGTCCTCCAACCTCGGGGAAATTCTGACCATGTTCGCGGCGGTGCTGATCGGCCTGCCGTCGCCGCTGAAATCCAGCCATATCCTCTGGATTAACCTGATCACGGACTCCCTTCCGGCCCTGGCCCTCGGGGTGGACCGAAATGACGGGAAAGAACTGATGGAACGACCTCCCAGGCTGGCACAGGAAAGCCTGTTTGCCCGAGGCGGCCTGTCCCGGACGCTGTTTTTCGGGATGCTCATCGCGGGAATCAGCCTGACGGCGTTTTTCACTTTGCCCTGGGCCATCCTGAAAGCCCGCGGGCTGCCCTTTTCGCCGGAACAGATCGGAGCCCTGTTTCAGCGGAGAGATATTCTCATGAGATCCCAAACCTATGCGTTTACCGTGTTGGGCATGTCCCAGCTATTCCACGCGGTAGGCATGCGGGATGTGCACAAATCCGTTTTTCGGATGGATCATCTGAACAACAGACTGATGATTCTGGCCTGTCTGGCGGGATTTTTCCTGCAGTTTTTCGTCACCGAAGCCTCCTTTTTCGTGCGCGCCTTTTCCACGGCGCAGCTGTCGGGGCAGGAGTGGTTATACCTGACGGGAATGGCCTCTTTCCCTTTGCTGGCCCATGAGCTGCTGGTGATTTTAAACGGGGACTGGGGGAGAAAACGGCGTACATCATGAAGCGCGCCGCCACAGCGAAAAGCGGGTTGCTTCGCGCATTCACGGAAAGGCATACTCTTTGGGACAGGGCAATATATTGAATTATGTGGACAACGCTGCAAAAAAATCAGGAAAGAAAGGAAGGAGGAGGTTTGATGCAGCTTGCGGAGGAAGTGATCGGGCTGTTCCCCGAATATCTGCGGTTTAAATGGAAGGATGTGGCCAGAATGGGGGAATCGCTGCAGGAGATCAGGCTGCGCTGCCAGCGGCCGGTGATGATTTATGCGCAGGGAGAGGAATGGTATCTGGACGGTTCCGGAAGGCTGACGAGGGAAATCGAAAATGCTCAGCTTCTCTCCAGGGATGAATTGACCCAGATCCTGAAACATATCTGTCGGTATTCCCTGTATGCTTACGAAGAGGAAATGAGCCGGGGATATATGAGCGCGGACGGAGGTTTTCGGGTGGGGATCGCGGGCGAGGTGATTTTGAATCCCGACGGCAGCGTGAAAAACGTCCGTTATATTTCCAGCCTGAATATCCGGATCGCCCATGAGGCCCGGGGGGCGGCAGCCCCTGTTCTGCCCTGGCTCTACGACGGCGGACGGCTGGAAAACGTCCTGATTCTGTCCCCGCCCGGCTGCGGGAAGACCACGCTTCTGAGGGATATCATCCGCATGGTTTCGGATGGGAACGATTGCGCGCAGGGACAAACCGTCGGCGTCGTGGATGAGAGATCGGAAATCGCGGGATGTTTTCAGGGCATTCCGAGAAATGATGTGGGCAAGCGGACAGACGTGCTGGACGGATGTCCGAAAGGAGAGGGAATGATGATGCTGCTGCGTTCCATGGCGCCGAGGGTCATGGCTGTGGATGAGCTGGGCAGCCAGGAGGACGTGGGCGCGCTGGAACAGGTGCTCAAGTGCGGATGCAGCGTGTTGGCGACCATTCACGGCTCTTCCTATGAGGAATTGTGTCAAAAGCGGTTTTTGCAGCCCCTTTTGGAGGGACATGTGTTCGGACGCTTTTTGGTACTGGGCAAGAGGGACGGGAAGTTCGTGGTGGAGCAGGTCCGGGATTCGGACGGGCGGATTCTGGCGGAAGGACTCTGATGCTGGCCGTTATCGGCGCCTGTCTGACGATGCTGGGAGCGGTCGGAGCGGGCGGCTGTATCTGCCTGGAGCGAAAGAACAGGATCGCACAGCTGTCCGTTTTCATGCAGGCATTTTCCATGATGGCAGGGGAAATCGCATATAGCAGGATTTCCCTGCCGGAAGTGTTTTCTGAGGTAGGAAGCAGGATGGAAGAAAGCGACGGGCTGGGGGAAGTTTTCGGGAGGCTGGGACGGAGGCTGTGCGACGGAAAAGGGCAGGATATCAGAACCATATGGGGGGAAGAGATGGGAAGATACCTTCTGCGGACGAGGCTTTCTGCAGGGGAAAAGGAAATGATCCTGTCCTTTCCGTCAGCCGTCTGGTATCTGGACGGGCAGCGTCAGCAGGCGGCGGTTGAGGCGTTCGCACAGCGCTTTATGGAAGAGGCGAAGCGGGCCCGGCAGGCGCAAAAAGAGGAAAACAGAATCACGATGGCGGTTAGCATCGCCTGCGGGGCATTCGCAGCGATCCTGCTGGCGTGAAAGAACGGGGGAAAGCGGATGGAGGTCAGTCTGATTTTTAAAATTGCGGCGGTGGGAATCCTGGTGACGATTTTGTGCCAGGTATTAAAGCACAGCGGGAGGGAGGAACACGCTTTTTTGCTGTCTCTGGCCGCTCTGATTCTTGTTTTGAGCTGGATTGTGCCCTATATTTACGATCTGTTTTCCACCATTCAGTCGCTGTTTTCCCTGTAAAACCCTGCGGGAACAGGCTGCGCAAAAGCCGGGGCGGGAGGTGATGAAATGGAGTTCCTCAAAATCGGGGCCATCGCGGTGGTGGGAGTCCTGTTGGGGATTCAATTTAAGAGCGGAAGGCAGGAATATGGGGCGTACATCGGCGCGGTCATCTGTATTTTGATCTTTTCCTGCACTGCGGCCTATATGGGACAGGTGAAGGAACAACTGGAGGCGTTCGGGGCCTATCTGGGTTCTGCGGGGAGGTATTTCACCCTTCTGTTCAAAGTGGTGGGGATTACATGGCTGTGCGAATTCGTGGCCGGGATCTGCAGGGACAGCGGATTTTCCGCCATCGCTGCCCAGATCGAACTGTTCGGGAAGATCGCGATCCTGTTCGCGGGGATGCCGGTATTTCTGTCCCTGGTGGAGACTATCGCGGGGTTTATGGGGTGAAGGTTGGAAAATATGGAACACTATCTGGAGCAGCTGAATCTGACGGAAATGATGGAGGAACTGGACGGATTCTTCCCCGATAAATCCCTTGATCTGTGGGGAATGTTCGAACGGATTCTGGCGGGGAACTGGAAGGAAGCGGGGGAAATGGCGTGGCAGGGTCTCTTCGGCAGCGTTCTGGAGCAGGCGACGGGGATGAAGGGGCTGCTGGCATCCCTCCTGATCCTGGGAATGCTTTCCGTCCTGATCTCCTGCTTTCTCGCGAGCTTTGAAAACCATCAGATCGCGCAGATCGCCCATTACATTTTTTATCTGCTCCTGCTGGCCATCGTGCTCAAAATTTTTTCCAGATGCTATCAGACCGCGCAGCAGGTGATGGGGGCCATGACGCAGTTTTCCAGATTTGTGCTGCCGGCCCTGTGCCTGTCTTTGGGGCCGGCGGCGGGAGGGCTGACTGCGGCAGGGTATTATGAACTGGCGTTGATTCTGATTTTTCTGGTGGAAACTTTCCTGCTGCAGTTCTGTCTGCCGCTCCTGCCCGCTTTCATGCTGTTGCTTTTGATGAACGGGGTCTGGGAGGAAGGCAAGCTTTCCTCTTTGATGGAGCTTCTGGAAAAAGGGCTGAGGGCTGCTGCGGGATTTTGTCTGGCCGCCATCACAGGAATGGGGTTTTTGCAGTCCATGGTAGCCCCGGCGCTGGACGGCTTAAAGCGCAGCGCCGCACAAAAGGTGGTTTCCGCCATACCGGCGCTGGGAGGGCTGGCGGAGAGCACCACTCAACTGCTGATCGGATCGGCAGTCCTTTTGAAGAACAGCTTAGGGCTGTTCGCCCTGATCCTGCTCGTCCTTTTGATCGCGGCTCCATTTGGCGAACTGCTCCTATACGGGGCGCTGCTGCGCGTCGCCGGAGCGCTGATGGGCATCGTGGCGGACAAACGGCTGACGGTCTGTGTGAACCGGGCCGCAGATGCGGTATTTCTGACGCTGCGGATCGCGGGTACGGCTGCCGCCTGTTTTTTGATCCTCATCGCAGTGGTCACTTGCCTGGCGGGAGGATAATATGGAGGAATTGCTGTCGATTTTGAAACAAACGGCTATTTTCATGCTGGCTTCCCAGCTGATTCTGCACTTTTCTGTGGAAAAACAGTATGAAAAATATGGGAAGATGATAGCGGCCCTGATCGTCCTGGCACAGCTTTCGATTCCGATCCTATCGTTATTTCAGGAGGATCTGGCCGTCGGTTTCCTGAAAAAAATGGAACAGCTGGAGGCGGAGAACGAAATTTTTTCCAGGGAATTGGAAGAGATGGAGGGGATGGAAGGCGATCTGGTGGAAGAAGGGCTGTTTTCTTCCGTGGAGCAGCGGCTGGAACAGGAGGCCGCTGCGGCGGGGGTGGCGGTGACGTCGGTGGGACTTAAGGATGGCGTGCTCCTGATCGGTGTGGAAGGGATGGGAACCAACGGGGATATCGGGAAGGAAAAAAACGATGCGGCCAGCGTCGCCCCCGTCCGGATTGATCCGGTGAAAATTCGGGACCAAACCGCGCCGGCCGCGGGGACGGCCGGTATGGAAAGAGAGGATCTGGCGGAACGTTTTGCCGCAGCCCTGGGGATGGAAGCGGAGGAAGTGGAGGTGATCGGGCTTGGATAAGCTGCGGAAGTGGTGCAGGGAAAAACTGACCCGGGAGAACATGATCGTCCTGGCGCTGTCGGGAATTCTGCTCATGGTGATCGCCCTCCCTTCGGGAAAAAGTGAAAAGGAAGGGGACGGAGAACCGAAGTCCGGACTATCGGACTCACAGGCTGGCATAATGGAAGAAAGCGAAAGAACCGGAACGGACGAGGAGGAGCTGGAACGGCGTCTGGAAGAGTTTCTGTCCTGTATGGAAGGAGCCGGAACGGTGAAGGTAATGCTCACCTTTTCTTCTACTGAGGAGCAGGTGGTGGAGAAGGATAGCCCCTACACCAGTTCACAGACCAGCGAGAACGACAGCGCCGGCGGCAGCAGGAGCATTGCCCAGAGGGAACAGGAGCAGTCCACGGTCTATACCACGGATCGGGAAGGCAATCAGGTCCCGTATGTGAAGAAGACTCTGTCCGCTGCTGTGGAGGGAGTGACCGTCCTGGCTCAGGGAGGGGATTCCTGGGCGGTCAAAAAAAATATTACCGATGTGATCGAGGCATTATTTGGAATAGAAGCACATAAAATTAAAGTAGCTAAGTTGGTGGTTCCTTCGGATGAGGCGGCCGCCACGGAGGAAAATGAGGAAAGCAGAGGGATCAGAAATTGAAGAACATGTTCAAACGCAACCAGATTATGATCACGGCCCTGGCCATTATGATAGCGGTGGCGGGGTACCTGAATTTTGCCGGAACCAAGATCGGGGAAGAGGAGATGGTGAGCGCCGGCGCAGAGGCTGCGCAGGAGGATATGGATGACCTGGCCGATCCTCTGCAGGAAGATGCGGCGTCCGATATCCCCAGCCTGGATTCCGATGATGAGGCCGCTGCCGTGGAGAACTTTCTCGATTCCGACATGCAGGTTGCGGACAATGCGGAAGTTTCAATAGTATCCGACTATATAGATGAGGGGATGGCGGAAGCGGCGGATGAAACGGCCGTCGTAAGCCAGGACGCTGAAGTGCAGGACGGTGAGACGCCGGGCGAAGCCGTCTACACCAGTTCTTCGGGCGTTTCTTCCCTGTCAGGCGCCAGACTCTTAAAGGAACAGACCAGAGCGAAGAATAAGGAGACGCTTCTCGAAATCATCAACAACGCCAATATCGCGGAAAGCCAGAAGCAGGAGGCTGTGGATAATATGATCGCCCTCACGGATGTGGCGGAGCGCGAGACTGCCGCTGAGATTCTGCTGGAGGCGAAGGGATTTGCGGATGCAGTGGTGACGATCACCGACGACAGCGCGGACGTGGTGGTGGCGATGACTTCCCTGACGGATGCGCAGTGCGCACAGATCGAGGATATCGTCTCCCGCAAGACCGGAGTGGCCGCCGAGAACATCGTGATCAACCCGATGGCGGGAAATTGAGGGCAGAGCGCCGCGAGATCAGAAAAGGCGTGCCAAAACGGACGCAATATGCTACACTGAAAAAAGATTTGACCGGAAAAACAGGAGAGAAACAATCCGTTTTCAGGAAGGAGAAGTGCCACATGAAAAGAGTATTTTTGATCGTACTGGACAGCGTTGGAATCGGGGAGATGCCGGATGCGGAGGCCTATGGGGATAAGGGGACGAATACCCTGAAGGCAGCCGCATCCAGCGCGCTCTTCCGCCTGCCCAATCTGTCAAAGCTGGGGATTTTCAATCTGGACGGCGTGGACTGGCATGCGGATGAGCCGGACTACGTCGGAAGGATCGCCCGGATGAAAGAAGCTTCCAGAGGGAAGGATACCACCATCGGACATTGGGAGATCGCGGGAATTTATTCTCCCAGGCCTCTGCCCACCTACCCCGACGGTTTTCCGGAGGATGTGATGGAGCGCTTCTGCAGCGCGGTGGGGAGAGGATATTTATGCAATAAGCCATACTCCGGAACCCAGGTGATCCAGGATTATGGAGACGAACATGTCAGAACCGGGAAACTCATCGTCTATACTTCTGCGGACAGCGTATTTCAGATCGCGGCCCACGAAAAAGTGGTGCCGCCGAAAGAACTGTATCGCATCTGTGAGATCGCCAGACAACAGCTGCAGGGAGAACACGGCGTGGGCAGGGTGATCGCCAGGCCTTTTGCGGGCGACAGCGGGCATTATGTCAGGACTGCAGGCAGGCACGATTATTCTCTCACCCCGCCCGGAACTACCATGCTGGATCAGCTGTCCGGGGCAGGATATTCGGTGATCGGGGTCGGAAAGATCAGGGATATCTTCGCGGGGAAAGGGATCACGGAGTTCGTCACCACGGCGGGCAATGAAGACGGGATCGAGAAAACCCTTTCCTACCTGAAAAAGGAGTTCGACGGGCTGTGTTTCGTCAATCTGGTGGATTACGATATGCTCTACGGCCACAGGAGGGATGTGGACGGATACGCCAGGGCTCTGACCTGTTTCGATGAGAAACTGCCTGAACTTTTGTCCTGTCTCGGATCGGACGATCTTCTGATGATCACCGCAGACCACGGCTGCGATCCTTCCTATACCAAAACGACGGATCATACGCGGGAGTATACGCCGTTTCTGATGGCGGGGCCGAAGGTGAAACCGGCCAATCTCGGAACCAGGGATACCTTTGCGGATATCGCGGCTACGGTGCTCGACTGGTTCGGAATCGCGCCTGATTTTGCGGGAGAGTCCATGCTCTGAGATGGGAATAGAGGTTGACAAAAGCGTTTCCGTTCTGTTTAATGGGAAAAGAACCTTTAATTGATGTGGAGGAAACGAAAGTGGGAAACATTCGAGACGAAATTAACAGGAGGAGGACGTTCGCGATCATCTCTCACCCGGACGCGGGGAAGACGACGCTGACGGAGAAGTTCCTGCTCTACGGAGGAGCCATCAATCTGGCCGGCTCGGTGAAAGGGAAGGCGACGGCCCGCCATGCGGTATCCGACTGGATGGAGATCGAAAAACAGAGGGGTATTTCCGTCACTTCTTCCGTTTTGCAGTTCGAATATGGCGGATATTGTATCAATATTCTGGACACGCCGGGCCACCAGGATTTCTCGGAAGACACCTATCGGACGCTGATGGCGGCGGATTCTGCGGTGATGGTAATAGATGCCAGCAAGGGCGTGGAGGCCCAGACGAGGAAGCTGTTCAAGGTATGCGTGATGCGCAAGATCCCGATCTTCACCTTTATCAATAAGATGGATCGGGATGCCAACGATACTTTCGAGCTGCTGGATGATATCGAGAAAGAACTGGGGATCGCCACCTGCCCCATGAACTGGCCCATCGGCTCCGGAAAGAGCTTTAAGGGAGTCTACGACAGGGAAAAGAAGTGCGTGATCACCTATTCCGATACGGAAAAGGGGACGAAAGAGGGGGAGGCTACGGAAATCCCGCTGGAAGAAGCTGACCGGCTGACCGGCTTCGTGGGGGAAGACCTGAAGGAGAAGCTGCTGGAAGAGATTGAACTCCTGGACGGGGCCAGCGCGGAATTCGACCTGAAAGAGGTGCAGGCGGGCATTCTGACGCCGGTATTTTTCGGCTCCGCGCTGACTAATTTCGGTGTGGAAGACTTCCTGCAGCATTTTCTGAAGATGACCACCACACCGTTGCCACGTCGGGCGGACAAGGGGATGATCGATCCCGTGGAGAACGACTTTTCCGCCTTCGTCTTCAAGATTCAGGCAAATATGAACAAGGCGCATCGGGACAGGATCGCCTTTATGAGAATCTGCTCGGGCAAATTCGATGCCGACATGGAAGTCAGACATGTGCAGGGAGGGCGGATTATGCGCCTGTCCCAGCCTCAGCAGATCATGGCCAACGACAGGAAGATTCTGCAGGAAGCTTATGCGGGGGACATCATCGGGGTGTTCGATCCGGGGGTGTTCTCTATCGGGGATACGCTGTGTATGCCAAAAGAGCAGTTCGAGTACGAGGGGATTCCCACCTTTGCGCCGGAGCACTTTGCCAGGGTGCGGCAGGTGGACACCATGAAGCGAAAGCAGTTCGTCAAGGGAATCAGCCAGATCGCACAGGAAGGCGCCATTCAGATCTTCCAGGAATTCAATACCGGAATGGAAGAGATCATCGTCGGCGTGGTGGGCGTGTTGCAGTTCGACGTACTGAAATTCCGTCTGGAAAACGAGTACAATGTGGAGATTAAGCTGGAGCCCCTGCCCTATGAGCATATCCGCTGGATCGAGAACTGGGAGGAGATCGACCTGACGAAGCTGGTGGGCACTTCAGACATGAAAAAGGTTCGGGACTTAAAGGGAAATCCGCTCCTTTTATTCGTCAATTCCTGGAGTGTTGGCATGGTGCTGGATCGGAACGAAGGGCTCGTCCTTTCGGAATTCGGGAAAAACTGATCGAACGGGCGATGGGATTTTGCAGGGGCTGTGAAAGGATGAAAAAACCGGGATTGGCATTTGGAGCGGGGCTGTTGGCGCTGGGGTTGGCGACGGGATGCGGGTCGCCCGGGATGGAAACCGGCCGATGGGAGACTGTGCCGGTCTCCGTTTCGGCGCCGGAAGAGAGGGAAAGCGAGAGCGTTCGGGAGATCGCGGCTGCGGAGGAAGAGGCGCGCGGGGAAGAGCCTGGAGAGAGGGAGATTTTCCGCTATGGGTTTTCGGAGCTTCCCACGCAGGAGGAACGGCTCCTTTATCAGGAGATCTTAAAGTCACTGCTGGAGCGGGAGGAAGAGACGGAGCTGTCTACCCTCGATCAGGAGCTGATAGAGCCTGTCTTTACCGCAGTGATGGCGGATCATCCGGAGATCTTCTACGCCGATGGATATTCCTGCACATCCTATAAGCTGGGGGATGAGGTGAGAAAGCTCACGTTTACCGGCTCCTATACCATGGACGAGCCGGAAATCGTCCGGCGCGCCGGACTTTTGGAAGAGGCTGTGGATGTCTGGCTCTCAGATCTCCCGACAGGAGGAGATTATGAAAAGGCAAGGTATTTGTATGAAACGCTCGTATTTCATACAGAATATCAGCAGGGGGCGCAGGACAGCCAGAATATCTGCTCAGTATTTTTAAATGGCCGGTCTGTGTGTCAGGGATATGCGAAAGCCCTGCAGCTGCTGTGCCAGAGGGCGCAGCTTCCGGCCATGCTCGTCACCGGAGAGGTGAATGGGGAGGGCCATGCCTGGATTGTAGCGGAGCTGGACGGGGAATGGTATCACGTGGATCCTACCTGGGGGGACGCTTCCTGGCAGCAGGATGGACAGGCCTTCGATGCGGAGTCGGCTGAACCTGCCGTGAATTACGATTACTTTTGCGTGACCACAGAACAGATCGCAAAGACCCATGAGATTGACACAGGGCAGCGACTGCCGGACTGCACTGCCGTAGAAAACAACTATTATCGCAGAGAGGGCTGCTACCTGGAGGAGGCGGATCCGGAGCGGATCGCGGGCATTTTTCAAAGGGCAATCGACAGGGGAGAGGATATCGTCCGGTTGCAGTGTGCGCAGGATCCGGTGTACGAACAGGTATACGGATTCCTGATAGAGGAGCAGGGGATTTTTACCTATCTGCCAGAGACGGCGGGAACGGTCGCTTATGCGGACAATCCGGAGCAGAGAACCTTCTGCTTCTGGCTCGCACCTTGAAAAATACTAGGCAAATGCAGAGGATTTTGCTATAATGAAACGTGAAAGTAAAGGAGGCACCCTTATGGAAAAAGAAAGCAGCAAAAATACGTACGTATTACAGGAAGACGAGAATCTCGGCTCCGTGCAGATCGCCGATGAAGTGGTCGCCATGATCGCGTCTCTGGCAGCCACAGAGGTAGATGGCGTCTCCGCCATGGGAGGGAATATCACCAACGAACTGATGAGCAAGGTCGGCGTGAAAAATCTGACCAAAGGCGTGAAAGTGGAGGTGATCGGCTCCAGCGTGAAGGTGGAACTGGTCGTTCTGCTCGAGTACGGTTACAATATCCCGGCTACCAGCCAGAAGGTGCAGGAGCGCGTGAAGAACGCCATTGAGAATATGACCGGGCTGACCGTAACGGATGTGAACATCCGCATCGCCGGGGTCAATATGAATGCCGGGAAATAATTGGATTGGGGCCGTTACGGAGAAGGATCTCTCATCGCACTGAGATCCTTTCCCGTAAACAGCCCCTTGTTCCATTACCGTAGGAGAACAGATGAACAGAAGAGAACAGAGGGAGCAGATTTTTAAGTTGCTGTTCCGCATTGAGTTTAACGAAAAAGAAGAAATGCCCGAGCAGTGTGCTCTCTTTTTTGAGGACGAGGAAAATGCGGCCTCCGAAAGGGACATGGAGTACATTCGGGGAAAATATGAAAGGATTGCGGAGAAGCTGCCGGAAATTGACGGATTGATCAACGAAAAGGCGAAGGGGTGGAGCACGTCCAGGATGGGAAAGGTGGATCTGACGATCATTCGCCTCGCCGTATACGAAATCCGTTTTGACGAGGACGTGCCTCTCGGCGTGGCGATCAACGAGGCTGTTGAGCTCGCCAAGAAATTCGGGCAGGACGGGTCGGCCGGCTTCGTGAACGGCATTCTCGCGAAATTTGCCTGATCGGGGAAATCGATGAAACACATCTATACTGTAGGCCAGGTAAACTCATATATCAAAAACATGTTTACCCAGGATTTTTTACTCCAGTCCATTCTGGTCAAAGGCGAAGTGAGCAATTGCAAATATCATTCTGCCGGGCACATTTATTTCACCCTGAAGGATGAACGCGGAGCGATTGCCTGCATGATGTTCGCCGGAAACCGGGGCGGGCTGAAATTTCATATGCAGGAAGGACAGCAGGTAGTGGTTTCCGGCAACGTAGGCGTATACGAACGGGACGGAAAGTATCAGCTCTATGCCAGGGAGATCACATTGGACGGGGCGGGACTTCTCTATGAACGGTTCGAACAGCTCAAAAGGAAGCTCCGGGAACAGGGGCTGTTTGCGCCGGAGTACAAACGCCCCATCCCCAGGTTCATTCGCCGGCTGGGCGTGGTGACTGCTCCCACCGGAGCGGCCGTGCGGGATATCATGAACATCGCCGCCCGCCGGAATCCGTATGTGCAGATCATTCTGTATCCCGCCATCGTCCAGGGGGATCAGGCTCCCGCCAGCATCGTAAACGGGATCCGGGCTCTGGAAGCGCTGGGCGTGGATGTGATGATCGTGGGTCGCGGAGGAGGTTCCATCGAGGATTTGTGGGCGTTCAACGAGGAGATCGTGGCGCAGGCCATTTTCGACTGCAGCGTTCCGGTGATCTCCGCAGTGGGACATGAGACGGATACCACCATCGCGGACTATGTGGCGGATCTGCGCGCTCCCACCCCTTCTGCAGCGGCGGAACTGGCGGTTTATGATTACGGCCTGCTGCAGGCACAGCTGGATGAGACGGGGGCGGGGCTGACCAGGAGGATGAAGCAGAAACTCGCCCTGCAGAGGATGCAGCTGGAGACCTGTAAAGTCCGATTGCAACATGTAAGCCCTCTGGGACAGATCAGGGAAAAGAGGACATGGCTTGCGCAGCTTGCTGACCGGCTGCAGAGGGGGATGGAAGACAGGATCGGCGACAGGCGCCATCAGGTTGCCCTGTGCGCGGAAAAGCTTAACGGGTTATCTCCGCTGCAGAAACTCAGCCAGGGTTTTTCCCATGTGGCGGACGAGACGGGCAGGACGGTGACGGATATCGGGGCGGTGAAAATCGGGGATCTGCTCACGATCCATGTGAAAAACGGGCGCATCACTGCGCAGGTAAAGGAAAAGGAATCTTGGCAATGGAAGAAAAAGAGCTGACTTTGGAAGAGGCGTTCGCCCGGCTGGAAGAGATCACCAGGCGGCTGGAGGATGAAAAAATTTCTCTGGAGGACTCCTTCGCGCAATATCAGAAGGGAATGCAGCTGTTAAAATACTGCAACGACAGCATCGATAAGGTGGAAAAAAAGGTGCTGGTGCTTAACGGGGAGGGAAAACTGGATGAGTTTTGAGGAATCGCTGGCCGGGAGGGTCTCGGAAGCCGAAGCGGTGCTGAAGCGGTATCTGCCGAAGGAAGCGGGATTTCAGAAAGAAGTTCTGGCGGCCATGAATTACAGCGCCCTGGCGGGCGGAAAACGGCTGCGTCCGGTGCTGATGAAGGAAACCTACCGGTTGTTCGGGGGAAGCGGGGATTTGGTAGAACCTTTTATGGCGGCGTTGGAAATGATACATAATTATTCTCTGGTGCACGACGATCTGCCTTCCATGGACAACGATGAATATCGCAGAGGCAGAAAGACCACCTGGTACGTGTACGGAGAAGGTATGGCCGTTCTGGCGGGGGACGCGCTGCTGAACGCGGCATTCGAAACGGCGTCGTCGGCGTTCGATCTGCTCGAACGGAACGAAAATGTGGGCGGGGATTCTGACCGGCTCGTTCGGTCTTACCGGGCCGTAGCGAAAGCCTTGAGCATTTTGGCACATAAGGCCGGCGCATATGGGATGATCGGAGGCCAGTGCGCGGATATCCGGGCGGAGGAGCTGCCTGCCGAGGAAGTGACAGAGGAGCTTCTGCTCTACATTCACCAGAACAAAACGGCGGCGCTGATGGAAGCGGCCATGATGATCGGAGCGGTGCTGGCGGGCGCAGAGGATGAGGAAACGGACAGGATCGAGGGCGTTGCCCGGCGCATCGGCATCGCCTTCCAGATTCAGGACGATATTCTGGATGTGACCAGTTCTCTGGAAGTCCTGGGAAAGCGGACAGGAAGCGACGAGAAAAACCATAAGGTGACCTATGTGAGTTTAAACGGGATCGAAAAATCCCAAAAGGACGTGGAGCGGCTGTCGCGAGAGGCGCTGGAGGCACTGCGCAGCTTCCGGGGGCGCAATGAATTTCTGGAACAGCTCGTGGAGTCTTTGATCAGCCGCAGGAAGTAAGGAAGAAGGGGGCAGCGTATGCTTCTGGAACAGATACAGCAGACGAATGACATCAAAAAAATTGATCCGAAAGATTATCCGCTTCTGGCGGAGGAAATCAGGAGGTTCCTGATCGAAAAGATCAGCGTTACCGGCGGCCATTTGGGATCCAACCTGGGCGCTGTGGAGCTGACCATGGCTTTGCACCTGGCCCTGAACCTCCCGGAAGACAAGATCGTATGGGATGTAGGGCATCAGTCCTATACCCATAAACTTCTGACCGGAAGGCGGGAAGGGTTTGACACACTGCGCAAATACGGAGGAATGAGCGGCTTCCCGAAGCGCAAGGAGAGCGACTGCGACTGCTTCGACACAGGACATAGCTCCACCTCCATTTCCGCGGGGCTCGGCCTGGTCAGGGCCAGGGATATTCAGGGCGGGGACAATACGGTGGTTTCCGTCATCGGGGATGGCGCCCTCACCGGTGGCATGGCCTATGAAGCCCTGAACAATGCGGCCAGGATGGATACCAACTTCATCATCATCCTCAATGATAACAACATGTCCATATCGGAAAACGTGGGCGGCGTTTCCCGATATTTGAACAATATCCGAACCTCCAATGCCTATCTGGATATCAAAGACGGCATCTATGACGCGATCCGGGGCACCAGATACGGTGACGGCGTGGTGACCGGTGTACGCAGAGTGAAGAACAGCCTAAAACAGCTGGTCATTCCGGGAATGTGGTTTGAGGATATCGGGATCACCTATCTGGGGCCGGTGGACGGGCACGATGTCAACGGCCTGGTGCGGGTGATCCGGGAGGCAAAACGGCGAAGAAACTGCGTGCTGATCCACGTTCTGACCCAAAAAGGTAAGGGGTACGGCCCTGCGGAAAAACATCCCGCCAGGTTTCACGGAGCGGAGCCCTTTGATGTGGAGACGGGGATCCCCCTGAAAAAGAAGACGAAGGCCAACTATACAGATGTATTTTCCACGGTTATGGTCAAATTGGCTGCGCGGCATCAGGACGTGGTGGCCATTACGGCGGCCATGCCGGACGGCACGGGATTGAAGCGGTTCAGAAGCCTGTATCCGGAGCGTTTCTTCGATGTGGGGATCGCGGAAGAACACGCGGTCACCTTTGCGGCCGGCCTGGCGGTAGGCGGGCTGCATCCGGTGGTGGCAATTTATTCCTCCTTCCTGCAAAGGGCTTACGACCAGATCCTGCACGACGTCTGCCTGCAGAATCTGCCCGTTATCTTCGCCATCGATCGGGCGGGGCTGGTGGGAAGCGACGGGGAGACTCATCAGGGGATCTTCGACCTCTCCTATCTTTCCTCCATTCCCAATATGCATATCATGGCGCCGAAAAACAAATGGGAGCTGTCCGATATGATCAAGTTCGCCTACGCCTTCAAGGGGCCTGTGGCGATACGCTATCCGAGAGGAGAAGCTTTTGACGGTCTCGCTCAAATGCGCGCGCCCGTGGAGATGGGAAAAAGCGAGCTCCTGTATGAGGGGAAAAAAGTTGCACTGGTCGCGGTGGGAAGCATGGTGAAAACGGCGCTTGAAGTGAGGGAGAAACTGGCGGCAGAAGGGATCGAAGCAACTCTGGTCAACGCGCGCTTTGTCAAACCTATCGACGAAGATATGGTGTGCAGCCTGGATCGGGAGCATGAGCTCCTGGTGACGATGGAGGAAAACGTGGCCAGCGGAGGATTCGGCGAAAAGGTGAGGGATTTCGCAGACAGCCGGAGGTTGTCCGTCCGCGTGCTGCCCATCACCATTCCGGACGAGTACGTGGAGCACGGAAATGTGGAGCTTTTGAAAAAGGAGATCGGCATCGATCCGGATACCGTTTTTGACAGAATCATGAAGGAACTGACGAGAGAATGAAGGAACGTTTGGATATACTGCTGGTGAAGCTGGGGCTCGCTCAATCCCGTGAAAAGGCGAAGGCCCTGATCATGGCCGGCGACGTGTTCGTGGACGGGCAGCGGGAGGACAAAGCGGGAACGCTGTTCGACGGGACCGGAGCGCGGATCGAGGTGCGCAGCGCCGGGCTTAAATATGTGAGCCGGGGCGGGCTGAAGTTGGAGAAGGCGATGGAATGCTTCCAGATCCGGCTGAACGGCAGGATTTGTATGGATATCGGCGCGTCCACGGGAGGATTTACGGACTGTATGCTGCAAAACGGGGCGAAAAAAGTCTATTCCGTGGATGTCGGACACGGCCAGCTGGCGTGGAAGTTGCGTAACGACGAGAGAGTGGTCTGCATGGAAAAGACCAATTTCCGTTATATGAAACCGGAGGATATCGCGGATTTGCTGGACTTCGCCTCCGTCGATGTTTCCTTCATTTCCCTGACTAAAATCCTGCTCCCGGCCAGAAATCTGCTCTGCCCTGGCGGCGAGATGGTCTGCCTGATCAAACCCCAGTTCGAGGCGGGCAGGGAAAAGGTGGGCAAGAAAGGAGTCGTCAGGGATCCTTCGGTTCATCGGGAAGTGATCCGGAAGGTAATGGATTTTGCGGACCTGATGGGATTTTCGATCCTGGGACTGACCTGGTCTCCGGTGAAAGGGCCGGAAGGAAATATCGAATATCTGATCCACCTGCACAAGGAGGAAGCAGAAGATAAAGCGGTGCCAAAAGAAGAGCACAGCGCGTTGGAGCGGCTGGATGGGATCCTGAAGGGGGAAACGGGGATTTCCTGGCGGCAGGACATGTGGGAATTGACGGAATCGGCGGTTGAGCAGGCGCACAGTCAGCTTCAGGAGTGAGGGATGAAGCATTTTATAATCATTACGAACAGAGAAAAGGACCCTGAACTGGAAGTGACAAAACGGGTCGAAAGTTTTTTGATGCAGCGGGGATGTACCTGCAGTATCTATTCCGAAGAGCGTTCCAGCGGCCAGTGGATCCAAAAGCCGGCGGAGAGAAAGGCGTCGGGCATCCTCGTGCTGGGCGGGGACGGCACGCTTCTGAAAGCCGCGGAGGGAGCTTCCTGCACGGGTATTCCGGTATTGGGCATCAATCTGGGAACCATGGGCTATCTGGCGGAGGTGGAACGTTCGAACCTGGAGCAGGCCCTGGCCAAACTGGTGGAAGGGGACTATGTTGTGGAAGAGCGGATGATGCTTTCAGGCCAGGTTCTCAGGCAGGGGGAGGTGTTGGAAGATACCTGTGCCCTGAACGATATCACCATCACCCGAAACGGTCATCTTCAGATGCTCTTTTTCCAGATTTTCGTCAACGGGCGGCTGTTGAAAGAATATCATGCGGACGGTATTATTCTGGCGACGCCTACCGGTTCCACCGGATATAACATGTCGGCGGGAGGGCCTATTGTGGAGCCGGGGGCGAAGCTGATTCTGCTGACTCCCATCTGCCCCCATACGCTGCAGACCAGGAGCGTGATCCTTCGGGCAGAAGATGAGATCGCCATCCGGGTGAAGGAGAGGGGCGGCAGAGAAAAGCAGGATATGGAGGCATGCTTTGACGGGAGCAAAAACCTCTCCCTGCGCCCGGGAGATGAAGTGCGCATCTCCAGAAGCCCCAGAGTGACGCCGATCATCAAATTGAGCGAGGCGAGCTTCCTGGAGGTGCTGCACAGGAAGCTGAGCGAGTAGAAAAACATAAGGGGAACCGAAAGATGAAGCAGAACAGACATCAGAAAATCGCGGAGTTGATCGCAGAATATGAGATCGAGACCCAGGAGGAGCTGGCGGAGAAACTCAGAGAGGCGGGGTTCGCCGTCACCCAGGCGACCATTTCCCGGGACATTCGACAGATGAATCTCTCGAAGGTACCCACGGGAAGCGGCAGACAGAAATATGTGATTCTGCGGCCGGAAAACGGAGCGATGTCCGATAAATACATCCGGGTATTGAAAGATGCGTTTATTTCCATGGATATGGCGCAGAATATTCTGGTGATGCGGACGGTTTCCGGGATGGCGATGGCCGTGGCGGCCGCGTTGGATGCCATGCATTTCAAGGAGCTGGTCGGCTGCATCGCCGGAGATGATACCGTCATGATGGCTGTTCGTTCCGTAGAGGACACAAAGGTTCTGATGGGAAAGATCAGGGAACTGATCCACAGAGGATAAAGGAGCGGAAAGTGTTAGTAAGCTTGCATGTGAAAAACCTGGCTCTGATCCGGGAAACGGAAGTGGTGTTCGGCCCCGGACTGAACATTTTGACCGGAGAGACCGGGGCGGGAAAATCCATCATATTGGGCTCCATCGCGCTGGCGCTGGGCGCGAAAGCGGATCGGGAGATGATCCGAACCGGCGCGGAATCCGCGCTCATCGAACTGGATTTCGAAGTGCCGGCCGAAACGGAACGGGAACTGGAAAAACTGGAAGTTCCGGTGGAAGAGGGGCATGTGATCCTGCAGAGGAAGATCCTGCCCGGAAGAAGCGTCTGCCGCGTCAACGGGGAAACTGTGAATGCCAGGCTGCTGAAGCAGCTGGCGGGGATTCTGATCGATATTCACGGACAGCGCGACAGCCAGGTGCTGCTGCAGACGAAAAAGCATTTGGAAATTTTGGATAGCTATGCGGGCGAAGCGCTCCTTTTGAAGAAGGAGGAAATGAAAAAGGCCTGGAGAAAGCATGCGGACGTGGCGCGGGAAATCGGGGAGAATGCGCTGGACGAGCCGGCCAGAAAAAGGGAGCTTTCTCTGGTGCAATTCGAGTTGGATGAGATCGGGGCAGCGGCTCTGGCCGAAGGGGAGGACGAACGGCTGGAGCGGGATTACCGGCGGATGACCAACAGCAGGCGAATTGCGGAGATATTGAATCTGGTCTATGCGCTGACCGGGGATTCGGACGGGCACGGGGCCGGAGAAAACGTAGGTCGGGCATTGCGGGAGCTGTCGGGAATCGTTTCCTTCGATGAAGGGCTGGAGGATTTTTATGGCCAGCTGGCCGAAGTGGACGGCCTGCTTTGCGACTTTAACCGAAGCGTGGCGGACTATATGTCGGATCTGGAATTCGACCCGGAACAATTTCAGAATACGGAGGATCGCCTCAACGAGATCAACCGCCTGAAGGATAAGTACGGCAGAACCATCGACGAAATCCGGGACTATGAGAGAAAGCGGCGGGAAGAAGCGGATCGACTGCTGCACCAGGAGGAATGGCTGGAGAAAAAGCGGCAGGAAGAGGCGAAAGCTGAAAGGGAAATGCAGGCTATCGCAGGAGAACTCACCGGGCTGCGGGAGGCGGCGGCGGAGCGGTTTTCGAAAAAGATGCAGGAGGCGCTTCAGGATCTGAGTTTTCTGCACGTGGAGTTTTCCGTTTCCCTGACCCGAAAGGAACGCTGCGGGGAAGACGGACAGGACGACGCTGTTTTCCTGATTTCCACCAATCCGGGAGAACCTTTAAAACCTCTCGCTTCGGTGGCCAGCGGAGGGGAACTCTCCAGAATTATGCTGGCCTTAAAGACGATTACGGCAGGACAGGAATCTGCGGGAACATTCATTTTTGACGAAATCGATGCCGGGATCAGCGGAAAAACCGCCTGGCAGGTCTCCAGAAAGCTGGGAATCCTGTCCGAAACTCACCAGATCATCTGTATCACCCATCTGCCCCAGATTGCGGCGATGGCGGATCGCCATTTTTACATTGAAAAAAGTGCGGTGGGAGATTCCACGGCCACGACCATCCGGCAGCTTCAGGAAATCGACAGTTTACACGAACTGGCAAGACTTTCCGGCGCGCCGGATATCACGGAAGGCGCGCTGAAAAACGCCCGCGAAATGAAAGAATTGGCAGAGAAAAACCGACGAAAGGGAACATACTAAAGAGGACGTTGCAGTCCTCTTTTTTGTTTTGTGTAACAGGAAATTTTGTTTCCTGTCATATAAAAAGGAGACCTCTATACGGAAAGGATGTGAAATGGTGGGGAAAAAAAATACAGGAAAAAAACGGTTCTTGGTTCCTGCGTTGCTGGCCGCCCTCAGCCTGGCGGTTCTGGGCGGCTGGATTTGGTTTACATGGGAAAAAATCCCGACTTCCATCCGGATTAAAGCCGGCGTATCGCAGCGGCTTTCTCTGAATGTCCCGGTTAGCGGGGTGGTGTACCCGAACCCCAAAGAGCCGGGCCAGGAGGCGGTGCCCGCCGCTGGAATGCAGATGGAAGCGGTAAGCGAAACAGCGTCGCTGCAAGTGGATTTGAGCCGCCCGGTGACGATGGTAGCCAACCGGACTCAGAAGTATAAGATGGATATAAAGCTCTTCGGCGTCATTCCCTTCAAAACGGTGGACGTTCAGGTGATTCCGGACGAAATGCTGATCCCGTCCGGAGTGCCCATCGGCATCTATGTCAAAACGGACGGCGTAATGGTGATCGCGGAGGGGGATTTCGAGGGATTGGATCATACGATAAAAGAGCCTGCCCGGCACTTGCTCATGGCGGGAGACTACATTCTGAAAGCGGACGGGGAGGAACTTACCTCCAAACAGCAGCTGACGGAAAAAATTGCATCCGGCAGCGGGAAGGAGATGGTTCTGACCATCCGCAGGGACGGAGAGGTTTTCGACATCAAGGTAAAACCCCAGCAGGATACGGGAGGGGAATATAAGCTGGGTATCTGGATCCGGGACAACGCCCAGGGCGTGGGTACCATGACCTATCTGGAAGAGGATGCTTCTTTCGGCGCCCTTGGGCATGGAATCAACGACACCGATACGGCGCTTTTGATGGACGTCAGGCAGGGGAGCCTGTACCGGACGAAGATCGTGGACATCAAAAAGGGACAGGACGGAGTGCCCGGAGAATTGACAGGAGTGATCGATTACAATATGGAAAACCGGATCGGAACGATCGAACAGAATTCTGTGGAGGGAATTTTTGGCACTCTGGAAGGAAATCTTCCGGAAAGTTTCCTGGAAAAGGCGATGCCCATCGGCCTGAAGCAGGATGTCAGAATCGGAGAAGCCACTATCCTGTGCTGCGTGGATAACCAGGATGTTCCCCGGGAATACGGAGTGGAGATTACGGCCGTACACCTGGATCATGATAACGTGAACCGGGGGCTGGAAATCAGGGTGACGGATCCGGAGCTGCTGGAACAAACCGGAGGCATCGTCCAGGGAATGTCCGGTTCCCCCATTCTTCAGGACGGAAAGATCATCGGCGCAGTCACTCACGTACTGGTGCAGGACCCGACCAGGGGATATGGAATCTTCATCGAAAATATGCTGGAGCAATAGAGGGAAAGAAAAAGGAACTTTGATTTTCGCGATCCTTCGACCATTTTCGAAAAAAAGAGTGCCAAAAGGCGCAGACGCAGGGCGAAAAGGGGGGAAACCGGGCGGCTTTTCGCGATGTCAATTTCTTGCAGGAACTTCCATTTTGAGACTATAATGAGCGTGCCGGATGAGAAAAACGCAGTCGGATCCAGGCGTTTTTTCGAAGTTTACCGGGCTTTTCAAGATAAAACAGGATGGAGGAATTTCAATGGAACAGCTTAGCATGACTGCGGGAAAAGAAGGCGAAAGAGTCGTACAGATTCTGACGGATCTGATGAAAAACAATAGAGAGTTTCAGATTATGATCACGGTGCCGGCGTCCGGCGCTGCCGGATCGGAACAGGAAAGGGAGGCACCGGCTCCGGGGAAGGCGGAGCACAACCTGGAAAAGGATGTGACCGACATGATCCACGAGATCGGAGTGCCGGCTCACATCAAAGGATATCAGTATCTGCGCGAAGCGATTCAGATGTCGGTGAACGATATGGATATGCTGGGTTCCATCACCAAGACCCTCTATCCTACGATAGCTGCGAAATACCAGACCACGCCCAGCCGGGTGGAGCGGGCGATCCGGCACGCCATCGAGGTGGCATGGAACAGGGGCAGGATGGAGACCCTGGATGCGCTGTTCGGCTACACCATCAACACCGGAAAGGGAAAACCCACGAATTCGGAATTCATCGCCCTGATCGCCGATAAGATCCGTCTGCAGTACAAGGAGTAAGGCGGGCAAAAAGTCCTTTCATTAAAGATGGGAATGATGTATAATAAACAAAAGGCTTGCTTTGGGGAAGCAAATCACAATACATCTATATGGGAGGATACGAAATGAAGAAGATTCTGTTTGTGGCATCGGAAGGAGTGCCCTTTATCAAAACAGGTGGCCTGGCGGATGTGGTCGGCTCCCTGCCGAAATGTATCGACAAGGAATACTATGATGTGAGGGTGATTCTGCCCAAGTATAACTGTATGCATCAGGATAAGAAGGATATGCTTCATTATCGTGATCACTTTTATATGGAGTTTCACTGGAAGAACGAGTATGTGGGAATCCTGGAAGCGGAATACGACGGAATTAAATATTATTTTGTCGATAACGAATACTATTTTAACGGTTTTAAACCTTATGGCGACAACGTGCTCTTCGAGATCGAGAAGTTTGCGTTCTTTTCCAAAGCGGCGTTGTCCATCCTGCCGGTAATCGGTTTTCGGCCGGATCTGATCCACTGCCATGACTGGCAGACCGCGCTGATTCCGGTCTATCTGCATGAGCGCTTTGCGGGCGGGGACTTCTATCGCGGGATCAAGTCGGTTATGACCATTCACAATCTGAAGTTCCAGGGGAAATGGAACATCAAGGACGTGCAGGATATCACAGGGCTGTCCAACTACTATTTCACGCCGGATAAGCTGGAAGCCTATAAGGATGCCAATCTGTTAAAGGGAGGCCTGGTATTCGCGGATGCCATCACCACGGTCAGCGATACTTATGCGGAGGAGATCAAGACAGCCTTTTACGGGGAAGGACTGGATGGCCTTCTGCGGGCGCGGGCTCACGACCTGCGCGGTATCGTGAACGGCATCGACTATGAGGAGTTCAATCCGGAGACAGATCGCTACATCGTCAACCATTACAATGCGGTGAATTTCCGCAAAGAAAAGATTAAGAACAAGAGGGCGCTGCAGGCGGAAGTAGGGCTGCAACAGAACGATAAGACCATGCTCATCGGCATCGTTTCCCGCCTGACGGATCAGAAGGGCTTTGACCTGATCGCTTATGTGATGGATGAGCTTTGTCAGGACAATATTCAGCTGGTCGTGCTCGGCACCGGCGAAGAACGCTATGAGAACATGTTCCGGCACTTCGCGTGGAAATATGGCGGAAAGGTATCCGCGCAGATTTATTACTCGGAGGAGCTTTCCCATAAGATTTATGCTTCCTGCGACGCGTTTCTGATGCCTTCGCTATTCGAGCCCTGTGGCCTGAGCCAGCTGATGAGCCTTCGCTACGGAACCGTTCCCATCGTCCGCGAGACCGGCGGCCTGAAGGATACGGTGCAGCCCTATAACGAATACGAGGGGACGGGAACCGGCTTTTCTTTCACCAACTATAATGCCCATGAGATGCTGTCCACCATCCGTTATGCGGAGCAGATCTACTACGATAAGAAGCGCGAGTGGAACAAGATCGTGGATCGTGGCATGGCGGCCGATTTCTCCTGGTATGTTTCCGCGAAGAAATATCAGGAAATGTATGATTGGCTGATTGGTTGAGAGGGAATTCGATCGGGTGACTGACAGGACAGATCGTGCGATACGGGATCGCTGCATAAACTGAAACTCAGTTTATCGCAGCTGTCCCGTATATTTTTTTGCGCCGCTGGAAACCATATCCATAAAAAGAATCGGAACAGAAAGGAAATGGAAGATGAGACGGAAAAGCGCTTGGATCCTTTTGGCGGTACTGGCTGTCCTTCTGGCCGTCTGGATGGTTTCCTGCAGCCAAAGAGCGAAAAAAAGTCCGGGAGGAACGGAGGTACAGCAGGAAGAAAGCCAGCTGCAGGAGGGCAGGGAGGTGGACGGCGCAGCGCAGATGGCGCCCCGGGACGAAACCGGACAGGACAGGCTGGCAGGAGGGAGCAGCGGGGAGCTGACCTATGCGGTGCAGCGAATCGAAAGGGAATATCAGGCGGATGACGGGACTCCCATCTTTTTGGCGAAGCTGTCATGGCCGGCGTTCGACGGAGAAGGGGAAGGGATCGAAGCGATTAACCGCTATTTCGAAAGCTGGGCTCAGGATAAGCTGACGGAATATGCGGACGCCCAAAATTCCACCAGGCAGGCGGCGCTGGAAGTCTATCGGGAGAGCCGTAACTTAAGCTGGACGGGCCCCTGGGGGGAATCCTATGAAGTGGAGGCGGTACGGACCCATGGTGACTATGTGAGCGTTCTCATGGCCTCTTTCCTGGAAGAAGGAAGCGCCCATGGACTGCCCTATCGGGAAGACCATCTGTTCCGGATGTCGGATGGAAAATCGGTGGGAATCTGTGAAATGACGGGAAAGGATCAGGAGGAATGGAACCGGCTGCTGCGGGAACGTTTTTCACAGGCGGTAATGGAAGGGGATCGTTCCCTGTATTATGACAATGCCCTGGAGACGCTCAGGACTTATGATATGCGAAAAGCCGGATACTATTTTACGGATACAGGGATTGTCTTTTATCTGGAGCCGTACGAAATCGCTCCCTATTCCAGCGGGTATGTGGAAATTTCCGTTTCCTATGAAGAAGCGGGCGCATAAAGCCCGAGGGAAGGGGGCATACTGGTGGTGTAAAAAAAGAAGGAGGTAAAGGCGATGGCGAATTTGTCGGAACTGGAGCTGCAGAACCTGCGTCACCTCATCGGCGGTTATGACACCACTCACTGCAAGATGCAGGAATATGCGAACTGCGCACAGGATGAACAGGTAAAACAGTTTTTTGAAAAAGGGGCGAAATCCGCGATGGAGAATAAACAGGCCCTGATGAAATTTCTGCAGTAGGAGGGAAACGGGATGTTGGAAGAGAAGACGATGGTGGCGGACGCCCTGACCGGAATCAACGGCGAACTGATGCGGTTTGGAGAGATGATTCCGCAGACGGACAACAAGGAACTCAAAACCACGCTGAAACAGTTAAGGGCCGCCTGCGAGCAGTCTCAGGAAGAGCTGTATCAGATCGCGCGGGAAAAATCCTATTACGTGCCCGCTGCGAAAGCCACGCAGGAAGAAGTGAATCACGTAAAGAGCCTGTTTTCCGGTAAGACCATGTAAGGAAAGCGGGAAACGGAGATCTTAAAAGGAAAAGCGCACAGACGTCTCGGGGAAGAGGGCTGTGCGCTTTTTTGTACGACAGGAACATTCTTTTCCTGCTTTTCAGGATTCAGCCGGTTGAATACCGGATATGTCCGTGCTGATGAGCATGGAATAGTTGGTATGGTAGATGACGAATCCGGGTTTTGCGCCGGCCACTTTTTTTACCTGCTTTTTCTCTACGTAATCCACTTCCACCTTTTCCTGATCCCTGCCGGTGGAATAGTGGGCCGCCAGCCTTGCCGCTTCTTCGAAGGTGCGGTCGGGAAGGGGAGCGCCGCCGGATTTGACGATGACGTGGGATCCGGGTATTCCCTTGGCGTGGAACCACCAGTCGTTGCCCGAAGCGAACTGAAACGTCAGCTCTTCATTTTGCAGATTGTTCTTTCCTACATACATGTGGAAGCCGTCGCTGCTGATATAATGGAAGGGACGGCTGGTGATTTTCGCTTTCCTGGTTCCGCCCTTGCGGCGGATATAGCCGCTCTCGATCAACTCTTCTTTGATCTGCACCAGATCTTCCTCCTTCCTCGCGATGTCCAGCGAGTTGCTGACGGACTGCAAATGCAGGATTTCGTCCTGAACCTCCTTTGTCAGGACGCTGAGGGCTTCGAAGGTACGCTTGAGTTTATTGTATTTTTCGAAATATCTTTTCGCATTCTCAACTGCAGTCAGCTGGGGATCCAGTGGAATGGTGACCTCCTCGCCGGTGTAATAGTTGACCGCCTGCAGGGACCTGGCTCCGGGAGCCGCGCCGTAACCGTAGGCGTTGAGCAGTTCGCCGTAAATCCGGTACTGCTCTCTTTTTTGAGTATCCTTCAGCTGTTTCTGTTGCAGATCATATTTACGGACGTTTCGTTCCAGCGCGGTGGAAACGATCCGCCGAAGATCCGCGGAGCGCTGCCGAATGCGGGAGATCTGGCTCTTTTGGGTATAATACTCCTCCAACAGAGGGGAGATCCGTTCGAAGTGCTTCAGGGAGTCGGCAGGCCAGGAGGTCAGGGAAACGGCGGCATATTCCGCGGGCGCGCCGCCCTCAAAGGCGATGCAGGGGGAGAAACGGCCGGCCCGTACGTCTGCCATCATGGAAGAAAAGGCCTCCCAGAGCGCTTCCCGGTCATCGGGGGAGCAGGCCGCGGTGACCAGATCCGCAGCGCCTCCCGCGCGATGGCAGATCTCGTGTGAAATGGCCGGGGAGAGGCCGGTGAAGGAAGTATAAAGGGCCTTGAAACATTCCATAGGGCGTGAGAAGACCCGATCGAGAAATTCAGATCTGGAAACGGTGAGAGGGTCCAGCTTATCCTGAGTATGGGGAATGAAATAGGACTTTCCCGGAAGCACTTCCCGAACGGAGCTGACCAGGCCGGAAATGTGCTTGATACTGTCGATGATCCGGTCGTTTTCATCGCAGAAAATGATATTGCTGTGTTTGCCCATGATCTCCACGATGAGCTGCTTACGCCGAAGATCCCCCAGCTCGTCCAGGTGCTCTACCGTGAACCGGACGATCCGTTCCAGACCGGGCTGGGAGATCTCCACGATCCTTCCGTTCTGCAGATGCTTGCGCAAGAGCATGCAGAAGTTCGGAGCCGTGGCGGGACTCGGTTTGTTTTCGCTGGTCAGGTAGATAAGCGGCAGCGAAGCGCTGGCGGAAATGCAAAGGCGCAGCGTGCCGGAACCGTTTTTGACGGTGAGCAAAAGCTCGTCCGGTTCCGGCTGCGCAATTTTGGAAAGCCTGCCGTCCAAAAGGGTGGATTTGAAATCGCTCACTAAATTGGCGATGGTGATGCCGTCAAAAGCCATAGAAACCTCCATCATCGGGCTGCAAGCCCGAACTCGTTCATGAAATGTCCTAAAAAACTAGTATAGCAGAATACTTGACGGAAAGAAAGCGTTACTTTATAATAAAATGGATTATCGGGTTGTCACAGAGAGCGGCAGCGCCGGAAATGAGAAAAGCAGAAAGATCATGGGAGAACAGATGATTAAGAGTATGACCGGGTTTGGCAGATGCGAAATCTGCGAAGCCGACTACAGGTTTACCGTGGAGATGAAGTCCGTGAACCACCGCTATCTGGACGTGAATTTGAAAATGCCCAGAAAGCTGAATCTGTTTGAAGCGGCTGCCCGCAGCCTGCTGAAGGAATACGTGCAGAGAGGCAAGCTGGATATTTATGTCACCTGCGAAGATTTGGCGCAGGAGAATGTCGCCATCCGCTACAATCGGGATGTGGCGGCCAGATATCTGGAGTATTTGCAGCAGATGGAGGAAGAATTCGGTCTGGAGAACGATGTGAAGCTGTCCGCCCTTTCCAGGTATCCGGAAGTGTTCGCCATGGAAGAGGCGCAGCCCGACGAGGAAGGGCTCTGGAAGGCGTTCGAGAAGGCGCTGAGGGGCGCGGCAAAGGAGCTGACTGACGCCAGGATTGCGGAAGGGGAAAACCTGCGGAGGGATCTGACGGATAAACTGGATCAGATGCTGGAGCACGTTTCCTTCATCGAAGGGCGTTCCCCGCAGATTATCGCGGAATACCGGGCGAAACTGACGGAGCGGGTCAGGGAGCTCCTGGATGGGGTACAGGCGGATGAGGGCCGCCTTTTGACGGAGGTGACGGTCTATGCGGATAAGGTTTGCGTGGACGAGGAGATCGTGCGCCTGAAGAGTCACATTGAAGCGATGAAAAGGGAGCTGATGTCGGGTGGAAGCGTGGGGCGCAAGCTGGATTTTTTGGCGCAGGAGATGAACCGGGAGGCCAATACGATCCTGTCCAAGACTACGGATCTGGAGCTGTCCAACAGAGGGATAGAGCTGAAAACGGAAATCGAAAAGGTGCGGGAACAGATTCAGAACATCGAATAACAGATCCTTTTGAGGAGCAAAGATTGAAAAATGTGCCATCAGACACATTTTTCAATCGGCAGTTTTGTGTCGGAGCAAAAGACGCTCCGACATGGAGGAAAAAATGAGTCAGTTCATCCATATCGGATTTGGAAACATCGTCAATACAGATAAGATCATCGCGGTGGTGAGCCCGGAATCAGCCCCTGTCCGGAGGCTGATCCAGCGATGTCGGGAAGCCGGGACGGCCGTGGATGCCACCCAGGGGAGAAAGACGAAGGCCGTGCTGGTCATGGAAAACAGTCAGCTGATTTTATCCGCCCTTCTTCCGGAGACGATCTGCGCCAGGGCGCAGCTTCCGGAAGTGGCGGAAGAACGGGAAGAGAAGGAGTGACGGGATGCAAAAGAAGGGAATTCTGATCGTGGTGTCCGGTTTTTCCGGAGCCGGAAAAGGTACGCTGATGAAAGAGCTGGTGAAACGATATGACAATTATGCGTTGTCCGTTTCCATGACGACACGGAAGCCCAGGCCCGGGGAGACGGAGGGCGTTTCCTACTTCTTTGTGGAAAAGGAGGACTTCGAAAGCTGTATCGGAGAGGATGGTCTGGTGGAATACGCCAGCTACTGCGGCAATTACTACGGGACGCCCAGACTATGGGTAGAAGAACAGCTTGCAGCGGGCAAAGATGTGGTTCTGGAGATCGAGATTCAGGGCGCGCTGAAAGTGAAAGAAAAGTTTCCGGATGCCCTGTTGCTGTTCGTGATGACTCCGTCGGCACATGAGCTGAAGCGGCGTCTGGAAGGAAGAGGAACAGAGTCTTTGGAGGATATCCGGGGACGCCTGCAAAGGGCGGTGGAAGAATCCCGGGGGATCGAATCGTACGATTATATCATCATTAACGATGATCTGGAGAAATGTATCGCGCAGATGAACCGGGTCATCGATGCGGCGCGGATGCGTCCGGACCGCAACGGAGAATTCATCGAACAGTTCAGACAGGAACTGGAGGAAATATTAAAAGGATATTGAAAGGAGAAAGAAAGTTATGTTACATCCGTCGTATTCCGACTTGATCAAAGTCGTAAACCAGGACGTGGAGCCCGGAGAGGAGAAGATCGTCAACAGCAGATATTCCATCGTCATGGCTACCGCGAAGCGGGCGAGACAGATCATCGCCGGCCACGAGCCCATGGTTCGGATCAAACCCGGGGAGAAGCCTCTCTCCATCGCGGTGGAGGAGCTCAGACAGGGAAAGATCAAGATTCTGGGTGAGGAAGAACAGGAAACGGAACAGGAACAGGAGTAAAGAGGATTGAACGAGAGGATTTTATTGATATCTCTGGGTTGCGATAAGAATCTCGTGGATTCGGAGATGATGTTGGGGCAGCTTGCGGACAGGGGATATACCTTCACCGATGACGAAGAGGAAGCGGATATCGCGGTTATCAACAGCTGCTGCTTCATCAACGACGCCAAAGAAGAGAGCATCAACACGATCCTGCAGCTTGCGGAACGAAAAAAGGAGGGGCAGCTAAAGGCGCTGATCGTCTGCGGCTGCCTCGCGCAGCGTTATGCGGACGAAATTCAGACCGAGATCCCGGAGGTGGACGCTATCGTCGGAACGACGGCTTTCGACAGCATCGCGCTGGCCGTGGAAGAAGCGCTGAAAGGCTCGCCGCACAACCATTTGGAGGACATCGATCGGGACTGCATTTACGGAATGCCCAGGAGCGTTACCACCGGCGGACACTACGCCTACCTAAAGATTGCCGAAGGGTGCAACAAGCGCTGTACGTATTGCGTGATTCCCTCCGTGCGGGGCAACTACCGTTCCGTTCCCATGGAATCTCTGGTGCGGGAAGCGCGCACGCTTGTGGCCGGGGGCGTGAAGGAACTGATTTTGGTAGCTCAGGAAACTACGCTTTACGGGGTGGATCTTTACGGGGAAAAAATGCTCCCGGAGCTTCTGAGAAAGCTGTCTTCCATCGAGGGGCTGGTCTGGATTCGGCTGCTGTACTGCTATCCGGAGGAGATCACGGATGAACTCATCCAGGTCATCCGGGAGGGAAAGAAGATCTGCCATTATCTGGACATGCCCATTCAGCATGCTTCCGACAGGATTCTGGCCCGGATGGGCAGAAAGACCCGCAGGGAAGAGCTGGAAGCCATGATCCGAAAGCTGCGGGAACAGATCCCGGACATTTGCCTTCGGACTACGCTGATCAGCGGATTTCCCGGAGAGACGGAGAAAGATCACGAGATCCTGATGGAGTTCGTCAACGAAATGGAGTTCGACCGTCTGGGCGTTTTTACGTATTCCCAGGAGGAGAATACCCCTGCGGCTGAGATGCCGGATCAGGTGGAAGAAGAAGTGAAACTGAAGCGGCAGGCCGAAATCATGGAACTGCAGCAGGACATCGCCTTCGATAAGGCGGAATCTTTTGCCGGACAGACGATGACCGCCATCGTGGAAGGAAAAGTGGCTGATGAAAACGCTTACGTGGCCAGGACCTGGCGGGATGCGCCCAATGTGGACGGATATCTGTTTATCAACACGGAGCGGGAGCTGATGACCGGAGATTTCGTGCAGGTGAGGGTGACAGGTTCTTATGAATACGATCTGATAGGAGAATTGGAAGATGAATTTACCAAATAAGCTGACGATCGCGAGAGTGATCATGATTCCCTTTTTCGTTCTGTTTATGCTCACCGGCCTGGGCGGGGCCGCGTCGAAGTGGATCGCGCTGGCCATTTTTATCATCGCCAGTCTGACGGATCTGCTGGATGGTCACATCGCGCGGAAATATAATCTGGTGACGAATTTCGGGAAATTTATGGATCCGCTGGCGGACAAACTGCTGGTCTGTTCCGCCATGATCTGCCTGGTGGAGATGGGAAAGCTGCCCGCCTGGATCGTCATCGTCATCATAAGCAGGGAATTCATTATCAGCGGATTTCGGCTGATCGCATCGGATAACGGGCGGGTGATCGCAGCCAGCTACTGGGGGAAATTTAAGACAACATTCCAGATGCTTATGATCTGCCTGATGATTGCTGACATCTCGGCCCTTTCTGCCGTGACGGCCGCAGTGATGTGGATCGCCCTCATTCTGACAGTGGTATCGCTGGTGGACTATCTGGTCAAGAACAGGGATGTGCTGTCAGAACAACATTGAGCGTAAAACGCTTCGGAATGGAGGGAAGATTGGAAAATGCGTTCGATAACGCATTTTCCAATCCGGATTTGTGCCGAAGCGTCACAAATCCTGTTATCGCAACGCCGAATTGAAAATTCGGCGCGCGTTCCTCAGCGTAAAACGCTTCGGAATGGAGGAGAAAATGACGGTAGAACTGATTTCCGTGGGGACGGAGATCCTTCTGGGCAATATTGTGAACACCAATGCGGCATGGCTCGCGGGACAATGCGCTGCACTGGGGCTTTCCTGCTATTACCAAAGCGTGGTGGGAGACAATCAGGAGCGTCTCAGGGAGACTCTGAAGACAGCGCTGGAGCGTTCGGACGCGGTGATCCTTTCGGGAGGGCTGGGGCCTACGACTGACGATCTGACCAAGGAAACCGCAGCGGAGGCGATGGGAATGCCTCTGGTGGAAGATCCCCGGAGCCTGGAGAGGATCGAGGAGTATTTCCGCGCCAGAGGGCTGGAGATGACGGAGAACAACAAAAAGCAGGCCCTGGTGCCGGCGGGAGCGGTGGTGCTGGACAACGATAACGGCACCGCTCCGGGACTGATTCTGGAAAAGGGCGAAAAGCGTGTGATTTTGCTGCCGGGACCGCCCAATGAGCTGATCCCCATGTTTGAGGAAAGGGTGAGGCCTTATCTGCAGCGGCTGGAACCCGGAATCCTTTATTCGAGGACTGTCAAAATCTGCGGGATGGGCGAGAGTAAGGTGGCTTCCATCGTGCAGGATCTGATCGATAGTCAGACCAATCCTACCATCGCGCCCTATGCCAAAACGGGCGAAGTCCATCTTCGTGTGACGGCCCGGGCGCAGGCGGAAAAGGAAGCGAAGAATCTGGTCAAGCCGATGGTGAAGGAGCTGGAGAAGCGCTTCGGGAAGGATATCTACACCACCAGGGAAGACGTCGCTTTGGAACAGGCGGTGGTGGATCTTCTTTTGAACAGGCAGCTGACGGTGTGCACCATCGAGTCCTGTACCGGAGGGATGCTGGCGGCACGTCTGATCAATGTACCCGGCGTATCGGAAACGTTTCGGGCGGGATTTATCACGTATTCCAACAAAGCGAAGCGGAAAGTTGCCGGCGTGAAAAAGAAGACGCTGCGCAAATACGGAGCCGTGAGCCCGCAGACCGCGGGCGAGATGGCGCGTGGGGCGGCGAAAACGTCCCACGCGGATGTGACCGTTTCCGTAACGGGAATCGCCGGCCCGGACGGAGGAAGCAGGGAGAAGCCCGTGGGGTTGGTCTATATCGGCTGTCATATCGGCGATCGGACCACGGTACAGGAATATCGTTTCGTGGGCAACCGGGGAAAAATCCGTGAATCCGCCGTATCCGCAGCGTTGACGCTCCTGCGGAGGTGCATTCTGGAGGCTGAATCCGAACGGTAGTTTTGCAGCATCCGATCGGGAAAAAATCGAATACAACAGGACGACGGGACGGACTGCAAAAAAGGTTTGCAGCCGTCCTGTTTTATGTTACGATAGGATGGAACGGAAACTATTGCTGTTCGTTCCGTTCGCAGTGATATATTGCAGTTTTCCTGTATTCCGAAGCGCTTTACGCTGAGGAACGCGCGCCGAATCTTCCATTCGGCGCTGCGCAAAAATCGAAATCCAAAAAACAGGAGTTCCAATCTTATGCCTCAACCGCGGGCGTTCGGGGCTGAGCTGAACAGCGGGAAAACGGCCTGCAGAAGGGGCCGGAAAATCGGAATTGACAAAGAAGAACGAATGCATTATGATAAAGAAAGAACATCAGTTCGAGAAAGGAAAAGCGGTATGGAAAGAGAAGAAAAGCTGAAGGCGCTGGATGCTGCCATCGCCCATCTGGAAAAGGAATACGGCAAAGGCACTGTGATGAAGCTGGGGGATCCGGCCAACCAGATGAATATAGAGACGATTCCCACAGGGTCTTTGAGCCTTGACATCGCTCTGGGGCTCGGGGGGATTCCCAAGGGCAGGATCGTGGAGATCTACGGCCCGGAGTCCAGCGGTAAGACGACCGTCACCCTGCACATGATTGCGGAGGTGCAGAAGCGCGGCGGGATCGCCGGATTCATCGATGCGGAGCACGCACTGGATCCGGTCTATGCCAAGAATATCGGCGTGGACATCGACAATCTTTACATCTCCCAACCGGACAACGGGGAACAGGCGCTGGAGATCACGGAGACTATGGTGCGTTCGGGCGCTATCGATATCGTCGTGGTGGACTCTGTGGCCGCCCTGGTTCCCAAGGCGGAGATAGAAGGGGACATGGGCGACAGCCATGTGGGCCTTCAGGCCCGTCTGATGTCCCAGGCTCTGCGCAAGCTCACCGCAGTGATCAGCAAGTCCAACTGTACGGTGGTCTTCATCAACCAGCTGCGGGAAAAGGTGGGCGTTATGTTCGGAAATCCCGAGACGACTACCGGCGGCCGCGCATTGAAGTTCTATTCCTCCGTCCGTCTGGATGTGAGGAGAATCGAGGCGCTTAAGCAGGGCGGAGAGGTGATCGGCAACCGAACCAGGGTTAAGGTGGTCAAGAATAAGATTGCGCCTCCGTTTAAGGAAGCGGAGTTCGATATCATGTTCGGCAAGGGGATTTCCATGGTAGGGGATATTCTGGATCTGGCTGCCAGCATCAACGTGGTGAACAAGAGCGGAGCCTGGTATGCCTATGAGGGCAATAAGATCGGCCAGGGCAGAGAGAACGCCAAGAACTATCTGCAGGAGAACCCGGCGATATGTTCTGAAATTGAGAACAGGGTCCGGGAGCACTTCGGCTTGACGAAGAAAGAAGCGGGGCCGGATGAGGAAAAAGACGGCGGTAAGGCCGGAGAGAAAGGAGAGCAGACGAAAGGATGATCGTGACCGGTATTGAGGAGTTGTCACGCAGCCGCAGCAGAGTCTGCCTGGAAGGAGATTTCGCCTTTGTCCTGTACAAAGGCGAAATCCGTTTTTATGGTATTCGCGAAGGGGAGGATCTGCCGGAAGAGACCTGCAGGGAGATCCTGGAAGAAGTGTTGCCGAAAAGGGCGACGCTGCGCTGCATGCATCTGCTCAAGGACAGGCCCTATACGGAGAGCCAGCTGCGCCGGAAACTGGAGGGGGCCCAGTATCCGCCCTCCAGCGTAGAGCAGGCGCTGGATTATGTGAAATCCTTCGGCTATGTGGACGATCTGCGATATGCCATGGATTATATCGAAAACCAGCGGGAGAAGAAGAGCCGACGCGCCATGGAAAACGACCTGCTGCGCAAAGGGGTTCCTGATACGGCCGTCAGGGAGGCGTTTTCGCGGCAACAGGAGGAGCGAATCGGGCCGGATGAGGAAGCGCTGGCACTGCGATTGCTGGAGAAGAAGCATTTTGACGCTAAAACAGCGGATCGCGTACAGCGGCAGAAGATGTTCGCCTTTTTGTACCGAAAAGGAATCGATGCGCAGATCATCCGGAGACTGATTTTCACAGAAGCACTTGACATAAATGACGATATTGTTTAAAATTGAAGTGTTGTAAAGCTGATTATAAGAATGTATTTTCCGCTACATTTCTATAACTGATATCGTACAATGAAAATTTAATAAGGAGGTGCTCCTGTGATGTTGGGACCAATCGTGATAGCGGTAATCGTTACCCTGCTCATTTCCATCCCGGTCACCGCAAAAATCGCTTCCGACCACAGCAGAAAAACGGTGGAGGAACAGATCGGAAACGCGGAGGACAAGGCCAGAGAGATCATCGATGAAGCATTGAAGACTGCCGAAGCGAAGAAACGGGAAGGGCTGCTGGAGGTGAAGGAAGAATCCATTCGTACGAAAAACGAACTGGATAAGGAGATCAAGGAACGCAGAGCCGAGGTACAGCGCTTCGAAAGGCGGGTGCAGCAGAAAGAAGAGAACATCGACAAGAAGGCCGATGCGATGGAGAAGAAAGAAGCTCATCTGGCGAAGCGGGAAGAGGAGATGCGCAAACAGCGGGATGAAATCTCGCGGCTGAACGAACAGCGGATACAGGAACTGGAAAGAATCTCTGGTTTGACCTCCGACCAGGCAAAAGACTACTTATTGAAAATTGTGGAAGATGAAGTGAAGCATGAATCGGCCGTGATGATCAAGGAAATGGAACATCGGGCCAAGGAAGAGGCGGACAAGAAGGCGAAGGAATATGTGGTAAATGCCATTCAGAAATGTGCGGCAGACCATGTATCCGAGACGACCATCTCCGTGGTTCAGCTTCCCAACGACGAGATGAAGGGACGCATTATCGGGCGCGAAGGAAGGAATATCAGAACGCTCGAGACGCTGACCGGAGTGGATCTGATTATCGACGATACGCCGGAAGCGGTTGTGCTGTCCGGGTTCGATCCGATTCGCCGGGAAGTTGCCCGCATCGCGCTGGAAAAGCTGATCGTGGATGGGCGGATTCATCCCGCGAGAATCGAAGAGATGGTGGAAAAGGCACAGCGGGAAGTGGAGACGATGATCAAGGAAGAGGGAGAGGCCGCGCTGCTCGAAGTAGGCGTGCACGGCATCCATCCGGAACTCGTCAAACTGCTGGGCAAGATGAAGTTCAGAACGAGTTATGGTCAGAATGCCCTGAAGCATTCTATCGAAGTCGCACAGCTGTCCGGACTGCTGGCTGCAGAACTGGGACTGGATATTCGTATGGCGAAGCGGGCTGGCCTGCTGCATGATATCGGCAAGGCGGTGGATCATGAAATGGAAGGCTCCCACATTCAGTTGGGCGCCGAGCTGTGTAAGAAGTATAAGGAATCTCCTACCGTGATCAACGCGGTAGAATCGCATCATGGGGATGTGGAACCCACTTCCCTGATTTCCTGTCTCGTACAGGCTGCGGATACGATTTCCGCGGCTCGGCCGGGAGCCAGGAGAGAGACGCTGGAAACTTATACCAGCAGACTGAAACAATTAGAAGACATTTCCAACAATTTCAAAGGTGTAGAAAAATCTTTTGCTATTCAGGCGGGCAGAGAGATTCGGGTTATGGTAGTTCCAGAGCAGATTTCGGATGCGGACATGGTGCTGCTGGCGAGGGATATTTCCAAACAGATCGAAGCGGAGTTGGAATATCCGGGGCAGATCAAAGTCAATGTCATCCGGGAAAGCCGTGTAACCGACTACGCAAGATAGCATTTGCATCAAACATGAAGCTGCTGTGCAGAACTTCAGAGAAAGATCTCGGGTTCTGGCAGCAGTTTTTTATACGACAGGAAAGATTGAAAAGAGAAAGGAAAACATATGGCGGACGAATTCAAGCGACTTGACAGAAAACTGGTGTATAAAGGGAGCATTATCGATTATTACCGGGATACGGTACAGGTTCCAAACGGCAACGTGGTGGAATGGGATTTCATTGGTCACAGGGGGGCGGCCGCAGTGGTTCCAGTGCGGGAGGATGGGAAAATCCTCATGGTGAGACAGTGGAGGAATGCTCTGGATCGCTATACGTTGGAGATACCGGCGGGCGGCTTAAACGGAGACGAGCCCACGGAGGATGCGGCGGCCAGGGAACTGCAGGAAGAGACCGGATACGTTTCGGAGGATCTGAGTCTCCTGATCACGATTCGCACCACGGTCGCTTTCTGCAATGAGAAGATCGATATTTATGTGGCGCAGAAGTTAAAGCCGGGCCATCAGCACCTGGATGAGGACGAATATATCGATGTGAAGGCCTTTTCGGTGGAGGAACTGTGCGAGATGATCTATGCCGGCCAGATCGAGGATTCCAAGACGATCGCAGCGATTATGAGCTATAAGAACAAATACTGCTGAAATTCGGCGTCTGTAGTCCCCCGGATCCGCATATATTTGAATGGAGCGGATTCGGGGGTGTTTTATGATCTTTTTCTGGAAGCTGGGGCGAAAGGAAACGAGGGCCTGGATGATACTTTTTCTGGCGGGGTTTTTGAGCGGGATAGCGGGGGTATGCCTGTTTTCGGGCCCTCTCGTGGAGGCCACAGGTTTTCTGGATCGCGCCTTCTGGACGAGGATACAGCTTTTGGAAATCAACCGAAACGGGCTCTTTTTGTTTTCCCTTCGACAGAGGCTTATTCCGACGGCCTTTCTCGTGCTGCTGGCCGCAGCGGGCGTCGCCGGAATAGGGACGTTTTGCTTCCTCTTTTTCGGCGGTCTGTCCGCCGGCGCGGTGATGACGGCCCTTTCCATGCGTTACGGTCTGGGCGGGATCCTTCTGTTTGCGGGATGTATCCTGCCCCATCAGCTGATCTTAATTCCGGGTTTTTTGATGTTGCTGGACTGGTGCGCAAGAAAGCTTGAAAAGAGAAAGCTGCTGATTCCGCTGGCAGTTGTCATAACAGGATGTTTCCTGGAAAGTTATGTTAATCCAATTGCCCTGAAAGTGGTGCTGAACCTGCTTTTTCGCTGAAGAAAACGGGGAAATTCCACATTGCTTTTCCCTGATAAATTGATTATAATGTTTTTCATACGGGTGGAGCGTTGCGATCAATTTAATTCAAAAGAAGGGTTCGATGTGGGGATGGAGGAGCAGATTCAGGCGTTTATCGCTTATTTACATAATGTGAAGAGAACTTCCCGGAATACGGAGCTGTCCTATCAGAGGGATCTAAAAAAAATGGAAGGTTTTTTGAAGCGGCAGGGGATCGAGGATGTGGGACAGATCACGGCCACAGCGCTGAATTCCTATGTCCGCCATCTGGAACAGGAACAGTTCAAAGCGGCTACAATTTCCAGAAATGTGGCCTCCGTAAGGGCCTTTTTTCATTTTTTACTCAGGGAAAAGATGGTGGAGGCCGACGTTTCGGAAAACCTCAAGGCCCCCCGGGTAGAAAAGAAGGCGCCTGGCGTTTTGTCCATGGAGGAAGTGGAGAAGCTCCTGGAGCAGCCGGGACGCGAAAATCCGAAGGAGATACGTGACCGCGCCATGCTGGAGCTTTTATATGCCACAGGAATTCGGGTTTCCGAGCTCATCGGCCTGACCATGGAGGACGTGAACATGCAGATGAGCTACATCATCTGTCATGACCGAACCAGAGAAAGAGCCGTTCCCTTCGGGAGCAAAGCCAGAGAGGCGCTCACCGAATATTTTTTCAAGGCCAGAAGCAGTATGCTCAAGGATCCGGAAGAAAGGGCTCTGTTCGTCAACTGTTCAGGAAAGCCCATGAGCCGGCAGGGGTTCTGGAAGCTGGTCAAGTCCTATGCTCATAAGGCGGGAATCACGGAAGAGATCACCCCCCACACCCTGCGCCATTCTTTCGCGGCCCATCTGGTGGCCAACGGGGCGGATCTGCGCAGCGTGCAGGAAATGCTGGGACACTCCGATATTTCTTCCACCCAGATCTATGCCAGAATGAAACGCAATCAGATCCGGGAAGTATATGCGAAAGCGCATCCCAGAGGATAAAGGGTATTCCCGCCTTTCCTGAATGTAATCGTTATATTACAGGGTAAGATCTGCGATATCGTACAGAAGCCTTTCGGAATCCGCCCATCCGAGGCAGGGATCCGTGATGGACTTGCCGTAGACGCCTCCGCCTACTTTCTGGCAGCCTTCCTCGATATAGCTTTCGATCATCACGCCCTTGACCAGATTGCGGATGTCAGGGCTCAGACGGCGGCTGTGAAGCACCTCCCTGACGATTCGGATCTGCTGTTCATACTGCTTGTTGGAGTTGGAATGATTGGCGTCGATGATGCAGGCGGGATTCTTTAAGTCGCGTTCGTTATACAGCGTCAGCAGGGTATTGAGATCCTCGTAGTGATAGTTGGGCAGATTGCGTCCATGCTTGTTGGTCGCCCCGCGCAGAACGGTGTGGGCCAGCTCATTGCCGCTGGTATGGACTTCCCAACCCCGATAGATGAAGGAGTGGGGGTGCTGGGCTGCGTAAACGGAGTTGAGCATGACGGAGAAATCCCCGCTGGTGGGATTTTTCATGCCGGAGGGCACGTCGAATCCGCTGACCGTGAGACGGTGCTGCTGATCCTCCACGCTGCGGGCGCCGATGGCCACGTAGGAGAGGATATCCGACACATAGCCCCAGTTCTCGGGATAGAGCATCTCGTCGGCGGCAGTCAGGCCGGATTCTTCGAATGCGCGGATATGCATCTTGCGCATGGCGATGAGCCCCTGGAGGAAGTCCTCCTTCTTTTCGGGGTCGGGCTGGTGGACGATGCCCTTGTAGCCTTCTCCCGTGGTACGGGGCTTGTTGGTATAGATCCTGGGAATCAGGATCAACCGGTCAGAGACCTTTTCGTTGACTCTGGCCAGCCGGCTGATATAGTCGCAGACCGCATCCTCGTTGTCCGCGGAGCAGGGGCCGATGATGACCAGAAAACGGTCGCTTTCTCCGGTGATCACGTCCCGGATCTGTTTGTCCCGGAGGGCCTTTAAGCGGGCGAACTCCTTTGGAACCGGATACTGTTCCCGGATTTCGTCCGGCGTGGGCAGTTTTTTTATGAATTCAAAACTCATCTTTCGTCTTTCTCCCTGAAATATGGTATGCTTGCTTTCATATGCATTTTTTCAGCATTTTGATGCACGCTTATTATAGTATACAAAATGTCGGCGCGCAAGAGCGGATTGAAGAGGGATCAGTGCCTGCGCAGACAGGAGCGCAGGAGCAGGAAGCTTAAGGAGGCCACCAGCAGCTGTCCTGCCAGCATGCCCCACAGATATCCCTGAATGCCGAAAACGGGGATCGCGAAAAAGACGAAGGCGAGGCGGGTCAGAATGGAGAGCATATTCAGGGCGAAGGTGGCTCCGGTTTTGCCGAGGCCGTTCAGGATGGAGAGCAGCGTGGTATTGAGATAGAGAAAAGGACACAAAAAGCTCAGAGTTCGGATAAAGCGTCCGGTGAGCTCGCTGTGGAACAGAAAGGTGCCCAGGAAATTCCCGGTCAGCAGAAACATTCCCAGGCAGACGAATCCGAGAAGAAGGCAGTAGCGGACGCATTTGAAAACGGCGGAGCGGATGGCGGAGAGATTGTTGCGGGCATCCGCCTCGGCCACCAGCGGCATGAGGAGCACGGAAACCGAATTGGTCAGGGCGCCGGGAAAATGGATGCATGTCATGGCCATGCCGGTGAAGACCCCATAGATGGAAAGGGCCTGGGTCTGACTGTACCCGAATTGCTGCAGGCTGGCGGGAATCCGGGCGGATTCCACAGCGCCCAGAAGGTGCAGAAACACCCGGTTGGCGGACAGAGGGGCCGCGAAGCGAAATAACCGTCCCATGATGACGGAGTAGCGCGCTTTCGCCGGGGCGGGAAAGGGCATCTGTCCGGTGAAGTGAAACCAGGCCATGGGAAGGGAGGCCAGCGTGGAGGCGAATTCTCCGATCACCAGCCCTACGGCAGCGACGTTAATGGAAAAGATGATCCCATGTGCCGTGGAATACTGCCAGAATAAAAATACGCTGCCGACCCGGAAACTCTGCTCGATTAACTGACAGATTGCCGGAAGGCCGGCCCTTTTGATTCCGTAGTAATAGCCGTTGATGCAGGAGTGCAGGCAGGCGGCGGGAAAGGAAAGGGCTGCGATTCGAAGCAGGGGAGCGCAGCGCGGCTCCAGAAGAAGGGAGACGGAGATGAAATCCGCACCGCGATAGACCAGGACGGCGCAGCCGGCGGACAGCGCGCCGGAAAAGGCCATGCCGGACAGGAGAATGCGCAGCCGGTTGGCGATACAGGAGGGACCGGATTCTCCGGCCACGAATTTGGAAATTGCGCTCTGAATGCCGGAGGTGCACAGCGCGAAGGTGAGGGAGAGGATCGGATTCATCAGCTCGTAGATTCCCATCCCTTCCTCGCCGAACATGCGGGACAGAAAAATCCGGTAAAAAAATCCGATCAGGCGGCTGGCCAGACCGGCAGCTGTGAGGATGAGAGTCCCTTTGATCAGCGCGTTTTTTTTCATAACCGCCTCCGAGGCAGCAGGGTATATGGATATATATGCTGGAAAACGCGGCCGACAGAACAGAAGGAGAAAAGGACGAGAGGAATGGAAAAGAAAAAGATCGTAGTGGGTATGTCCGGCGGAGTGGATTCTTCCGTGGCGGCATGGCTTTTGAAGCAGCAGGGATATGAGGTGCTGGGCGTCACGATGCGCCATTTTGACGGGATGGAAGAAATCGAGAGAGAGGCCGCGCAGGCGGCAGAACAGCTGGGAATTTCCTGGGAAGTCGCGGACGTCAGGGCGGCTTTCTCCCGTCAGGTGATGGAAGATTTCGCGCAGGAATATCTGCGGGGAAGAACGCCCAATCCATGTGTGATCTGCAACCGGAAAATCAAGTGGGAGGCGATTTTGGATTATGCCGCCAGGCGGGGTGCCGACAGGATCGCGACAGGACACTATGCGCGGATCTGCCGGCTGCCGAACGGCAGGCTCAGCGTGGCCAATGCGTCCACGGCTGAAAAGGATCAGACCTATGCCCTCTATCGGCTCACGCAGCGACAACTGGAGCACACGGAAATGCCCCTGGGGGAATACTCCAAAGAGGAAGTGCGCCAAATGGCCAAAGAGGCGGGGCTCTCCGTGGCGCATAAGAAGGACAGTCAGGAAATCTGTTTCATTCCGGATCGCGATTACGCCTCCTTCATCCGCCGGTTTTCCGGGGAAGAAAAGGCGGGCAGGGCCGCTTCGCCCGGGAATTTTGTGGATCGGGAGGGGAAGATCTTAGGGCGGCACAAGGGGATCATCCATTATACCATAGGACAGAGAAAAGGGCTGAATCTGGCTATGGGGCATCCCGTTTTCGTCACCGGGATCCGGACGGATACCCGGGAAGTGGTGATCGGGGAAAATGAGGACCTGTTCACCAGGAGGCTGCTGTGCAGTCGGATCAATGTGATGGCGGAGGCGAAGCTGGAAGGAGAGCGCCGGCTTCTGGGCAGGATCCGCTACGGGCATAAGGGAACCATGTGCCGGGTATGGCCGGCGGGGGAAGATCTTTGGGAGTGTGAATTCGAAGAACCGGTGCGCGCTGTGACCGCCGGCCAGTCCGCGGTGTTCTATGATGAAGGCTATATCTTCGGCGGCGGGATCATAGAGGCCTGAAGAAGTTTTTCACGAGGAAGGGTTGCGCCACAGGTCTTTTTTCGTTATACTTTTTGCCAGAGGAAAACGGAGAAAAGCTCAGAAAGAAAGGATTGGAAGCCGATGAGTACAGACAGATATACCAGCCCGCTGTCGGAGCGTTACGCCAGCAGGCAGATGCAGTACATTTTTTCGCAGGACATGAAATTCAGAACCTGGAGGAGGCTCTGGATCGCCCTGGCGGAAACGGAGAAAGAGCTGGGGCTTGAAATCACCCAGGAACAGATCGATGAGCTGAAGAGCCATCAGGACGATATCAACTACGACGTGGCCAGAGCCAGAGAAAAAGAAGTTCGCCATGACGTGATGAGCCATGTATACGCCTATGGAGTACAGTGCCCGAAGGCCAAAGGGATCATTCATCTGGGCGCCACATCCTGCTATGTGGGTGACAATACGGATATCATCATCATGGCCGAAGCGCTGAAGCTGGTGAGAAAGAAACTCTTAAATGTGATTTCTGAGCTGGCTGACTTCGCGGATCGGTACAAGGCGCAGCCCACCCTGGCGTTCACCCATTTTCAGCCAGCCCAGCCCACCACCGTGGGGAAGAGGGCGACGTTGTGGTTGCAGGAATTTTTCATGGATTTAGAAGATCTGGAATACGTGCTGGGCAGCCTGCGCCTTCTGGGCTCCAAAGGGACTACGGGCACACAGGCGTCCTTTCTGGAACTGTTTGAAGGGGATCAGGAGAAGGTGGATCGGCTGGATCCCATGATCGCGGAGAAGATGGGATTTCCGGGCTGCTATCCGGTGTCCGGACAGACCTATTCCCGCAAGGTGGACACCCGCGTGATGAACGTGCTGGCGGGGATTGCGGCCAGCGCCCACAAGATGTCCAACGATATCCGGTTACTGCAGCATCTGAAGGAAGTCGAAGAGCCTTTCGAAAAGAACCAGATCGGCTCCTCGGCCATGGCATATAAGAGAAACCCCATGCGCAGCGAGCGGATCGCCTCTCTGGCCCGCTATGTGATGGTGGACGCATTAAATCCGGCGATCACTTCCGCTACCCAATGGTTCGAGAGGACTCTGGACGACTCCGCAAACAAGAGGATATCTATCGCGGAAGGATTTCTGGCAGCAGACGGTATCCTGGATCTTTGCCTTAACGTGGTGGATGGGCTGGTGGTCTATCCGAAAGTCATCGCAAAACATCTGCGCAGCGAACTGCCCTTCATGGCCACGGAAAATATCATGATGGATGCGGTGCGCGCCGGCGGGGACAGACAGGAGCTTCATGAGCGGATCCGCCAGCTTTCCATGGAGGCCGGAAAGCGGGTGAAAGAAGAGGGAGCGGACAACGAAATGCTCGATTTGATCGCGCGGGATGAGATGTTCCATCTGGATAAGCAGGCGCTGGAGGCTTCCATGGATCCGTCCCGTTACGTGGGCTGCAGCGTCCATCAGGTGGAGCGCTATCTGGAGCAGGTGATCCGGCCGCTGCTCGCCGAAAACAGAGAAGAGCTCGGAGTGAAGGCGGAGATTAACGTCTGATTATAAGTATGGATTATATAATGTATAATATATATTGATTTTACTTATATAGATTTTTTGCTATACTGGAAGCGTACCGGTTCCGTTGTGAAGCCGGGAACAAAAAGAGGGTAAAGATCAACGAATACGCTCGATCGTGTATTCGCTGATCCGGATTTGTGCCGAAGCGTCACAAATCCTCAGCGCAAAAGCGCTTCGGAATGGAGGAAACGATGGTAAAAGCAGTAGTCGGAGCAAACTGGGGAGATGAAGGAAAAGGGAAGATTACGGATATGCTGGCGAGGGAAGCGGATATCGTCATCCGCTTTCAGGGAGGCGCCAACGCGGGACATACGATCGTGAATGATTATGGGAAATTCGCGCTGCATACGCTTCCGTCCGGTGTGTTCTACAGTCACGTAACCAATATTATCGGCAACGGCGTGGCGCTCAACATCCCGATCCTGTTCCAGGAGATCAAGGGGCTGACGGATCGCAATGTACCCCAGCCCAATATCCTGATTTCGGATCGGGCGCAGATCGTGATGCCCTATCACATCCTGCTGGATACCTGCGAGGAAGCGCGGCTGGCGGGAAAATCCTTTGGATCCACCAAGTCCGGCATAGCGCCTTTTTATTCGGATAAGTTCGCCAAAATCGGCTTCCAGGTCAGCGAGTTATTCGACGACAGCCTGCTGGAGGAAAAGGTGGCGCGGGTCTGCGAACTGAAAAACGTGCTGTTCGAGCACCTGTATCACCGGGAAGGGATCGACCCCAAAGAACTGCTGGATACGTTGCACGAATACCGCGACATGGTAAAGCCCTATGTGGGCAACGTGTCCGCTTATCTGTATCAGGCCCTCAGGGAGGGAAAGAATATTCTGCTGGAAGGTCAGCTGGGGACGATGAAGGATCCGGATCATGGAATCTATCCCATGGTGACATCTTCTTCCACTCTGGCGGCATATGGGGCGATCGGCGCGGGGATTCCGCCCTATGAGATCAAGACTATTGTGGCTGTGACGAAAGCTTACTCCTCTGCGGTAGGGGCTGGTGCATTCGTCTCCGAGATTTTCGGAGAAGAGGCGGATGAGCTGCGCCGCAGAGGCGGAGACGGCGGAGAATACGGCGCCACGACCGGGCGGCCCAGAAGGATGGGCTGGTATGACTGCGTGGCATCCCATTACGGCTGCCGTCTGCAGGGAGCGACGGAGGTCGCTCTGACCGTTTTGGATGTGCTGGGATATCTGGACGAGATCCCGGTCTGCGTCGGCTATGAAATCGACGGAGAGGTTACGAAAGAATTTCCGGTTACCCGTCTCCTGGAGAAGGCGAAGCCCGTATATCGGGTTCTGCCCGGATGGAAGTGCGACATCCGCGGGATCCGCACATACGAAGCGCTTCCTGAAAATTGCAGGAAATATGTGGAATTCATTGAAGAACAGCTGGGATATCCCATCACCATGGTCTCCAACGGACCCGGCAGAGAGGATATCGTCTATCGCGAGAGCGCGTTGAAGGCCTGAACGGCTCAGCTGCGGAATTGACAGAGCGAGCAAAAATCCCTTATAATAGAAGCCGTTGTATGAGGCTGCTAGGATAAGGGATTTTTACGTTAAATTTATGTTGATCGCGAATCTGGAATATTACAAAGTGTTTTATTACGCGGTAAAATGCGGTTCCGTCACCCGGGCGTCAGAGGAACTTTCCCTGTCCCAGCCTGCGGTGAGCCAGAGCTTAAAGCAGCTGGAACGGATTCTGGGGATCCGCCTTCTGAAGAGGAGTTCCAGGGGGATTTCTCCTACTGCGGAGGGACAGCTCCTGTTTTCTTTTGTGGAAAAGGGGTACGAACAGTTCGAAGCGGGGGAAAAGAGGCTGCTGCAGATCCGGAATCTGGAGCGGGGGGAGATCACCATCGGCGCATCCGATATGACGCTGCGCTTTTTCCTCCTTCCCTGGCTGGAGCGGTTTCACGAGATCTGGCCGGGCATTAAGGTGACGGTGACAAACGGCCCGACGCCGGCGACTATGGCGCTTTTGCGGGAAGGAAAGATCGACTTCGGAGTGATATCCGGCCCTCTGGAAGAAGAGGAAGGGATCCGGATGCGTCCGGTGCAGCAAATCGAGGATATCTTCGTGATCGGGCGGAAATTTTCAAAGCTGAAGGAGGGGACGCACCCCATTCGGATTCTGGAAGAGCTGCCGCTGATCATGATAGAACCCCGCACCAGCACGAGGAAATACGTGCAGGGATTTCTGGAGAGCCGCGGTGTGACCGTCAGCCCGGAATTCGAGCTGGCCACCAGCGACATGATCGTGCAGTTTGCGATCCGAAACCTCGGCGTGGGCAGCGTGGTGAGGAATTTTGCCGAAGAGCAGCTGCGCGCGGGGACGCTGAATGAGCTGAAGTTCAGGACGCCCATTCCGCCGAGGGATTTTCTGCTGGTGACATCCGAGCGGGATCGGGCGGGGCTGGCCGCTTCACGGCTTCTGGAAATGATTTTTGGAAAGGAAAAGGGATAGACTATGATCAGAACGGTGATTTTTGATATCGGAAATGTGCTGGCCGGTTTTTCCTGGGAGGAGCACTTTAAAAATCTGGGTTACGATGGGGAAATGACGCAGAGGCTGGCCAGGGCCACAGTGTATTCCGACGACTGGAAGGAATATGACAGGGGATGTAAGTCGGACGAAGAGATGGAGCGCCTGCTGGTGGAAAACGATCCCGAGATCGGGCCGGAGATACGAAGAGTACTGTCAGACCTGGGTGGAATGGTGAAGCGCTGGGATTACGCCATCCCCTGGATACGGGAATTGAAGAAAAAGGGATATCAGGTGCTGGTTCTCTCCAATTTTTCCCAAAAAGCTCTGCGCGAATGCTGGAACGCTCTGGACTTTCTGCCGTATGTGGACGGCGGCATCCTCTCTTTTCAGGATAAACTCGTCAAGCCCATGCCGGAAATCTATCGTCTGCTGCTGGATCGCTATTGCTTAAAGGCGGAAGAATGCGTGTTTATGGACGATACTCCGGAAAACGTAGAAGGCGCCAGGCGGGCGGGAATCCACGCGTTTCACTTTGAAAGCCAGGAACAGGCGAAGGCGGAACTGGAGAAACTCGGCGTTTGACAGACGGGAGAAGAAGCCATGGTCAAAAAGTATATTACGGAAAACGGCGTGCTCTGCGCCCGGAAGGAGACTGCGCCAGGTATCTGGGTCAATCTGGTGAACCCCACGTTCGAGGAATGCGATGCGGTGGCGAATGAATTTCATATCGATATAGCCGATGTTCGGGCGGCGCTGGATGATGAGGAGAGCTCCCGCGTGGATGTCAATGACGAGTATTCCCTCATTCTGTTCGATATTCCCTCCATCGAATATCGGCATGAGAGGGAAGCTTACACCACGATTCCGTTGGGCCTGATTCTGGCGGGGGATGTGCTCATCTCCGTCTGCGGGGAGGAAACGCCGGTGCTGAAGGGATTTGAGGAAAATACGGTGCGGGAGTTCTCCACGAAGAAGCAGATGCGGTTCATGTATCAGATCTTTCTGAAATCCTGCATGCTGTATCAGGCGTATCTTCGCATCGTTGACCGAAGGCGCAAGGAAATTGAAGAGCATATCGGAGAGGATACGGAAGACGTGGAGCTGATCGACCTGCACGAGCTGGAGTCCAACCTGGTGTATTTCGACACTTCCCTGCGGGCGAACAAGGTGGTACTGGAACGGCTGGTGCGCTATAACCGGATCAAAAAATATCCCGAAGACCAGGAACTTCTGGAGGATGTTGTGGTAGAAAACCAACAGGCTATCGAAATGACCCAGATCTACAGGGATATCATCAAGGGCACCAGGGAACTGCTGTCCGCGGTGATGGACAACCGGTTGAACACGGCGATGAAATATCTGGCATCCATCACCATCGTGATGGCGATTCCCACCATCATTTCAGGGATTTACGGTATGAATGTGGACGAGGAGGGGATGCCTTTTGCCGGAGCGCCCTTCGGCTTCGGGATCATTTGCGTGATCATGCTTTTGATCTGTATCCTGGCCATTTGGATTCTGCGCAGGAGGAAGATGCTCTGACCTCTGATGAAAAGGGAAGGCGCGCATTTTCCTATGCGCGCGGCTGGCTCGGATCGCTTTCCTCACGCTCTTTTTCTTCCGGGCCGGCAGAACCCAGATCGAAAGAAGCGATGGTATGACGGTCTTTTACTTTCCCATACAGCCAGATGTAGATCCACAGGAGAATCGGAAGACCGATAGTGGCCACCAGGCAGGCGGCGAACAGCCTGTGCCAGTTCGGGAAGGAGAGCAGGGCGCAGACGAGGGTGAACAGGTAAAGGGCGACGAGGAGCGCGACACAGACGAGGGCCGCGATCCGCTTCGGGGTCATCTTTGTTTTCATAGAGTCCTCCTTTGGCATAAATATCGATCCATTTATCTTTTGCATCGTACAATAAAGGAAGGGGATTTTCAAGTGGGGTTCACAGAAATTTCGCTTGCACAAACGGGCGGCCTGGGCTATAATAACCGAAGGTACGATGGGATGGCCGCAAAAACGGGCATTTTCACATGGCTGAACGGTTGTCCTGATTTCGGGCCGGCGCCTGTGTGCGGGCGTCGCGATTTGAAACAAACGAGGTGAAGAATATGGCATTATTACAGCAGTGGAGAGATATGGCCTATGATCAGAAGGCGGACAAAGGCAAGCTTCAGCGTTTCTGGGCCGCATACTTTGAAAAGGAAAAAGAGATCTATGCCCAGCTCTTAAGGAATCCCGACGAAGTGGTGGAGGGGACTGTAAAGGAGCTGGCGGATCGGTACGGCATCGACGTGATGACCATGACCGGCTTCTTGGACGGCATCAACGATAGCCTCGTAAAAGGCAATCCCATCGAGGAGATGGAAGAGGATACGGTGGTGAACCTGGGGTTCGATAAGGAGCTGCTCTATAAGAATATGGTGGCTGCGGAAGCCGACTGGCTGTATAATCTGGAAGAGTGGAACCCTATTTTCGATGAGGAAAAGCGCAAGGAGCTCTACAAGGAGCAGAAGCGTTCCGGCACCATCGTCAAGGAGGCCAAAATTTATCCCAACGATCCCTGTCCCTGTGGCAGCGGCAAGAAGTACAAAAAGTGCTGCGGCAGAAATCGGTAAGATGCAGGAAATTCGATCGGGGGAGCCGTTTTGGAGAGCAGAGTAGAGAGGGCACAGGAGCTGTTTCGCTCCGGATATAACTGCGCGCAGTCTGTATTCGCAGCCTATGCGGATCTGTTCGGAATGGACAGGGAGACCGCGCTGAAAATTTCCTGCCCAATGGGTGCGGGGATCGGAAGGATGCGGGAAGTGTGCGGGACGGTATGCGCAATGTCCATGCTGTCGGGATTCGTATATGGGAATACGGATCCGGAGGACGAGGAAGCCAAAAAGAGGGCATATGAGATCGTCCGCCGGATGGCGCAGGAATTTCAGGAGGAAAACGGTACGCTTTTATGCCGGGAACTTCTGGGCATTTCCGGAATGGAGGAGAGCGCCGCACCTTCGGTGCGCACGCCGGAATATTACGCGACCAGGCCCTGCTTAAAGATCATCGGCTGCGCCGCCCGGATTCTGGAAAAGCACCTGTTCTGAGTAAAAAGGTCTTTACAAACCGAGGGAAGTGGATTAAGATAGTGGCATGAAAAGCAAAGACGAGCCAATGCGATGAGGAGACGAGTAGACAGCGCATTTTCATGACAGAGAGAGGCGCCTGACGGAACCGGGGTTCCGCAGTGCTGGGAGCGCCTCGATGGAAGCCCTGTTGAAGACCAGCTCCGAGCGGCCCCAATCCGGCCCGGTGATTCCGTTATCATCTTCAACGAGAGGCGTTCCGTCCGCACGGCGGCACGGGATGCAAGATGGGTGGAACCGCGTGAATTACGTCCCATGGACTTCTGTAAGGAAGTTCATGGGACTTTTTATATGGCGGATTGCGAGAAATGCAGAGGTTTTGCATGCCATGACCGGAATGGCTTGTCATCAGGAAAGGCCACGAGAAAAGGAGAGAAAGCAGATGAAGATTACACTGAAAGATGGTTCTGTCAAAGAATATGATCGCCCGATGTCCGTCATCGAAATCGCCGCGGATTTGAGCGAAGGGCTTGCCAGGGCGGCCTGCGCCGGCGAAGTGGACGGCGAAGTGGTGGATCTGCGCACGGTGGTAGATGGGGATGCGCAGGTGAACATCCTCACTTCCAGAGACGAGGAAGGACTGGCTGCGCTGCGCCATACGGCGAGCCATGTGATGGCCCAGGCGGTAAAGCGGCTCTATCCCAATACGAAACTGGCCATCGGCCCTTCCATCGCGGACGGTTTCTACTATGATATGGATTTCGAATCCCCTTTCACCAGCGACGATTTTGAGAAGATCGAAGCGGAGATGAAGAAAATCGTAAAGGAAGATCTGAAAATCGAGCGTTTCACCAAGCCCAGGGACGAGGCTATTGCCTATATGAAGGAAAAGAATGAGCCCTACAAGGTGGAGCTGATCGAGGATCTCCCGGAGGACGCCGAAATCAGCTTTTACAGCCAGGGCGAGTTCGTGGATCTGTGCGCGGGCCCGCATCTGATGAGCACCAAAGGCGTGGGAAAAGCGTTTAAGATCATGAGCCTGGCCGGCGCGTACTGGAGAGGCGACGAGCACAACAAGATGCTCACCAGACTGTATGCGACCGCGTTCTCCAAAAAGGAAGAGCTGGAAGCTTACATCACCATGATGGAAGAGGCCAAAAAGCGTGACCACAGAAAGCTGGGCAGGGAACTGGGCCTGTTCATGATGCACGAGGCCGGCCCGGGATTCCCGTTCTTTTTGCCCAAGGGGATGATTCTGAAAAATACCCTGCTGGATTACTGGAGACAGATCCATACAAAAGCGGGCTATGTGGAGATCTCCACTCCTGTCATCCTCAACAGGAGCCTGTGGGAGACTTCCGGACACTGGGATCACTATAAAAACAATATGTATACCACGGTGATCGACGGGGAAGATTATGCGGTCAAGCCCATGAATTGCCCGGGCGGCGTTCTGGTTTATGCATCCGAGTCCCGTTCCTATCGGGATCTGCCCCTGCGCATGGGCGAACTCGGGCTGGTGCATCGCCATGAGAAATCCGGACAGCTGCATGGGTTGATGAGGGTGCGCTGCTTCACCCAGGACGACGCCCATATCTTCATGACTCCGGAGCAGATCAAGGACGAGATCAAGGGTGTAGTAAAGCTGATCGATCAGGTTTATTCTCTGTTCGGTTTCGAATATCACGTGGAGCTGTCCACCAGGCCGGAAGATTCCATGGGAAGCGATGAGGACTGGGAACTGGCGACGGATGCCCTGAGGGAAGCGTTGGAGGAGATGAAGCTGCCATACGTGGTCAACGAAGGGGACGGCGCTTTCTACGGCCCCAAGATCGATTTTCATCTGGTGGACTGCATCGGAAGAACCTGGCAGTGCGGAACCATTCAGCTGGACTTCCAGCTGCCGCAGCGGTTTGAACTGGAATATATCGGCAAGGACGGCGAAAAGCACAGGCCCATCATGATTCATCGCGTCGTGTTCGGCTCGATCGAACGCTTTATCGGGATCCTGATCGAGCACTTTGCGGGAGCATTCCCTACCTGGCTGGCTCCGGTGCAGGTGAAAGTGCTCCCTATTTCCGATAAATATATGGACTATGCGGCAGACGTGAAGGCTAAGCTGGAGGAAGCCGGGATCCGGGCGGAAGTGGATACCCGTTCCGAAAAAATCGGATACAAGATCCGGGAAGCGCAGACGGCCAAAATTCCCTATATGCTGGTGGTGGGCCAGAAAGAAGCGGAAGAAGGCACTGTGTCGGTGAGAAGCCGCTTCGCCGGGGATGAAGGCGCAAGACAGCTGGAGCAGTTCATCGCGGAGTTGTTAAAAGAGATCGAAACGAAGGAAAACAGGAAAAAGGCAGAATAAAAATATGCTCTGCGGCCATACTGAAAAAGTACAATTCACTTTTTCAGTATGGAGGTAGAGAAAAATGGCAGAACTGAAATGTGCGGTGGATACCTGTATGTACAACAACAGCGAGCGCTGCTCCAAAGGAGACATCATGGTGGGCGGCATGCGCGCCTGCAGCTGTGATGAAACCTGCTGCGAGAGCTTCCGGGAGGAAAAAGGCGACCGGGTGACCAACGCTGCCCAACATCCCACCCAGACCATCAGCATCGATTGCGAGGCGGTGAAATGCATCTATAATACCAACTATAAGTGCCTGGCAGATCATGTGGATATCAAAGGCTGCGGCGCGGCGGACTGCAGGGAAACTTCCTGCGCCACGTTTAAGGAACGCTGAGATGGCAGCGCGCTCTGCACTGTGGCGGGGCGCGCTGCTCGCAGTTACTACTGCTTCGAAAAAAACAGGAAAAACGGGAGAGAAGTGTTGACAACGAAAGAATCCTGTGGTAGAGTAACTGAGTACGCAGCAGATGTGTACCGACATACAAGCAGAGTATCCGCTCTCACCCTATAGCGAATGCGCTCATAGGCGTTTATAGTTCCTTGTTTTTATGACCCCGGTAAGGGGTTGCGTTGAGGCGACTGAAAGCGGATCTTTGTATCCGCTTTTTTTATACGATAGGAAATTTCATTTCCTATCGTATAAAAAAAGACGCTCCGCTGAGGATGCGCACTCGCGCGAAAAGTAGAGTGTTGCCTGACGGCAACCGCGCTCGGCGCGAGTGTGCGCCCCGGCGTACACTTTTTATTTGTGACAATAGAGCGCCCGCGAAGCGCGATTTCTATTGTATATCTTCTTATGGAGGGAACGACCATTAGCGAATTATTTATCAACGAACAGATCAGAGACAAAGAAATCCGTCTGATTGGGGAAGACGGCGCTCAGCTGGGGATCATGTCTCCCCGCGAGGCGATGAAGCTGGCAGAGGAAGCGGGGCTGGATCTGGTAAAGATCGCACCCACGGCGAAACCGCCCGTATGCAAGATCGTGGATTACGGGAAGTATCGCTATGAAATGGCGCGCAGGGAGAAGGACGCGAAGAAGAAGCAGAAGACTATCGAGATCAAGGAGATCCGCATGTCTCCCAACATCGATACGAACGATTTGAATACGAAGGCCAGTGCGGCGCGCAAGTTCATCGAAAAAGGAAACCGGGTCAAGATCACACTGCGTTTCCGCGGGCGTGAGATGGCGCATATGTCCACCAGCAAGCACATCCTGGACGATTTCGCCCAGATGCTTTCCGACATCGCGGTTGTGGAGAAGCAGCCGAAGGTGGAAGGCAGGAGTATGATCATGTTTTTAACTGAAAAACGCTAAATTGCGCAGTTAAAATATACGTTTTGAAAATAAGGAATATAGGAGGAAATCAGATATGCCGAAAATGAAGACAAGCAGAGCTGCTGCAAAACGTTTCAAAGTGACAGGAACAGGAAAGTTAAAGAGAAGCAAAGCTTATAAGAGCCATATCTTAACCAAGAAATCCACTAAGAGAAAGAGAAATCTTAGAAAACCGGCGATTACGGATGTGACGAACGTTAAGAATATGAAGAAGATTTTACCGTATTTATAAGTCGTAAGGAGGAATTGAGAAGATGGCAAGAATCAAAGGCGGCATGAGTGCCAGAAGAAAACATAATAAAGTATTGAAGCTCGCGAAAGGTTACAGAGGCGCGAGGAGCAAGCAGTACAGAATCGCAAAACAGTCCGTGATGAGGGCGCTGGCGTCTTCCTATGCGGGACGTAAGGAGAGAAAGCGTCAGATGAGACAGCTGTGGATCGCTCGTATCAACGCGGCAGCGAGAATCAACGGCTTATCCTATTCCAAATTTATGTACGGCTTAAAGCAGGCTGGCGTTGATATCAACAGAAAGATGCTGGCTGAGATGGCGGTCAATGATGCAGAGGGTTTTGCAACTCTGGCTGAACTGGCAAAAACCAAAATCGCGTAAGGCGAGAACATAGAGACGAAAAGATCGGGTCTTTGCACGCAGAATTCGGATGCAAGGGCCCATTTTTCTTTCGTAGTCTTCTGCCTCAAAAGGAAACGACGCGGTATGCAGAGAACAGTATCGCTGTGCCGGACAGGGAGAAAATCGGGATGCAGGATTTCAGGATGGAAACTTTTCTGGCGGTGTGCCGCCATTTGAATTATACCAGGGCGGCGGAGGAGCTGTGTATCACTCAACCTGCGGTGTCACAACACATTCGCTTTCTGGAGGAACATTACGGTTGCAGGCTGTTCGAAAGCGAAGGGAGACGGATGACGCTGACGTCGGCGGGACGGATCTTATACAGCGCAGCGCTGACGATGAAACACGACGAAGGCCTGTTGCGCGCTCAGATGTGCGAGGCCTCTGAAAATCGCCGCCTGGCATTCGGGGCCACGGTCTCCATAGGAGAAGGTGCGCTCGCGGGATGGATGGAGCGTTTTTTGCGGAAATGTCCACAGGACAGGGTGCAGGTGACGGTGTCCAATACGAGAACCCTGCTGCGTATGCTCGATGAGGGCAGCATCGATTTCGCCTTTGTGGAAGGCTATTTTTCCAGAAATGATTATGATCTGGTCGTGCTGTCCAGAGAGCCTTTCATCGCGGTAACCGGCAGCGGTCATTTTTTTGAAAAGGAACCGACACAACTGGAGGATTTGCTGTCCGAAACCGTCCTGCTGCGGGAACCCGGGAGCGGAAGCAGGGAAATCCTGGAGCGCGCGCTGAAAGAGAGACAGCTGTCTCCGGAGGATTTTGCGGCACAGATCGAGGTCAATAGCATCCATGTGATCAAGCAGCTGGCCGCAGAAGGAAAGGGAGTAACCTTCGCCTACCGGACAGCGGTAAAGAAAGAGTTGGAAGAAGGAAAGCTGCGGGAAATCCGGCTGCAGGACTTTTCCATCGAGCACGAGTTCTATTTCATTTGGAGAAAAGGGAGTATTTATGCGCAACGATACAGAGAAATCTACAGATGCTTTATGGAAGAAGAATGAAAGGGGGAACAAGGGCTGTCCTCTGTTCGGAAAGTGCGAGGCTGTAAAATATTCTGTGTCTATGGGAATGAAACCTTCCAGATAAGAATTCGATATGTAG
>QAKV01000023.1 GCA_003343625.1 Clostridiales bacterium
TGGACACCCTGATTAAGAGTCAGGTGCTCTACCAACTGAGCTAGCGGTGCATTCATTTGTCGCGCACTTCATCAGCGCAAAAATGATTATATTACAGGGTGGAAGAAAATGCAAGTCCTTTTTTTGAAAAATTTAATAAAATTTACAGAAACGTAAACGCAGGAATTCTCCTCCAGCGCTCTCCTGTGGCAAAGATCTCTTTGCATAGTTTCTGTTTGGTAACTACAGCACAATAATGTGTTTACTTTACAGGAGAAACTTTTGTGCATATAATGCAGACAAGAGCTGAGGAGAACGGCCGATCCAAGGCTTAACAAAAACCAAAGGAGGAACCCAAAATGACAAATATGCAGAAAGCACTCGAACTCATCAATACCTTCGCTACCGGCGACACCGAAAAAGCCAGGAGCCTGCTGGCTGAAGGATACATCCAACATAACCTGGCCTACGGCACCGGGCGCGATGCCTTCGTCGGATCGGTTTCTTATCTGGCCTCTGCGCCGGTAAAAACCACCGTCAATAACATCCGGGCCTTTGAGGACGGCGACAAGGTGTTCCTGCAGACAGTTTATAATTTCGCCGGGGCCGGCGAGCAGGTGGCTTTTGATATCTTCCGCTTCGACGAGAATGGTTTGATTGCCGAACATTGGGACAATCTGGCTGCAAAGGCCGAACCGAATCCTTCCGGCAGAACCCAGATCGATGGGACGAAAGAACTCAAAGATCTGGATAAGACGGAAGAAAACCGTGAACTGGTGAAGAACTTCCTCTGCGATGTCATGCAGGGCAAGCGTCCTGAAAAGACGACCGATTACTTCGAGGGGGACACCTACATCCAGCACAATACCGGCATTGCCGACGGCCTTTCCGGGCTGGGCGCTGCGCTGGCCGCTCTTGCGGAACAGGGCGTGCGGATGATCTACGATAAGACACATCAGGTGCTGGCACAGGGCAACTTCGTTCTGGCAGTCAGTGAAGGTACCTTCAGCGGCGCGCCTACCAGCTACTACGATCTGTGGCGCGTGGAAAACGGAAAGGTCGCCGAACACTGGGATGTGATGGAAACCATCGCCGACGAATCCACATGGCAGAATCAGAACGGTAAGTTTTAAAAACGCATGAACTTTGCGGGCCTGTTCTTATTCTGAAGGTCTATCCCCTTTATCAGGCATTTGAAACCGTTGACTTGCCGGCATTTTTACAATATGATGGGAAGGAAAAGGCCGCCGGATGCGACGGCCGAAGGAGGCCGGCATGAAGAATCGGAAAAGGAAAAGAGCGGCCTTGTGCGCGGCGCTTTTGGCCGCGCTGATGCCGCTTTTGCTGACCGGCTGCAGGGATCTGCGGCCGCAGCAGGAATCCGCCCGGGAGGAAACGCGGGGCCAACAGATCGGGCGGGAAGAAGAGGCCGGAGAGACGGAGCCGCCGGCAGAAAGGGCCCTCACCGAAAAGGAACTGGCCGGGTTCGAAACCTATTTGAACGATGTAGCCAACAACGGTTTTCTGTGCAGCGATTACGAAGATGTGCGGCGGGCGGATCTGAACGAAGTCTTTTATAACGGGGCGGGGATCGGGCAGCAGCCTCTGACGGACGAATTGCGCCGGGCCTATGAGGAACAGGCGGGGGAAATCATGACCGATACGATTCGGCTGACGACGGAGCAGATCGACGGCTTCCTGCGGGAAAAGACCGGATACGGCCTGGAGGAGTTTGAAAATCCGCCGGACTGGGTCTATCTGGACACATTCGACGTCTGGATGACTGACCACGGGGACACGAACCGGATGGGCGTTTCCTGCGAAGGCGGGGTGAGGGAAGCGGACGGGACGGTCATCCTTTCCTGCAGCGTGCCCGGGAACGAAGAATACAGCTGGATTTCGGCATTTACGGTGACGCTGGAACCGGGGGAGGATGGATTTTTCTTCCGGAAAAACGAGATCGAAAAAGGGCTGATCCTGGAACAGGAAAGCGGAAGAGGCGGGGCACCGGCCGGAGGATTTGCGGATCCGGGCCCTTTCGACCCTGCGCGGATCGAGCGGTTTTCCGTCGGCGCGGATACTTCCGGGGTTGCGGGCTTCGACAGCTGGGGGGACTTCGCTGAGGTGACGGAAGAAAACCTGTATGGAATCTGGTACTGTCCGGCGGACGGTGCGGACACGGAAACGGTTCTGATTTTGTCAGCGGACGGTGCGAGGGTTTACGATCCGCTGCTGGATTGCTTCGGGGATCAGCTGTATTCCTGGGAAGTGGAGGATCGAAGCGCCTCCGGTCTCTGTCCGGCGCTGAAAATCTATTTTATGGGAGAGGATAACGGACCTCTCACCTATTACATCGCGGGATTGGAACTGGAATATTTCTGGTGCAATTCTCAGCGGGACATTTTTTACAGGCAGGGAGGAACATTGCGATGATATTCGAAAGCCATACGCATTATGACGACGAGGCCTTCGATGCCGATCGGGAAGAGCTGCTGTCATCTATGGCCGGGGCCGGTGTGGGGACGGTGCTCAACGTGGCAGCGGATCTGAAATCCGTGGAGACCACGCTGGAGCTGGCAAAAAAGTGGCCTTTTGTTTACGCGGCGTTGGGCGTGCATCCTTCTTCTGCCGGAGAGCTGACGGAAGAATCGCTTGAATGGCTTCGGAAAAAACTGACGGCTGAGAAGGCCGTAGCTGTGGGGGAGATCGGGCTGGATTATTACTGGGATAGAGAGGAAGAAGTCCGAGACCGCCAGAAATACTGGTTTGCCCGGCAACTGAATCTGGCCCGGGAAACGGGCCTGCCCGTGATCGTCCATTCCCGGGATGCCGCGAAGGATACGCTGGACGTGATGGAAGCGGAGCGCGCCCTGGAGCTGGGGGGCGTGATGCACTGTTTTTCCTATACGAAAGAAACTGCGGCAAAAATTTTGGGATGGGGCTGGTATTTCGGTATCGGCGGCGTCCTCACTTTCAAAAACGCCAGAAAGCTCCGGGAGGCGGTGGAGACGATCCCGCTGGAGAGCATTTTGCTGGAAACGGATTGCCCGTATCTGGCTCCGGAGCCAAATCGGGGAAAGCGCAACGATTCCCGAAACCTTCCGTATGTGGTCAGCGCGCTGGCGCAGCTCAAAGGCGTTTCTGAAGAAGAGGTGATCGGGATCACGGAACGAAATGCGAAGCGCCTGTTTCGCATCTGAACGACAAAAGCCATCAGCGTAAAGGCGCTTCGAAATGGAGGAAACTATGGCGACACTCGGAATACCATCCAATACCATCGCGATACTGCAGAAATATAACTTTACCTTTCAAAAAAAATTTGGGCAGAATTTTCTCATTGACCCCCACGTGCTGGAGAAAATCGTCGACGCCGCCGGCGTGACGAAAGAGGATTGCGTGGTGGAAATCGGCCCCGGCATCGGAACCATGACCCAATATCTGGCCGAGAGGGCGGGACGGGTGGTGGCGGTTGAAATCGACCGGGCGCTGATTCCCATCCTTCAGGACACGCTCTCCGCTTATGACAACGTGGAGATTATCAACGAAGACATCCTGAAAGTGGATTTAAACCGGCTGTCGGAGGAAAAAAACCAGGGCCGTCCGGTGAAAGTAGTGGCGAACCTGCCCTATTACATCACCACCCCCATCGTCATGGGGCTGTTCGAGAGCCATGTGCCCCTTTCCTCCATCACCATTATGGTGCAGAAAGAAGTGGCGGAGCGGATGCAGGCGGGGCCGGGCAGCAAGGACTATGGAGCTCTGTCGCTGGCGGTGCAGTACTATTCCGATCAGAAAATCGTGGCCAATGTGCCGCCCAACTGTTTCATCCCACGCCCCAATGTTGGCAGCGCGGTGATTCGCCTGACCCGTTACGAAAAACCGCCGGTGCAGGTGAAGGACGAGCGTTTTTTCTTCTCTTTGATCCGGGCTTCTTTCAATCAGCGCAGAAAGATGCTGGCCAACGGGTTGGGCAATGCGCCGGATGTGCCCGCCACCAGGGAAGAGGTACGGGCTGCCCTGATTTCCATGGGCCTGTCGGAAAACGTGAGGGGAGAGACGTTGACCCTTTCCCAGTTCGCGCGGCTGGCGGATCTTTTATGCGAAGGCGCAGAAGCGGAGGGAGCGAAATGATCGAGGCGGTGGTATTCGATATGGACGGGGTGCTGTTCGACACGGAGAGGCTCAGCTGCGAGAGCTGTTTCGAGGCATCCGCACAGCTGGGCCTGTCCGTGACAAAAGAAGCGGTATACGGCTGTTTTGGCCTGAATGCGGCGGACGCCAGAGAACACGTCCTTTCTTCCATGGAATGGGCCTATCCGGGGAAAAGCTTCCCGTATGACGTTTACAGAAGCAGGCACGATGAGCTGTTTGCGGCCCGGATTCAAAAGGAACTTCCCGAAAAGCCGGGCGTCCGGGCGCTTTTGGAATTTCTGAAAGGCCGCGGGGTGCGGATGGCCGTGGCTTCCTCCAGCCGATATGAGCGGGTGGCGGATAATTTAAGCCGCAGCGGACTCGCCTCCTATTTCGATCAGGTTTTGGGAGGAGATATGGTGGAACACAGTAAACCCCTGCCGGATATCTATTTGATGGCCTGCAGGCAGCTCGGCGTGAACCCGTCCTGCGCGGCGGCGGTGGAGGACTCCCCTAACGGGATTCGTTCTGCCCGGGCGGCCGGGATGCTGGCGGTCATGGTGCCGGATCTGATACAGCCCGGGCCGGAACTGGAAGGCCAGTTCGATCTGAAATTCGAATCGCTGACGGAGTTTCGGCGCTATCTGGAAGGGGCTCAGAATTGGGGCGGAAAGCCCAAAACGGCCGAAAAAGACCGCGTTTGACGCAGGGTAACCGGAAGTTTACATGAAAAATCTCCAAAAGCAACAAGGAATTGGTTCCGATTGACGCGGTGCGCCTGTATGATGAAAACAAAAACAGGAGCACCGTTTTTCCGAAAAGAGAGGAGGAAACGGTGGGGAAGGAGTCGAGAATGAACTTTGCGGAAAATCTGAGAACGCTGCGGGAGAAGCATGGAATCACTCAGGAGCAGCTGGCGGAGCGGATGGAGGTCTCCCGGCAGACCGTATCGAAATGGGAGTCCGGAGTTTCCCATAGTTAAAGATACCACACCAAATATGATGAACCCACGCT
>QAKV01000008.1 GCA_003343625.1 Clostridiales bacterium
GCCTTTGCCCGCTCACTGGGGAGGATTTCTTCACGCTGGTTTAAGTTGTCCTCCACCATCTGCGTGATGGCCTCGTCGTCCGTCAGGTTGCGGACGATACAGGGCATATCCGCAAATCCGGCAAGCTCGCTGGCCTTCTGGCGGCGGTGGCCGGAGACAATCTCATAGCCGCCGTCCTCCCGGGGCCGGACGATAGCGGGCTGGGTGACGCCCTTATCCTTGACGCTGGACACCATTGCCCGCATTTCATCATCGTCCCGCACCTGGAACGGGTGGTTCTTGAAAGCGTGGAGCTCGTCCAGCTTGATATAGACGATCTGTTCCTCCCCACGGCGGGGCGCTTCTTTGGGCGGCTCCTGCGGCTTCGGCTGTTCCGGGGCCGGAGGCTTCACAGCGGTAGAACCCTTGTCCGCCGCCTTTTTCGGGGCAGGAGCCTTCGGGGCCTTTTCCTTGTTCCCGGTGGCCTTGTCCAAAGCCTCCTTCCAGATGGAAGTTTTCTTCGGAGCGGCGGGTTCTTTTGCCGGGGCGGTCTTTTTCTTGTCCGCCGGAGTTTTCGCCTGCGTCTCCTTCGGAGGGCGGCCCCTGCGCTTCGGTGACTCCGCTGTTTTGTCAGGCTCCTTCTTCACAGCCTTATCCAGCTTTTCGGGCTCCTTTCCCTTATCCGGTGGGGTGGCTGCTTTCTCCGGCGTTTTTTCTTTTTCCGCCGCTTTCTTCTCGGCCATGATTTCCGAAAAGTTATAGACGGAAACATTCGGGCTTTTCTCTGCGCCTGCCTTCTCGGAAGTGGGAGCCTCCTTATCCTTCGGCGGTGCGGCTTTGTCTGCGGCCTGCTCCGGGGGCTTCTGTTCCGGCGTGGGCGGTTCGGTTTTCGCAGGTTCCTTGACGGGAGCCTGTTCCGGGGGCTTGCCCGGCCCGGTGTCCGGCGCTGCCGTCTCCGGGACTTTTGTGGTTTTATCATCTGGCATACACGTTTACCTCCTGATTTTGAGCATGAAAAAAGGGGCCTGATTTTTCATCAGGCCCCGGTGGGGTAGTTCCTCCTTTCTTGCCAAGCTACAAAAATACCGCCCGTAGTCTCGTTTGGGCGGTATCTCTGCGTAAGATTGGCAGTCCATTGTTAATTTTTATAATGTTCCCTTTGTACACCGTTGCAAGGCTCATCACATGAAAAAATAACAAGGGAGATGTATGTAAGGGAATGATTAAGAAGAAGTTTTCGATTGCGGTTTTAACCGCACTGCTGCTTTTATCTCAGACGGCTGGATGTTCGCTGCCAGCTGATGCTTCAACTCTACAGGAGCAGGTTTCCTCCATCGCTGAGGCATCTCTCCAGCCGAATCCTTAGATTCAGCAGGCGGTTCATCTGCGGGTCTTGCTGAGATACCCGCCTATAATGGCTCAGCCTATATTGCCATAAATGGTAATGTCCCATATTTTACGGATGAAGAGATGTCGGCTGATGGGTTTGAGTCCTATTCTGAACTGGACGCTCTGGGCCGCTGCGGCGCCGCCTATGCATCCGTGGGCCCGGAAACCATGCCTACCGAAGATAGAGGGGAAATCGGAAGCGTTAAGCCTTCCGGCTGGCAGTCCGTAAAGTATGATATTGTTGATGGGAAATACCTGTATAACCGCTGCCATCTCATTGGATACCAGCTCACGGCAGAAAACGCGAATGAGAAAAATCTGATCACAGGGACCCGCTACCTCAATATCGAAGGGATGCTCCCCTTTGAAAATATGGTAGCAGACTACGTTAAGGAAACCGGGAACCATGTAATGTATCGAGTTACCCCGATTTTTGAAGGTGACAATCTGGTCGCATCCGGTGTCCTCATGGAAGGGAAATCGGTCGAAGATGACGGGGAAGGGATCCTGTACTGTGTATATTGTTACAATGTGCAGCCCGGCATCAGTATTGACTACGCAACTGGTGCAAGCTATCTGGACAGCACATCAGCCAGCCAGGCAGACACACAGGAATATGGAACAGAAGCAACGTACATCCTTAACAGGAACTCAAAGAAATTCCATGCCCCTTCCTGTTCTTCTGCAGAAGATATATCTGAAACCAATCGAGAGGAATACACCGGCTCCAGACAGGACCTTATTAATCAGGGTTATGAGCCATGCGGAAGGTGCAACCCTTAATTTCCCGATTTCTCAAAAAAAGATGGCCTTGAAAGCCATCTTTTTTTCATCCAGATTTTTTAATGTTCTCAGCCAATTCCATAAAAAAGGAATTGATTTATCGCATTATTAACGGATGCTGTATCACCGAAAACGTATCTTACTACACGACCGGCGATAAGAACACAGACGTTGTGGAAATGGATGAGACCACTGACAAAGGCAATGCCAAAGAATAATCCCGTTACAAAGCGACGGATATTATTGCTGGTATAGTGTGTCAGTAACTGCCTGAAACCGTCAATTACCAAAGGGAGCATGAATACGATACATATCTGGATAGACATCGGCCCCATTAGAATAGCTGTGGGAATCCCAACCAGGATCCCCACCAACTCTCCGGTACACCTTGCACATATCGGAAATTGGCGTCCCTTCCAGTAAAATGAACGGTCCGGCCTTGCATGGCAGCCGAAAAAAATTCTCAGAAATTTTCCCATTTGGAATTAAGCCCCTGTTGCTGCAATCGCAATACCCAAAATAAGCATTGCGATATAATATACAATCCAGAAGCCTACGCATACCAATGCGCCAATCCCAGCCGCTTTTGCAGTCTTGGGCTTCTGATCCTTCCATACCAGGAAAAGGACAAGGCCTACAATGGGAATACAGCATCCAAGGAGTCCCCAAAGGAATCCTCCTTTATCAGTTACCTGCGGCTGATTTGAATAATTTGTTCCCTGTTCCATACTTTACCTCCAAATTTTTCTCTTTGATCTTATTGACTTAGGTTATGTCAGCATATCGCTCCTCCTTCCGACCATAATTAAGTCTACAAAAAATATGACAGATGCTGACAGAAACAATCCCTCAAAAAGGGATGAAAATAGAAAAACCTGGAAAGCCCTCTATGGGAACCTTCCAGGCTAATATTGATACTTTTTGAATTTTGGCCATTAATCCTCAATTTTCCGGATACCCTGCTTTGTATATATTCCATTCGAAATATATATTTCCTTCTCCATCATATACTTCATAATGGTCAAGGGTTTCTTGTGTTGCGGGAGTATACCCATCTTTAGTCATTTTGTCCCGCACTTCATTCATTTCCTCTACGATTGTTTTCCTGGCAAAAGTTTCATCCCGGAATAAGTACACAGAATCCTCTCCGGAATAATCATGGTATCTCACTACGACCAAAACATCAGGGGTATCGTCTCCGATTTTAAGAAACACAGGTTTTACTTCCTTTGTGTCCTCAATCATGGGATTAACGGTTTCAAAACTGGTATCCACCCCAAATTTTCCCAGCCAGAGCTCAGCCTCTTGTGCCTCTCCGGCAACCCAGGCTTCATTGTAGCTGCCTTGCGGTTCTCTCCTGCCTGCTCTTTTCTTTTCGATATAGTGCTCGAACATTTCATCGATATTAATGTTTTCCATAATTTGCCTTCTCCTCTCAGTTCAATTAAGCCATTTTTCCAGAATATCATTTCCTAATTCCATCCTGGAATGACAACGGGGACAAAATTTGACCTTTGGCTCTTTTGTATCCTCCTCATTTTCCGGTACCACCTCCGTTAATGGGATCGTGTACCTGCAATTGTTACATACTGCATCGACAGGGTCATTCCTGTCTTTGATTTTCCAGTATGAGGTACTGCCAACAACGACAGAATGAACTATTTCGTCCCTGTCACGTCCATCTTCAAATACTCCGGGACGCGGCAGCCAGGCAGTTACAAGATGGTCCATGGGGAACGGACTCTGGTTGTACCAGTGCCCTTTCCAAAAAGAATAATACCTCAAATCCAAAGCGTCTCCAAAATCAACAGTTACCGGATATACATATGCATCCTGTGTAACAGGATTGACGGCATCACCATCCGGAAGCATCTCGTTGACGGGGATCCAGTCTGTTATTCCCCGTACAGATAAAAAATCTGTTTTGGCTGGCAACTCAAGCCATTCAATATCATCCGGATTAATGTAGAGGTAAAGCATCTTCAGAAGGCGTTTGGCATCACGGAGTCGGTTCTGGTCATTCTTCCAAAGCCAGCTGTTCACAATATCAGACTGCAGAAACGAACAATACTTAAACACATGCCCTTCGGCAATATCCCTTTCGGCACATTCTTTCCATGTGACCCCGAACACGGGATATCCTGGATAATAGTCATTAAGGAATGCGTCAAGCATAGTAACCAGGCCAGTACAACGGCGCCACTGCTTCTTCCCCAGATATTTTTCTGCAATATCAAGGACACACCATACATCCTCCCTGCTCATCGGAATCCCTTGTCCATCATAGGGACCACGAATTCTTGTAAAACAATTATCGTAGCTTTCACCCAGACAGGCATCTTTTTTCCTGTATTTTTCTTTAAGAGCATTGGATTCATCATCAATGAGTGTTTGTGCCGCCTGGTGGGAAATCACCGCACTCACATTCACATCATAGTCTACATAAAAGTAACTTCCGTCATAGGTCTTTTTGGTATGTATCAAAATAGGAATTATCTGATCCATATTATACATATTCCCTTTCTTTTTTGATTATCAAACTACTTTTCCATCCCATACATCTTATACATATATGGCTCCGCTTCTCTCCCATTTCGTCCGATGGGATTCCAATGCGGCAACGGGCTTAGATCTTTTTCACTGATCCACTTGGCCGGATTAATATAAAATTTCATATACTTCCCGTCAATGGTTTCGACCACCAAATGATACGGGAAACAGTCTGTCCGAAACAATTTTCTTATTTTCAAGTTTTTGTATTCCTTTCTCTTATGGTATCGGGAGCATTCATCCCCAGCACTCAGCTGTTACGAAATCAACGTCGGTATTCACTACAATGCCGGATTCCATGCTGCATTCTGCCAGGATTTGGCTGAGATGATCTGAGCTGGTGATCTCTTTCTGTTTTTTCGAGTATTCCCAGGGAGCAGCGGTCGGTAACATAACAACATTCCCGTTCTCATCATCCCACTGAACTTCCAGCCCAATCTCTTTCAGTTCATTCACTATGTCCACAAAAAGAGCTGCCATTCCACAACATGAAGTATCATCCCATTGATAATCAAGAAGATGATAATCTTTCAATTCACAATCTTCATAGGCAATCATTTCTTTACTTGCCCTGTTTTTACAGACGGCCTCGAAGAAATCCGAACCTTTGTCCATGACCTTTTTCTTGACATGTGGATGCTGTTCCAAAAAGCCGTAGAACTTTGATGGGATAATGCCTACTGCATTTTCCTGGAAACAAAACCCATAACCATGGATCATAACAACATTTGAACTCATAACTTCTCCTTTCTAAATCGCTTTCACTGTTACAAAAGAAATATGCTTGAAGAAGTAAATGCACAAAATGAGGAATACATATGCTTATTATCCATGAAGCCTAACGATTTGATTGCAAAATTCTAAAGAATTAGCTTATCTAAGATAAAATTGGGGAGGCCGATGTTCGGCCTCCCCTTATCGCTTATCATATTATGACTATGATAAATATTCATTGATGAATTCCTCTTCCGTCAGGACGGGAACGTTCAGCTCCTTCGCCTTTTTGTTCTTGGCGGAATTGGAGGTGCTGTCGTTGTTGATGAGACAGGTGGTCTTACCCGTGACGCTTCCCGTTACCTTCCCGCCCTTTTGCTCTATTGCTTCCTTCAGGGCGCTCCGCCCGTCGAAATGGTTCAGGCTTCCGGTCACCACAAAAACGAGGCCCTTCAGGGTCTGTGTGGATTCATCCGCCTCCATGTGCTCTATGGTAAGCTCGGAAAGAAGCAGCTTCATGTCCTCCCGGTTCTTTTCCGACTGCCAGTAATCGTGGAAGGTTCCGGCGATTACACCGCCTACGCCGTCGATCAGGCTCAGCTCCTCCACGTCCGCGTTCATCATACGCTCCAGATCGTCATGGTATTCCCGGCAGATCATCTTCGCATTGGCAAGGCCGATGTTCTGGATGCCGAGGCCGTAGATCACCCGGGGAAGGGTGGTTGTTCTCGCCCGTTCGATGCTTTCGGAAAGGTTCTGCCAGGATTTTTCTCCAAAGCCGTCCATGGCGACGATCTCGTCCCGATACCGGTCCAGATGGAACAGATCGGCAAAGCGGTGGAGAAAGCCCCTTCCCAGAAATTTCTCCAGTGTGGCTTCCGAAAGTCCGTCGATGTTCAGCGCGTCCCGGCTGACGAACAGGGTAAAGGCCTTCACCCGTTTGGCGTCGCAGTCCGGATTGGTGCAGTAGAGAGACTGCACGTCGTTGACCTGCCGGATCTCCGCGTGCCCTCCGCAGACCGGACAGGTATCCGGAATGGGCAGGGTACCGCTTCTGGTCAGGTTTTCCGCGATCTGGGGAATGATCATGTTCGCCTTATAGACAGTGATCCGGTCCCCGATTCCCAGCTCCAGCCCCTTTACGATGCTCACGTTGTGGACGCTGGCCCGGCTTACGGTGGTGCCCTCCAGCTGTACCGGCTCAAAAATGGCCACCGGATTGATCAGACCGGTCCGGCTGGCGCTCCACTCCATCTCCAGAAGGGTGGTCTCCGCCGTCTCGTCCTCCCATTTGAACGCGATGGAATCCCGCGGGAATTTGGCCGTGCTTCCCAGGGAAAGTCCATAAGCGATGTCGTCGTAGATGAGCACCAGACCATCAGAGGGGATGGGGAAGGTCCGGATGCTCTCCTCAAAATCAGAGACGGCCTCTTCCACGTTTTCCGCGTCCACCTCCCGGTACTCCACCACATCAAAGCCCTGGGTAGCCAGAAATTCAAACTGCTTCCTTCTTGAATTTCCAAAATCCGGAGCAGATCCATTCTCACGGGCAGAAACCAGTGCGAAGGCATAAAAACGCACACTTCGCTGCGCCGTTACCTCGCTGGAAAGCTGACGAACGGAGCCGGAGCAGAGATTTCTCGGGTTTTTATAACGCGCATCTACATCCTCAATTTTCTTATTGATATTTTCAAAATCCTCATAGCTGATGACTGCTTCGCCGCGCAACACCAGCTCGCCCTTAAATGGAATGACCAGAGGGATATTCGCGAACACCTTCGCGTTGGGCGTAATCACCTCTCCGATCTCCCCGTTTCCCCGGGTAACTGCCTTCTCCAGTTTTCCATCACGGTAAGTAAGCACAACGGTCAGACCGTCCAGCTTCCAGGAAAGAAGCCCTTTTTGGTTTCCCAACCAGTCCCGAAGCTCCTCCCTGCTCTTCGTCTTTCCCAGAGAAAGCATGGGCCGCTCATGACGTTCCTTGGGAAGCTCGTCCACCGCCTCATAACCCACGGTGATGGTCGGACTTCCCGCCAGCACGGTTCCGGTTTCCTTTTCCAGTGCCTCCAGTTCATCATAGAGACGGTCGTACTCATAATTGCTCATGATCTCCTTGTCCTCGGCATAATATGCCCGGGACGCTTCTAAAAGTTTTATGATCAGTTCCTTCATTCTTAAAATATTATTTTGTTCCATATAGCCTCCTTTACTATTTATCACTCTTATCGCATAAAAATATGCTGTATAATTACATCAGTAAAAACCATATAAGAAGACCACTGAAAACATATATCTGATTTACAGTGGTCACTTAAGTTAACTCTCTATCGTATTTTTCCGTCAAATAAAGCAATTATTTGACACCATTTAGTTTCTACTACTGACACCATTTTGACACCATTTGCCCGTCATGATACGTGAAAACATAACAATTTACATGAATTTCACATTTATGTCATCATGAAATAATCACTCGAAAACAGCCTTGCTGTTGCTGATTTCCCGAATATCATAGGGTGTCGTCTGATATACGTAATAATTCAACCAATTGGTGTATAGCCCGTTGCAGTGAGATCTCCAGGACAGAAGGGGTCTTTTCGCCGGATCGTCGTCGGGATAGTAATGTTCCGGCACGTGGATGGGAAGTCCTTTTTCCACATCCCGTATGTATTCCAGATGCAGGGTATACCGGTCGTATTCCGGATGCCCCATGACGAAAATCTGCCGGCCTTCTTTCGTCATGCACAACAGGACCCCCGCGCGTTCGGATTCCGCCATCACCGTCAGCTGCGGGCAGCTATGGATCGCTTCCGCCGGCGTAGCGGTATGCCTGCTGTGGGGGATGTAGAACACGTCGTCGAATCCCCGCACGAGAGGCACCTTCCGGTTCAGGACGCGATGGGGATAGACCCCGAACAGCTTTTCGGGCAGCAGGATTTTATCCAGGCCGAAGTGATGATACAGCCCCGCCTGAGCGCCCCAGCAGATATGGAATGTACTGTGCACATGGGTTTTGGACCAATCCATGATCTCGCACAGCTCCGGCCAGTAATCCACCTCTTCAAAGGGGATCTGCTCCACCGGCGCACCGGTGATGATCAGCCCGTCGTATTTGTTCTCTTTCAGTTCGTCGAAGGTATGATAAAACTGGTTCAAATGGGTGGCGGAAGTATTGAGGGAAACGTGGCTGTTCATCTTCATGAAGGTCACATCCACCTGCAACGGCGTGTTGGACAGAGAACGCAGAAGGTGCAGTTCCGTGTCCTGCTTGATGGGCATCAGATTCAAAATGCAGATCTGCAGCGGACGCATATCCTGATGGATGGCTCTATACTCGTCCATCACGAAAATATTTTCATTGTCCAAAATCTCCCTCGCAGGGAGATCGCTCTGTACTTTAATCGGCATATTCTCCACCGTCCTCCCGTTTCAAAAACCGTTCCATAAATTCCTCTTCCGTCACCACTTCCACGCCCAGTTCCCTGGCCTTTTTGTTTTTGGCGGAGGTGGACTGGCTGTCGTTGTTGATCAGACAGGCCGTTTTTCCCGTCACGCTGCCGGTCACCTTACCGCCCAGACCCTCAATCTTTTCCTTCAGGGCGCTGCGGTTTTCGAAATGGTTTAAGCTGCCGGTGATGACGAAAGATTTCCCCGATAAAGGCAGTTCGTTCCGGGAAAAGGTCTCCTTTTGCAGCTTCACTTCTTTCAAAAGCGCGTCCAGAGCGTCCCTGTTTTTCTCCCGGGCAAAAAAGTCCCGGAATGCGCCCGCTATCACCGGGCCCACCCCGTCGATAGCGGCCAGCTCCTCCGCCGGGGCCGCCAGCATTCGATCCAGATCGTTCTGATATTCCCGACAGATCATCCTGGCGTTAGCCAGACCGATGTTGGGAATTCCCAGACTGTAAATCAGCTTGGCCAGCGTGATGTTCCTGGCCTTTTCCAGGCTGTTCATCAGGTTCTGATAAGATTTTTCCCCGAAGCCGTCCATTTCCACGATCTCGTCCCGATGGCGGTCCAGATGAAACAGATCGGCATAAGTATGCAGAAATCCCCTGGCCAGAAACTTTTCCAGAGTGGCTTCGGACAGTCCGTCGATGTTGAAAGCATCCCTGCTGACGAAGAGCGCAAAAGCCTTGAGCTTTTTCGCATCGCAGTCCGGATTGACGCACACCAAAGTTTCCGTATCGTTTTCCCGGCATATCTTCGCAGGGCCGCCGCATACCGGGCAGGTATCCGGAATTTTGAGGCTGTCGCTTTGAGTCAGGTTTTCGGCGATCTGGGGGATGATCATGTTCGCCTTATAGACCGCGATCCGGTCTCCGATACCCAATTTCAGCTGCCGGACGATGCTCACGTTGTGAACGCTGGCCCGGCTCACAGTCGTTCCCTCCAGTTCCACCGGATCAAAAACGGCCACCGGGTTGATCAGGCCGGTCCGGCTGGCGCTCCATTCCACTTCCCGCAGCGTCGTCTCCGCCAGCTCGTCGGCCCATTTAAATGCGATGGAGCTGCGCGGGAATTTGGCCGTGGTTCCCAGCGATTCCCCGTAGGCGATATCCTCGTAGGCGAGCACCAGCCCATCGGAAGGCACCGGATTTTGCGCGATCCGCTCTTCAAACCAGCCCACTGTCTCCACTACATCCGCCGCCGTGACCATCCGGTATTCCACCGTTTCAAACCCCTGTTCCTTCAGAAACAGGAACTGTCGCTCCCTGGAATTATCGAAATCGGCTCCCTGCGCCCTGACCAGGGAAAAAGCGAAAAAGCGAACGCTGCGCGCCGCCGTGATACGGCTGTCCAGCTGCCGGACCGAACCGGAGCATAAATTCCTGGGATTTTTGTAACGGGCGTCCACATCCTCGATCTCCCCGTTGATCCGCGCGAAATCCGCATAGGTGATCACCGCCTCCCCCCGCAGGATCAATTCTCCTTCAAAGGGGATCTGAAGAGGCAGATTCACGAAAGTTCTGGCGTTGGGCGTGATGACCTCCCCCACTTCCCCGTTTCCCCGGGTGACGGCCTTAAACAGCTTCCCGTCCCGGTAGGTCAGCACGATGGTCAGCCCGTCCAGCTTCCAAGACAAAAGCCCTTTCTGATCTTTGAGCCATTCCGCCAGTTCCTCCCGGTTTTTGGTCTTCCCCAGGGAGAGCATGGGCGATTCGTGACGCTCTTTGGGCAGCTCGTCAACCGCCTCATAGCCTACGGCAACCGTGGGGCTTCCCGCCAGAACCACCCCCGTTTGCCGCTCCAGCTCCTCCAGCTCGTCGTAGAGCCGGTCATATTCATAGTTGCTCATGATCTCCCGGTTTTCCGCGTAATACGCCTTCGCCGCCTCCCGCAGCCGGACGACCAGCTCCTTCATTCTCTGCACTTCGTTCATCTCTGCGTTTTTCCTCTTTCCGCACCGGGTTTCACCGCGGCTTTGCTGCCCTCTTTGGCCGCCTGCCGCCGGCTTGCAGTCCCCGCTTTCTGCCGGGGCTGCATACAGCGGTACAGCTCTTTCTTTTCTTCTCCCACCACGGGCCGGTATTCCCCGGGTTTCAGCTTATCCAGCAAAACATTCGCCACCCGCACCCGCCTGATGTTTACCGCCTCATAGCCCAGCTCTTTGCACATCCTGCGGATCTGCCGGTTCAGCCCCTGGGTGAGGACGATGCGAAATACGAACTTTCCCTCTTCTTTCACGAAGCAGGGGCGCGTCTTTTCGTTCAGCTCTCTGAGCAAAACGCCATCGGACATCTTCTTTAAAAATTCCCGGCTCATGGGCTTGTTGACCCGGACCAGATATTCCTTTTCGTGGTAATTGGAAGCTCGCATCAGGCTGTTGATCAAATCCCCGTCGTTGGTCAAAAGCAACAGCCCCTCCGAATCCCGATCCAGCCTTCCCGCATAGGTCAGCCGCACGGGATAGTCCAGCACATCTCTGATGGTCACTTCCGCGTGGCGGTCTTTTTCCGTACAGGTCACGCCCTGGGGTTTGTAATAGGCCAGCACCACCTTCTTTTCCCTGCGGGCCACCGGCTTTTCATCCACTGTAATTTTGTCCAGATCGTTAACTTTCATTCCGGCACTGGGCATCCGGCCGTTGACCTGCACCCGACCTTCTTCGATCAGCCGATCCGCGTCCCGCCTGGAACATAAACCGCTCTCCGCCAGATATTTATTCAAACGCACTTTTTCCGTGTTCGCCATCATTCCTCCAGATCGGCCAGCATCTGCCCCGCATTTTCCTCAGGTTTCACCTTTGCGTGAACCTTCACGATCCTGCCTTCTTCATCGATCAGATAGGAAGACCGGATTACGCCCATCACCTGCTTACCGTACATATTTTTCTTCACCCAGACATCATACTTCTGCAGCACTTCCTTTTCCGGATCCGCCAGCAGGATAAACGGCAGCTCGAATTTATCCGCGAATTTCCTGTGGGAAACGCTGGTGTCCTTGCTGACTCCGATGACCACGGCCCCCTTTTCCACGAAAGCCGGATAATTCCGGGCATAAGCGCATGCCTGCTTATTGCACCCCGCCGTGTTGTCCTTGCTGTAAAAATACAGCACCACTTTTTTCCCTCTGAAATCCGACAAACGAACCTCATTTCCATCCTGATCCTGCAGCGCGAAATCCGGCGCCATCGTTCCTGCTTCCAGCATATTCTTCTTTTCCTCCTTCAATCCATTTTGATAAACGTATAAGTCCGGCAGTCGGACTTCTCTGCAAAAAACCGGTATCCGAGACCGCAAAATTCTTTGATTTCCTCCGGCTCCTGTACCTGGCGTCCGGCCAGGAAACGAACCATTTCCCCTCTGGCCATCTTCGCCATGGTGCCTTTCTGCACGATTCTGTCCCCATTTTCCCCGGCGCGCTCCCCGAAAACGCAGGTGATCATCCTGGCCCCTTCGGGCAGCCAGGCTTCGATGCAGCGGGCGTATTCCTTCGACGCCAGATTGATCAGGAGAGGTTCCTTTCCCCCCTCCCGCTCTTCTTCCAGCAAGCGGCCGCAGAGACTGTTTCCCCAGAAATCGTACAGATCCTTCCATCCCGCAGGCGCACCCTTCGCCTGCATTTCCAGCCGGTAGGGCACCACCCCGTCCAGGGGGCGCAAAATTCCATAAAACCCGGACAGAATCCGCAGATGTTTCTGCGCGTAATCCCAGGCCGCCCGTTCCAGCACCCAGGGCGCCATGTACTGATACTGGATCCCCTCATAAGCCAGCAGGGCGGGAGTCAGATTTCGGGTCAGATCCATAGCGGCAAAGCGCTCCCTGTTCTGCAGGGCGATCTTTTCGTTACAGACCCAGAGTGCCTTCTGCTGCGAAAAGGACAGTCCCCTGATCCAATCCGCCAGCTCTTTTGCCCGGTCCACAAAAAAGGGAAGTCCCGTCACCGGCATGGTTTCGGGATCTTCCCGCATTTTTTTCGCCGGCGATACGATAATTTTCATTTCGAGCGAAGCCTCCCGATGTTCTTGATCAGCACGGAAACCGTTCCGTCCGGATTGGTCAAAAATTCTACCCTGTCCGGATTTTTGTACTCCTCCATGGGGATGGTGATTTCGATTCCCGTATCCGTGGTCAGATGCTGCTTCCGGAACTTTTTGATGGTGTTTTCGCTCTTCGGCCGGATCACTTCCTTTTCCAGATGGTACTTTTCCAGCTTTTCCGTCAGCTCTTCCTGCATCTGCGGGCTGTCAGGGAAAATCTTTTCCTTCACCTCTTCCACCTTCAGGCTTCCCGTCTCCCCCAACTCTTCGTAGATGGCCTTTTTCGTCTCCATCCTGCGCCCGGCGTCTTCTTCCCCGTAATACTTCCGGTTCACCTGCTCCACGGCGCGGGTCACCAGGTCCAGCTTCGACTTCTGGGAAAGGGGCGCGCTGCATTCCAGGAACAGTTCGGAAAAATAATTTTTCTTTTCCCCGTTCACTTCAAACTTCTTCTCCGTCAAAAGGATGGAACCGTCCGAAAGGTTCACCACGAAAGCTTCCGACAGTTTTTGTCCCCCGGAAGGCAGAATCGCCTTCTGCAGGATGATCTCGTTCCGGTTGCGCCCTTCTTCCCCGCTCTTTGTGGCGTGGGTATAGGAAGTCCTGTAATTGAGTTTCAAAAAGCCGAAGTAATCGGTCCCTTCTGCGGAAAAAATCAGGACCGCCACATCCGCGGCAGGGATGTCGATATTGGCGTTCATCACGGCGTAGAGCTTTTCGCAAAGCTGCCTGCTGGTTTCGATAAAATTTTCCCCGCTGCAGCGCTGAATCAGCTCCATTGCCCGGGAGCCTTCGGAAAACCGGCACCGCTTCACCTCGTCGCTCTCCGTAAATTTCTCGAGATGAGCCTTGAAAAAATCGCTCAGCCCGGAACCCATGTCCAGCAGGGCATCCGAAAGCACCGGCATCCCCACTGCGGAGTCCAGAATGTGCACGATGCCCAGCTTCATGATGATATCGTCTTTTTTCATCTCTCTTTCACCGCTCCTCTTTCGTCAGGTATAAAATCGGGTAAGGGCGTAAACAGCGATATCCCAGCGTCTCCGCCAGATGCAGGCTGACTTCGTTGGCCGCATCCCAGGAGGGATAGAGGCCCCGCTTAAGGCAGTCCAGAATCAGGCGGGCGCTGCAGGCCCGGGCCAGCCCCAGACGGCGGCAGCTCTCCTTCGTGTCCACCTCAATTTCCAGCCCGCCCCGGTAAACGGTATAGGAGGAGGCCCCGCTGACCGCTTCCCCGGTCTTTTCCTCCACCGCTAAAAATCCGCCGCCGAAGCGGCTGTACTGCCCGTAATCCGAAAACTGGGAGACGAAATCCTTCGACCATTCCTCCCCTTTCAGCCGTTCGAACCACTCGCGGTTCACCGGCCGGAGAGAAAAACCCGCCGGCAGCTGTCCCGCAAAACGTTTCAGCCTGCCCGTGTCGAAGCCGTCCCCTTTCTTTCCCATGGCATAGCGCGTCTGCCGTAAAAACCGCCCCGGGAACTGTTCCTCGATCAGCTCCCCCCAGCCCGCCGTTTTTGGCACCGCAAGGGCGAAACCCGATTTCATGCAGCCTTTCATCCGTTCCGTCAGCTCTTTTTGAGGCCGCCCGGCCGGAAAGAGGAAATCCCCCACCGAAATCAGCGCGGATACCGCTTTGCTTTCCTGTCCGTCCTCTTCGAAAACGGCCCAGGCACTGCCCATGATCCCCTGCAGGCAGGAGGCGATGAGCGTATCTTCCCGCCCTTTATACAGAAGGGCAATCCGCTGCATCAGCCCCGTTTCCGTCACTTCTTCTGTTCTCATTTCGTCCCGCCTTCCGTCAATGGTTTTGCCCGTTCATTGATTATAGCATGGTTTATAACATAAATAAAGGGCTGCAAAAGCCCCGTCGCAGCTCCGGACGCCAAAACGCCGTGAAATCACCTTCTGTCGATGATTTCACGGCATATATTACCGAACTTATTTTGTCGAAATACCCGCAATGAGAAGGAAAAATCGAATGCCTGACAATTGATTAAAACAGCGGCTGCTGTAACTCCCTTTCGCTCTCAAACGGTCCGCTGGTAGGCGCAAGTCCTCGATGTATCCCAAAATAATCCACGTTCATCACGATATCGCTTCCATCCGGATTTTCAAACCGCTGTTCCGGTTCAAAGGCTTCCCCTAAACTCTGGCTGGTTACCATTTGAGTATTGTTCTCGGACAGATACGAATACAGATTTGTGCGTAAATAAATTTGTCCTTCCTTCTTTATCAGTTCCCATTCTATTTCGTGCGTTGAATCAGTCACCGCTTTTTCTTGCTCGCAGGATTTTGCGCCGTTAAAGTAGAGATTTCCGGAAAAACAAACAGGAAGATGTTCATAATACTTGTCGTTATTATCCAAGTCCTCCATCTTCCATTCACCAAATTTCGAAAAATACTCCTGCTCGGAAGGATACCCGTTATAGGGCATCGTTCCGCAGATCATATTATAGCGATTGATAGAGTCCGCCTTTGTTTCTTCTATATGATGTTGGATACTCTTTCGAATCGGCTTTTGCACAAAAATATTGTTAAAAAATTTCGCGTCTCCGTGTAGGATCGTCATAAATCCGGCGATCCTCGTCGTATGTTTTTCATGATACGGGGTGTATCTCGGAGTCGCATACTCCACTCCCCCATTGTCATCTCCATTGCCAACGTAAGTAAACGATCCGGCGATCAAATTGTGTGCCATAGCAAAGCCCTGCGTGCTCAATCTCGCTGAACAGTCGGAAAGCATCAAGTTATGATCAATCAAAGTAGGGCCGTGTGAAACTTCCACAAAAAGGTCCTCTCCCAATCCCAGCGGAGGGCAAATCTGAACGCCTTCCGGCGGCATATTATCGTGCAGGCAATTTTGCGTCACTCTCGTCCCCTGTGCCTGCCAGTCCAGCCAAATCCCTCTTGTACAAAATTCTATATGATTTCGCCTAATCACAGTATCGACTGCCGCATGTAATTTAATTCCCGCAATTTCCGCTCCATGGATATCCTGTTTATTGTTAATGTGATGAATATGATTGTGCTCAATCAAAGAAAACGCTCCCCCCATATGCCCAACAATTCCAGCCTGCCCGCAATGGTGAATTTCACATCTTCTGATAATATGGGAACCGACTAGTTCCTTTCTCCATCCTTCATGATACGCCTGACACACCGCATCCCTCTCCGTTTGCGTCCCGTCCTTTAAATGTTGTCTGGTCCATTTATTTTCATTCCCGGGTTGAAAATATTTTCCGAGGGAAATTCCGCAACATTTGGAATTGGATATCTCGCAGTCTTCAATCACCCACCCTTTAGACCAATGTGGTCCGATGATCCCATCTTGATACGCCGTGGGCGGCGCCCATTGAGTCGCGGCCTGCTTCAGCACAAATCCTGAAACGGTAATATGCCCAATTCCTTTTCGGGACGGCCAAAAGCAGTTTCTCCTTACCGCAACTTCAACATTTTCCCGATTCGGATCCGCTCCATGAAAATTTGCATAGATAACTGTATCATCTCCATCCTGTTGTGTATACCACCGGTAAGCAGACCATTCCCTCTCCCAGGAATATGGGTTTTCCACAGGTTCAATCACACCGCCCAAACTCGTCGCTTCGTACATTTCTCTTCCATTGAGATAAACTTCTCCTGTGTGCAAGCGTTCTTCTGCAAACAACCAATCTCCCTCCACATAGGTTTGATAGGGATTGTAATCATTAAATGCGCTGTTTGGGATCCTGCAATAATAAACAGTATTCTGATAAAGCTTCCAGTTTTTTATCGGTTCCGAGCCAACGATCACAGCCTTTCCCCGTTGTTCCGATCGATAATGGATCCTTCTCTCTTCTGTTCCTGCCCGCGCAGGATCTACGCACTCTCTGTAAATTCCTGGGGCAACAACGACCTCGTCGCCGGGACAGGCGATCTTTGCCGCCTCCGATATCGTCAAAAAGGGAAATTTCCGCGTCCCGTTTCCCCATCCGTTCGCTGACGCTGATACATATATTTTCATAAAGCACCTCCTGACAATGTATTCTTGAATCCAACTACAAACTGTGCTAAACTTACTTATCATAATGATTTGGGCAGGTTCTGCGATGAAACCTTTTTATGAAGCAATCGATCCGAATTTAGCATTCCAGGTGGAAAAAGTTTACAATTTAAGTTTTCCGGCTCATTGGCATAAAGAATTTGAACTTTTCTTTCTTTGCTCGGGACATGTTACTGTCAATATCGAAAATCAGGTCCGTACTTTATCCGAAGGGGATTTAGTAGTTGTAAACTGCGACACCATCCATTATTATGATGAAAAAGACAACGATTCTGTAGCTATAATTATCATTTTTAATCCAGATGAAATCCTCGGCTTATACCAATGGTTGGAAAACGGCTATCAAGGCCCCTGTTTTTTGAAGAAGCAGGATTTTGATCGAATTTCTCCCCATCTTCACAGACGGATAAAATCCCTGTTTTTAGAAACTGAGCAGGAATTTGTCAGGCAACAGCAATATTATAACTGGATGATTACCAGTAAAATTGTGGAACTGAGCGCATTGCTTCTGCGCCATTTTTCAAATTCTGCTTCTCCCGTTTCCGTAAAAAAAACCAGCGGTTCCATTCATGTTGTGAAATCCGCTATGACTTATATTCAGGAATATCATACTGAGCCTTTAACTCTTGAATCCGTATCCAATCACATGGGTTTTAATCCATATTACTTTTCAAAGCTATTCAAAAAGTATGCCGGGCTCGGATTCAAAGATTATCTGAATCGCATCCGAATCGAACATGCCAATGCGCTGCTTGAAACAAGCGATGAAGAAATCGCAGCAATCGCTTATAAATGCGGGTTTAACAGTATTCGTACTTTTAACCGCATCTATAAATCTGTCTATAATCATTCTCCATCCCAGAAGAAACATCATCCATAACCCTTTCCTCTCAATGCGCCCTTTCATTATACGGGTTTGTAAAATCTTCCAATTTCCCGGTACTGAGCCCTTTGCCATACGCTGCGCTATAATTCCATACCCATGTTGTCGCATCCGGATCCGATTCATAAACCAGGTAACAGACCTTACTTACAGCCGCTTTATTGCACCCCAAAAAAAGTATATGAGCAGACTCATTTCTTCTTATTCCCTGAACCTTCAACACTTTTCGTATCTTCTCTTCAATTTGTTTTTCCTTTTGCGATATAATAACCATCGCTTGTCCGGCATTTAGAGATTCCATCATTTTATCGAGAATTGTACTTCCCACTGCAGTGCAGAGCACACCATATAGGACTGCATCAATTTGTCCAAATACGAAGGCTCCACTGAAGATAACCACAGAATCTAAAAACAGCATTATGCTTCCAATGGACCAGTGCGGCTTTAATCTTTTCAACGTCAATGTAAGAAAATCTGTTCCTCCGCTGGAAGATCCCCTTCTATAAAAGAAAGATAGCCCAATGCCGCCGAACGCTCCACAGAATATGGCAGCCAGAATTTGATTCCCGTCATATTGAGGAAAATGCGGAAAAATGTAATCTACAACAACAGAAAACAAAATCATTGATTTTACCGATTTTAAAAGAAATGATAATCCCAAATATCGGAAGGAAATCAGGATCATGGGAATGTTGATCAGAATCGTCAAAGTCCCTATAGGAATATTCAAATAGTGATGGAGAATAAGCGCAGCTCCCGACACGCCTCCCGGTGCAAATCCGGCATTTGATGCAAATGTATAAATAGAAACAGAATAAAAAATACTTCCTGTTATGTCATAAATCACGTCCTGGATAAAGTCCCGTTTTAAATAGATTAAAAATTTGTTCTTTCCATCCATAGTTCACCTCTCTCCTTATTCATCAAACCTAAAATTTACCTTCAGTAAATCTTCCTCTTTTGAGGAGGGACCTGCCATAATTATATAAGTAATATTTTCCAGAATCCACCTCTCCTCCCTTTCTGAATAATACTGCAAGCATTCTTTTGAGAGAGCAATATGGACGCAACCCGTATGCCCTGGTTCCAAAAATATCTTCGAAAATCCCTTCAATTCTTTCAGATGTCTTTCTACCGCAGATTCTGAATAGGCAACGTAAACCTGTACGATTTCTTCTCCTGCCCGCTCCCCAGTATTCGTTACATCCACCGAAACTATAACATCATTTCCTTTTGTTTGTACAAACAGATTTTTATAGGAAAAAGATGTATAGCTCAAGCCATAGCCAAAAGGGTATGACGCCGTCTCTCCTCTTTTATCTACAAGGAAATATCCATGATAGAAATCATATTTTATTTCTTCCAGCCCTTGATGATAGAAAGGCAGTTGCTGAGCGGACGCGGGAATGGTCACCGGTAACTTTGCTGACGGGTTTACCACTCCAAACAAGATGCGCGCCAGTGCATTTCCCCCTTCCATCCCAGAATACCATTGAATCAGAATTGCTTTCACGTATTTTTCCCAGGAACTGGTTAAAACGATGCCTCCGCCCTGCAGGCAAACAATCGTATTGGCATTTGCTTCCGCGGCTGCTTCTATCATTTCTCTTTCCGCTCTATTTAACTCCAGACTGTCACGATCCCCTCCGCTTTGTCCTCCTGTCTCATCATACTCTCCCTCCTCTTCACAGGTTAGGCCAGCTATAACGATAACTGCATCCGCCCGCTGTGCATAATATTGAATCATATGCCGGCAGCTTCCATCTATATAACGGATTCCGACATGATTACCACATATATTCTTCAGCCCTTCCAAAGGTGTCACAACATAATCCGGATATACTGCGCTGCTTCCCTTTTTGGTATCTCCAATATTAGGAATAACCGCTTTGGGACCTACCACCAAAATGTTTCTGATTTCCGCAAGATTCAGCGGTAACAACTTATCTTCGTTTTTTAAAAGTACTGTCGATTTTTCTGATGCCTCTCTTGCCAGCAATGTATGTTCTTTACATCCCATTTTTTCAATGCCATAGTTCTCTTCAGAGCCAACCCCGGCAAATCTGATTTTCTGTCTCAGTATCCTTCTTACAGCATCTTCAATCACGGCTTCCGAAACTTTTCCTTCTTTCACCGCTTTTACCAGTTTTTCTCCAAAAAACTGCGTCACATCCATTTCCATACACTGGCCGCCGTTTGCCGCTTCCACGGTATCTCTGATTCCCCACATAAAATCAGACATCACAAATCCCTGAAATCCCCATTCCTTTTTAAGAATATGATTCAGCAGATACCCGTTGTGGCCGCAGTATGTTCCACGAAATCGGTTATAGGCGCTCATAACACATGCCGCTCCTGCATCTACGCATCTTTTGAAATGCGGAAGATAGATTTCCCGTACCGTTCTTTCATCCGCCTCCACATTTACCCGAAACCGTACATTTTCCAAACTGTTAAAAGCAAAATGTTTCACGCAGGCCATCATGTGCTTTTGAATTCCCCGGGTCAATGCCGCTCCCATCTCTCCCACCAGGCAGCTGTCTTCCCCATACGTTTCCTGTGCCCTTCCCCATGCCGGATGACGCAGAAGATTCACGCATACCCCGGCCAAAAGGTTGGCTCCGCCAGAACGTCCTTCTATTCCCATGGCTTCACCGATCCTCTCTTCCAGTTCCACGTCAAAGGAAGCGCCTCTCGCTATTGAAACCGGAAATGCAGTGGAGTGGTATCCCATAACAATCCCCGTCGGACCGTCTGTAAATTTGATTCCGGGAATATCGAGTTCCAGGTCTTCTCCTGCATAATAAGGGGTAAAATTGTAGCGGGGCGGATTTACTCCTGCATGCTTGGGAAGGTTATCTCCCGACATCTGATATATTTTCTGCTCCAAAGTCATTTCCTTCAGGATATTATCGATCAGGTTCTCGACTTCTTCATCCGCTTCCCGTGTAAGTTTCTGAAATCTTCCCCACTCTGTTTCAAGATGTTTCGGCGGTGTCTTTTCCAGTTCTTCTAATACGGCCTTATCAAATTTTTTTCGTTCCTCTTCGGAAAGACCATAATATTCATCTACATGAGAAATATCCGTATTGATAAACATAATTCTCCCTCTACTCCTTTACTGCCCCTACGGTCAATCCTCCCACGATCTGCTTTGAACAAAAGACGAAAATCAGCAGAATTGGAATAACGGAAAAGGTAACTCCCATATAAATCGCTCCATAATCTCTCGCATAAACCCCCTGCATGGTCTGTACCATCAGCGGCAATGTAAACTTTTCCGAGGACGTTAAAAGGATAAGCGGATACTCAAAGTTATTCCAGGTTTCTACAAAGGTAAATATCGCCATAGTGGCCGAAGCGGGCGCGACCAGCGGAAGGGCAATCCTGTGAAATATTTTGAAATCATTGCATCCGTCTATCCTTGCGCATTCAATCAAGGCGTCCGGAAGATAGGCATCCATATATTGCTTTTCCCAGAAAGTTGTAGTAGTCGCTACGAGCGCAGGAAAGATCAGGGCCGGAAGCGAATTCAGTGTTTTCATCTCGCTCATCAGTTGATAATATCCGATAATGCCCAATCTCGGAGGTATCATCATGCAGCACAGCAAAATTACAAATAGCTGCTTATTCCATCGAAATCTGTATTTTGAAAAGCCAAATGCTGTCAGTGAGCCAATATAAATATTTGCAGCCGTACTGATTCCGGCCACAATAAGACTGTTAAAAAATCCTCTCCAGATATGAATTGTGCCGGCCATTTTCAAATAATTTTCAATGAAATACTTTCCAGGAAGCATCGGCATTCGACTGGCCAAAGTAGCGTTATCATATGTACTTCCAATGATCAATAGATAAAATGGGATCACGCAAATAAAAAAAAGAATAATTAGCACACAATATGTAATCACTTTTGCGCCACATCTTTTTCTTTTAATCACGGGTTTCTTCCCCCCTTCCGGTAATCACCTTCATGAAAGCAAAAGAAAATACGACAATTATAATGAAAATTCCCTGTGAGATCGCTGCGCCGTAGCCAAAATTATTATTTTTAAACGTGGTACGGAACATAAACATCGACATTGTAAAAAGAGCCTTCCCCGGGTTCCCTTCTACTCCGCCAAATGTATAGGGGATGTCAAATATCTGCAGCCCTCCGATTATCGATGTGACACAGGCAAAAACGATAATAGGACGAAGCAGCGGCAATACGATTTTAAAAAAGATTTTTCCCCCGGATGCCCCGTCAATGCTGGCTGCCTCCAGCAACTCCGATGAGATCCCCTTGATGCCTGCGGTAAAAATGATCGTATAGTATCCAAAATATTGCCAGAAAATAATAAGAATCACTATAACCCTCGACCAGAAGGCGCTTCCTTTCCAATTATACGGCTCTTCTAAAATCTTCAAAGCGAGTAAAATTTTATTCGCTCCCCCTGATTGCCAGTCAAAAAGCAAGCTGAATAGCACTCCCAAAGAAACAGCTGTCACTAAATTAGGGAAATAGTAAACCGTCTTAAAAATCTCACTTCCCCTGATCCACCGCTGATTGAGCAAAAAGGCCAATAGTAATCCAAAAGTCATCTGCAGCGAAGTGGAAATAAGCGCGATCAGCAACGTCGTTCCTATGGATCTCCAGAAAACTTCATCTGCCAATAACCTTTGATAATTCGCCAGTCCAACAGGAACTTTCTGCGTAAATCCATCCCACTCCACAAAGCTCAGGCTCAAGGTATACAGAATGGGGTATAAACTGAAAAGGCCAAAGCAGATGAAATACGGAGCTATAAAAAAATATCCGTTTTTCTCCCTTCGATAATTGATTCTTTTTTTCGTTTTCATTGGTCACCTCCCTTCCGGAAGTATGGGCATTCGCCATACTTCCGGTCTGCTCCCGGCAGAAAACTTCATCTGTCCTCTTCGAATACCAGCTCCGGATAGACGTTCTGAACATCAGCTTTAAATGACGCTACGGCTTCATCAACCGCTAAATCTCCATTCAGCATCTGGCTAAGGACAGCTTCAAAACTGTTTACGCACTGTGTGTCATATTTTGTAGTAGGCACCGCCGTAATATTAGAGGCAATGGAATCAAAGACTTCAAAATAGTTCTGATCACCCAAAAACTGGTCTGTATGCCCTTCTTCAATCGCTTTACGAATTGCTTCTCTATTGGAAACGAAATCCCCTTCATATTCGATCAAGCCTTTCGTAAGTATATTTTGATCAGACGTCATCGTTTTGATAAAGTCCCAGGCTCCCTCTTTATTTTCACTTGTCGCAGACATACACAGCCACGTGCCGCCGGAATAATAAGTTTGAGGCGCTTCTACCAATCCCCAGTTCCCTGCCACTTCCTCCCACTTATCTTCAGGCGTATTTGCTTTAATCACATAGGGCAATCCCCATGAAGGAAGCCCCATCATAATATATTTTTCGGAGTCATAAATCCCCGCTGTCCAGCTTGCATCCCATTGGGTCAACTTCGCATCGACATTGTTGTCCCTAATGTTCTTCGCCAGCTGGAATATATTTGCTATTTTACTGTCTGCCAGCAGCGTATTGGTTTCAGGATCTACCCACGGTCCACCCTTAGCGTTATATTGCATAATTGTCCATACCGTAGTTGCATCATCCAAAAGCGCAACCTCACCGCCGCTGGCCTCATACACTTTTTTGCCGGTTTCAATCAGCGTATCCCAGTCTTTTACGAGCTCTTGCACCTCTTTGGGTTCACTGACTCCGAGGTATTTTTCAGCAAGATCCCTCCTGTACCATAACCCGCCTGGCGTTGCCTGATAGGAAATTCCCTTGATCTCTCCGGCACTGTTCTTTGATAGGCCAGACACATATTCATATTGTTCTTCCAGAATATCCTCTGCTCCCTCATAGTCATTTAGCGTTTCCAACACCCCTGTTTCCTTAAAAACGCCGAAATTGGTGATTTCAATATACATCACATCTCCAACTTCTTCTCCCGCCGCAAAAGCTGCCTGGAGCTTGGAAACATAATCATCTTCCGGAATACAGGTTACTTCCACTTCCGCACCATCCGGATTCGCCTCTTTATAGAGCGAAACATAATAATTCATTTCCTCCTGGCTCAATGTGGACCAAACTGAAATTTTTCCTGAATCAGTTTCTTCCGACACCTCCTCATTCTCATTTTTTGACTGATTTTCCTGTTTTTCTTCTCCACATCCAAAAGTCAAAAAAGAAAGCAATACGCCCAATAAAATAATGATTCTTTTTCTTTTCATTTTCCAATACCTCCTTTTTGCACTATTTTCCCAAAATTTTCCAGATAGATTTTGTTTATTTTTATATCTATCTACCTTAAACTATAAAGTGAATTAGAAATCTTATCAAGTCAAAAGAGGATTCAAACTAGTCATTTATTGATATTTATCAATTTGCTTCTCGCACCAAAGTATTCTACCGGACGCGAAAGTGAAAGCGTGAAGATTGGCTTTTACATCTTGTCTTTTGGCATGAAAAGGGCCGGAAACCCGCTTAAAAGTTTCCGGCCCTGTATTTTGGCAACGCCTTTTCCAAATGAGCTCTATTAAATTCTACGCTTCCGCCGCCAGCCGCGCGATGATCTCGTTGGCTTTCGCGTAAATCGCTTCCGCGTCTACCCCGTTTAGGAATTTTCCGTCTTCGTAGAGAATCTTCCCGTTGATCATGGTCATCTTCACGTTCTGCTTGCTGCCGCTGTAAACAATATTTTTGGTAATGTTGTTCAAGGGCTGCATATTGGGCTGGTGCAGGTCGATCATGATCACATCCGCCAGCTTGCCTGCGGCCAATATGTCCGCTTCCGGAATCCCCATGATGTGCGCGCCGTTTACGGTGGCCATTTTGAGCACTTCATGGGCGTCCACTGCGGATGCATCCTTCTGCAGAAGTTTCGCCAGGCCGGTCACGAGAAACATCTCGCGGAACATATCCAGGCAGTTATTGCTGGAGGGCCCGTCGGTTCCGACGCCCACGCACAACCCCTTTTCCAGAAAACGCCCTACGGGAGCGATTCCGCTGGCCAGCTTCGTATTGGAACCGGGATTGGTCACCACGCCGATCCCTTTCTTCGCGAACAGATCCATATCTTCCTCGGTCAGATAGATTCCATGATAGATGCCGCCTCCGAAATCGAACAAGCCCAGGGAATCGAAAAACTGCGGAGGCGTCATGCCGTAACGCCCGATGCATTCCTCCGTTTCCAGCTTCGTCGCGGAATCAGCCATCCTGCAATCAGAAGGCGCAGCATACTCACATTTAGCCGTTTCGGTTTCCTTTCACAATTCCTTTTCTTTCCTCTCACAGCCTTTCCCCCTCTCCTTTTCCCTATTTTATCATCCGCCCATCGCAGATACAAGGCGCGAAGCCTTTGCTCCATATATCGGCGCGGGTGCATCTTCTCATGCTGAAATCGGAGTTTTCAGAGAAAAAAGTGTGCGCCGGGGCGCACACTCGCGCCGGGCGCGGTTGCCGTCAGGCAACACTCTACTTTTCGCGCGAGTGCGCATCCTCAGCGGAGCGTCTTTTTTTATACGATAGGAAATAAAATTTCCTATCGTATAAAAAATTCCGGAGCCACCCGCATACATGACTCCGGAATTCTCAGATATTCCTTTACGCCGCCCGCCGTACCGCTCTGACGATCGCCTGCCCCAACACCACCGCTACCAGGATTTTGACCGCATCCCCCGGAAGATAAGGGATCACTCCCACCGCAAGTCCGCCGGCAAAGTCCATCTGCATCTGCACGCACAGCCACAGCGTTCCAAACCCGTAGCAGACCAACGTTCCTGCTGTCAGGCCCATCGCCTGCAGCCACAGATTCTTTCCCGCTCTTTTCAGGAAAAATCCGCCCACAGCCAGCAGGAACAGATAGCCTGCCATATATCCGCCCGTAGGGCCGACCAGCCGTCCGATGCCTCCGGCGAATCCCGAGAACACCGGAAGCCCTGCGAATCCGATCAGCAGATAGATCAGGCAGCTCATCAGTGCCTTTTTCGTTCCCAGAAGATAGAGCGAAAGATACAGGACAAAAGTGGCCAGAGTGAGGGGCACCGGGCTGACCGGTAAGGGGATGGAAAACGGCGATACGACGCACAAAACCGCCGCCATCATCCCCGTCAACGCCATTTCCTTCGTGCGAATCCTTCTCTTTTCCGCTGCCTGTATCATAAAAGCTGTCTCCTTTTCCTTTTTCTTCAGCCGCTATTCGCGTTCTGCTCTTTCCAGTATAACAGTCAGCTTTAAATTGTCAACCATCCGCAGAAAATAGTTTACAATTTTCCCCAAAAGCCCGCCCAGTACCGTCCGTTTCTCACCGGCATGATCCTTTCTACGCCTCCACTTCCGCCGCCAGCCGCGCGATGATCTCATTGGCTTTCGCATAGATCGCTTCCGCGTCCACTCCGTTTAGGAACTCTCCGTCATAATAGAGAATCTGCCCGTTGATCATCGTCATCTTCACGTTCTGCTTGCTGCCGCTGTAGACGATATTTTTGGCGATGTTATTCAAAGGCTGCATATTCGGCTGATGCAAATCGATCATGATCACATCCGCCAGTTTTCCCTCCGCCAGCACGTCGGCATCCGGAAGCCCCATGATCTGCGCCCCGTTTACGGTAGCCATTTTGAGCACTTCATGGGCGTCCACTGCGGACGCATCCTTCTGCAGAAGCTTCGCCAGGCCGGTCACGAGAAACATCTCCCGGAACATATCCAGGCAGTTATTGCTGGAGGGCCCGTCGGTTCCGACGCCCACGCACAACCCCTTTTCCAGGAAACGCCCTACGGGAGCGATTCCGCTGGCCAGCTTCGTATTGGAACCGGGATTGGTCACCACGCCGATCCCTTTCTTCGCGAACAGATCCATATCTTCCTCGGTCAGATAGACTCCATGATAGATGCCGCCTCCGAAATCGAACAGGCCCAGGGAATCGAAAAACTGCGGAGGCGTCATGCCGTAACGCTCGATGCATTCCTCCGTTTCCAGCTTCGTCTCCGACATATGCGCATAAAAGGGCACCCGATATTTGTGAAGCAGGGCGGATACTTCTTCCAGAAGCGACTTGTCACAGGTGTATTCTGCATGGACTCCCATCTTGTAGGAAATCAACGGATGCATCCCGTTTAAGGACAGATATCTCCTCTCCATCTCTTCCACGGAGGGGCCGAACTTGTTGAGACCGCTGACCAGCACACAGCGCATCCCCAAATCGATACAGGCTCTGGCGATATCCTTGGGCGAAAGATACATGTCGAAAATCGAGGTCACCCCCGTGGTCAGATATTCCAGAATAGCCAGGCAGGTCAGATCGTAATTGTCCTGCTCCGTCATCTTTGCTTCCAGCGGAAAGATCTTCGTATTGAGCCACTCCTGAAGCGGCATGTCGTCCGCGAAGGAACGCATCGCCGTCATCCCGGAATGTGTATGGGCGTTCTTAAAACCGGGCATCAGGACGTTGCCCCGGCAATCGATTTCCCGATCCCATTTTTCCCTTTCGCAGCCTTTTGCGGGCCCCACGTAAGCGATCCTCTCTCCGTCGGTCCACAGTTCCCCTTCCGTCAGGTCACAGCTTCCATTCATGGTCAATATTCTCGCATTGTAGAAACGGATTCTCATCTTTCTTTTATCCTCCTCGCTCTCTTCGGCCAGCCCTCATTTCAGGTTCGCAGGGCCGAACCCTTCCGGCAACAGCTCTTTCAGCCGTCTGGCCCGGTAATTCTCCTCGGAAATCGCCACGATCACAAGAAACCTTTCCGGATCGCAGAATTCCATCATCACCTGTCGGCACACCCCACAGGGCCACGACAGCTGAGACATCTCCCCCGCCGGGCTTCCTGCGATGGCGATGGCCGAAAACTCCCGGCAGCCTTCGCTCACCGCTTTAAAAAAGGCTGTGCGCTCCGCGCAGACAGCGGGAGTATAAGCCGCGTTTTCGATGTTGCAACCGGTAAATACTTCCCCCGATTCCGTCAGCAGCGCCGCCCCCACCCGGTAATTCGAATAGGGGGAATAGGAAAGTTCCCTGGCCCTTAAGGCCGCCCGGATCAGTTCACGATATTCCCTTTTTTCCATCGCATCCCTCAGCCTTCTGAACTCTGTTCCAACAGCTTTCCGAAATCCGTCACCGCTTCGGTAATCAGCCGCCTGAACCTGGGCGCCGCCGCGCTGGCCGCCTCCTGCACTTCCTCATGAGTCAGCGGATTATCCGTCATGCCTGCCGCCAGATTGCTCACGAAAGAAACACAGCAGATTTTCATCCCCATATGGTTGGCCGCGATGGCCTCTACTACGGTGGACATGCCGACCGCATCCACTCCCAGCTTATGCAGGAGCTGAATTTCCGCCGGGGATTCGAAGGAAGGGCCGGTCAGCTGCGCATAGATTCCCTCCTTCAGGGGAATGCCGCATCGTTTCGCCGTTTCCCGCAAAGATTCCTGCAGATCGGCGTCGTAAACGTGGGTCATGTCCGGGAAGCGGACGCCCAGCTCGTCGATGTTGGCGCCGATCAGCGGGTTCGGAGCCCACAGGGAAACGTGATCCGTCAGCATCATGAAGTCCCCTGCCGTGAAGGACGGATTGATGCCTCCGGACGCGTTGGTCAGAAACAGGATCTTCGCCCCCATCAGCTTCATCAGACGGGCAGGAAGCACTACGTCCTGAATGGGATACCCTTCATAATAATGCACTCTTCCCTTCATACACACCACCGGCACGTCGTTGACATAGCCGAAGATGAATTTCCCGGCATGTCCCGGCACCGTGGAAACCGGAAATCCTTCGATTTCGTGATAGTCCAGCTCGGCCTCCACCTGAATATCATCGGCGTAATCGCCCAGGCCGGATCCCAGAACGATGGCCACCTCCGGTTTGAAATCGATTTTCGCCCTGCAGCTTTCATAGCACTTCAACAGTTTTTCATATACGGGATTGCCCATATCTCATCGTCCTCCTTTTTCTGATTTCTCCTTTTAAATTCGTATCGTTCAGATGTGGGTCACGATGATTTCGCAATCGCCTTCCACCTTCAGACGTTCTTTCGTACAAGGCAGAAAGAAACTGTCCCCGATGGAAAACCCACACTGCTCCTGGCTGTTGGCCAGCCTTCCTTTCCCCCTGACACACAGCAGTGAGCAGAAGGAATCCGGATAGGCCGGAAGTTCCATTTCCCCATGCAGCCGAATGCTGGCGCATTCGAAATATTTACACCTGCTCAGAATCCGGAAAGTGTAGGTTTCCTTCTCCACTTCTTCATCCTGATAGCGAGGTATCTCATAGCGCCTGTAGTCCATCACTTCCAGAGCCCGTTTTACGTGCAGCGGCCGCTTGTTTCCATAGCGATCCTTTCGGTCATAGTCGTAGAGACGATAGGTGCAGTTGGAACTCTGCTGAACCTCGCAGAGAACCACGCCCTTTCCGATGGCGTGCACCGTTCCTGCCGGAATGAAATAGGCCGCTCCGTCCTCCACGGGAATCCAGTTGAGCAGCGACAGAATCGTTCCGTCCCGCAAAGCCTCTTCCACCTCCCGGCGGGACACATCACGGCGGAATCCGCAGTAAATTCCGGCGCCCTCCTCGTGTTCCAGAATATACCACATCTCGTTTTTCCCATACTCGTTTTCTTCCGCCAGGGCGTAAGCATCGTCCGGATGAACCTGTACGGAGAGGTTTTCCCGGGCGTCGATGAGCTTGACCAAAATGGGAAAACGCTCCACGGACTGGCACTTCCATCCGCAGTTTTCCCTGCCGATACGGGTCAGGTAGTCCGCAAACAGCATACCCTTATACCGGCCGGAAGCCACGATACTCTGCCCGGCTTCATGCGCCGACATCTCCCAGCTTTCGGCCACGCAGTCATAATCGCATTTCTTGCCGTATTTTTCCCGCAGTTTCTGTCCTCCCCACAGATAGTCCTTAAAAGCCGGCAGCAACCGGACAAAAGGCTCCGTTTTATAGCCCAGCTCCGCTTCGGTCAGATCCCGGCTTTCCACGGAAATCAGATCCCGCTCCATGACCTCCTCCCCCGTGGAAATTTCCAGAAACACCAAAGGCTCTTCCCCGATGTTTGAAATCTGATGCACCGTGTTCTCCGCGATCTCGATGCTGTCGTTGCTGAAATACTCTCTCTCCTGCCCGGCCAGGGCGATTCGCGCCTTCCCGTTGACGATGATCCAGTGTTCGGTTCTCCTGGCATGCTTGTGGGCATAGATAGTACGCCCCTCGTTGAGAATCACCTTTCTGACCACACACCGTCTGTCTGCGGACAGGATTTCATAGGTTCCCCAGGGCTTATAGATCACCTGGCCCATGTCGAAATAGCTCTGAAGCTCGGGATTCTCCCGCCGCAGCTCCTTGAGTTCCTCGGACGCCCCCGTTTTCCCCACATAGACGGCATCATCCGTATTGACGATGGTCACGTCCTTCAGGTGATTGGCCACTACGATGCTCCTGCTTCCCCGGTTGATGATCGTCGTATTCTCGCAGGAGTGCTGCGCCTGTCCGCGCTGATCCTCCTGCGTCATCAGCCCGCTCTCGCTTAAATCCTCCAGACTTCCCACATCTTTCCAGGAAAAAGAGGCCCGGATTACCTTTCCCTTCCTGGTTCCTTCGAATACCGTCTTTTCGATCGGCTGCGCCGGAATCTGTTCCAGCGCCTCCCTGCGGTAAAAAATGTGCTTTCCCTTTTCCACCAGGCGATCCTCAAAGGCCCGCTCACATGCTTTGAATACGTCCGGCGACTGCTGCCTGACTTCCTGTAACAGATCCCCGTTGGTAAACAAAAACATTCCACTGTTGATCAGGTAATTTCCGGCCCTCTGATAGGTCTGCGCCTGGGAAAGAGCCGGTTTCTCCACAAACCTCTCCACGTCATCTTCCCGGTACTGCAGATACCCAAACCTGACGTCCGGCTTCGCGACAGGCATTCCGAAGACCACCAGTCCGCCGTTTTTGGCCAGAACCATCGCCCTGTTGATATCGTCTTTATAGCTTTCTCCCCGGATCACGTGATCCGACGGAACTATGAACAAAAGCTCCGAAAGAGGGAATTCCAGACAGGCCAGCAAAATGGCCGCCGTCGTCTTCCTGGCTTCCTCCTCCAGCACCAGCCGGTAAGTGAGCCCCTGAAAAGCTTTCATCTGGTTTTCTACGATAAACTGATATTCCCGATTCGTCACAATAATAAATTCATCGCAAAAAGCCATATTTCTCGCGATCGTTTCCTGAAAAACGGAATGGCTGCCGTGAACGGAAATAAACTGTTTCGGATAATTTTTTCTGGACAGCGGCCAGAGCCTGTCCCCTCTGCCGCCCGCCAATACCATGCACTTCATATCGAGGTTTCTTCCTCCTGTAGTATACTATAATGGAAAAATCCGCTTTGCACAAGCTCCTGTTTGAAAAGCCCTGCGGATCGCTTCGGCTCGCTTGACTGCCCTATCCGGATTGGATATACTAAAGAAAAGGGAAATCAGCCGGCAGATGCGGCTGTCCTTCCTTCCATTCCATACACAGAAATGAGAATCGTTATGAATCTTGATCATCAGAAAAAATTCCTTATCCGTTTTAGCTTCTGGGCCATCGTCCTGGCTTTAGCTTTCGTCGTTTTGAGATTTGCGCTGGACTTTTTAATGCCGTTCATTCTGGCTTTTCTGATCGCAGCTCTCCTCGACGGGCCGATCCGTTTTCTGCAGAAAAAGCTGCACATCAAACGGTTGTTGCCCTCTATCTTCCTGACCACTCTGTTCTTTCTCGCAGCGGGCGCCCTCCTCTCTTTTCTCGGCTTCCGGCTGTTTCTGTTCATTAAACAGAGTTTTCTGGCCCTTCCGGGCCTTTACTCCAATCTCCTGGAGCCGACTCTGCAGGCGATTTTTTCCGATCTGGAAGAATACCTGTCCAGGCTGGAGCCTTCCGCCGTTTCTTCCGTGGAAGAAGTGACCAATTCTCTTTTAAGCTCCCTGGGAAGTTTCATTTCCGGCCTGTCCATGAAGGCCATCAGCACCATTTCCGGCCTCGCCGCTTCCATTCCCGGCACTTTTTTGAATCTGGTCATCACCATCATCGTGACCTTTTTCCTCACCATCGATTATCCGGTTGTGACGGGTTTTCTCCTGCGTCAGCTGCCGGAGAAAGCGAAGCATTCCCTCGGTGAAAGCCGGAATTACGTCTTTGGCACCCTGCTGAAATGCATCGCCTCCTACGGCCTGATCCTGTTCATCACTTTTTCCGAACTCGCCATCGGACTATCCATACTCCGAATTCCCAACGCCGTACTCATCGCCGTCTGTATCGCGATTTTCGATATCCTTCCGGTTCTGGGAACCGGCGGGATCATGATCCCATGGGCTATCATCTGCTTCCTTCTGGGGAACTGGAAGCTGGGCATCGGTCTGCTCCTCCTCTACCTGACCATCACGGTCATCCGCAACATCATCGAGCCCAAGATCGTGGGACATCAGGTCGGACTGCATCCTGTGGTCACGCTGGCCAGCATGCTGACCGGCCTACAGCTGTTCGGCGTAATCGGCCTGTTCGGATTTCCCATCACGCTGTCCCTTTTAAAGTATTTGAACGACAGAGAAATTATTCATATCTTCAAATAGCGTTAATCTCGAATGCAGGTCAAGTTACAGCGGCAGGCGTTCTCCGTCGTCCCACAGGAACTGGTAAAAGCGGGCGTCTGCGCTGAGACCCGCCCCAGGGCGACGTTGTCACAAGTTCTGCCGCGCAGCGACGGGATCGGATTCGGCGCCGTTTCATATCGGTAATCGCAGCCGCAGCAGCGAATATGCCGATCGATGATATCGTGGGAGGGAACGCTGTCCAAAGGAGTGTTTACCCGGCACTGATACCGATAGAAAGGATCGTCCTGCTCCAGTGTTCCCAGCGCGACCACGCATTCTTTTTTCTGAGTATTTCCTGCCGTGGTTTCCAGCACCTTCCGCACATACCGGATGTTTGGCCGCAGCGCCAGAATTTCCGGGAAAGTCCCCTCTCCAACCACCTGCTGGTATTCTTTTTGCTCGTACTTCCACAACAATTCTTTCGCCTTATGCAGATGGGAAATCTCCTGCGTCAGGCAATCTTCCCAAATTCTTCTGATCGAGGCATCGCACTCCGTCATCATGCAGGAATAATACAGATAGCATTCCGTATATTCGTGCATCAGCAGGCTTTCCAACCAGGTCGCATCGGGATCGATAAGGCTTTCGTACTGGCTGACATGCTCCTCTTCGATCATTCCGATCTCCTGATACAGTTTGCGCCCGATGTCGGAAACCTGATACAGATTCGCCACGTTCATATAATAGTTCATCGTCTGCTGTTCCGCCGCCGTGATGATGTTCACGTTCAGCTTCGTCAGCAGAGAGGCTTTCCCGTTTTGAATCGGGAAGAAAATGCTGTCCTTGGGATATCTGTGCTCGCTGATCGTCGGCCGTCCGGGGGTGATTTCCGTGTAACCTCCCACCAGTTTCTCCGGATAGATCCCGTACTCCAGATGAAGAAGATTGGAATACCGATACAGGTGATCGAAATCTTCCAGAAGGGCGAAATTCAACGCGTCAATCACATTGCAGTCCGTCTCCTGCTTCGCCAAAACGCTGGTCAGATCCACCGCCAGCTGCTCATAGCTGATGGTATGCTCCAGAATAGTCTCATCCTTCGGTTTCAGACAGCTGATCCGTTTCTGCTGCTGTTGTTCCACGCGGCGAACCATGGCCAGTTCCCTGCGCAGATCGTTGTCGCAGCAATGCCGGGAAAAATTCCTGGAAAACCACTGGGCTTCGAACTCCGTTCCGTTCATCAGGATAATCCGGCATTTCGTATAAGGATCCACGGTTTCCTTGCAGTATGGGATAGGGTACAGTTTGTTCCAGTTGAGAAAAGTTTCCTCGATCGGAACCGGTTTTTCCATAAAGGGATTAAAGGACATAAATGACTCCTCCTCTTTTTCATATATAAAGTATGAATAGGGGGAGGAATTGTTGCTGCCACAGGCGCAGCTTTCATTATTTTACACAGCGGGTAGCGATGAACGAAGAGATGTTGTGCTCATGCAAATTCCCTTCTCCATTCGTATATTCCATTTCAGGTTTTCCGACAGAGATCCAATACCTTCTCGTGAGCCTCGTCCCGGCTCTGTCCGAATTCTCTATCTTATCCTGAAGGATTCCTCCGTTTTTTTCTATGATCCGCGCGGATGCAATATTTTCGTCGTTACAGGTGAGCAATACGCGATCCAGCGCCAGGTATTCCCCGATATACGCCAAAGTCTGCCGGAGCATTTCCGTTCCGATTCCCCGTCCCCAGGCCGACTTGCGTACCCAGTACCCTACATTTCCGCCGAATTGAAGCAACGCATCGGTCAGCTCGTGCCGAATGCTCACTTCTCCCCAAAACTCCGTTTCATCCGCCAGCCAAAGGTAGGTGGCGGGAACCCATCCCTTTGGCAGTTCTTTCCCTTGCTCAAAGTCCTGCGCTTTTGCGAGGAACTCTTCTCCCGACAGATCCAAAAAGGGATATGTCGATACAGGAACGCCCGATCGATACTCTTTTCTGGCTTCTTCATAGCTTTGCAGATATTCCCTGGCCGGCCGGATCAGTCTCAGCTCTTTTCCCATTTTAATCTCCATAGCCATTTGCAATCTACTATCTCCTATGCGCGCCTACTGCCCCATGGAAGAAGTCTCAGGAAGCGTGCTTCCTCCATCGATGACGATCTGGGTTCCCGTAATATAGCTGGACTCATCGCTGGCCAAAAATGCCGCCAGTTCTCCCACCTCTTCCGGTCTTGCCAGCCGCTTTAAGGGCACCGCATCCGCTATGGCCTGAATCGCCCGTTCCGGGCACTCCGGATCAGACTGCGCCGCCATTCCTTCCACCAGCGGGGTTCGCACATATCCCGGACATATAGCGTTGACGCGGATGTTATAATCCGCCGCTTCTCTGGCCATGGCGCGGGTAAAACCGATCAGAGCCGCCTTCGTCATCGCATAGGCTGCCTCCCCGGGATCCGCCACCATATAGCCGGTCACCGAGCTCATCACCACAATCCTTCCGTCCCTTTTTTCTTTCATATAGGGCAAAACGGCTTTCGTCACATTCCAGACCCCTTTGATGTTGATATCGATATGGCGGTCCCGGATGACGTTGTCCGACGCGCCGAAGTCTTCCAGCGTACAAATCCCCGCATTGTTCACCAGAACGTCCACCGTTCCATAGGCGGAGATCGCCGTCTGCACCAGGTGCTCCACGCTCTTTTCATCGGATACGTCCGTCTGTACGCCGATGGCTTCATACCCCTGACTTCTCAGCTCTTCCGCCATCTGCAGGACTTTCTCTCCCCGGGCCGCCAGCACCGCTTTCGCCCCATAGCGGACGAACGTTCTGGCGATACCTTCTCCGATCCCTTTAGACGCCCCTGTGATGATCGCAACTTTTCCCTCCAATTTTCTCATATTCCTTCTCCTTTCCCCGACGGGCATCCGCCGTTTCGCTCATACCCCAATTATACGAAAAAATACGGAAATTTGCCAGCTCTTCAAATCTTTAGGTTTTGTCCAGATCCAAAAAGGCCCCGGAAATGTTGAGTTTCCGGGGCCTTTTTGGATCCGTTATACGATTTTATACGATTCCCTGAGCGTTCATCGCCTCTGCGACTTTTTCGAAGCCCGCGATGTTCGCACCGATCACATAGTTGCCTGCGAAGCCGTATTTCTTCGCCGCATCGTCCAGATTGTGGAAAATATTCACCATGATATCCTGCAGTTTCGCATCCACTTCTTCGAAGCTCCAGCTCAGGCGCTCGCTGTTCTGGCTCATCTCCAGCGCGCTGGTGGCCACGCCGCCCGCGTTTGCCGCCTTTCCGGGGACGAACAGAACGCCGTTCTTCTGCAGATATTCGGTCGCTTCAAGAGTAGTGGGCATGTTCGCGCCTTCGCATACAGCCAGGCAGCCGTTTGCCACCAGTCCTTCCGCATCGGAAAGCTGCAGCTCATTCTGCGTTGCGCAGGGCAACGCGATATCCGCCTTGACGCTCCACACGCCTTTGCCGGAATGATACTCCGCATTGGGCCTGTAATTGATGTACTCAGAGATTCTCGCTCTCTTTACCTCTTTGAGATCCTTCAAAACGGCCAGATCGATGCCGTCCGGATCGTATACCCAGCCGGTAGAATCCGATGCGGTGACCGGTTTCGCGCCCATCTGGTAAGCCTTTTCGATGGCATAGATCGCTACATTTCCCGCTCCGGAAACCGCAATGGTCTTGCCCGCGATATCGATGCCGTTCGCTTTGAGCATTTCTTTCGTCATATACAGCAGGCCGTATCCGGTCGCTTCCGTTCTCACCAGGGAACCTCCATAAGTCAGGCCCTTACCGGTAAGAACGCCTTCATACTGATTGCGGATCCTCTTATACTGGCCGAACAGATAGCCGATCTCCCGGCCGCCTACGCCGATGTCTCCGGCCGGAACGTCCGTATCCGCCCCGATGTGACGATACAGCTCCGTCATGAAACTCTGGCAGAAGGCCATTACTTCCCTGTCGGACTTCCCTTTGGGATCGAAATCCGATCCGCCCTTGCCGCCGCCGATGGGCAGACCGGTCAGGGAATTTTTGAACACCTGCTCAAATCCCAGGAACTTGATGATTCCCAGATTTACGGAAGGATGGAAGCGCAGACCGCCCTTGTAGGGTCCGATAGCGCTGTTGAACTGCACTCTGAAGCCCGTGTTGACCTGGACCTGTCCCTTATCATCCACCCACGGTACCCTGAAGACGATCTGCCTCTCAGGATTCGTCAATCTTTCCAGAAGAGCATTTTTACGGAACTTCTCCTCGTTCGCTTCCACGACAACGCGCAGCGATTCCAGAACTTCTTTTACCGCCTGGTGAAACTCAGGCTGCGCAGGGTTCTTTTCCACAACCTGAGCAATTACCTCATCGACATAAGACATATATTTATCCTCCTTCAAGTGAATCGATAAATCTTTTCGGAGTTATTATATACTCATTGTCCAGGATGCGCAAGCACTTTATTACATTACTATGAGAAATTTGTGTTTTAAAGATATTTTCTTAACTCTTTTATATTATTTTCTTCAAAATCCATCAGCTCTCTCGCCAGCTCCATGGACTGTTCTCCCGCCTGATCGTTGTGGTTCATCGCCTTCCACAGACTGGAGAGCCCCATATTGCTGCCCCGAATCATCAGCTCAGCCACATGGCTGGTAGTGGTGTTCAGAAGCGTGCTGCCGTTGATGGAGGCGGACAGCATCATACGGGCGATCTTATTCTCAGGCTCGGGCATCTGCTTGGCCGCCAGCAGCTGCGCCTTTGCCCGGTCATGCAGCTCGCCGTATTTAAATGATTCCCTGATCAGCTGCAGGGAGAGCTTGTCGTCGTAAACCTTATTTTCCATAATCTCCAGCGCATGCAGGCCCATTTCCGTGTTCTTCTGGATTTCGCGCAGCAACTCCACATCGTCTTTCTTCATTTCGGCCTCCTCCTGTTTTCCCGATATAAAGTATCAAGCCATTTTTCAATGGCCTTTTCGCACCAAAAGGGGGAGATCCGATGCAAAAAGGCCGAAGGTATTCCTTCTGCAGGAATCCCTCCGGCCTTAGTCTTTCCATTTTCCGGCCGACTATACAGTTCTCATTCCATCACTTTCAAAACGTCCGTTTTCACATAGCCGATCTGTCCTTCAAAACGTACCCGCGTCCATCCATCCGCCTGCTGCATCAGGATTTCCAGCTCTCCGCCCTGATAGCAAACGCCGATTTTGTCAGCTGTTTCGCTGGCGGATTTGCGCACATTGACCGTTTCCGCCACCATGACGGTTCCGGAAGACGGGATATCGGCGCTGACGCCCTGAGATGAGCTCTGGCCTTCCGCCGAGCTTTCTTCTCCGGCGTTCTCTTCCGCCGATTCCCCGGAATCGACTCCTTCTTCCTCCTCAGTCACTGCCTCCAGAAATTCGGACTTGATATAGGCTTCCTGTCCCTCATATTCGACTTTGGACCAGCCGTTTTCCTTGCTTTCCAGAAGCGGCAACACGTCTCCGACCTGCACTTTGCCGATCTTTTCCGCCTGCTCGCTGTCCGATGCCCGGACATTGACCACATCCGTGGCCCTCACTTCCTGTGCGTCGATCACTTCCGCGCCGGTTTCCGCCGTCTCCTGACTCTCCTGAGCGGACTCGGACCCGGTCTCCGCCTCAGCCAGCGCTTCTCCCACCTCTATCGTCAGATCCTCTTTCATCTGGGCCAAATAGTTGTTGAGCTCTTCATTCTCCACAACCGCCTCATTAAACGCCACCTGAACCCTGTTCATCAGATCCACCACATCGTCCTGGGCGGAAATTTCCTCCAGATAAAGGTTCACATTCTCATCTACTTCTCCCTCGTGGATATAGTAGCTGCCGTCGTCCCGCGCATAGATCAGATAAGGGCTGACTCCGGGCACCATCGTATCCATATCCTGGAACTTCACTTCGTAAGAAGCGTATACCACGAAGGAATTGTCCGTCGGCCCCTTTTTCGTATAACACTTCAGATTGTTGTACGACTCGATATAGTTACCCATCTTTTCCAGATAGATCAGGTTTTCTTCATCGATGGAATCCACCAGGGACTGAATTTTTTCTGTGTCCCCGTCTGCGACGGCCTGGTAATATTCCGAAATCAGAGCGTTGACCTCCGGATACGCATCCTCCTCCAGCGGAACCGCCGCGGTCTGCCCGCCCTCCGCCGTCTCCGCGCTCTCTTCAGTCGCGGTTTCCTGCGTTTCCTGTGCGGCTTTCGAGGAGGCCGGTCTGGTGGTCTTTCCGGCGATAATGCCGATCAGAATGGCCGCCGCGATGATCACGATCGCGATGACGCCGAGCATAACGGTGACCATTTTATTCTCTTTCAAAAAACGAAAGAAGGATTTCCACTCGTTCTTCTTTTCTGACTGCTTCTTCTGTTCGCTCATGTAATCCCAACCTTTTTTTGAATATTACCCCTGCATAAAAAATCAGAGTGATGCGGAATGCAACCGACAGGAATCGAACCTGCATTAAAGGCGTCGGAGGCCTCCGTTCTATCCGTTAGACTACGGTTGCTCAATAAATCGTAATATACTAGATATTACAGAATTGTTACGCATCACTCTGAAACATAATAACATATGAGTTTCATCTTGTCCAGACTTTTTTTATAAAGTTTGAATCTTCATTTTTTTACTGTCATAATAATAAACGGATCCGGACAGAAATTTCTCCTTATCGCCCATTCTGTAGTTCGCATAGGCAACCATCTCGTAGAGCTGATTTCTGGTTTCCCTTCCCCCTTCCGGCAACAGGATCACTTCATGGATGCTGGATGGCAGAATATAGAAATCACCGCCCACCTTTCTGGCGAAACTGTCCACTACGCCCGGATAGAGCAGAGATGCCGCCCCGAACAGCCAGCTCTCATTCCCCAGAACCCACATCGGTTGCAAACCGCTTCCATCCTGCATTTTTTTCCCGAGACGCCTGGCCAGAACCCGGGCCACCTGATCCAAAACTTCTTCCCCCGTATCCGGGAACCGATCCTGCAGCAGATGCAACAGAATACTCCTGACCGATCCGCTCATCGGGCTCTCCATCAGGGAGTCCAGCCGGTACAGCCTGGGCGGAAACAATTTCTGCATATTGGAAAAAGCCTCTTCAAAAAGTCTTTCTTCATCAATTTCCCAACGCGTCATCCATTGAGAGGTGATGGGATATCCCCCCGCCCTCCTGCCTTCCTTCCGCTCGAAAAAACAGGGTACCATATCAAGATCCGCAAACGCCGTTCTGTATGGGACTTCCCGCAAAAACGCCCTTTCCCTCGTATGGATCAGACGGCAGACCAGATAGGATCTGGCCCGCTCAAAACTGTGAAAGAAACCATCCTTTTCCATATCGCAACCGTTCCATCTTTCCTCACGTCTTTTGACAGACGGATTCCCTTTCGATTATAGCCTTTGCCTTTTCTTTTGTCCAGCGCAAAACCCACCTCTGTGTCAGTCTTCAGACATCATCTCGATATAATCCCTCTCGTCCGCAAACAGCCTGTAGCTCCCATCCACATATCCCATATAACCTTCGCTCACATAATATCCCTTCATCAGCGCACCTCCCGTATTCTGTGAAACCCGAGTCGATTTATTCTGATTCCATAGTAACAGAGGTTGTGTCCAATAAAACGGACTAATGTGAGCAATTCTCACATTCTGCAAAAACGCCTATATTCAAACACCTCATAAAAAAACGCCCCTCCCGGGCAACAAGTCCTGTCTGTTTACTCGTCTACCCGGAAAGGGGCATATATTCATTCCAACGATATTTTCTCTCTTTTTTTGCCCTAAAAAGCCGCGGGCGAAGGGTTCCGCAAAACGGGATACTCCGCGCCGTATGCCTTCACGCGAGCTTGTGGAAAATCACGCAGTTGGGCTGATCCACGCGAACCTCCGGCCCGTTCATCACGATCAGCCCCTTTTCCACATCCACCGTAAAAAACGTCATGGTATTGGACTCATGGTTCAGGGAAACCAGATGCCTGTTATCCGGGAAGAGCATGGCGTCCTTCGGGTATTCTCCGCTGATGGGAAGACAGAATAACTTGGAAAGCATCCCTGTCTCCGGGTCGATCCTGAACATGATCACGCTGTTGTCCCCCGCATTGGAGCTGATCAGATATTTAAAGTCTTCGGACAGATTCAAAGCGCTGGCCGCTGTCCCGCCGGCATGATAATTGTTCACCGTCGGAACCGTCTGGATTTTCTCAAAGAACGGATTGCCGTTTTCTTCCTTATATGTATAAACATCGATGATATTCTTCAGCTCGTGGACGATATAAAGAAACTCCCCGTTTTTGCTGAACTTGAGATGTCGGGGCGCGGATTCCACCTCGCTTCTGATCACATCCGCCAGCTTCAGCTTTCCTGTCTGATGGTTCAGACGATACACATTGGTATGATCCAGTCCCAGATCCGCAGCGCACAGATAGTGGTTATCCCTGGTCATCTTGACGCAGCTGACATGCGGGCGGAAGTTGCGCTCCGCAATGCTGCCGAGCCCGCGATGGAAAATTTCTTCCGTGATCTCGCCCACGCTTCCGTCTTCGTTCACCCGAAGCACCGTGATCTTTCCGTCGTGCCATCCGGCGACGAACAGGAATCTGTCCTCATAATCCGTAGACAGATAACAGCCCCGCATACCGTTGATCCCGGCCATATTGATCGTTTTTAAGCCACCGTCCGGCAGAATCTCATAGGATTCCACTCCGAAATCCGTGATGGAATACAGCCATCTGCGGTTGTGAGAAATCGTCAGATAGGAAGAGTTCGTAATTTCCACCCGATCCTTTAACGAAAATCTCCCGTTCTCCAGATCCACATCATAAATCGAAATGCCATGATTGTCCCCCATCGTATAAGTCGAGACATAGGCGACATACTTTCTCATTTCAGCCATAAAAACCTCCCACTGTTTTCCTGCAGCAATCCTGCGGCCGGAAACCGCCGCTCTCAATGCCTATTTTAACACAAAGTCCCCTCATTTGTTAATCCTTTTTCCTCACATTTTGCGACCGATCAGCCCTTCGGAAATACCTGATTTGCGGCCGCGATCCGGGCGGTTTGCAGGCTTCTGAAAATTTACCGAAATTTTTCAAATATTCCATTGACAATCCGGTGAAAAAACGTATAATGGGTATCAGCGCATTTGTTTAGTTTTAGTAAACTTTTTGTTTATTATCACTGTTTTTCATAAAGGGAAAGGATTTCTCATGAAAATCGGAGCAAAACTCAAAGAGCTCAGGGTTCAGAAAGGGCTGACTCAGGAGGAACTGGCGGATCGCACCGAGCTGTCGAAGGGATTTATCTCCCAGGTGGAAAGGGATCTGACTTCCCCTTCGATCGCCACCCTGATGGATATCCTCCAGGCGCTCGGAACCGATCTGAAGGATTTTTTCAATGAAGAGCCGGAAGAACAGATCGTTTTTCATGAAGGCGACTATTTTGAAAAAGAGGATGATGAATATAAAAACCGAATGGAGTGGATCATCCCCAACGCCCAGAAGAACATCATGGAACCGGTTCGTCTCACCCTGGCGCCGGGCGGAAATACCTACCCGGATAATCCCCATGAAGGGGAAGAATTCGGCTATGTGCTTTCGGGCAGTATCACGATCCATATCGGGAAGAAGAGCTACCGGGCCAAAAAAGGCGAATCCTTCTATTTTACTCCGAAGTCCACGCACTTCATCACGGCGGGGTCCAAAGGCGCCAGCCTGATCTGGGTGTCCAGTCCCCCCAGCTTTTAAGCCCCAGCCTGTTTTGTCAGCCGGCGCAGCCGACAGTTGTATCTTGATATTTTACCCTGAGAAATTTAGGAAGGAGCAGTGTGGATCACACTGCGCAGGAGAGTACAAATGAGCACCAGACTGATCGATTTAGTACATATCACCAAAATTTACGATGACAACACGGTTCTGGACGACATGAACCTCTACATCCGGGAGAACGAGTTCCTGACGCTCCTGGGCCCCAGCGGCTGCGGCAAAACCACCACGCTGCGCATCATCGGCGGCTTCGAAAAGCCGGATCAGGGCACCGTCCTATTCAACGGTCAGGATATCACCAACCTGCCTCCCAACAAACGACAGCTCAATACGGTCTTTCAGAAGTATGCCCTGTTTCCCCACATGACCATCGCGGAAAATATCGCATTTGGCTTAAAAATCCGCGGGAAGAGCAAATCCTATATCGACGACAAAATCAAATACGCCTTAAAGCTGGTCAACCTGGACGGCTACGAAAAACGGATGCCCGACTCGCTGAGCGGCGGTCAGCAGCAGCGAATCGCCATCGCCCGCGCTATTGTCAACGAGCCCAAGCTGCTTTTGCTGGACGAACCCCTGGGAGCTCTGGACCTGAAGCTCCGCCAGGATATGCAGTACGAGCTGATCCGCCTGAAAAACGAACTGGGGATTACCTTCATCTACGTCACCCACGATCAGGAAGAGGCCCTCACCATGTCCGACACCATCGTCGTGATGAACCAGGGTTATATCCAGCAGATCGGCACTCCGGAAAAGATTTACAACGAGCCCGAAAACGCCTTTGTGGCGGACTTCATCGGGGATTCCAACATCATAGATTCCATCATGATCAAGGACGAGCTGGTGGAAATCCTGGGCGCCAAATTCGCCTGCGTAGACAAGGGCTTCGGCAACAACCGCCCCGTAGACGTGGTCATCCGCCCGGAAGACGTGGATCTGGTCAGACCCGAAGAAGGCACGCTGGAAGGCGTGGTGACACATCTGATTTTCAAAGGCGTTCATTATGAAATGGAAGTCACTGCAAACGGTTTCGAATGGCTGGTCCACTCCACCGATATGTTCCCCGTCGGAACCAGGGTGGGAATTCGGGTGGATCCCTATGACATTCAGATCATGAACAAACCGTCTTCCGAAGATGAGGAGGCTGTGGGGATCAATGAATAAACCTGTGAACAAAAAAGCGCCGTCCGGGGTGTCCTATTTCAACCAGAAGGCCATGACCGCTCCCTATCTGTTCTGGTCCATAACGTTTATCATCATTCCGCTGTGTATGATTTTCTACTATGGCCTGACGGACAGAAGCGGCGCCTTCACCCTGGAAAATATCGTGGCCATCGCTTCGCCCGAGCACGCGAAAGCGCTCTGGCTCTCCATTCTGCTCTCCGTCATCAGCACCGTCATCTGCCTGATCCTTGCCTATCCTCTGGCCATGATCCTGACGGCCAAAAACGTGAGCCACCAGAGTTTTATCGTGCTCATCTTCATCCTGCCCATGTGGATGAATTTTCTGCTGCGCACGCTGGCCTGGCAGACGCTTCTGGAAAAGACCGGAGTGATCAACTCGATCCTCTCCTTCCTCCACCTGCCGTCCTTGAACATCATCAATACGCCTTATGCCATCGTGCTGGGCATGGTGTACAACTTTCTGCCCTTTATGGTGCTGCCCCTTTACAACTCCCTGACCAAAATCGATCCCAGCGTGATCAATGCGGCGCGGGATCTGGGAGCAAACGGGATACAGACGTTCCTCCGGGTTATTTTTCCTTTGAGCATTCCCGGCGTCATCAGCGGCATCACCATGGTTTTCGTACCCGCCCTGACGACTTTCGTCATCAGCAATCTTCTGGGCGGCAGCAAGATCCTGCTCATCGGCAACGTCATCGAACAGGAATTCACCCAGGCCTCCAACTGGCATCTGGGCAGCGGACTTTCCATCGTATTGATGGTTTTCATCATCATCAATATGGTTTTGACCGCAGTATTCGATAAGAAGGGGGAGGGAACCGCGCTATGATCAAGACCACAGCTCAGAAAATCTACGTTGCGCTGATTTTCATTTTCATGTATGCTCCCATCGCGACCCTGATGGTGCTCTCCTTCAACGCCAGCAGAACCCGGGCGAAATGGGGCGGATTCACCCTGAAATGGTACAGCGAGCTGTTCGCCAATGCGGCGATCATGCAGGCGCTGTATAACACCCTGCTGATCGCTTTTCTGTCAGCTCTGTTTTCCACTGTGATCGGAACCGTGGCCACCATCTCCTTTTCCGGAATGAAGCGGAGAAACCGGGCCATTTTCATGAGCATTACGAACATCCCCATGCTCAATGCCGAAATCGTCACCGGAATTTCCCTGATGCTCCTCTTTTTGACCCTCGACGTCAGATTCGGCTTCGGCACGATCCTTTTGTCCCACATCACGTTCAATATTCCTTACGTGATCCTGAGCGTAATGCCGCGAATGAAGCAATTGAATCCCAGCGTCTATGAAGCCGCCCTGGATCTGGGCGCTTCCCCGTCAAAGGCATTCTTTAAAGTCGTCTTTCCGGATCTTTTACCCGGCATTCTTTCCGGCTTTCTGATGGCCTTTACGATGTCGCTGGATGATTTTATCATCACCCACTTTACCAAAGGACCCGGCGTGGACACCCTGTCCACTAAAATTTATACAGAAGTCAAAAAGGGTATCAAACCCGAGATGTATGCTCTGTCCACCCTGATATTCGTGACGGTGCTGATCCTTCTGATCCTGGTCAACAAATCACCCAAGCCAAAGGACAAGATCCAAAAGGCGGAAAGGAATGGAAAATGAAAAGAAAAAGTCTCTCCTCTCCTCTTCGGAGGAGCGCAGGCGCCCTGGCGCTCTGCACCCTCGCAGTCGGCGCGCTGACCGGCTGCAGTTCTTCCTCAGCCGGGAACAACGGCGAAGTCGTGGTTTATAACTGGGGCGAATATATCGATCCGGATACCATCACCATGTTCGAGGAAGAAACTGGCATCAAAGTCATATACGACGAATACGAGACCAATGAAATCATGTATCCGAAAGTGGAATCCGGCGCATCCGAATACGACGTCATCTGTCCTTCCGATTACATGATCCAGAAGATGATCGACAACGATCTTCTGGCCGAGCTGAACTTCGACAATCTCCCCAACGCCACTGCGAACATCGGGGAGCAGTACTGGGAACAGTCCCGGGGCTTCGATCCCGAGAACAAGTATTCCGTTCCCTACTGCTGGGGCACCGTGGGTATTCTCTACAACAAAACCATGGTGGACGATCCTGTTGACAGCTGGTCCATCCTGTGGAATGAGAAGTACGCGGATAATATCCTGATGCAGGATTCTGTCCGCGATGCCTTCATGGTTGCCCTGAAGCTGAACGGCAATTCCATGAACACCACCGATCCCGACGAACTGGCCGCCGCGAGAGATCTCCTCATCGAGCAGAAACCCCTGGTACAGGCCTATGTCATCGATCAGGTGCGCGATAAGATGATTGGCGGGGAAGCTGCGTTGGGCGTCATCTATTCCGGCGAAGCGATCTACACGCAGCGCGAAAATCCGGATCTGGAGTATGTTGTTCCCAAGGAAGGCACCAACGTCTGGATCGATTCCTGGGTCATCCCCAAGAACGCGCCCAACAAGGAAAATGCTGAAAAGTTCATCGACTTCATGTGCCGCGCGGATGTGGCTTTGATGAACTTCGAATACATCACCTATTCCACGCCCAATGTGGCAGCAAGGGAACTGATCGAGGATGAAGATATCCGCAATTCTGAAATCGCATTCCCCGATCTGAACCAGTATGAAAATCTGGAAGTCTTTACCTATCTGGGTGAAGACGGCGACTCCCTTTACAATGAAATGTGGAAGGAAGTCAAATCCGAGTAAAATGGAACCGTCCTGCACCGCAGGCAATTTTCGGAAAGGCCGCTGCTCGCGGCCTTTTCCATACGACAGGTTTTTTTATGGAACGAATTCTCACTTATCCGGTAAGCCCTTCTGAAAGCGGGCTTTGCGTTGCGCAGTTTCTGAAAAACAGGCGATATTCTTCCGCCAATCTCACGGACTTGAAAAAAATGCCAGAAAGCATTCTGATCAACGGCGTTCCCGCCTTCATGATCGCCCGCCTGTGCTCCGGAGATCTTCTGACCGTACATATTCGCGAGATGGTTTCCTCCCCCAAAATTCCACCCGTCCCTCTCCCTTTGGATATCGTCTACGAAGACGAAGATCTTCTCGTAGTCAACAAACCCGCCGATATGCCCATTCATCCCTCCATGCGCAACTATACCCATTCCCTGGGCAACGCCGTCGCCTGGTATTTCGCAAACCAGAACTGTCCTTTCGTCTTTCGGTGCATTAACCGGCTGGATCACAACACGTCCGGTCTGACCATTATTGCCAAACATCCGATCAGCGGCAGCATCCTCTCTTCCATGGTCAAAAGCCGTGAAATCCGCCGGGAGTATTTTGGGATCGTCCGCGGGACGGTGAGCCCGCCCTCGGGCACGATCACGGCTCCTCTGGGGAGAAAGCCGGGATCCATCATAGAACGCACCATCGATTTCGAGAATGGGGAATCCGCTGTCACCCACTACCGAACCGTCGCCGAACAAAACGGGCACAGCCTGGTGGAGCTGCATCTGGAAACCGGACGCACCCACCAGATCCGGATTCATATGAAATATCTGGGATTCCCGCTCATCGGCGATTCCCTCTACAATCCCGATATGGAATGGATCGGCCGGCAGGCCCTCCACTCTCATCGCCTGAAGTTTTTCCATCCCATCACCCGGAAACCGATGGAATTCACCGCCCCCCTTCCTGCAGATATGCTGCATGTGCTCTCTCCCGGGAGCTGATCCCGAGTCTTTCTCCCACGCCGGAGCGGACTGCGCCGTCAGGAAGGACGAAATCCCTTTACAAAATCTTCCAAATAACGGTATACTGATAGAGAATAAAATGACAAGACAGGGAGTATTGAATATGGACATGACCAATGAATCAAAAATGCAGATCGCCGTACTGATCGATTCCGAAAACGTCAGTTCCCGGTACGCCTCCATCATCTTCAATGAGATCGAGACTTACGGATTCGCCACATATCGGAGAATCTACGGCAACTGGACCAAGAATAACGGTTGGAACGAGAACATCCTTTTGGAAAATTCCATCACCCCCATTCAGCAGTTCGACTACACTTTCGGGAAAAATTCCGCAGACATAGCGATGGTGATCGATGCTATGGACATCCTCTATTCCGGCAATGTGGACGGGTTCTGCCTGGTCACCAGCGACAGCGACTTCACCCGCCTGGCCATGCGCCTGCGCGAGGCCAATATGTACGTCATCGGTATGGGAGAATCCAAAACGCCGGTAGCGTTGACAAAAGCCTGTAACAAATTCATCCATCTGAATCTGATCTACGAACAGCCAGCTATTCCTGCAGCGGAGATTCCAGCGTCCGACGACCATCTGCATGACGATTTCGGCACCGAACGCAGCTCCAAGAGCAATGCCGTCACTTCCATCGGAGAGATCGAGGAGGCCATCATTTCCATCGTCAACGACAACGAAAACAAAGGGAAGACCACCTATATGGGGGAAATCGGGAGCCGCTTAAACAGCAAATTCACCGATTTCGACGTGCGCAATTACGGATATACCAAGCTGCTCACCTTCCTGCAGGATAAGTGCTCCAAGCTGGACATCGCCAAAGAAAATTCTTCCTATACCGTCAACGTTCGGGAAATGAACAACGTAACCGACATGCATAAGGAAATCGCCTCTATTATCCAGAAAAACGGGGGTTCCATAGACAATCTGTCCGTCCTGTACGACCAGCTCAAGAAGAAATACCCCTCTTTCGACTTAAAGGACTACGGTTACAGCCGTTTTTCCAGCTTTTTGAGGAGCATTGCGGATATCACCGTCCGGGGCAATGCGGTCAGCTTAAAATCGACGGTGAAATCCCGGGGGCGGGGGGGCAAAAAGGCGTGAGCCATCGCTTCCGGGCGTCGATCGCCTTCCCCCCTTCATTGGGCGCAGGGGAAGGTGATCAGCACCTTGAACAGATCTCCGTCCAGATAAATTTCGAACTTTCCCTTCTGCAGTTCCGTCAGGCTCTTCGCGATGGAAAGCCCCAGCCCGCTGCCTTCCGTGCTTCGGGAAATATCCCCTCGTATAAACCGTTCCGTCAGCTCCTCCGCCCGGATATTCAGCGCCTGAGCCGAAATATTCTTCACGGAAAAGACCGCGCATTTCTGTCCGCCCTCTTCCATCTCCCGTATTTCCAGATAGACCCGGGTTCCTTCCAGAGCATATTTATAGACGTTGGAAAACAGATTTTCCACTACCCGCCAGATCCGTCTCGAATCCGCTTCGATATAGAGCGGCTTTTCCGGCAGGTTGAGCACCGTCTCCAGGCACTTTTCACGGAATTTATCGGAGAATTCTCCACAGGTCTGCTGTACCAGTTCCGACAGATTCAACCGTTCCATCTGTAAGGAAATATTTCCCGAAGTGATCTTGGATGCCTCCACCAGGTCGTCCGTCAGCTGCTTTAAGCGTTGGGATTTGGCATCCAAAACGCCGATATAATTGCGGACGCGTTCGTCCTCAATATTTTCCCTCTTTAAGAGGTTCACGAAATTGATGATGGAAGTCAACGGCGTCTTGATGTCGTGGGAAACATTCGTGATCAGATCCGCCTTCAGCCGCTCATCCTTCATACTCTTTTCCACGGCGTATTTGATCCCGTCGCCGAGCCCGTTGACCGCGTCGGCCAGCTCACGGTTCTCTCCGTGCATCTTTTCCGCATCGATTTTGAGTTCGAAATCCCCCCTGCCGATCTTGCGGGTGCTCTCCACGATTTCCCGCAATCCTTTCTTCTCCCGATACATCAGGAGGATGGCGAGCACATCCAGCACGGCCGCGATGAGGATGCCGATCACACCGCAGCCTCCCAGAATCAGGTTCGCGGACAAAAGGAGCAAAAAAGGCACCAGCGTCCTGACCAGTATATGGCTGTTGTCGTATAAGGACAGCACGCACGCGCGGATCCTGAGGGCCACCAGACGGGTCAGGGAATTCTTCCAGAGCGTATGCGCCTTGCTTCTGCGCACCACGCTCAGATAGAAGAACATCAGCACATAGTCCGCCAGAAAGACCACCGCGCCGGCAGCGAAGGGAAACCAGATTGTATGGATCACGTCTTCCCAGTTATCCGCGCAGAACACATATCCCAAATACCCGGCGCCCCCCACCGCTGCGACGAGCAAAAAACCCAGCAGCAAAAAGGGCTCCGTCAGAATCCGGTCCGCTCTGCGCAGCGCAATCCGATATTCCCCATCTTCCACGGCTTCCCGCCCTTCATAGCGCGTCAGATAGACGAACAGAAACAGAGACAGAGCCGTCAGCAGCACGAAAGATGCCGCCAGATATCCATAGTACGGCATCAGTCGGTTAAACGCGTCTCTGGCCTGATAAAAGCTATCGACAGCCGGATAGGAGGTATCTACCGCCAGCCACAGCCGGCTGTTATCCCCGAAAGCATACTGATAGTATCCCAGCTCCTGTTTCATGGCGTCCGCGTCGATCCGGGTATCTGTCTCGATTTCCGCCCGGTCTACGTTGTAATAAATATACTTGCCGTATTCGGAAAAACGTCGGGTGATCGTTTCCGCATCCTGCCCATTCGGATCCACATCCGCATTGGTGAAGCAGTTCATTTCCCCTTCCGCGTTCATCTGATAGCAATAGCGCAGATTGGTGAACTCCGCCGCATAGGAGTCCCTGTTTTCCGAATATTCCGAGAAGTTGTAAAACAGTTCCTGGGAAGTCGTCTTCAGATCTTCCCGCAGTTGGATGTATTCTTCCGCATCAGCGGCGTATTCCGCCAGGTCTCTGCCCTCTGCGGAAAGGTAGCGGGGCACCAGCACATCCAGGCTGATGATTTCGGAATCCCCCACATATTTTCCGAGTTCCTCGGCCATCTGCATATATTCTTCCCGGCTGGAGGGCAGCTCGTCGATCATCCTCAAAGACAGCGACTCCTCCTCTCCGCCGTTCACCAGACTCCTGATGATCGTTCGCGTCTCATCGGACTGCTTCTTCCAATCCCCGGCAGCGAGCTCGTTCTGCATGGAAAAGACGCTGGTTCCATTGGCGAAATAGGAATTGATTTCGTCCTCCGTCCCGTAAACGGTCTCCGTCACAAATCCGAAATTTCCCCACTTCACCAGATCGTCCAGGTAGAAATTCGCCGTGGCTCCGGTCTCCATCAGATTTTCCTGACGATGGGCGTACGCTGCGATATCGATCTCCTTCTTTCCATCGTACTCTCCATCCGTCTCCAGCTGGCTTTTGATAACCGCCATACGGGTCACGCCGCGGATTTCTTCCTGCAGAATATCGTTGAACAGAGAAGAATTTTCAAAAGAATCCTTTTTTTCCAGCGGGCCTATGGTCTGGCTGTACACTCTGCCGTTGGATTCCACCGTCACCGTGGAATTACAGGACAGGGCGACAAAAATGACGGCCGCAGCCGCGGCGAAAATCCGCCTCGTTATCAGCCAGAATCCCCTCTTCGCTTTTCCCATGACCTTCTTTTCTTTCATCGCTCTTCCTCTTTACGCCTGCTTTTCTATTTTATAGCCGACGCCCCAGACCACTTTCAGATAGCGGGGTTCCTTCGGGTTAATCTCGATTTTCTCCCGGATGTGGCGGATATGCACCGCAACCGTATTGTCAGCCCCGATCGCCTCCTCCTCCCAGATGCTCTCGTAGATCTGACTGATGGAAAAAACCCTGCCCTGATTTTTCACTAAGAGCAGCAGAATGTTGTACTCGATGGGCGTCAGCTTCACGGGATCGCCGTCCACCGTCACTTCCTTTGTCTCATCGTTGATCACCAGGCCTCCGGCCTTGAAAATGGCGTTGTTCTCCGCATTTAAGTTGCCCAGTTTTGTATATCGGCGCAGCTGGGATTTCACCCGCGCTACCAGTTCCAGCGGATTGAACGGCTTGGTCACATAATCGTCCGCCCCTATATTCAGCCCCAAAATCTTATCCGCATCCTCCGATTTGGCAGAGAGGATGATGATGGGAATGCTGCTGTACTCCCGAATCTTCAGAGTGGCGCGGATTCCGTCCAGTTTCGGCATCATCACATCTATGATCAGAAGCTGGATGTCATTTTTCTTCAGCGCCGCGATAGCCTGTTCCCCGTCATAGGCTTTGATCACGTGATATCCTTCCTGTACAAGATAAATTTCTATCGCTTCTACGATCTCCCTGTCGTCGTCGCATACCAGAATGTTCGTCATAGTCTATACCCCTCTTTTCCTGTCACTTCCAATTAAATCAGATAAAAATGAATGTAATGGCAGGAACTTTCTTAAAATTTCATGAAATTATATCCTTTCTCTTCCGCGCGTTTCAGACCAGCATGACGAAGGCCCCGAAATTGCCCCTCCGTCCGCCGCTGGCCCGATGGGAAAAAAGGTAGTCCGGGTTGCAGCAGGTGCAGATGTCCGTCACAAAAAGATGTTCCCTGAGGATCCCAGAGGCCAGAAGCACCGCTTCATTGGCTTTCCAGAGATCCAGCTGATATTTTCCCCTTCCTTTAGAAATCAGGATCTCCTCCGGGTTCACAAAAGCGTATCGGCTTTTGGCAAACAGTCGCAGAAATTCCCGCGCGACATCTTCGCTGACCTCATAGCAGTCCCGGCAGATGGACGGCCCGATGGCCGCCCGTATGTTCTCCGGACGGCAGCCGTAGCATTCCCGCATAGCCCGAACCGTAGCTCTTCCCATCTCCTGTACGGTTCCCCGCCAGCCGGAATGGGAACAGCCGACGGCGCGTCCGACGGGATCCACGAACAGAAGCGGCACGCAGTCCGCATAAAAAGTGGACAAAATCAGGCCGGGGGTATCGGTGATCAGCCCATCCACATCGGCATAGTCCTTCGGACGAACGACGCCTTTGCCCCGATCCTCCCCGGTCACCGCCCGAACATTGGCCGTATGGGTCTGCTCTGAACAGACGAAAGCGTCCGAATCTGTCTGAAAGAGACGGGCCGTTCTGGCAAAATTCTCGTTCACAGCGCCGGGATCGTCCCCACGGGTATAGCTGTAGTTCATGGAAGCGTAGATCCCTTCGCTGACGCCGCCGATCCGGGTGCTGATCATATGCCGCGCTGCCTTGCAGGCCTCCAGCCCGGGAAAGGTCAGATATTCTATTCCGTCTTCCCGGTTTCGCTTCAGCACCGGATGTCCGGGATTCTTTCTGATGACTTCCATATTCCTTCTACCTCCTGTAATCGAACGCGTTTTGGATCCACTCCATTCTCCCGGCGCAGATCGCCGCCACATCAAAGCGCACCGGCTGATCCGCCGGGATCTTATTCCGATACAGATACAGATCTGCGCAGCGGCAGATCGTCCTCTGTTTCTTTTCAGTCACGGCCTCCAGCGCCGTGCCGAACCGGTCATCCCTGCGATATTTGACCTCCCAAAAAACAAGGCAGCCCTGATGATATCCGATCAGATCGATTTCACCGCGGCTGCACCTGAAATTGCGCTCCGTGATCACGGCCCCCGCCTCCGTCAGGCGATGCGCCGCATACTCTTCCCAGAGAGCGCCTGTCTTTCTTTTGTTCATCCTCTTCCTTACATCATACAAAGTGTGAAATGAAGCTTCTGCGGTGGATGGGCGTCGGGCCGTATTTCCGGATGGCTTCGATATGGGCCTGGGCCCCGTATCCTTTGTTCGCCGCAAAACCGTAGCCCGGATAAATCGTCTCATACTCTTCCATCAGACGGTCTCTGGTGACCTTCGCCACGATGCTGGCCGCCGCTATGGAAACGCTCTTCGCATCCCCTTTGATGATGGGCACCTGTCGGATTTCGACACCCGGAATCGTCACCGCATCGTTTAACAGCACGCCCGGCTGCGGATCCAGTTTCGCGATGGCCTGGCGCATAGCCTCATAGGTAGCCTGCAGGATGTTGATCTCATCGATCCGCTCCGGCCCGACGAAACCGAGCCCCACGCTGACCGCTTCCCTGCAGATCACCTCGTACAGCTCCTCTCTCTTTTTGGCCGAAAGCTTTTTGGAGTCATTGAGGTATAAGATTTCGCAGTCCGCGGGCAAAATCACCGCTCCCGCCACAACCGGCCCGGCCAGCGGGCCCCTGCCCACTTCGTCTATCCCGCAGACCGGGCCGAAGTTCCCATATTGCCTTTCGTAGACGCGCATCTTTTCGATCCGGTCCCGCTCCGCTCCCAGTGCCTGCAGGCGCTTCTGCGCGCTTTCGACCAGGCCGCGCACGCCCGAACGGGAATCCTCCCGATAGGAACCGATCAGCTCCTGAAGCTCCTCTTCCCGACAAAGTCTGAACTTTTCCCGGATTTCCCCGATTTTTTCCGCCATCATCCGCCTCCTCACTGGTGCCGGAGCACCCCGAATTTGCTCAGGGGCCAGATCCTGACCCAGGCCTTTCCGATGATGTCGCTCCGATGAATATTTCCCACGCTGGGATCCCTGCTGTCCGAACTGTTATTTCGATTGTCCCCCAGCACGAAATACTCATCTTCTCCCAGTGTGATTGGCTCGCCCGCCCGACCGGCGGATACCATCACTTCCCTGCCATAGCTCTCCTGCAAAACTTCCCCATCGACATAGATCGTTCCCTCTTCGTCGATGTACACCGTTTCCCCCGGCATCCCGATGATCCGCTTGATATAGTAAGTATCTTCCTCATACTGGAAGGGGAATACGATGATATCGAACCTCTGCGGATCCGAAAAACGATAGGAAATCTTATCCACGATCAGGTTATCGTTATCGCTCAAAGTGGGCTCCATGGAACTGCCCTTTACCTGCGTCCGCTGTCCCACGAAAGTGATCACCAGCCAGGTGGCCGCCAACACTACCAGAATATAGAGCAGCGTGCTGAAAACTTCCTTCACGATGTTTTTCATGGTTACCTCCATGTCGGAGCGTCTTTTGCTCCGACCGCGCGGTAAAATCACGTATGTGATTTTGCCGCTGCGATCACAGCAGTTTTGCGGCGCTCCGACACAAAACTGCGGCTTGAAAAATGTGCCATCAGGCACATTTTTCAACCTCTCTCTATCCTTCCTGCGGCCTTTCCAGCGAAATTCTCCCGAGGCGTCCGCTCCTGAAATCATCCAGGAACAGACGGGCCGCCTTCCCGTAATCCGGTTCCTGCCCCCGCAGGTAACAGTTTCTGGCCTTGCAGATGCGCTCCAGCATGATGGCGCCTTTCTCCTCCTCCACGCCATACCGGCCGGCGAGAGCTCCCGGATATACCTCCGTGAGGAAGGCGACCAGATCCAGCGCCAGCTCCTCCGGAACGAGGATCTCGTCGTTCATGGAGCCGATGAAAGCCAACTTCATCCCTACTGCCGGATCCTCGAACTTCGGCCAGAGAATTCCCGGCGTGTCCAGAAGCTCCAGCCCTTTGCTCAGCCGAATCCACTGTTTTCCCCGGGTCACGCCGGGTTTATTCCCGGTTTTGGTACATGCTTTTTTGGCATAGGAGTTGATGAAGGTGGACTTGCCCACATTAGGGATTCCGGCCACCATGGCCCGAACCGGCCGGTTCAGAATCCCTCTGCGCCGATCCCGTTCCAGCTTCTCCCTACATACCTGCTCCACTTTCCCCTGTATCGCTTTTAAGCCTGTGCCCGCTTTTGCGTTGATCTCCAGCACCGCGATCCCCCGCTGCTCAAACCAGGCCGACCACTGCGAATTCACCTTCGGATCCGCCAGATCCGCCTTGTTGAGCAGGAGCAGACGGGCCTTATTCTTTCCCATCGAATCGATGTCCGGATTCCTGCTGGACAGCGGCATGCGCGCATCCACCAGCTCGATGATCAGGTCGATCAGGCTGATATCCTCCTGCATGGCCCTTCTGGCCTTCGTCATGTGTCCCGGATACCATTGATAATTCATACTTCCTCCATGTCGGAGCGTCTTTTGCTCCGACCGCGCGGTAAAATCGCGTATGTGATTTTGCCGCTGCGATCACAGCAGTTTTGTGGCGCTCCGACACAAAACTGCCGATTGAAAAGTGTGCCATCAGGCACCTTTTTCAATCTTCCTCCTCATCGAACCAGCCCCCAGCCTTCATCGGCGTTTCCGAAATGAAACCACGCCTTGCCGATGATGGTGCTCTTATGCACCGGGCCTATATTGGCCGAACGGCTGTCCTCGCTGTTGTTGCAGTTATCCCCCAGAACGAAGTATTCATCCGCGCCCAGGACGACCTCGTTTTCGGCGATTCCGGGCGAAGCGATCAAGTCCATGCTCTCATCCCCATAGGCTTCGCCGTCCACATACAGCACGCCGTCTTCGATGAGCACAGTCTGTCCCGGCACGGCCACCACCCGCTTCACATAATAGTGGGCGTTTTCATTTCCGTTGGGCAGAAAAACGATCACATCCCCTGCTTTCGGAGAAACGATCCGATAGGAAATGCGATTCACTAAAATGCCCTGGCCGTTGGTCAGCCCCGGCTCCATGGAAACGCCGATGACAGTCGTGCGCAGCCCCACAAAATAGGTGAGGCAAAATGCCAGAAACACTGCCAGACAGATCCCTGCCGCCCAGCTGAAAATCTCCCGCATCAGCGACGCGCTGATCCTTTTCTTCTTATGATAAAAATGAAGTCCTTTTTTGCGTCCTCTCATCGTTTCCTTCTGTTCGCTTTTCTTCTGTATACCGCCTCGATTTTACCATTCTAACACAAAACAAAAAAGGAGGCAACCCTGATGGATGCCCCCTCTTTCGATGTCCGCACAGCGGTGATACCGCCGAATCTTATCTCAGAACCTCTTTCACCTTCGCGCTCTTGCCGACTCTGTCACGCAGGTAATTGAGCTTCGCTCTTCTCACTTTACCCTTTCTGACAACCTCAACCTTTTCCACGTTAGGAGAGTGAAGAGGCCAGGTCTTCTCCACGCCCACGCCGTTGGAGGTCTTCCTCACGGTGAAGGTCTCGCGGTTGCTTCCGCCCTGTTTCTTCAATACAACGCCTTCAAAAACCTGAATTCTCTCGCGGTTTCCTTCCTTGATCTTGCCATACACTCTGACGGTATCTCCCGTCTCGAATGCAGGTACCTCTGCCTTTAACTGTGCAGCTTCAATTTCTCTGATGATTTCGTTCATTGCTCTTCCTCCTAATTCCCGGATGTTCTTAATACGGCTGGCGTAACAGAGGACCATCTCCTGTATTCGCAACATTAGTACTATAGCATAACGGCCTTTCGTTTGCAAGTTATTTTTCAGGAGATCCAGTAAATTTTTCTTCCGGCGATGCGCAGGCCCAGTTTTTCCTGCAGCTTTAAAGAAGCGGCATTGTCCGTAAAGATCTGAGCATAGGGAGTTCTGCCCTGTTCCAGAAGCCGGTTGATCAAAAAGCTTTCCAGCTTTTCCGCGATTCCCAGACGCCGGTACGGTTCCAAAACGTGCAGCAGCCCCATGGCTCCCTCTTCATGGGTTCCGATGAATCCGACCAGCTCCCGGGCGCCGCTTTCCTTTTGCAAAAAAGCGCCGTAGACGATTCCGTCCCGCAAAATTTCCCTCACCCGCTCCCGCTTTTCGATCAGCGGATACAGGGAATGAACCAGATCCGTATACTCTTCCCCGATGACCCGAACCGAAACCCCCTCCGGCTCCGGCAGCGGAACCTTTTTGGTGTAAGCGACCTGAAAGCACTCGCTGCAGTCCTTCTTCGAAAACCTTCTGGCGATGCTCTCCGCCAGGAATTTCTGATGGCAGGTAAAGACTTCCGCGTTCGGATCCGCCAGGGACAGGAGCCGCTCTCCGGCATCCGGGTTCTCCGCCGTCACCATGTAGACTTTGCTGACCGTATCCTGCAGAATCACCCCGTCCTTTCGCACGGCGATCACCCGGGCCTGCCCGTTTCGGATATCCTCTATCATATCCATATGGAGGACTTTATCCCTCTTTAAGTATTCCATGGCCCTGCCGGACAGATCGTATCGCTCATACAGATCCGGACGCCGTTCCTTCGTCCGTTCCACGGAACGTTCCCGCCTCCAGGCATCCACTTTCGCATGATCCCCGGACAAAAGTACCCGGGGCACCGGGCGTCCCATCCAGACCTCGGGCCTGGTGTACTGCGGGTACTCCAGCAGGTTTTCGCGGAAGGATTCCACTTCTCCCGATTCTTCATTTTTCAGCACGCCGGGCACCATCCGGGCGATGGCATCGATCATGACCGCAGCGGGAAGTTCTCCGCCGGTGAGCACGTAATCCCCGATGGAAATGAAGTCCGTGACGATCTCCTCCAGTACCCGCTCGTCCACGCCCTCATAATGTCCGCATAAAAAACAGAGCTCTTCTTCTTTTGCGAACTCTCTGGCCATCTGCTGATCGAAGACTTTCCCCTGCGGCGTCACATAGATCACCCGCATCGAACGGCCGCTTCCCGATTTCTTCCGCACTGCCTGCCACGCGTCAAAAATCGGCTGCGCCTGCATCAGCATGCCGGCACCGCCGCCATAAGGATAATCATCCACCTTTTTATGTTTGTCCAGCGTGTAATCCCGGATATTCACCGCGTTCACCTCCAGGATTCCCCTGTCGGCCGCACGGCCCAGGATGCTGGTATTCAGACAGCCCAGCACCATCTCCGGAAACAGCGTCAAAATATGAAACCGCATTCCGTCATCCCTCCGCTCGCCATTCGCAAAACCCCCGCCGTCACAGCAGTCCATCCAGCACGTGCACCCGCATCCTTCCCGCCTCTATGTCCACGGAGAGCACGCACTGCCGTATGGCCGGAAGCAAGAGTTCCCTCCCGTCCGTCATCCGGATCTGGTACACATCGTTCGCTCCCGTCTCGATCACGTCCTCCAGTTCTCCCAGAAGGACACCCGTTTCATCTTCCACCGAAATCCCGATCAAATCCGCGATGAAGTATTCGTTTTCCTTTAACTTCACCGCGTTTTCCCGGGTGACGAAGAGATCGCAACCCCTGTATTTCTCGATGTCGTTGATGGAATCGATCCCTTTAAACTTGAGGATCGCGAACTGCTTGAAGAATTTCACTCCCTCGATTTCCAATATGCGGCTCTCCCGCCCGGTTTCCAGAATCACTTCTTTCAGCCGGCCAAACCGCCTCACATCGTCCGTAGTGGGGAATACCTTCACCTCTCCCCGCACGCCGTGGGTGGAAGAAATAATGCCCACTTTCAGCCTGTTTTCCATCTGTCTCTCCTTTTTCTTTTCGCGCGAGCGCGCATCATCATCCAACCGTCTTTTTTCATACGATACAAAACATAATTTCCTGTCGTATAAAAATAGGGCTGCAGCTGAATGCGGCAGCCCCTTTTCGTCAGATGATGTCTACATCCACTTTCTTATTGTCTTCCATCGCCGCAGCCTTTACCACCGTGCGGATTGCCTTTGCAATGCGGCCCTGTTTGCCGATCACCTTACCCATATCAGAGGGAGCGACATGAAGTTCCAACGTGAGGGTCTTTCCGCTTTCCTTCTCCGTCACAATCACTTCATCCGGATTATCAACAAGCGCTTTCGCGATCACTTCCACCAGATCTTTCATAATCCACCTCCAAAAGCGTCCCAAAGGGTGGCTTTTTATTTTTCGATGCCCGCTGCTTTGAAGATCTTTCCGACGATTTCCGTAGGCTGTGCGCCGTTGTTCAGCCACTTCTTCGCCAGCTCTTCATTTACTTTGAAAGTGCTGGGATCCGTATTGGGGTCGTAAGTGCCGATTTCCTCGATAAACCGTCCGTCTCTGGGGGATCTGGAGTCCGCGACGATGATTCTGTAGATCGGGTTCTTCTTGTATCCCATTCTTCTTAATCTGATCTTTACTGCCATTTTTTCTTACCTCCGAAAATTTGAATAGATTGATTTGTAATGTCCGCGCGCTCGCGCGATTTATCAGAAAGGAAGCCTGAACTTACCTTTTCTTCCGCCTTTGCCTCCCATCAGGGAAGGGAGCTGCTTCATCATCTTCTGACTCTGCTCGAACTGCTTGATGAAACGGTTTACAACGCTGATATCCACGCCCGCTCCCCGGGCGATCCGATGTTTGCGGCTGGGATTTAAGAGCTTGGGATTGCGCCGCTCCTGAGGAGTCATACTCAGGACTACGGCCTCCATGCGCGCCAGCTGCTTTTCATCGATCATGGATTCCAGCTCCGCCGATTTTCCGCCGATTCCGGGCATCATCCCTAAAATACTGGAAAGCCCGCCCATTTTCCGCATCTGCTTCATGCTCTCCAGGTAGTCCTCGAAATCGAACTTCCCCTTCTTCATGCGGGCGGCCATTTCTTTTTCCTTGTCCGCATCCAGATCGATGCTGGACTGTACTTTATCGATCAGGGAGAGGACATCGCCCATCCCGAGGATGCGCCCCGCCATGCGATCCGGATAAAACTGCTCCAGATCGGACAGCTTCTCTCCCATACCCACATACAGAATCGGTTTTCCGGTTACGGCTTTGATGGAAAGCGCTGCTCCGCCTCTGGTATCGCCGTCCATTTTGGACAGAATGACGCCGTCGATCCCCACCTTTTCGTCGAATTCCTTCGCAACGTTGACCGCGTCCTGACCGGTCATGGCATCGACCACCAGCAGCGTCTGATGAACCGTCACATTTTCCTTGATCTCCTGCAGCTCCGCCATCATATCCGCATCGATGTGCAGCCGTCCGGCGGTATCCAGGATCACGATGTTGTGCCCGTTCTTTTCCGCGTGCTCGATGGCGGCCTTCGCGATATTCACCGGCCTGTGCCCGGTTCCCATGGCGAACACGTCCACCTGCTGCTTTTCCCCGTTGATCTGCAGCTGTTCGATGGCAGCCGGACGATAGACATCGCAGGCCACCAGCAGAGGCTTCTTGCCTTTCAGCCTGAACTTCCCGGCCAGTTTCGCGGTGGTGGTGGTTTTGCCGGCTCCCTGAAGGCCGCACATCATGAGCACGGTCATCGCCTTGCCGGGCTGGAGGGGAATCTCCGTGGTCTCGGAACCCATCAGCGCAGTCATCTCCTCGTTGACGATCTTGATGACCATCTGTCCGGGATTTAAACCGTTCATCACGTCCTGACCGATGGCCCGCTCCTCCACGGCTTTCACGAACTGCTTCACCACCTTGAAGTTGACGTCCGCTTCCAGAAGCGCCATCTTCACCTCTTTTAAGGCGGTCTTTACGTCCTCTTCCGTCAGCCTTCCCTTGCTGCGCAGGTTCTTGAATACGTTCTGCAGTTTATCCGTTAAGCTCTCAAACGCCATCCGTGCCCTCTCTCACCGCCTCCGCCCTCGCAGGAGACCTCTCACAATTCTTCCAGAATCTCTCTGGCCAGCAGCTTCACGCTCTCCTCGGAGCTGAGCCTCTCGATCTGCTCCACAGTCCCTTTCACCTTCAGGAACTTCTCCAGCAGATGCAGTCTGCTCTCATATCCTTTCAGCGCCTTGTCGCAGCGCCTGATCAGATCATGAACCCCCTGCCTGCTGATCCCCTGTTCTTCAGCGATCTCGCTCAGGGACATATCGTTGAGCACCGCATCCTCATAAATCCGCCGCTGATGGGGCGTCAACAGTTCACCATAAAAATCATACAGCAGACCCTGTTCCACAATTTTTTCCATCGTCAGCTCCTCACTCCGGGTAGTGTACTATAAAAGAATGTAGCTGTCAAGTATTTTTTCTTTACATGCAGATCTTCCTTTACATCGCAGTGCGCACCAGTTTGGGACGATACCCTTCCTGTTCCAGCGCCTGCATGATTTCTTTTTTATGCTGGGTGCCGAAGGCCTCCAGGGTGATGCGCAGTTCCACCGCCGCGTTCCGGTTGATGGAAACGAACTGATTGTGGGACAGCTTGATCACGTTGCCCCCTGCCCGTGCCACAACGCCGGAAACCTTATGCAGCTCGCCCGGCTTGTCGGGCAACAGCACGGATACCGTAAAGATCCTGTCGCGCAGGATCAGTCCCTGCTGCACGACGGAGGACATGGTGATCACGTCCATATTTCCCCCGCTTAAGATAGCGACCACTTTCTTGCCCTTCGCGTCCAGATGTTTCAATGCCGCCACCGTCAAAAGGCCGGAGTTCTCCACGATCATCTTGTGGTTCTCCACCATATCCAGAAACGCTACCACCAGCTCCGCATCCTCCACGGTGATGATATCGTCCAGGTTTTCCTGAATATAGGGGAAAATCTTTTCCCCCGGCGTTTTCACCGCCGTCCCGTCGGCGATGGTATTGACTGTCGGCAGGGTGGTCACTTTGCCACTTTTCAGGGACTCCTGCATACAGTTCGCATTGGCCGGTTCCACGCCGATGACCCGGATTTTGGGATTGAGCAGTTTCGCCAGAGTGGAAACTCCGGCCGCGAGACCGCCGCCGCCGATAGGCACAAGAATATAGTCCACCAGCGGCAGTTCCTTGATGATCTCCATGGCGATCGTCCCCTGCCCGGTGGCCACCGCCAGGTCGTCGAAAGGATGGACGAAGGTATAGCCGTGTTCCTCAGCCAGCTCGTAGGCTTTCGCGCAGGCTTCATCATATACGTCGCCGTACAGCACCACATCGGCCCCATACCCTTTCGTCCGGTTGACTTTGATCAGCGGCGTGGTGGTGGGCATCACGATGGTGGACTTCACTCCGTAACACTGAGCCGCATAGGCCACGCCCTGGGCGTGATTCCCTGCGGAAGCGGTGATGACGCCCTTCTGGCGCTCTTCCTCCGAAAGGGTGCTCATCTTATAATAAGCGCCCCTCACTTTATAGGCGCCGGTAAACTGCATGTTTTCCGGCTTGATGTATACCTTTGCCCCGGTCTGCTGGCTGAAATAGTCGCTGTAAACCAATTTCGTTTCCAGCGTCACCTTTTTCACCACTTCCGCAGCCTCTTCAAACGTTTCCAGCGTCAGCATCTTTTCTTCTTCCATATCTGTCATTCCCCTTCTTCCGTCGTCTTGATGTCGAACAGCGCGTTTACAAACTGATCCGCATCGAATTTCTGCAGATCATCGATGGTTTCTCCCACTCCGATATACTTCACCGGGATGTGCAGCTCGGACTGGATCGCCACCGCGATCCCGCCTTTGGCGGTACCGTCCATCTTCGTCAGGATGATACCGGTCAGATCCGCCACCTGCGAAAATTCCCTGGCCTGTACCAGCGCATTCTGCCCGGTAGTGCCGTCTAAGACCACCAGATTTTCCCGATGGGCATCCGGAAATTCCCGGTCGATAATCCGATTCATTTTTTTGAGCTCTTCCATCAGGTTTTTCTTGTTGTGCAGCCTCCCCGCGGTGTCGCACAAAAGCACGTCGATATGCCTGGCCTTCGCCGCATGTACCGCGTCGTAGATCACGCTGGCCGGGTCGGATCCCTCCCTGCCGCCGATCATATCCACGCCGGCGCGGTTGGCCCACTCTTCCAGCTGTTCCCCCGCCGCCGCCCGGAACGTATCCGCCGCCGCGATCAGCACTCTCCGTCCCTGCTCTTTCAGCTTGCCCGCCAGTTTACCCACGGACGTGGTTTTTCCCACCCCGTTGACGCCGATCACCAACACCACGGACTGTTTCGTTTCGAAATCATAAGCGGTTTCCCCCACGTCCATCTGTTCCCGGATGCTGTCGATCAAAAGCTGCCTGCAGGCTTCCGGTTCCCGGATCCCCTGTTCCTTCACCTGTTTTTTGAGCCGTTCCAGGATCCGGGCGGTGGCGTTTACGCCCAGATCCCCCATGATCAGCGTCTCCTCCAGCTCTTCGTAAAAATCGTCGTCGATGGACGAGAATCCGGAGAAAATGGAATCGATTCCCCGGACGATGTTGTTCCTGGTTTTGGTCAGCCCTTCCTTGAGCCGGGCAAAAAAGCCTTTTTTTTCTTCGCTCATCAAAACTCCCCCTTTTAGTCAGTCAATTCTTTGTCGATCAGATTCACGCTCACCAGCGTGGACACGCCTTTCTCCTGCATGGTGATCCCATACAGCCGATCCGCCGCCTCCATCGTCCCGCGCCGGTGGGTGATGACGATGAACTGGGTGTGGGCGGTGAGCTTGTGCAGGTACTTCGCGAAACGCCCTACATTGCTGTCGTCCAGCGCGGCCTCGATCTCGTCCAGAAGGCAGAACGGAGAGGGCTTTAAGTTCTGGATGGCGAAGAGCAGGGAAATGGCCGTGAGCGCTTTTTCTCCGCCGGAGAGCTGCATCATGTTCTGCAGTTTCTTTCCCGGAGGCTGCGCGATGATGCGGATGCCCGCTTCCAATATATCCTCGTCCTCCATCAACTCCAGCGTTCCCTTTCCGCCGCCGAACAGTTCCTTGAATACCTTGTCGAATTCCCGGCCGATCCGGGCGAATTTCTCCTTGAACTGCCGCCTCATCGCCTCATCCAGTTCCAGGATGATACCGGTCAGCGTCCGTTCCGCCTCCACCAGATCGTCGTGCTGGGTCTTTAAGAACGTATAACGCTCCATCAGGTTCCTATAGTCCTCGATGGCATTTACATTCACATCGCCCAGCTTTTTGATCTCGTCCTTCACGGCCGCCGCTTCCTTCTTCATAGCGGCCAGATCCGTCAGCGTCTCGTCCCGAAGCTCCATGGCGTCCCGAAGGGTGACTTCATACTCGCTCCACATATAGCTGACCTGATTTTCCACGGCCTCTTCCGTCCGTTCCTTCTGGGCGTTCAAGCGGTAGACTTCCTTATCCAGAGCGTTCATCCGCCCGGACAGTTCTTCGCGGACTGCGAAGAAATTCTTCTGCTTGGCGGAAAGCTCTTCTTTTCTGGCCGTATCCTGCGCGAGCTTTTCCTGCGCATCCGACTGGGAGGTGTGGGAAGCCGCGATGGTTTTTTCCAGTTCCAGAATGCTTTTTTCCTTCTCCCCGATTTCGGCTTTCCCGTTCCTGAGGCTTTCTTCCACCTCCAGCAGCTCCGCCCTGTAACGGCCGCTCTCCGCTTCCAGACGGTTTTCGTTCGCCTCGAAAAATCCCAGCTGCTGCCGGATCTTTTCCATCTCCACTTCCTGCTCGTTTAAGGCCTCTGTCTGCAGGGACTCTTCCCTTCTCTTTTCGGTCAGCTCCGCCTGAAAGACGGCGATTTCCCCCTCCAGTTCCTTTTCCCTGGATTCGGATTCGGAGAGCTCTTCGGCGATCTCCTGGCGGCCCTGCCGGATCTCCGCGGCCTGCTTCTCGATCTCGGCTTCCTCTTTTTTCAGGTCTCCGAAGCCCGCCTCCGTCTGGGATTTCTTCTCTTGGGCAGACAGGACGTTGAGTCTTGCGGTATTTTGCCTGATAAACGCTTCCTGAAGCTTCTCCCTGCCCTCTTCCAGCTCCATCCGAAGCCGGTTGCGCTTTCCTTTCGTCTTTTCGATGTCGTCCAAAAGGCCGTCGATAGCCATCAGGCTCTTTTTGACTTTCGTCTCCAGCTCCTCCATCTCCCGGCGCCGCCCCAGCAGATTGCTGCTGTTCTTGAATGCGCCGCCGCTGATGGCGCCTCCCGGCACCAGGAGTTCTCCCTCCAGGGTGACGATCCGGAAAGCGTAGCTGTATTTCCGGGCCAGCTTCACCGCATGATCGATCTGATCCACCACCAGGATCCGGCCCAACAGGGATTTTGCCACGTCCTCATAGGCGTTTTCCACTGAGACCAGGGTGTTGGCCAATCCAAGTACGCCCGGCTCGGACAGCGCCTCCTTCTGTTTGAAAGGCTGCGCATTTTTCACGCTGGTCAGAGGCAGGAAGGTGGCTCTGCCTCCTTTGGTACGTTTTAAATAGGAAATCATCCTCTTGGCGGTGTCTTCGTCCTTTGTCACCACATTCTGAATGCTTCCGCCCAGCGCCGTCTCGATGGCCACCTCGTATTTCTTCTCCACCTTGACGATATCCGCCACCACGCCGATGATGCCCGGCTCTTCTTCCTTCTGTTCCATCACCCGGCGGACGCTCCCGCCGTACCCTTCATAGCGCTCGGTCAGATTGGTCAGGGCGTCCAGCCTGGATTTTTCCTGATGATAAATCACCTGAGTATCCCGCAGTTGTTTGTCCTTTTGGGCCAGGTCATTTCTGAGCGCCGACAGCTGTTCTTCCATGCGGGACTGTCCTTCGTTTCGCTCAGCGATCTCCCGGTTCACCTCCTCAAAAGCGGCTTCCAGCGTTCTGATCGTCTCCTCCTGCTCGACCTCATCGGATTTGGCGCGCAACAGACGGGAATTGAGCTGCGCCCTGCGGATCTGCAGCTGTTCTGTCATGGTATCCAGACGCCCCACCCTGGACTTGATGGCGGCCCTTTGGTTGAGGATTTCGATGATGGCGTTTTTTCCGGATTCCACGGAGCTATTGAGCTCCGCGATCCTCTCGCGCGTGCTCTCCAGCGTTTGGGACGCCTGATCCCTGTTCGCCCGCTGCTTTGAAAACTCCGCCTCTATCCCTGCCTTTTTTGTCAGCAGCGCTTCCTTCTCTTTCTGCCGGGAGGAAATTTCCCCTTCCAGCGTCTGCCTCCTCCCTTCCAGGTGCTCTCCGTTCCCCGTAAGAGAACGGATCTTTTCCTTTAAGACGGCGATTTCCCCTTCCAGCTTGCCGCGCAGAACGGAGGTATCCGTCAGAAGGGCTCTGGAAGCGTCCATTTCCTTTTCCAGCCGCTCTATTTCATTCTGCCCCTTTTCATATTCCTCCCGGATCCCTTCGTATTTCTCCGTCGTTTCTTTCAGATCCCCCGCAGCGATCGAAAGCTTTTCCTGCGTCTGTTCCAGCTGTTGCCGGAGCCTTTCATTTTCCAGCAAAAACACGTTCACATCGAGGTTCTTTAAGGCTTCCTTTTTCTTCAGGTAGATCTTCGCTTTCTCCGACTGCTTTTCCAGCGGAGCGACCTGCTTTTCGAGTTCCGTCAGAATATCCGTCACCCGCAGAAGGTTCTGCTTTTCGGATTCCAGCTTTTTGACAGCGCTGTCCTTGCGGCGCTTGAACTTGACGATTCCCGCAGCCTCATCGAACAACTCCCTGCGTTCCTCCGGCTTACCGCTCAAAATTCGGTCGATCTGTCCCTGCCCGATGATGGAATACCCTTCTTTGCCGATACCGGTATCGTAGAAGAGCTCGTTCACATCCTTTAAGCGACAGGGGGTATTGTTGATCAGGTACTCGCTCTCGCCGGAACGGTACAATCTCCTGGCCACGGTCACCTCGTCGTACTCGATGGCCAGCTGATGATCGGAATTATCCAGGGTAATCGCCACATAAGCGTAGCCGAGAGGCTTTCTCAACTCGGTACCGGAAAAAATAACGTCCTGCATGGTGGCGCCGCGCAGCTGCTTGATCCTCTGTTCGCCCAGCACCCAGCGCACCGCATCCGCTACATTACTCTTTCCGCTGCCGTTTGGCCCCACGATCCCGGTGATCCCGTTGTGAAACTGAAAGTCGATCTTGTTTGCAAAGGACTTAAACCCGTGTACTTCGATACTCTTTAAATACATGCATACTCCTTATCGGTTCCGCAGATACAGAATCGCCTCATAGGCGGCCTGCTGTTCCGCCGCTTTTTTCGTCCGGCCTTTTCCGCTGCCCAGGCAGCGGCCGCCCAACAGCACTTCCACCAGAAACTCCTTGCTGTGATCCGGGCCAAGCTCCCCTTTGAGCTCGTATTCCAGACGGCACTCTCCCTCCGCCTGAACCATCTCCTGCAACACCGTCTTGCTGTCGTAAAACAGAATCTTATTCTCCAGATCCGACAGCACAAAACGATGGATGAAAGCGTGGGCCGCTTCGAAGCCGCCGTCCAGATACAGCGCCCCGATCAGCGCCTCCATGGCGTCCGAAGTGATGGATTCCCGGTGTCTTCCTCCCGTGGCTTCCTCTCCCTTGCCCAGGAGCATATATTGCCCCAGTTCCAGTTCTCTGGCGCAGTAGGCCAGCGCCGGTTCGCAGACCATGGAAGACCGCAGCTTGGTCAGCTTTCCCTCCGGAAGGTTCGGGTTTTCGTGGAACAAAAAGTCGCTGGAAATCAGTTCCAGCACCGCATCCCCTAAAAACTCCAGGCGCTCGTAATCCTTCAGCTTGTTGATCTTTTGTTCATTCGCATAGGAACTGTGAGTCAGCGCCTGTTTTAGCAGGCTCTTTTCCCGAAACCGGTAGCCGATCCTGTTCTCCAGTTCCTCCATCGTATACGTTCCCATTTTTCGTCTCCCAACTCAACGTTCAATAAAAACGCCGCGCTGCCGTCTCCCCTCCGGGAGACGGCGCTCTGCGCGGCACAACCGTCATCCTTTTTCCGCCCTTTTGATCAGCTCCACCGCTTCTTTGACGGTCGTGATTTTCTCCGCCTCCGACGCCGGAATCCGAATCTCAAAGGCATCCTCTATTCCCATGATGATCTGATAAACATCCAGGGAATCCGCACATAAATCTTCCACAAAGGTCGTCTCTTCCGTCACTTCTCTCGGGTCTACACTGAGCACCTCCGCGATCACCTGTCTCAGCTTTTCCAGTTCCATGTTATCCTTCTTCCTTTGCAGCGGCGAGGCTCTCCCTGATTTTCCCGATGATGTCCTGTTCCCGGAAGGTGACGCACTGCAAAATCGTATTTCTGATCTCCACCGCCTTGGAGCTGCCGTGGGTCTTCACCACGAGTCCCTTCAATCCCAAAAGCGGCGCGCCTCCGTATTCCTCCAGATCGAATGCCTTGAGCGTCTGCTTTAAGGCCGGCTTGACCATCAGGGCGCCGATCTTGCTGCGCAGGGAGGTCATCATCCCTTCCTTCACCTTTCTGATTAGAGTCGCTCCCACGCCCTCATAGAGCTTCACGATCACATTGCCCACGAAAGCTTCACAGACGATCACGTCCGCATATCCGGCAGGGATCTCCCTGGCCTCAATGCTCCCGATGAAATTGATATCCTGGCAGGCTTTCAGCAAGGGGAAGGTCTCTTTGACCAGGGCATTCCCCTTTTCCTCTTCGGCGCCGATATTGACGATGGCCACTCTGGGGTTTTTCACGCCCACCACGTGTTCCATGTAAATGGAACCCATCCGCGCGAACTGCACCAGATGCGAAGGGCGCGCATCCACATTGGCCCCGCAGTCGATGAGCAGCGACACTCCTTTTTCCGTGGGGATCAGCGGCGCCAGAGGGGGCCTTTCCACGCCTTTGGCCCGGCCTACCAGCACCTGTCCGCCCACCAGCACCGCTCCCGTGCTGCCGGCGGATACGAAGGCGTCGCAGTCGCCTGACTTCACCAGCTCAAGTCCCCTGACGATGGAAGAATCCTTCTTTTTGCGGATGGCGTTCACGGGAGGCTCAGCCGTCTCGATCACTTCCGTCGCATTGACAATGTCCACCCGGTCTTTCGGATAGGTGCATGAGGCGAGCTCCCTTTCGATCACCTCTTCCTTCCCCACCAGACAGACCCTGATCCTCTCGTCCGCCTCTACCGCCTGTACCGCGCCCTTTATGATCTCCGTCGGCGCATTGTCCCCTCCCATGGCATCCACCGCCACTTTCACAAATTCCGCCATCTCAGCCATCCGTCCTTTCCTGAAACGTTCACCTTCATTCGATGCGCGCGTTTCTTCACGTTTTTGCCGCCTTCTTCCAACAGGCCGACATTATTTTAACTATACTAAACTCCGGGAAAAAAGTCAATGATAGCGCTTCTCTGTAAATTTTTATGCGGTAAGAAGAAAAGTCCTGGCATATAAATGAAATAGTGTGCGCCGGGCGCGGCTGCCGTCAGGCAACGCTCTACTTTTCGCGCGAGTGCGCATCCTCAGCGGAGCGTGTTTTTTTATACGACAGGAAATGAAATTTCCTGTCGTATAAAAAAACTGCCGCATCGGACTCTTCAAATCCGTGCGACAGTTCCCTTTTTAAGCTTCTACCTTCACGATTTCACGCTTGTTGTAAGAACCGCAGGCCTTGCAAACTCTGTGAGGCATCATCAGTGCGCCGCATTTGCTGCACTTCACCAGCGTGGGTGCGCTCATTTTCCAGTTCGCTCTTCTCTTGTCTCTTCTGGACTTGGAAGACTTATTCTTAGGACAGATAGACATCGTTACACCTCCTTATTCGCGTTAAAGACATCCAT